>CAMDFO010000119.1 GCA_945897515.1 Rhodoplanes serenus | reverse complement strand
TCGTCGCGCAACGCGGGATTAGGCCCCCCGATGAACACTGCGAAATCGCGGCACTCAGGCCAGGTCCGCAAGCGCACCGTGGCGCCCGGCCAGTCGTTGACAGCCAGATCGCCCGCTTCGAGATCGGCGAACAAAGTCGTCTGCGGCGGTAACGTCCAGAGCAAGGACGTCTTGCCCATGCCGCTTTTGCCAAAGATGCAGGCCTTGATGCCGCGCTGCTCGGCCAGCCTTTCGTCGGCACTGACAATGCGCAGAGCCATTAGCGGCCTCCTGCATTGCTGGTGATTGCGTCAAGCGCCCGGTCCGCCCCAAGGGCGCCGGACTGGCGGGCGAGGCTGTAGAGCTTGCGAATGGCATGGAGACGATCACCAAGTTCGTTGAATTCAACCTCAACGCCGCGCACGGCGAAGGCGAGATCGTCGAGCGTTGCGTCATCGACCGGCTTGCTGGCGACCTCCTCCCTGCGCCCAATCGCGGGAATGTGGATCGTGTCAGGCAATGCCTGCAGCGTTGCGTGCTGCTTGCGGACGCTTTTTAGCTTGGACGTGTTGAACATTATCGGCCCTCGTTGCTGATGGTGAGACGGAAGGTTTGTTTGCCGGTCTTGACCGTGCGAGCCGGCGCGAACGTCGCGCGGATGCTTTCGGGCCAGGCCGTGTATTTGCGCTCGGGGACCTTGAAGCTGATCTCGACGGATTCAGCGGGATCCTCGCCGGCGGCCCGAATGCGCTCGACCACGTCGCCGATCAGGGCCTGATCCCAGTCGATCTTCTTGGGCAGATCGGCGATCACCGTGATGGTGTCATCAAGGAAGCGGACGGTGCCGGTATCCTTGTGCTCAGCGTGGCGCTCATTGAGGGCGCGCGCGGCGTAGCGCTGGGTTATGGCCCCGTCGATCCAGTCCTTCAGCCGCTTGGCGGCCTCCAGATTGGCGATCGCGTCTTCCTGCAACAGCGCCAGATGCTCGGCGGGCAGCTTGACGATGTCGCCAATCGGCATGGTGCCGATGTCATGGAGATGGGGACGGTTTGGGATGTTGTTCGACATCATGCGACCTCCGAAGACGACAGCGATCCCGGGCGGTCCGTGGTCGCGATGATCGGCAAGGCCAATGCAACGGACGCAGCGGCATCGGCGCGGCTCACGACCGCGCCGTAGAGACGATCGAGCCGTTCGGCTTCGGCCAGGCACTCCATGCCCTTGCGGCGCATGAACCGCCGGGCGGAGTTGAGCTCGGTGGGACTGGCGATCAGCTCTCCGATCAGCACCTCCTCGTCGCGCTCGGGCACGAAGTAGCTCGGCCGCTGCAGCGACTTGACGATCGGCAGGAACGCCGCGTCGATCTCGCCGAAGTCGGCCTGGTCGATACCGTTGCCCGGCCTGTGCAGCACGCGCTTCACTTCCGCGATGCAGCCGTTGCGGAGCATCCGGGCCGCCCCTTCGGTCTCGGCGGCGGTGGCCGTGTTGGGAAAAATCGACCTCAGGATGCCGTCGGCGATGCGCGGGGCGCTGCGGCCAACACGGTCGACGGCCTCCCAGACATGATGCGCGAAGTCAGGTGTTTGATTGAGCAGTTGCGGCCTCCAGGATGGTGTTGAGGGCGTCTCGACCGCGCGTCATCTTCGCGACACTGCTTTCGAGCATGGGGGCGTCGAGGCAACCCGACAGGATGAACCGGGCGCCGTGGGCTTCGAGGTAGTCGGTGATCCTCACGCAGCAGCCGTCGATGCCGGCGCTGGCGTCGAAGGCGAGATTGGGCTCGTGGAGCGGGTTGCGGGCTCGCTTCTTCGAACCACCGCCGCGCAGGCCGCGCATCGCGGCGTCCACGACCATTTTGCGCAGCGCCGCCTTGGTCGGCTCATCGCCGCGTTCCATTTGCTCCTTGAGAGTGCGGTGGACGATGCCCGGCTCCGCTGCCTCCGCGTCGCGCACCAGGCGCGCCTCGTGGATCTCCTTGCGCGTGAGGCCAAGCTCCGCCGCAGTCGGCGGCAATAAGTCGTTCTCGTCTGGAACGACTTTCGGACGCCCGGTCGGTTGACCTACCTCGCCCCGCTGCTGTGCAGCATCGTATTCATCGGCCAGGCGCATCTTGGCCTGTGATTCGATTTGCAAAGCCTGAGCCTGTGCGCGATGGGCAACGGCGATCAGTTCGTCATGAGCCCTCTTGGCCGTGGCCAGACGCGCCGCACGCCGGGCGATGTCGTATGCAAAGCCTGCCAGGTCGCGGGCCTCCAAAATCTCGGCGGCCCCACGGGCGTTTGCGAGCACGGCCGCCGCGCGATCGATCAGGGTCGGCAGATCCTGGCCCTTGATGTCGTGGCCCGTTGCGGGGCTAACGGTGGGGTCCATCACGCGACCTCCGACAAAAGCAAAGACGACAGCGATGCCGGGGCTGTGTTGGGCCTTGGGCGTGCAATCGCCAGATATGAAAAGTCGTTCAGGGCGTGGCGGCGCTGAACGAGATGGACGAGCTGACGTTCAGCCGCCCACCAGGCGCGGCGCGCGAGGCGGCCGAGCTCACGGCGCTCTTTATCTGGCAGCGTTGCGTAGTGATGGCTGGCGTCCATCGCCAGAAAGCCGCGGTGATATTCGATGGTGTCACCGGGCGAGGCCTGGCCAAGCCACGCGCAGAATTCGATTTCCGCGAGGCGGAGCTGGACCGTTGGCTGGATCCCTGGCCACGGCGCGGGAATAGGTTTGAAGTTGCCCATAACTAGCCTCTACCCACGCCATTCGCGATCCGTCCCAACCCCGCGGTGAGCAGCGTCAGGCGAAGACCTTGGGTGCGGCGGTAGAGGCCGCTGCGGCTGCCAAACCCACCCCGGGCAAGCTGGTGGGCTGATCCCCGGTAAAGCGCGGCGGCGAGCAAACGCTCCCCCTGGTCGAGGGCTCCCAGCCCCCGCTCCACATCGATGCGGTGCTCGACCTCGGCAATTCGATCAACGGGTTGGCCAAGGATGGCCGAGAGCCCGTCGGCTGTAAAATCGCGCGCAATAGTGGCCCCCTGAGGGGCGGTTTTCGCGTCCAATTCTGACCCCCTCTAACGCTGTGTGTCAGCGTCCCTTCCTTTTGCCGGGAAGGGTGTTGGGGGATGGTCGGCGTGGACAAGATCGGCGAGATACGGCGGGCCTATTTCGAGCAGCAGCGG
>CAMDFO010000118.1 GCA_945897515.1 Rhodoplanes serenus | reverse complement strand
CGGCAGAGTTCGCCTGGTGCGGATCGTTCGGCTCCAGCGACACCGGACTGCCGAGGATCGGACGCATTCCGCGAATGCCGTGCTGCTGGGCCGCGCTGGGCTACGGCGGCAACGGCACCACCTTTTCGCGCATCGCCGCCGACATCATCAGCAGCGGGCTCACCGGCCAGCCGGATGTTGACGCCGATCTGTTCGGATTTTCATAACTGCCGTCATTCCGGGCCCGGCGCTGCGCGCCGTCCCGGAATGACGCCGAGGTTTATCCCAGCACAGCAATCCGAAGCGCCACGCTCTGCCGGTGATGCGCGTGGCAGATCGCGATGGCCAGCGCGTCGGCGGCATCCTCGCTCGCGGGATCGGCCTTCGGGAGCAGCACGCCGATCATCATGCCGATCTGGCCTTTGCCGGCATGGCCTGCGCCGACGATGGTCTTCTTCACCATGTTGGGGGCATATTCGGCAACCGCGATGCCGGCGCGCGCGGGAACCAGCATTGCGACGCCGCGCGCCTGGCCGAGCTTCAAGGTCGCGTTGGCGTTGGCGTTGACGAACGTGTTCTCGACCGCTGCCTCGGCTGGCCGATAATCCTCGATCACCTTTGCGAGTCCGTCGTGGATTTGGAGAAGCCGCGCCGCCAGTTCGGCCTTGTCGGCGGTCGCCACCGAGCCGCAGGCGACGAACATCAGCCGGTTGCCGTCAACGTCGATCAGGCCCCAGCCGGTACGGCGGAGCCCCGGATCGATGCCGAGGATGCGAATCGGGAGACCCATCCGGCTTTGATAGCCCCGCCGGGCCGCGCCGCCTAGAACCGCCGCATGACTGTCCCACGCACATAACATCGCGGCGCAGGACATAGGCTGCTAAACAACCACGGCCGGAGCTTCTTGTGATCGACCTTCCCGATAGCGCGACCTTTGCCGCGGCGCTTGCCGACCGCCGCCTGTGGGTGGCGATGGGCATCTCTGCGCTGGCCGGGCTGGTGCGCGGCTTTTCCGGCTTCGGCTCGGCGCTGATCTACATGCCTTTGGTTGCGGCGGTGTACGAGCCGCGCATCGCCGCGGTGACGCTGCTGCTGATCGATTTTTTCAGCAGCGCACCGTTCACAGTGCGCGAATTCCGCCGCTGCACCTGGCGCGAGGTGCTGCCGATCTGGATCGCGGCGACGGTCGCGGTGCCGTTCGGCACCTGGGCGCTGCTGGTGGTCGATCCCGTCGCGCTGCGCTGGGGAATATGCGTGCTGGCTCTGGGGCTGCTGGCGATGCTCGCGTCCGGATGGCGTTACCACGGACGACCGCATATGGCGGCGACGGCCGGCGTCGGGTTGTTCGCGGGCTTTGGCGCGGGCGCAGTCGGCATCGCGGGACCGGCCGTCATCATCTACTGGCTCGGCGGCGGCGCCAGCACGGCCACATCGATGCGCGCCAACCTCATGGCGTTCTTCACGCTGCTCGGCGGTTCGCTGGTGGTGGCTTACGGGTCGCAGGGCCTGTTCACCGCCGACCTGCTGGCGCTCTCGCTGCTGCTGGCGATTCCCTACATCCTTGGGATCGCCATCGGCGCGCGCTTCTTCCACGGCACGTCGGACGAGCACTACCGGCGTATCGCCTATCTCATCATCACCGTAGCGGCGATCCTCAGTCTGCCGGTGCTCGATCCGTTGCTGCGTTGAGCCAACCGATGGATTAGCATCCGCGCCGACCATGCCGGGACCATCCCCCAAAAGCCGCAACCGCCGCGCCATCATCATCGGCGGCTCGATGTCGGGCCTGTTCACCGCCGCGTTCCTGCGCCAGATCGGCTGGCAGTGCGACGTGTACGAGCGCTCGCCGGTGGAGCTGGTCGGCCGCGGCGCCGGCATCACCACGCACCCAGAATTGCTGCATGCGCTGGAGGCGAGCGGCGCCGGCACCCGCGAACTCGGCATCGAGGTGGAGAAACGCATCGCGCTCGACCGGGAAGGCCGCGTCATCGCCGAACGGCCGCTGCGGCAAATTCTCACGTCATGGGACCGGCTGCAGCGGCTGCTGCGCGCCACCATCGATCCCGCGCATTACCATCTTGGCTGGTCCTTCGAGCGCGTCGAGCAGGACGGCGGCGGTGTGCGCGTCCATTTCAACGGCGGCCGCGTCGAGGAAGCGGACATCCTGGTGGGCGGCGACGGCGTGCGCTCGACGGTGCGCGGACAGGTGGCCCCGGAGCTGCAGCCGATCTATGCCGGCTATTACATCTGGCGCGGCACGATCAACGAGGCCGATCTCGCGCCGAAGACGCTGAAGGACATCTTCCCGTACTTCGTGTTCTACCTGCCGCCGCGCCAGGAGGTCATCACCTACCCGATTTCGGGCTTCAACGAAGACCTGCGGCCCGGCCACCGGCGCTATAATTTCATCTGGTATCGCGTGGCCGACGCCGCGACGCTGCGGGCGATGAACGTCGACGAGCGTGGCGTGCAGCACGAATTCTCGGTGCCGCCGCCACTCATCCGAAAAGATCTGATCGCGCAGATGCACGCCGACGCGCGCGACATCATGCCGGAGGTGATGCTCGACTGCGCGATGAAGATACCGCAGCCATTCATCACGCCGATCTACGACTTTACCGCGCCGCAGATCGTGTTCGGCCGCGTCGCCATGACCGGCGACGCGGCGGCCAACCCGCGACCGCACATGGGCTTTGGCGTCGCCAAGGCCGGCAACGACGCGGAGGCTTTGGCCAAGGCGCTGGATTCACACGACGACATCGACGCGGCGCTCAAAGCCTACAACGCCGAGCGCCAGCCGATCGGCAACACCATCGTGCTGCACAGCCGCAAGCTCGGCACGCACATGGGCGTCGATCTCAAGACCGAGGAAGACCGCCGCATGCACGCGCTGTTGCAGGACGACGGCGCGATGATGGACTGGATCGCGGTGCCTAATTTTCTGGACGCGTACCGATGACCGATCCACACGTTGTCATGCCCCGCGAAAGCGGGGCATCCAGTTGTAGCGACATGGCAAACCTGGTGGGGGACTGGATCGTCCGCCTTCGCGGACGATGACAGCGGAGTGCGGGGCGCGGCCTCGACAGCGCACTACGCGCTCATCTTGCTCATCAGCGCGTCGGAGACTTCGAAATTGGCATAGACGTTCTGAACGTCATCGTGCTCGTTGAGCGTTTCCATCAGGCGCAACAGCTTTTCGCCGGCTTCGTCGTCCACCGCGACCGCATTCTGCGGCTTCCAGATCATCGCCGATCTGCGCGCCTCGCCGAACTTCGCTTCCAGCACCTTGGCGACCTCGGCCAGCGACTCGCGCGTGGTGTAGATTTCGTGACCGTTCTCATTCGACACCACGTCCTCGGCCCCCGCCTCGATCGCG
>CAMDFO010000117.1 GCA_945897515.1 Rhodoplanes serenus | reverse complement strand
CGAGCCCGGCATCCAGAGCCACGTGTGAAATCTGGATTCCGGGTTCGCGCCTTCGGCGCGCCCCGGAATGACGAACTGGAAAGGCCGCTGTTACGCCGATTTCCGCTTCGGCTTGGCCTTCGGAGCCGCCACCGCCGCGGGCGCTGCCTTCGCCTGCTTGGCCTTACCGCCCTCGATCGGAAACTTGAACTGAGGCTGCCGCCGGATGTCGTCCGGCTTGCCCTTCGACTTGGTCTTGCCGGAGGATTTCGCCGCGGTTCCGGTCTCCGCCGCGATGCTGCGCCGAAGCGCATCCATCAGGTTGACCACGTTCGACGCAGGAGCTGCCGCCTTCTGCTTCGGCGCGGGCACCCCCGCCTGCTTGCTCTTCAGCATCTCGACCACGGCTTCCTCGTAGTGGTCCACAAACGAGGCAGGATCGAAATCGCCGGCCTTGCTGTTGAGGATATGCTCGGCGAGCTGCAGCATCTCCTTCGAAATCTTGGTCTCGGGGATCTCGTCGAAATACTCGCCGGCGCTGCGGACCTCGTAGGCATAGCGCAGCGTGGTGCCGAGCAGGCCCTTGTCCCACGGCTGCAGCGCGATGACGCGCTCGCGCTTGGCCAGGACGATCCGGCCGAGCGCCACCATGCTTTTGCCGCGCATCGCCTCGCGGATCACCGCGAACGCCTCGCGGCCGACCTGGTCGTTGGGCGCGATGTAATACGTGCTGTCATGATAGCGCTCGTCGATCTGCGCACGCGGCACGAAGCTGTCGATCTCGATCGTGTGATTGCTCTCGACCTGCAACGCCTCGATCTCTTCGTCGTCGACCATGATGTAGACGTTCTTGTCGACCTCGTAGCCACGGCCCTTGTCCGCAGCGTCGACCACCTCGCGCGACACGTCGTCGACGAGCTGCTGACGCAGGCGGTTGCCGGTCTTCTTGTTGATCTGTCGGAACGACACCCGCTCGCTGCTGGTCGTCGCCGTGTAAATCGCGATCGGGCACGCCACAAGCGACAGCTTGAGGTAGCCCTTCCAATAAGGACGGGGCGCCATTGGAAACTCCACACGCACGACGGGACGACCGCAAACCGAGATTGTCCCCGATGGGTACCGACAGCGTCCAGCGGAAACAGACAATTTGACTAAAAGTTCTTGCTTTGTATCCGGTTCCGGATGTTAAGGATCGCAGCTTGCGGCCGGTACTTGGCTACGCGAACCGCTCCCTGGCCCGGGCTCGGGCTTTCTCCGCCTCCACTTCGCGGTCGCGCGCCGGGCTTGTGGTTTCCAGCGATTGCAGCAGCCGCCGGGCCACGTCCGACACCTCCTCGACCGCCCGGTTGAACGCCGCCTCGTTCGCCTGCGAGGGCCGGTTGAACCCGCTCAGCTTGCGGACGAACTGCAATGCGGATGCGTGGATTTCATCCTCGGTCGCGGGCGGTTCGAAATTGAACAGCGTGCGGATATTTCGGCACATCGATGGCTCCTGTCCAAAGCAGCGCGGGGGCGCAGAGGCACGGCGGCTAGTTTAGGGAAATATAGTGCCGAACCTGGATCGGCGCACGCGGGGCATAGGCGCTATGATCCGCGCGACGACCATCGCGGAACGGAATCATGTCCTCGGCCAGTGCGGAGCCTGTCACGATCACGGTTGATGCTGCCACCCGCGTCTCCGGGCTGCTGCAAACGCCGCCACGGCCGCGGGCCTGCTATGTGTTCGCGCATGGCGCAGGAGCCGGTATGGCCCATCCATTCATGGCGGCCGTCGCGAGCGGGCTCGCAGAACGTCACATCGCAACCCTGCGCTATCAGTTCCCCTACATGGAACGCGGCAGCAAGCGGCCCGACCCGCCCAAGCTAGCGCACGCCGCCGTCCGCGCCGCCATGGCCGAAGCCGGGAAACGGCTGCCGAAGCTTCCGCTGATCGCCGGCGGCAAATCGTTTGGTGGCCGGATGACGTCCCAGGCTCAAGCCGCCGCGCCGCTTCCGGGCGTTTGCGGACTCGCGTTCCTGGGGTTTCCGCTGCATCCCGCAAAACAGCCATCGCGCGACCGCGGCAAGCATCTGTTCGACGTGAAATTGCCCATGCTGTTCCTGCAAGGCACGCGAGACGCGCTTGCGATGCTCGATCAGCTTGAACCGTTGTGCGACGAGCTTGGCGAACGCGCGACCTTAAAGCTTTTCGACGACGCGGATCACTCGTTTCATGTGCCGGCACGCAGCGGCCGCACCGATGCACAAGTCCTTGGCAATGTGCTGGACGCATTCGCCGCTTGGACGAATGTGGCGGTCGCGCGGAGCTAGCTCGGCACGCTGGCCTGGCCAAATCCCCTCTCTCCGTAATAGGCGACAGCGCCCGGGTGATAGGGCACGTCGAATGCCTGGTGCATCCGTCCGGCATCGAGGTCGCGAAACAACGGCATGCCGGAAACCATGTCGGCCCGCCGTCCGACCAGGGTGCGCAGCAGCGATACGACCCGCGTCGCCGGCATGGCGGCATTCACCACTGCGACCACGTCGTACTGCGCCACCGTCATCGGCGCGGCGACCCCCGGAAGATCCGCCGCCGGCGCGACCATGCCGACATAGCCGGTGCGGATGAACGCTCGAAGCCGCGCGACCGCGGCCGGATCGGGATCGACCGGAAGAAACCGAATGCCGCCGGCCGCCGCATGGGCCTGCGCCACCTTGGGCTGGCCGAGCGCGAAGAAGGCAACGTCGGCGCGGCCATCGATCAGCGCGTCGACATTGTCGATCAGGTTGCGTACCGGCACCGCCACTGTGTCGGCTGCGGTCAGTCCTGCGTTCGCCAGCAGCGCGTCGACATTGGCCCTGACGGTGGGCATGTCGTCGAAGCCATAGGGCACGCGACGGCCTGCGAGATCGCTTCGGCTTAGAATTGGCGAATCCTGTCTGACGAAGAACGCGAAGCGGTTCGGAAACAGCACCCCGATCGCGCGGACATCGGGGCTAGCGCGGCCGGCCGATGCACCGACGCCGTGAAACTGATCGTACAGGTCGCCCGTACCGCAAAAACTAAGGTCGAGCTCACCGTTCTGAACCAGCGGAATGAGAATCCCGGTGCCGCCGTACGGACGCGCCTCGGCCGCGATGCTGTCGTCGGCGAGCGCCTTGGTCAGCGTTTTGCCGAGCGCAAACATCATGGTGCCCGGCGGCGTCGTGCCGATCGCGAGCGGACGGTCCGGCGCGCGGTCCCGCATAAAATCTATGCGCCCGCGGCGCCGATATGAGCCGCGGTAATTCCCGCGACCGAACGCTTCGGCGGGCGCGGCGGCGTTTCCTCCAGGCCGTCGGTGTACACGAGCTTGGCCGCCGGCCGCGCCATGATGCGCTCGTACCAGTCGTTCACGTGCGGGAAGCGCTGCCGCGGCAGC
>CAMDFO010000116.1 GCA_945897515.1 Rhodoplanes serenus | reverse complement strand
GAGGCCGATCTCGACGCCGGTCGCTTGCCGCGGATCGACCGGCTGCGCGCACGCTTCACCCCCGATGCGGCAGCGCTCCCCGATGTCGCGGTCGATCTCGTGCCGCTCGCGGCCTATGACGAGCTTGCCGCCGTCCAGGTCGTCGAGCTGGCTTGCAGCAGCGAGGCCGCGGCATGACCGGCAGCAGCATCGAAGCGGCCCGCGTCGAGCTACTGCTCTCCGAGCTGTGAATCAGCATTCAACTCGGACCCTACCGTTGATGGGGTGAAGGTGTTGAATTCATTAGATAAGCAGCCATGTGGGCACCTCGAAGAACCCAAGCTTTGGTGAGGGAGCATCGTCGATGAAGGGGCGGGATGCGGTCGGGCATGCGGTTTGCGCGGTGTGACGGCGGCTGTCTGGCTGCATCTCGGCGGGTCGATGCGGCGATCACGGCCGCTCGGCCGTCATGCGGGCGCGGTTCGGCCTTCGATCCAGGCCAGCCTGCGGCGCGACAATCAAGGTGCGAGGGCAGCGTCAATCAGGGTGAGAATGCGCCGGGGCTGGGGTGACGGAGGGAGGGCGTAGCCCGACCGACGGCAGTCCAGCGCCGGCGGCGCGATTTTCAAGTCACGTCTGGCGGTTGTGAGCGACCGGGTGAAGCTGCTGATTCGTCTCAACATCGAGGGATCAGCAGTTGCCCGGCCTCCACATCACCGACCACCAGATGAGGCTGTATATGTGTTCCCGACAAACCCACGACACAGCGATCGCCGCTGCCAAGGCTGGCTTCTCGACGGCGACCGCCTATCGGATCGAAGGCGATCCGAGGTTGCCGTCACAGAAGAAGGTGCCGCGTGCCCGGCGCCGGCCCGATCCGCTCGCCGATGTGTGGGACGCCGAGATTCTGCCTATCCTCGAGGCAGCACCCGGTATCCGCGCCATCGCGGTCCTGGCCGAGATCCGCCGTCGCTATCCCCAGATCAGCCCCGGCATCCGGCGTACGCTGGAACGGCGCATGCGAACGTGGCGGGCGCTGGCCGGGCCGGAGCAGGATGTGATGTTCCGCCAGGAGCACCCGCCCGGCCGGCTCGGCCTGTCCGACTTCACGGATACGAGTGCACTCGGCGTGATGGTCGCCGGCGTCGTGCTGGCGCATCGGCTCTATCACTTCAGGCTCGCATTCTCCGGGTTCGCTGCCGCCCATGTCGTGCTCGGTGGGGAAAGCTTCGTGGCGCTGGCCGAGGGCTTGCAGAATGCATTGTGGGCGCTCGGCGGCGTGCCGCAAGAGCACCGCAGCGACAGCTTGTCGGCGGCGTTCTGCAATCTGGACCGCGACGCTCAGGAAGACCTGACGCAGCGGTACCAGGGGCTCATGCGCCATTACGACATGACGCCGTCGCGCAACAACCCCGGCGTCGCGCACGAGAACGGTTCAATCGAGGGTCCGCATGGTCATCTGAAGAAAGCACTGGAGGACGCCCTTCTGATGCGTGGCAGCAGGGACTTCGATACCCTCGACGCCTACCGTCGGTTCGTCGATGAGATCGTCGGCCGTCAGAATGCCAACAACCGCAAGCGGATCGAGCTGGAACGGCCGCACCTCACCCAGCTTCCGAAGCGCCGGACGGCGGACTTCGAGGAGAAGGTCGTCACGGTGACGTCGAGCGGCGGCTTCATTTTGCGCCGCGTGTTCTACACGGCGCCGTCACGGCTGATCGGCCATCGCCTGCGCGTCCACCTCTACGACGACAGGCTCGACTGCTTCCTGGGCTCGACGCCGATGATGACCCTTCGGCGAGGACGACAACCATCTGCCGACAAAGGTGGCCACGTCGTCGATTATCGGCACGTCATCCACGCACTGCGCAAGAAGCCGATGGCCTTGCTTAATCTGGTCTACCGCGACCAGTTGTTCCCGCGTCCGGCCTTCCGCAAGGCCTTCGAGGCGTTATGCGCGGACGTCGGCGACAAGCGCGCGTGCAAGGTGACGGTCGAGTTGCTGGCGCTGGCGTACGACCGAGCCTGCGAAGCCGAGCTGGCGCAGGTCATCGACGCCGACCTCGATGCCGGCCGGTTGCCGGATCTGACGAGCTTACGCGAGCAGTTCGGGCCAAGCCCGGGATCGGTGCCGGTGATCGAGGTGGAGCTGGTGCCGCTCAGCGCCTACGACGAGCTGGCATCTATCTATGCCGTCGAGCCGACCTCCAACCTGGAGGTCGCAGCATGAGCACAACAAACACAATCGACGCCGCGCGCGTCGAGCTGCTGCTCAGCGAGCTGCGCCTGCCCGGCATCAAGCTGATGTGGGCGAAACTCGCCGAGCAATCCGACAAGGAGGGCTGGCCGGCAGCCCGCTTCCTGGCGGCACTGGCAGAGCACGAGATGGTCGATCGAGGTCGGCGCCGGATGGAACGTCATCTCGCCGAGGCGCGCCTGCCGGCCGGCAAGACGCTGGCCACATTCGACTTCGACAGCGTGCCGATGGTCTCCAAGGCGCAGGTGATGGCCCTGGCGGCCGGCGACGAATGGCTCGCGAAGGGTGCCAACATCCTGCTGTTCGGCCCGCCCGGCGGCGGCAAGAGTCATCTGTCGTCGGCACTCGGCCTTGCCCTGATCGAAAACGGGCGGCGCGTGTTCTTCGCCCGAACGACCGATCTCGTGCAGCGGCTTCAGATTGCGCGGCGCGAGTTGTCTCTTGAAAGCGCCATCGCCAAGCTCGACCGCTACGATCTGCTGATCCTCGATGACCTCGCCTATGTCACCAAGGATCAGGCCGAGACCAGCGTGCTGTTCGAGCTGATTGCCGCGCGTTACGAGCGGCGATCGATGCTGATCACGGCCAACCAGCCGTTCGGTGAGTGGGGCAAGATCTTCCCTGACCAAGCCATGACCCTCGCAGCGATCGACCGCCTCGTGCACCACGCCACGATCCTGGAAATGAACGTCGAGAGTTATCGGAGGCGCGAAGCCCTCGACCGAAAGCGCGGGCGCGGCCGGCCAGCAACACACGCGACAATCAAGAAAACCGAGAAGTCCGAAGACTGATTGACGCGGCCAGTCAATCAAAGCGCTTGTCAACCAAACGGCCAGCGTCAATCATCATCCCGCTCGGCCGCCTCGTCTCATCCTGATTGACGCGCCGTTCTCATCCAGATTGTCGCGCTATAGGCAGGACTTCGACAAGGGCGTGGCGGCCCACGGGCGCGGCGACTACGCGGCGGCGCTGCGGGAGTTCCGGCCGCTGGCCGAGCAGGGCCATGCCGACGCCCAGTTCAACCTCGGCCTCATGTACGCCAAGGGACAGGGCGTGAAGCAGGACCACGCCGAGGCCGCGAAGTGGTTCCGCCGCGCCGCCGAACAGGGCATCGCCGTGGCCCAGACCCACCTCGGCCTCATGTACGCCAAGGGCGAGGGCGTGAAGCAGGA
>CAMDFO010000115.1 GCA_945897515.1 Rhodoplanes serenus | reverse complement strand
AAGATCAGCAAACGGACATATCACAGGCAAGCCGCGCCGGAGGTCCGCCAAGAAACGTCAAAAATGACCGGTCTCACCTGCTACGCCCATCAAACAGACGAAAGCGTTCCCACACCCGCCCTCCCGTCGGGAGTTTTGCAAGAGGCTCTTGGTCATGATCCGGTCCCCCTTCACGCGTTGGTCGAAGCGCGCTTGACGGCGCGAACGATACGGGCGTGCGTTCCGCAGCGGCACAGGTTCTTGGCCAATGCCTCCTTGATCTGCGTTTCGCTCGGGTTCTTGTTCTTGGCGAGGAAGGCCGCCGACTCCATGATCATGCCGTTGATGCAGTAGCCGCATTGCACGGCCTGCTCCTCGATGAAGGCGCGCTGCACCGGATGCGGCTTGCTCGCGGTGCCGAGGCCTTCCAGGGTCACGACCCTCTGTTTGTCGGTGATCTGCGACAGCGGCGTGACGCAGGAGCGCACCGCTTTGCCGTCGACATGCACGGTGCAGGAGCCGCATTGCGCAAGCCCGCAGCCGAAACGCGGCCCCTTCAACTCGAGGTCGTCGCGCAACGCATAGAGCAGCGGCATCTCGGGATCGTCGATCTGGATCGTGACCCGCTTGCCGTTGACGTTCAGTCGTTTGGAAACTGCCATTGCATCCTCCCCCGTCGGCGTTTGTGGAACGCTTCTAAGGAGAGCTTACGCAGATGCGCGCGCGGCGAAAAGGTCTCACGGGGCGGATCGGCCCACCCGGGTGGCGGATGTGGATCGCGGAAAGCGTCAGCCGTACCAGGCTCGGAGAGCCTGCCGCAGGCGCGGCGGCATCCGCGAAGCCATGCCCTTGAGCGTCGGGACCGCGCGGGTCGCGAGCACGGCCAGCCAGCCGCCGCCCGCTAGCGCCGCGGCATGGTCACGCACGGCAACCGCATCACGGGCCACGGCATGCTTGTAAGGATCGGCAGGCGCCAGCAGATCGTAGGTCGCGATGCCGCCGGTTCGGCAATGCGCCACCGTGTCCGCCATCTGCACATGGCCGGGTCCGGCCTTGACGAAATCCGGCGCCACGGCACCGAGGAAGGCGCACCAGCGTTGCTCCTGCACCAAGCCGATCTCGACCGCGGCGGTCTTGCAATCCACCGTCAACAAGGCGGCGCGAAGCGGGTTGTCGCCGCGGCTATCGCCGGATAGCGCGGTCAACACCTGCTCCCAGTCCGGATCGCCGATCACGCTGCTGGAGAGGCCGCGCGCGGTGAGCCACTCGCGTTTGATGTCGAGCGCCTCGCGCACCGCCGCATGCGCTGCGAACCCGCGGAGGACGTCGAAGCGGACTTCGCCGATGTCCGCGAGCCTGCGGCGGAACCTGCGCAACTCGCGCAGGTCGCGAGCGCAAAGCGCCGTTGCCACTCCCGCGTCGATGTACGGTGCGTGCTGTTCGGCCACGATCTCGGTGGTGTGCGCCAGCAGCGGCGCGATGCGGGCGTCGGCACGGACCTTGCGCAGCACGATGATCTTGGCGAGCGAAGCATCGGCTGCGGCGCGCCAGGCTGCTTCGACGGCGGCCGGCGACGCATCGGGCGCAGCGACCAGGTCGCCGTATTGGATCAGCGGATCGCCGAGGAACCGGATGGCGGGAACGCCGCTCCAGCGCGCGATTACGGTCGGAAACAGCACGGTCGGCTGGCCGTCTTCGTAGACGATCGAGATGCGCGGACTTTCGCCGCGGCGCAGATGCGCTTGCGCGGTTTGCTCCGCGATCGCCAGGGTCTGGAATGGGGTGGCGGCCCCGCCACGGTCCTGGACTGCACGCCAGGCCGGGGCTGCGAGCGCGATGGCGTCGGCGCCTTCGGCAACGTTGACCTCGATCTGGTCGCGGGAATGCACCCGCCGCACGCTCTGGGTCAGCGCCGCGCCGGCGCTCCACAGCGTGTCCAAGATGATGCTCAGGTCCCCCGCAAGGGCTGCGGTCCACGGCACAGCGACTTCCCCTTCGATGCATTCCGAAATGAACCACGCCGGTGTAGATTCGGTTGCCGCCGCCGCGACGGAACGCCGCGCATCCCGGCGTGTCGGGCGGTATGGCTGAAAAAGGGTTAAGCCGAAGGGTTTCGTCTTCATGTTCGTCACCTTTTTCCACGAGTTGAAATCGGCCGGCGTCCCGGTGACGCTGCGCGAATATTTGACGCTGATGGAGGCGATGGAGCGCGATCTTGCCGGCCGGCGGGTGGAGGACTTCTACTATCTGTCACGCACCGCGCTGGTGAAGGACGAGCGCAACCTCGACAAGTTCGACCGCGTGTTCGGCCACGTGTTCAAGGGGCTGGAACTGCTCAGCGAAAGTCCGGCGACCGACATTCCGGCGGAGTGGCTGAAGAAGCTCGCGGAAAAATATCTCACCGAGGAAGAGAAGCAGCAGATCGAGGCGTTGGGCGGCCTCGACAAGCTTCTTGAGCTGCTCAAGAAGCGCATGGCCGAACAGAAGGGCCGCCACCAGGGCGGCAGCAAATGGATCGGCACCGCCGGCACGTCGCCGTTCGGCGCTTACGGCTACAATCCGGAAGGCGTGCGCATCGGCCAGGACGAGAACCGCAATTTTCGCGCGACAAAAGTCTGGGACAAGCGCGAGTTCAAGGACCTCGACGGCGACGTCGAGCTCGGCACCCGCAACATCAAGATCGCGCTACGGCGGCTTCGCAAGTTCGCGCGCACCGGAGCGCCGGACGAGCTCGATCTCGACGGCACCATCAAGGGCACCGCGCACAAGGGCTATCTCGACATATTGATGCGGCCGGAGCGGCACAATTCGGTGAAGGTGCTGCTGTTCTTCGACGTCGGGGGCTCGATGGACTGGCACGTCAAGGCGACCGAGGAGTTGTTTTCGGCGGCG
The DNA here is from genome assembly GCA_945897515.1 of Rhodoplanes serenus. GTDB lineage: Bacteria > Pseudomonadota > Alphaproteobacteria > Rhizobiales > Xanthobacteraceae > Z2-YC6860. The sequence goes on along the minus strand of CAMDFO010000115.1, from coordinate 582 downwards.
CGCACCGAGTTCAAGCACATGGAGCATCTCTACTTTCACAACTGCCTGTACGAGCGGGTGTGGAAGCAGAACCGGCGGCGCTACGACCACACCACGCCGACCTGGGACGTGCTCCACACCTATCCGCACGACTACAAGGCGATCTTCGTCGGCGACGCCTCGATGTCGCCATATGAGATTTTATCACCTGGAGGCTCGGTCGAGCATTTCAACGAGGAGCCGGGCCAAGCGTGGATGGAGCGCGTGACGCGGACCTATCCGGCGTGCGTGTGGCTCAACCCGGTGCCGGAGACGCATTGGGAGCACACGCATTCGATCAAGATGATGCGGCAGTTGATGGGCGGGCGGATGTATCCGCTGACGCTGGAGGGGCTGGATCGCGCGATGCGGGAGTTGGTGAGGTGACTAGGCTCCGCTGGTTCGTCCCTCACGCCTATAGGGCACCTCGAATAATTGCGTCCTGGCCGTCGTTCGTCAAATCAGATTCAAGGAGCGTACGAGATTTGGCAGCGGAGGCGCATTCGATGGGTCAGTTCGGTTTCTTTGATGCGAACAATCGGCTCGAGGCTTTGTCAGCGAAGG
>CAMDFO010000114.1 GCA_945897515.1 Rhodoplanes serenus | reverse complement strand
GTGGTCGAAAACAGTCATCAGCCCCCGCGTTGGCCGCAGCGACAGGAACAGCAGGCGCAACAGCGAGGTCTTGCCCGCGCCCGACGGCCCGGTCAGGAACTGGAACGATTGCGGCTCGATCTGGAAGTTGAGGTCGCGCAGAACCTCCGGCCCCAGCCCATACCGCAACCCCACGTTCTCGAATCGGACCACGCCGTCTCCCCTTCGGGTCCGCTAGATTCTGAGCATAATCTTGTCCGAAAGCCGGTTCCACCTTCGGGATCATGCTGCGCGATTCGCCCTGTGGCATAGGATAGCGGACACGGGCGGTGCAGGGCGTATTAACGCTGCATTAACCGACCAGGGCACGCCGGCTTCGTGGTACCAGGGCAGTCCTCAGGCCGGGCCTAAATTCTCATGGTTTCCGGTCCGTTAACGGACCGCTGGTACGGTCACAGCCAAAGCCAGACCATCGCGAATCGCCCAGGGAATCGACCCAGAACCAACAATGCAGACCGTCTATCCCAACTGCACGACGTCCTTTCAGATTGTTCCCATAGCGATCGGCGGAACCGGGCGCTCGGTGCGTTGCGTGCGCTGCCAGACTGTCTGGTTCGTGGCGCCGCCGCCTCCAGAGCCGGTCATGCCGTCCGAAAGCCCCGCGCCGGACGCGGCGACCGACGCGACCGTCGCCGCATTCCGCGCCGAACTCGGCAGCGAACCTCCATCGCCCCCGCCCGAACCCGCAGCCGAAAGCGATCCGCCGTCATGGCCCTCGCTCGACGAACTGGCCAATGCGAACATGCCAGAGGCGTCGGCCGAGACCGCCGAAGCGCAGAGCGAAGTGCCCGCGGTGGCGCTCGCCGACATCCCGATCCCGGTCGAGAGCCCGCCTCCGCCGGCAGTTGGCGGTCCGCCGTCCAGCGATGTGGAAATCGACAACGGCCCCCCCCCTGACATCGAGAGCGTGGCGGCCCGCCGGGCCCGCGCGGCCGCCCGCAAACGGCGCGCCCGATGGCAAATTCCATTGCCCGTCTCTATCGCCGCGCTGATCCTCTTGTCCGTGACGCTACTCAGCTGGCGCAAGGACGTCGTCAGGCATGCGCCGCAGATGGCTTCGTTCTATAGTGCCATCGGGTTGCCGGTGAATCTGCGCTGGCCTGCCTTCACCGATGTGAAGATCGGCAACGAGATTCACGACGGCGTGCCGGTGCTGGTCGTGGAGGGCGTGATCGTGAGCACGGTGTCGATGGCGGTCGATGTGCCGCGGCTGCGGTTCGCGCTTCGCAACGCATCCGGAGCCGAGGTCTATGCCTGGACCGCGGTGCCGTCGCAGCCGGTGCTGGAGCCTGGTCAGACCCTGCCGTTCCGCAGCCGGCTCGCCTCCCCGCCCGCCGAGGGCCACGACATCCAGGTTCGGTTCTTCACCCGCCGCGATGCTGTCGCCGGCCTCCGCTGAGGCGGCCGTGGCACGCATCCTGATCGCCGAGGACGAGAAGCCGGTGCGTACGCTGATTACCCGCGCGCGCGCCGAGGAGGGTCATTTCGTGGTGGCGACCGCCGACGGCACCGAAGCCCTCGACATACTCCAGCGAGAAGGCGGCAACTTCGATCTGCTGCTAGCCGACATCAAGATGCCGGTGATGGACTGCATCGCGCGCGCCGTCGCGCGCGATTTTCCCGATCTGCCGATTCTGCTGATGACCGGCTATGCCGACCAGCGCGAGCGTGTATCGGGACTCGAGGCGCTGATCTGCGACGTCATTGCCAAGCCATTCGCGCTGGCCGAGATCAAGTTCGCCGTGGCCTCGGCGGTCGCGAAGGGTAGACGATAGCGATGCACGAATTGATCCGCGACCTCGCGCTGTCCATCGTCATGGCTTGGCTCCTGGGCGTAGCCGCCAACTTCGTCCGCCAGCCGCTGATCCTCGCCTATCTCATCGCCGGCTTCCTGCTGGGCCCCTCGGGCCTCAAATGGGTGCAATCCGAGCAGTCCATCAACACCATCGCCCAGCTCGGCCTGATCTTCATGCTGTTCATGATCGGCCTAGAGATCGATCTGAAGAAGATCGTCCGCGCCGGCAACGTCATCCTGGTCACCTCGGCGGCGCAGATCTTCGGCTGCTTTGCGCTGGCACTGGTGATCTTTCTCCTGATCGGCATTCCGCTCGGCGACGGCCGCTTCGACGCGCTCTATCTTGCCGTGGCCGTTGCGCTCTCCAGCACCGTCATCATCGTCAAGGTGCTCTACGACAAGAACGAGCTCGACACGCTGCCCGGGCGCGTCACACTGGGCGTGCTGGTGCTGCAGGACCTGTTCGCTATCCTGTTCCTCGCGGTCCAGCCGAGCCTGAACGCGCTCGATTTCTATGCCGTGCTGGTGTCGATTATCCGCGTCGTCGCGCTGCTGGGCGCCACGCTGCTGTTCAGCCGCTACACGCTTCCGCACCTGTTCCGGCTGATCGCGGGGCTGCCGGAGCTGGTGCTGGTGGGGGCGCTCGCCTGGTGCTTCGCGGTCGCAGAATTCGCCGAGTTCCTCGGCCTGTCCCGCGAGATGGGCGCCCTGTTCGCCGGCGTCTCGCTCTCGACCTTCCCCTATGCGCCCGACGTCATCGCCAAGGTCACCTCGCTGCGCGATTTCTTCATCACGCTGTTCTTCGTGACGCTGGGCATGATGATCCCGGTGCCGACCGTTTCGGTGCTCGGCCTCGCGCTCGTCCTCGTCGCGCTGACGCTGGCGAGCCGGCTGCTGACCGTATTCCCGCCGCTCTACGCAATGCGGCAGGGACTGCGCGCCAGCATGCTGCCGGCGATCAATCTCGCCCAGATCAGCGAATTCTCGCTGGTGCTGATCCAGGTCGGCGTGCATTCCGGCCAGACCACGCCGGGCGTCGCGGGAGCAGCATCCACCGCCTTCGTCGTGCTCGCGGTGCTGAGCACCTTCACGATGATGCGGAGCAATCAGATCACGCGAGGCGCTATCCCGCTGCTCAAGCGGCTGGGACTCAAGGACCTCGGCCACGGCCACGCCGCCGCCGAGCCAGAAGCCGGGGCCAAGCACAAACGCCGCATCCTGATTCTGGGCTTCCACCGGGTCGCCAGCTCGTTCCTGAGCGAGCTGGAGCGGCGGCACACCGCGCTTTTGGACGACGTGCTGGTCGTCGATTTCAACCCGACCGTCTATCACGCGCTCCGGGCGCGCGACGTGAAGATCCACTACGGCGATATCGCCCACACCGACACGCTGGCGCACGCGGGCATCGCCCAAGCCGAGATTGTCGTTTCTAGCGTGCCGGATTCGCTTTTGAAGGGGACCACCAACGAGAAGCTCGTACGCTACGTCCGCAGGATCAATCCGACAGTAAAGATCATCGCGACGGCGGAGGTGCTGGCCGAGACGCAGACGCTGTATGCCGCCGGCGCGGACTATGTGACCGTCGCGCGCTTGGACCAGGCCAACGAGCTTGTCGAAGCGGTCACCGCCGCCGATGCCGGCCTGCTCGCCGACATGAAGACAAGACTTGAAGCACAGCTTCAGGGCCGGCAGGAGATATTGCCGTAGCGCGGGCGGAGCTCGGCATTGTCACGTTAGCGCAGTAAAGGCGGTTTCGAGTTTAGACGGAGCCCGCTAAGTGGCATTGTCACGGCGATCGGAGTGTAGCAGCGTCCCTGGTGGACTGGTAGCTAAAGCGATGAAGAGAATAAGCTACAGCGGTTACCGGTTCCCGCCTGAGATCATTCACCGGGCAATCTGGCTCTATCTCCGGTTCACACTGAGCTTGCGTGACGTCGAAGACCTGCTGGCGGAACGCGGCATCGCGGTTTCGTACGAGTCGGTCCGGC
>CAMDFO010000113.1 GCA_945897515.1 Rhodoplanes serenus | reverse complement strand
CTTATATGAAATCGCGGCAGACTTTCGGCTTGTCCGGCAGCTCTTCTAAAGCCGCCAAAACCGGGTATTTCCGGGGCAAAATAGTATTATAGTCATATTACAAGACCGATATATCATACTAAATCATTGCTCTAACACAATAATCAGAGGTGCCTTTTATTGGTAATGGAGAGGTCGAAAGTTCAATCCTTTCCGGCAGCACCAGAAACCCCGTTGCGCACAATTTTAGCGGTTTCCGTAAGGTCGCCCTGACCCTGCGCGGCGGCCCGGCCGCCCGCGCAACCCCTTTTCAACCATTGGACGCCAACCTGTCCGCAAAACAGGAGGGGCGTGTGCGTTGGATTATTGCGGCCGTTCTCGCAGCGAGCATCGTGGCCGTTACCAGCGATCCAAGCGCGGCAAGGATCAAGATTCGGATGTCGTCGCCGACGAAACCGGTCGCGATGGCGCCGGCCAAACCCGCCCAGGCTGCCAACAACCGGCGCAGCGGCGGCGTCTTCGTTGGCGTGCCGATCAGGCCGTTCGCAGCAGGCCGGCGCACGGAACCGGACGCAGCCCCCTATTCCGGTCCGGCGCAGTTCATGTCTGAGATTCCCGCTGAAAAGACTTCGGCTGAGCCGATCAAAGCCGAGCAGATCGCAGAGGCGCGGAAGACCGCGCCGGTGGCGCAACCGGCACGGCCGGTGGTCGTCAGCATGAGCATTCCGGCGCGACTGGAAGCGCGGACCGCATCGGGTCCCGCGGTCAAGCCGATGTACTGTCAGATGCAGGCGTCCGGGGCTTGCAAGCCGTTCTAGGCTTCGCGCCGATTCCCCGATCCAGCGGTTCCCGCTGCCTTGTCCGGCGCGCCAAGGCGCCGGCCATGGGCCGCATCGCGCAACCCGTGCGTTTCGGGGAAGAACAGTGTACCGGTCTTGGACGTTATCTGGAGCACGATCGCATCCGCGCCCGACGTCCGCGTATTCGAGGAACTCGCATGTCCGATTGTCTGCACTGCGACATCAACGACCTGGTGCAAAAGCGTCTGGAATCGAAGGACGCCAATCTTGCCGATATGGCCGCCAGCATGACCGAAAGCCTGGTGGACCTCATCCTGCTGGTGCCGGCCGCCGATCAGGCGACCCTGATGGCCGAGGTGGTCGGCAATCTGGGCCAGGCGTTCCTGGAAAAAAGCGGCAGCGTCGACGGCGACTCGACGGCGCGACACTGACAGATGGCGACGCGCGAATACCGCATCGCGGAGTTCAACACCGGCGCCGCGCCTGCCGGCGAGGTCGAACTGCTCTGTGAAGACCACTGCGGCACCTATGTGCTGCCGTTCGCATGCCGCTTCGCAGATGGCGCATGGATCGGGGTGCCGGCCAATCAGCCGATCCAGGCGACGGTTCTGGGATGGCGAACGCGCGGCGCTTGAGTCCGCAGACTCCCGCCGTCGCGCGAAAAACGTCCGCGCTCAGTTCAACCGCAGTTCCGTGATGTGGCGCGGATCGTCCTGCAGCTCACCCCGCTCGACGCGCTTGACGATATCCGTCAACACCGCATTGGCACGGCACGGAAGTCCAAGCTTCTCGCCCTCGCGGACCACCATGCCGTTGAGGAACTCGATCTCGGTGCGCCGGCCCTTCTGCATGTCCTGACCCATCGAGGGACGCTGCGAGCTGGAGGTGTGGCCGCTATCCTTGAAGCGCTGCTCGTCGCTGGCGCGCAACGCCTGCTCATCGCCCTCGCCCGCACGCGCGATCGTTTCCGGCGGCAGATGCAGGATATCCTCAAGCTGATAGCCAAGCGCCTGGCCGACGCGGATCGCCTCGCTGCCCAACCGGGTGGAGAAATTACGGATCGCATCGTTCTTCAGCATGTCTCCGCCACCGAGCCCCGTGCAGGCGGACAGTCCGTTCTGCATGACGTTGGCGACCAGCTTCGACCAGCGCTCGCCCCACAGGTTGTCGGTCACCTTGGCGCTGTCGGAGTATGCGACCAGACGGCAGACCTCCTCCGCCCGCGGCGTGATGCGGCCGTGCACCTCGCCGGCGCGAAACACGATGTGCTTCGCGCCATGCTTGGCGGCGCCGCGATGGACCAGACCAGGTTCCGGCAGGTTGACCGTGATGCTGCTGGCGATGCAGCCCAGCGTCTTGCCCCATCCGACGACGCCGGCGATGGTCTCCTCGTTCATGCAATTCTGCAGCGAGACCACGTAGCCGTCGGGCGCCAGATATTGCCGGATCAGCATCGCCGCCCAGGCGGTGTCGTACGACTTCATGCAGACGAAGGCGATGTCGACCGGCTTCTCCTTGGCGAGTTGCTGCGCGTCGGTCACATGCAAGGCGCGGACCGGCACCGTGAACTCCGGCTCCTTCATCGCGTGGGTCACGCGCAAGCCGTGCTTTCGCATGTGCTCGACGTGCGCGGGCCAGGGATCGATGAACGTCACGTCCTCGCCGGCCTGCACCATGTGGGCTCCGGCATATCCGCCGACCGCACCCGCTCCGACAAAGGCTATCTTCCGACCCATAATTCTCTCCCGGCTTCCTTGCTGGTCCAACGTAGCTTGCCGGGCCCGCCTCTCACAACGGCCAACCCATCACGCCGCCGCGCCTTCCGTCCGGAGCCGGGCGATCGCATCGCGGTCGAACCCGGCCTCCGTCAGGATCGCGTCGGTGTGTTCGCCAAGCTGCGGCGCCGGCTTCTGCCAGACGCCGGGCGTCACCGAGAGCCGCGGCAGGATGTTGTGCATCGGCACTGCGCCGAGTTCGCGGTCTTCGACATCGACGACGATCCCGCGCTCGCGGAAATGCGGATCGTCCATGGCATCGGCGATGGTGTAGACCGGGCCCGCGGTGACGCTGGCCTCGCGCATCAGACGCAGCGCCTCGTCGCGGGTCTTCGAGGCGAACCAGCCGCCGACCGCTTGGTCGACCAGCGGGCGGTGTTTCACGCGCTCGCTGTTGGTTTTGAAGCGCGGGTCCTCGATCATTTCCGGCCGGCCGATCACCTGGAAGATTCGCTTCGCCATCGCCTGGGTCGAGCCCGACACCGCGACGTAGTGCCCATCCGCGCAGCGATAGACGTTGCGCGGCGCCGAGGTGTTGGAGGCGCTGCCGACGCGCTCCTTCACCGCGCCGGTGGTCCGGTAGATCGACGCTTCCGGCCCGAGCACCGAGAACATCGCCTCCAGCAGCGACAGGTCGATCACCTGGCCCCGCGCCGAACCGTCGTCGCGCGCCCGCAGCGCCGTGGTCACGGCGAATGCGCCGTATAGGCCCGCGATCATGTCGGCCAGCGCCAGCGGCGGCAGCACCGGTTCGCGGTCGGGGAATCCGGTGCGCGACGCAAAGCCGCTCATGGCTTCGACCAGCGTGCCGAAGCCCGGCAGCGGCGCGTAGGGCCCGGTCTGCCCGAAACCGGACACCCGCACAACGATCAGGCCGGGGCTTTTCTCCCACAGCACATCCGGTCCGAGACCCATCTCCTCCAGCGTGCCGGGCCGGTAGTTCTCGATCAACACGTCCGCGGTGGCGGCCAGGCGCAGCAGCGCATCCTTTCCGGCGTCGTGGCGGAAATTCAGCACGATCGAGCGCTTGTTGCGGGCATAGGTCTTCCAATGCAGGGACTTTCCGCCCTCGCGCCAGTCGCGCAGCGGATCGCCCCCTGGCGGCTCGACCTTGATGACATCGGCACCGAAATCGCCGAGCTGGAGCGACAGCATGTTGCCGGCGACAAGCCGCGACAGGTCGAGCACGCGGACGCCCTTGAGCGGGCCTTCGGCACGGGGATCGAACTGGATCGGGGGCTTTTCGCTGGAGCTCATGGTTTGAGATTAGCACCACTGTCGTCATTCCGGGGCGCACGCATCGGCGTGCGAGCCCGGAATCCAGAGCAACAGGAATTTCCGCACGGCTCTGGATTCCGGGCTCGCGCTTTCGCGCGCCCCGGAATGACGGAAGAACTACCGAGGCGGCGCCGATACGCTTGAGCGGGCCGCCGCCCTGCGGGCGTCGACCGCGGCGAGCGCGCGCTGCGGACTGACCAGGCCCCAGCCGTATTGCGCGTCGCGGCCCTTGGGCCCGAGATCGATGGCGGTGGATTCGAGGATGCGGCGAACATCGGCCGGCGTCAGCGTCGGG
>CAMDFO010000112.1 GCA_945897515.1 Rhodoplanes serenus | reverse complement strand
GGTCGTGTGTCGGTTGGTAGGTACCCGGACAAGAGGCCGGGCAGCCGCCTGAGAAAGCGAAAGCTCTCTCAAGAAATCTAACCGGCAGCCGGAGGCGAAACCGGCGCACTCTGCTCTCCGCAGGGGACGCGACTTAAAGCAACGACGGAGCGGGCTTCTTAGGTCTCGCCGGCATTCCACCGCCGGCTCGGGTCACCGTAGAGGCTTGTCCATCATTGCCAGCAGAGCGGGTCGGGGTCTCCCCAATCCAATCCAAGGCAGCTTGAAGCGGGAATTTGAGCCAAGGTCGGCGTGCGTCCCCATCGCGCATCCGGTCGAAGCTTGGAAACCCGCATCGCACGGCGGTTCGCCGCCGTTTAAGCTTTGGGAGATCGCGCCGATGACCGAGCGCATCCGAGAGTTCCTGCGCAGCCGCAACGACGAGGGGCCATGCCTCGTCGTGGACCTCAACGTCGTCAAGACCAACTACCACGCCTTCGCCAAGGCGCTGCCGGACACCAAGGTGTTCTACGCGGTCAAGGCGAACCCGGCTCCCGAGGTGCTGTCGCTCCTCGCGGGGCTCGGCTCCAGCTTCGACACCGCCTCGGTCCAGGAGATCGAGATGGTGCTCGCGGCCGGCGCCTCGGCGGACCGCATCAGCTTCGGCAACACCATCAAGAAGGAGCGCGACATCGCGCGGGCCTTCGCGCTGGGCGTCCGGCTGTTCGCGGTCGACTGCAAGCCCGAGGTCGAGAAGGTCGCGCGCGCGGCGCCGGGTTCCAAGGTGTTCTGCCGCATCCTGTCGGATTGCGTCGGCGCGGAATGGCCGCTGTCGCGGAAGTTCGGCTGCGAGCCTTCGATGGCGGCGGACGTGCTGGAGCACGCCCATACGCTGGGGCTGGAGGCGCATGGCATCTCGTTCCACGTCGGGTCGCAGCAGCGCAACCCGCATGCCTGGGACCGTGCGCTCGCTTCGGCGGCGGCGGTGTTCCGGGAGTGCGGCGACCGCGGCATCAACCTGGCCATGGTCAACCTGGGCGGCGGGTTCCCGACCAAGTACCTGAAGAGCGTGCCGACGGTGAAGACCTACGGCTCGTCGATCTTCCGCGCGCTGCGGAGGCACTTCGGCAACCGCATCCCGGAGACCATCATCGAGCCGGGCCGCGGCATGGTCGGCAACGCCGGCCTGATCGAGGCCGAAGTCGTGCTCGTCTCCAAGAAGAGCGAGACCGACGACGTGCGCTGGGTTTACCTGGACATCGGCAAGTTCGGCGGTTTGGCCGAGACGATGGACGAGTCGATCCGCTATCCGATCCGCACCCCGCGGGACGGCGACGCGACCGCGCCCTGCGTGCTCGCGGGACCGACCTGCGACTCGGCCGACGTGCTGTACGAGAAGCAGCCCTACGAGCTGCCGGTCAGCCTGTCGATCGGCGACAAGGTGCTGATCGAGGGCACCGGCGCCTACACGGCCACCTACTCGGCTGTTGCCTTCAACGGCTTCCCGCCGCTGAAGACCTATCACATCTGATCGCAACGCCGTGTCCCGGGCGCGGTGCAGCACCTCTTGGTGATGCGCCGCAGACCCGGGACCCCGGTGTCTTCCTGTCCGCCGAACCGGGGTCCCGGATCAGCGGTGCACCGTTTCGCGCCAACGCGCTCACGCTGCACCGCATCCGGGACACCAGACCGGCGATGGAGTTGGACATGACCACGATCCGCCAAGAAATCCGCCAAGAGAAAAACACCGACGCGCCCGCCCGCGAGCACCTGCTCGATGCGGCCTATGGTCCGGTGCGCTTCACCAAGACCTCCGAGCGCCTGCGCGAAGGCAACGATCCTGCCGCCGGGCTGGCGTTCGTCGCGGTCGAGGACGGCCGCGTCATCGGCACGCTACGGCTGTGGCCGGTGGCGGCCGGCGCCGGGCGTTCCGCCCTGCTGCTCGGGCCGCTCGCCGTGCATCCGGACTATCGCAATCGCGGCATCGGCTCCGACCTGATGCGGCGCGCGCTGCGCGACGCCAAGCGGCGCGGCCACAAGGCCGTGCTGCTGGTCGGCGACGCGCCGTACTACGGACGCTTCGGCTTCTCGGCGGCGCAGACCGGCCGGCTGTGGCTGCCCGGACCTTACGAGCAGCATCGGCTGCTCGGCCTGGAGCTTGTGCCCGGCGCGCTCGGCGGCGCGCGCGGCCTGATCCGGGTTCCCAAGCAGCCCGCCTCCAAGCTCGGACCGCTGGTCGCCGCGATGGCCGGCCGGTCAAAACAACCGTCGGCGCAGCCGGCGTAAGCCCTCACAAATTTGTCGGGGACGCCGTGGGAGATTTCCCGCGGCGTCCCTTTCGTTCGTCCGCCCCGGCGGATATCACGCACCATCGCTGGAGTCAGAGACCATGGCCGATCACCCCATCCACGCCCGCTTCGACGGCCCGATCGTCATGATCGGCTTCGGCTCGATCGGCCGGGGCACCCTGCCCCTGCTGGAACGGCACATCGCGTTCGACCGTTCCAAGTTCGTGGTGATCGACCCGGTCGATACCGACCGCAAGCTGCTGGACGAGCGCAAGCTCAAGTTCATGCAACTCGCCCTGACCAAGGATAATTACCGCGAGGTGCTGACCCCGCTGCTCAAGGCCGGACCGGGCCGCGGCATGGTGGTCAACCTGTCGGTCGATACCTCCTCGGCGGACATCATCGAGCTGTGCAAGGATCTCGACGCCTTCTACATCGACACCGTCGCCGAGCCCTGGCCCGGCTTCTACGCGGACCGCAACGCCTCGGTGTCGCAGCGCTCGAACTATGCGCTGCGCGAACGCATCCTCGACTTGCGCAAGCGCCGTCCCGGCGGGATCACGGCGGTGAACTGCTGCGGCGCCAACCCGGGCATGGTGTCCTGGTTCGTCAAGCAGGCGCTGCTCAACATCGCGAAGGACACCGGCGTCAAGATCGACGAGCCGAAGAGCCGCGAGCAGTGGGCCAAGCTGGCGCAGCGCCTGGGAGTGAAAGGCATCCACATCGCCGAGCGCGACACCCAGCGTGCCCGCAAGCCCAAGCCGCAGAACGTCTTCGTCAACACCTGGTCGGTGGAGGGCTTTGTCTCGGAAGGCTTGCAGCCAGCCGAACTCGGCTTCGGCACCCACGAGAAGCAGATGCCGGCGAACGGCCGCGCCCACGATTTCGGCTGCGGCGCCGCGATCTATCTGCTGCAGCCCGGCGCCGGCACCAAGGTGCGATCCTGGACGCCGACGGCGCAGGCCCAGCACGGCTTCCTGGTGACCCACAACGAGGCGATCTCGATCGCGGACTATTTCACGGTGCGCGAAGGCGGCGCGGCGGTATACCGGCCAACCTGCCACTACGCCTACCATCCGGCCAACGACGCGGTGCTGTCGCTGCACGAGATGGCGGGCGCAGCCTGGCAGCGGCAGCCGACCTGGCACATCCTGGACGAGAACGAGATCGTCGACGGCATCGACGAGCTCGGCGTGCTGCTCTACGGCCACGCCAAGAACGCCTACTGGTACGGCTCCCAGCTTTCGGTCGAGGAGACGCGCAAGCTCGCGCCCTACCAGAACGCCACCGGCTTGCAGGTGACCTCGGCGGTGCTGGCCGGCATCGTCTGGATGCTGGAGAACCCGGACCGCGGCATTACCGAGGCCGACGAGATGGATTTCCGGCGCTGCCTGGAGGTCCAGCTTCCGTACCTCGGCCCGGTGGTCGGCCACTACACCGACTGGACGCCACTCGCCGGCCGTCCCGGATTGTTTCCGGAGGACATCGACGAGAGCGATCCGTGGCAGTTCAAGAACGTGCTGGTGAATTGAGACCAACGGGACCGCGCAAAACGCGGCTCCGTTTGACGAGGCGAGCGCACCGGCCCTTCAACGTCATGCCCGGCTTTATGCCGGGCATCCACGTCTTGCTTCGGATCGAAACAAGACGTGGATGGCCGGGACAAGCCCGGCCATGGCGCGGATGGAGCATGGGCGTACCAATTGGGTGTTCGCCTCCGTTCACGCTCAACAAAATATTAACGGGCGCGAGTCACTATGGGTTGGGGGTCACTGCTGTTCCAACACCAAAACAGTTGACACCCAGTAGGATTCGCTATTTCGTCCAGATGCCCAATTTCGCACGTGCCTGTGGTCGTGTGTCGGTTGGTAGGTACCCGGACAAGAGGCCGGGCAGCCGCCTGAGAAAGCGAAAGCTCTCTCAAGAAATCTAACCGGCAGCCGGAGGCGAAACCGGCGCACTCTGCTCTCCGCAGGGG
>CAMDFO010000111.1 GCA_945897515.1 Rhodoplanes serenus | reverse complement strand
CCGTGGCGGCTTCATGCTGCGCCATTCCCAGGCCGAGCAGCTAGACATGCTACACAATATCGCCGACCTCCTCGTTCCCGAACTACAGCGTCGAGGCCGCTTTCGAACAGCCTATACAGGCCGGACATTGCGCGAAAATCTCGCAACTTAAAATTGGGAGCGTGTGTGTACTGCCTTGCGGGGTAGCGTGGCTGACAAAAAACGACGCGCGAGTCTGACTGCTCGCGGATTATGGCACGTAGGCCCAGGCTTCGATCATCACGGTCGCCCCCGGAACGGGCAGGGGTGCGGGCACCTCCACCGCCGAGAACGGCAGCGGCCGGCCGCCCAGGCGGCGTTCCCAGACCTTATAGACGGGGTAGAATTCGTCTAGGTCGGTGTGGAATTGCAGCACGCGCACGATGTTATCGAGCGACGTGCCGGCGGCTCGGCAGAGCTTCTCGATGTTGTCGATGATGTGCTCGGCCTGGACTTGCGCCCGCGAGCCGAAGCGCGGTTGTCGTGCGTCTTTCGCCGCCGCGATCAGGCGGCCGTCGCTGTCGATCGCCATCTGCGCCGACATGAACAGTAGGTCACCGGCCTTGACGGCTTGCGGCTGGTGACGGAATCCGGTCGGAACGCCCGCGTCGACATGGCACTTCTGCGCGGCGCTGCCCGGCTTTGCTGCCAGCACATTGATCTCGATCGTGCCGTCATAGGACGCGAGCCCATGTGCGGCGATGGGGATGATCGACAGCGACGGCCGCGTTTTTGCGAAATGCCGGGACCAAGTTTCGTTGAAGGCTGAGTAGTCTTCCGGGTCGGTCAGATAGACCTGGGCATGGATGATGTCGTCGATGGTGGCGCCGGCCAGCGCGAGCGAGGGCATGATCCGCTGCCTGATAATGAACTCGGTCTCCACCTTGATCGGCTGGCCGGCCCATTGCTGGCCATCGGCCAACAAGGCGGCCCTGGCCACGCCGTTGCGATGCGGCTCGTCGCCTTTCGCGCTCGCTGTGAGGCCGGGAACGAAGATGAAGTCGCCCACGGTCAGCGCCGCGGAAAAGCCCGCAGTTGGCCGGGAGGAGAGGCTCTCGTCCTTGACATGGGCAATCTCAAATCCGGGGCCCGGGATAATCCCGAGCGCCTGGATGTTCATGTCGGCGCCAGGCAGCAGCAAACCCTGCTGCGTGACGGAGGTCGATGGCGCGACCCGGCCCCCAAGGAACTCGCGCCGGACGTGCTGGTAAGCAGGGACGGCCTTGACCGTCGCATAGTACTGGTCGGTGCGTACGAGGTTGTTGCGGTCGGTGCCGGCCGCGCGCAGAACCGCGTCGATGTTTTCCCAGATGCGCAACGCCTCCTTCTCGCGCTTGGGCAGGCCGGCATGCGGGGCGTCCTCGGCCAGCACGTCCGGCGCGATGCCATTCTTGAAATCCTGGGCCATGACGCCGGTGGCGAATACCCAGCGGCCGGCCTTGATGCCCTGCGCGAATTTCACCTTGCCCGCGCCGAGTTCGACGGGGAGCAACGGCTCTGCATTCTTGTTGGTCATTCGGTCCATTCCTTGTTCATCGCCCAGCAGCATCGCATCGCTGCGGCGCGGGGGGAAGATGGGCCGGACTTTGACTCGGGCGCGCGTTCGGCACACTATCGCAGGCTGGAATTTCAGACGGAGCAAACCGATGAAATTTGCGCTGCGATGGCTGAGCTGGATCGGGATATGTCTTGCCGCGACCGTTACCGCCTGGGCTCAGGCGGAGAATTTTCCGAACCGCACCATCACCATGGTGGTACCGTTCCCGGCGGGCGGCCTGACCGATGTGCCCGCGCGCCTTGCTGCATCGCTGCTGCGGGAGAAGATCGGTCAGCCGGTTGTCATCGAAAACCGCACCGGCGCTTCCGGCACGATCGGCGCAGCCTACGTCACGCGCGCCGCGCCGGATGGCTACACGCTGCATGCCAATTCGATCGGCGATGCGCAGAACATCCATTTCATGACGCTGTCTTACCACCCCGTGGATGATTTCGCGATGATCGGCTGGATCGTCGACGGGCCGCCGATGATCCTAGTCATCGACGCCAACCTACCGATCAAGACGGTGGCCGAACTGGTCGCGGATGCCAAGGCCAATCCGAGCAAGTACAGCATCGGAACCTCCGGTCCGGCGTCATCGCCGAATGCGGCGCTGGCGCAATTCAATCGCGCCGCGGGAATCCAGATCCAGGCGGTGCATTATCGCGGTTCGGGGGAGTCTGCGACCGCCGTTGCCACCAGCGCAATCCAGGGCACTTTCACGTACTTCTCGCAGGGCAAGGCGCTCGTGGATTCCGGCAGGCTTCGCGCCCTAGCGGTCGTCGGTTCCAAGCGCATGGAGGCCTGGCCGGGCGTTCCGACCTTCACCGAGCTGGGCTTCAAGATCGACGTGCGCGGTTTCGTCGGGCTTGGTGCGCCGGCCAGGACGCCGAAGCCGATCGTCGCCTATCTGAACAGGCAGCTCAACGAAGTGTTGCACACCGATCAGTTCAAGAAGCCGATGGCGGAACTCGGAATGGTGCCGCCGCCGGCCGCTGACAACACGCCTGAGAAGTTCGAAAAGTTCATCCGCGACGAGATCGCGCGGCAGGGAGAGCTGGCCGAGTTGACGGGACAGAAGATCACGCCGCCGAGGCAGTAGACGCGAGGCGCGATTCGGAAAGCGGCAGCGGTGCTGGTCACTCGAAACCCTAGTCTGCTTGCAGCAGCCGCGGCAACCAGACCGAAATGACCGCTGACGTTCCCTGTCGGACGCTTTTCATGCCGCGTTGCAGTGCTGGTCCTACTTCTTTGGGATCCGTAACGTTTTCTCCGTAAGCCCCGGCTGACCGGGCTTCAGCAGCAAAGTCGATCGGCGGCTCAAAGTAGCCGCCAGGATAGCCGGCTTTGGCCGCAAAGCCATCCGGATAGCTACGCGACACGCGAAGCGTTCCGGTCGAATAGCTGCGGTTCTGGTAGACGATGGTGAGATATGGAGCCTTGTATTGCGCTGCCGACCACAGCGAATGGATAGCCGAGGCGAACATGTAGAAGCCGTCTCCGGTGATCGCGACGACGTTGCGATCGCGGGCCGCGAGCTTGGCGCCGAATGCTGCCCCCGGCGCCCATCCGCCGCTGCTGCCAGGATTGTAGAAATAGGAGTTCGGCCGCGCGCATTGAAGATAATCATGAACCTGACTCACGCCGATCGTGTCGTCGAACACGAGCCAATCATCCTCGAGCGCTTGTCCAATCTGGTACGAGAGCCAGCGTACGTCGATCGGCGTTTTGCCCGCCGCAGCATTTGCGTTTTCGGCGAGCGCTCGGCGGCGTTTTTCGGACGTCTCGCCCCAGCGCTTGGCACGGGCGGCAAAGCGTTCGCGGTCGGCTGCTGAGGTGATGGCGCGAACCTCCGTTTCCAGCGCCTCAAGCGTCAGCAAGGTATCGGCGGTGAGCCGCAGGTCGGCCGTGAATTCCATAATCGGGATTCGGCGCTTTGACGGCTCGACATCGACCATGGCAACGAACGCGTCGTCCGACGGCGCATTCGGTCCGATCATCCAGGGGATATCGACGTCCAGCACGAGCACCACGTCGGCATCTGTCAGGCTCACGCTGCTCTGGTAGAGTGGATGGGTGAACGGGAAGCATTGGTACGATCGTTTGGCCGACTGCGCGACGGGCAACCCCAACAGCTCGCAGAAGCGGACAAGCGCAGGCACCGTCGCCGGATTGCGGCCCGAGCGGGACACCACAACAATGGGATTGTCCGCTTTCACGAGCCGCGCTGCGAGCTCGCGAACGCCGTCCGGCTCCGGCGCCGCCGGACGCCCCACGCCGAGTTGATCCAAGGTGGGGAAGCGTGTGTTGTCCGTCTTCGCAAGCGACACTTCGCGTGGAATGCTGAGATAGACCGGCCCGCGCGGCTCGGTGCAAGCGACCTGCAGGGCGCGTGAAACGGTCAAGCCGGTATTGTCCTGGAATTTCAGCAGGTGATCCCACTTGGTGTATTGCCGCACGATGCCGTTCTGGTCGAACGCCTGTTGCAGCCAGAGGTGACCCTCCGGCTCGCGCGCACCGATCATGCTGCCTGGATACGCAGTCGGGGGGATGCCGGCGGTGATCAGCACCGGCAACCCTGCATGCCAGGCCGTATGGATTGCGCCGCCGTAGTGCTGGGTTCCGCAGTCGACGTGTGCAGCCGTCACGACCGGCTTGCCGCTGACCGCGGCGCAGCCGAGCGCAGCGTTGAGGTTCGCATGTTCATGCGTAACGGAGATCAGCTTCGGTGCCTTGCGGCCCTGAGCCTCGGCCTTGGCGATCGCTTCCTGATAGAAGCCGATCTCGGAGCCGGAGGTGAAGAACACGAACTCCACGCCCGCCTCGGTCATCGCCGCGAC
>CAMDFO010000110.1 GCA_945897515.1 Rhodoplanes serenus | reverse complement strand
TGTCAGCAGATCCTCGTTGAGCGCGTCAAAGCTGGCGGCATGCGGCAGCGGCACCAGGTAGTTCCGCTGGATAAACCCGACCAGTCCCTCGACCTTGCCTTTGTCGTTGCCCTTGCCCGGCCGACCGAACCGGTCGGTGAACAGGTAGTGCGACTGCAACTCATTGAACACCCGCGTCCGTTGTCGCCTGCCATCCCCCAGGATACGCGCCACCGCGATCCGGGTGTTGTCGTACAGGATCGACTGCGGCACCTTGCCGAAGAAGTCGAACGCCGCCACGTGACCGGCACAGAACGCCTCTGTCGTCTCCGCCGGATAAGCCTGCACGAAGCCAGCGTCCGAGTGCGGCAGGTCCATGGCGAAGAAGTGGATCTTCCGTTCCACTCCGCCGATCACCGCCAGAGCCTCGCCGAAGTCAGCCTGCGCATGACCAGGATCGTGCCGCAGCGGCACGAACATCTCGCGCTGCCGCTGACGCAGCCCCAAAACGTAATCCTTTACGATGGTCAGGCCGCCGCCATAGCCGTGCTCGGCGCGCAGACGCTCGAAGATCCGCTTCGAGGTGTGCCGCTGCTTCGCTGGACGGCCCTTATCATCCTCTAGGATCTGATCGATGATACCGACAAACGGGTCCAGCTTCGGCCGTACCGGCGGGCGGCTGCGCCGGTACCCGGGCGGAACCGAAAAGGCCAGCATCTTCGCTACCGTCCGAGGATCCAGCCCAAACCGCCGAGCAGCCTCACGACGGCTCAGACCATCAATCCGCACCGAATGGCGGACCTGCCGGTAAAGTTCCACGTCTTTCATCCCTCCGCCCTCTGCACTCCATGCAAAGAGCTATCTGCCGAGGCATTCTTGCTCCGGCGCAACCAGACTTTCTGGCCGCTTCAATGAGGGATTTTCTCTCCGGCGCTTACACATCGCAGAATTATGTTGCTGCCAATCCTGCTGGATCATCCGCGCTTGTCGCTGAGGCTCGCCGATGGATTGGGACCAATCCGACCGGCAAGACGCGGCTGTGGTGCGCGCGGTTCATGAACTTCGTTCTCGATCGGCTGGGTTATCGGGGAACCGGCTCCGATCTCGCGATGTCGTTCCGTGACTATGGCCATCGCGTCTCGGGACCGGAGCTCGGAGCGATCGCGGTGCTTTCGCGGCGTGGTGGTGGACATGTCGGCATCGTCAGCGCCGTCGATGCAAACGGCAATCCGGTCATCATCTCAGGCAATCACGGCCGCCGTGTCGGCGAGGGCACTTATTCGCAGTCCCGGGTTGTCGCCTACGTGATGCCGTGATGCGCGGAGCCGGGCGCTTGTTGAGGAACCCAAAATGACCGAACCTGAAATCGAGACGTTGATCGAGCGCGCTGCCGAGCGGGGCGCCAAGAAGGCGCTCGCCAATGTCGGTCTCCATGATGAGGACGCCGGCCGGGATGTCCAGGAATTGCGCGGTCTGCTCGAAGCCTGGCGGGCCACCCGCCGCACCATCCTGCAGACCATCACCCGGGTTGTTACGACCGCGATCCTCACGGCGTTGGCGGCTGGGGCATATCTGCACTTCACCAGCAAGAACCAATAGGGCCTCGGCATCGGCCGCCGCCGTGCCTGCCGGATCCTGACGACATCCCACAATCGATCCCTGACGCAGCGCCGCCCTCTGGGCGGCTTTTTTTGTATTTCTGGAGGAATCACAATGGCGGCTTCGACCTACGACGAGGCATTGCGACGGCTGTTGCTTCACGAAGGCGGCAACGACGATGACCCCCGCGATCCTGGTGGCAGAACGTCGCGCGGCATCATCCAGCGCGAATGGACCACCTATGTTGCTCATCACCCGAGGCGAAAGCTGCCAGCCGATGTTTGGCAGGCGCCCGACGCTGCGGTCGCCGACATTTATCGCACTCAATACTGGGACAAGATGCGGTGCGATGAATTGCCCGCGGGCGTTGATGACACGGTTTACGACTATTGCGTCAATTCGGGCGTTGGGCGTGCCGGCAAAGTGCTGCGCCGGGTCGTCGGTCTGCCAGACAACACCAACGTCGTAACCGATGAGGTTCTGAGCGCGGTTGCACGACGTGACGCCAAGGCAATCATCGTCGCGATCAACGACGAGCGGCTGCGCTTCCTGAAAAGTCTCAAGACCTGGCCGGTGTTCGGCGCGGGGTGGAGCCGGCGGGTCGCCGAGGTGAAGGCATTTTCTCTTCATCTCGCTGACCGCCCGATTGCCGCGCAGGTGCCAACACCACGGCCTGTGCCGACCGAAGCCGTGCCCGCCAAGGGCGCCGTCCCGCCGCCAGCCGGCACAAAGAAAATCATCGTTGGCGTTGGCGCAGCGGGGCCGGTCGCTGCCGGCGGCAACTTCTGGGATTGGGTCGCGGCCCACCCCTGGGAGACCGCGGGGATCGGTTGCGGCATCGGCGTTGCCGTGGGCGGCTCGATCTACGCGCTGAACCGCTGGCACCAGCACCGGCAGGAAGCCGCGATCCCCAATACGCCGCTCATCCCCGAACTCAAAGCCGCCTGAAGACCAAGGAGACAAAGTCATGGTGATGGCCGTCATGCTGTTTGCGACGCTGGTCGCGATCTACGCCTTCTGGGTTCGCCCAATCCTGCAATCCCGTCCGGCGTTTCGTGAGCTCTACGGCAAGGACGAGAGTGTTCTGGCGGCACTGCGCCAGAAGCTCAAGGGCATCAAGCAGAAGCTCTCATCCGCCGCCGTGGTTGCCGCGAGCGCCGCCGTGACGGGCTACGACTTCTTCGCGCCGATCGTCAGCGGCGTGGATGTCAGCTCGCTTGCTTCAAAAATGCCGTCCTGGGCCTGGCCGCTGGTCCTGATAGCACTCACGGCGCTGTTCCAGTTCCTGCGCAATCTGGCCGACAGGCGGCACGGCGCAGAACTCGCCGATGCAACCGCCGCCGACAAGCAGGCATAGTTTTATGTGGGCCTGGCTTGTGAGCTTGATCGGCGGGCCCATCGTTAACGGTCTGATCGACGCCTACAAGGCCAAGCTCGATGCCGCCAATACGCAGGATCGGATCGCCGCCGATCTCGCCGCCAAGGAAATCGAGGCCGAGATCGAGGCGCGCAAGCAAGCCTCCGCCATCATCATCGCCGAGCAGGGCCGATGGTACACCGCGATAGTCCGGCCGCTGCTGGCGCTGCCTATCATCATCTACTTCTGGAAGGTGCTTGTGATCGACAAGGTCCTCGGGCTCGGCAGCACCGATCCCATTACCGGCCTGGTCGCGGATTGGGCCGGCATGATCATCACCGCCTACGTCGGTGGGCGGTCGATCGAGAAGGTCGCGCGCGTGAGCTATGCTGGATTTTGGGTGACGGGGTTGATCAGGCGGCGTGGTGATCCGGCATTTCAGTGATCTCGATTCCGTTTTTGAATTTGACGCCCAGGACGACTTTCGGCAACTGGTTTTCACCATTTAATCGCCGCCATGATTTTGCGGCAGCGTTGACGAGCTTGAACACCATGAGTTTGGCAGTCTTCGCCGATAGCGCGCCTTTGGTCCGCACGGTTCGATGACGCACGGTCGCAAATACGCTCTCGATCGGGTTTGACGTGCGCAGATGATCCCAGTGCTCGGCAGGGAAGTCGAAGAAGGTGAGCAGAGCTTCGCGGTCCTTCGTTAGACAGACGACCGCCTTGTCGTACTTGGCACCGTATTTGTCGGCGAACACGTCGATTGCCGCCTCGGCTGCCGCGCGGGTTGGCGCGCCATAAATCTCACGAAGGTCTGCCTTCATGTTGACCTGGACCGAGAGGGCGACCTTGTTCAGCACGTTGGCGGTCTTATGAACCCAACAGCGCTGATGCCTGGTGCTCGGAAAGGCCTCCTCAATCGCCTTCCAGAAGCCGAGCGCGCCGTCGCCGACCGCGAGGTCCGGCGCGATCTCAAGCCCACGCTGCTTGATGTCGATGAGGAGTTCACGCCAGCTTTGCGCGCTCTCGCGCACCCCGGTCTGGAAGCCGACAAGCTCCTTCTTGCCCTCGGGCGTCGCGCCGATCAGCACCAGCATACATTCGGCGTTGTCTTCCATCCGGGCCTGCAGGTAGACCCCGTCCGCCCACACGTACACATATCGCCGTGCCGAGAGATCGCGCTTCTGCCAGGCGTCGTAATCCGCCTGCCACTCCGCCGTCAGCCGCGAGATAACGGCCGGCGACAGGTTCGGCGCGTCCCTGCCCAACAGGGCGGCGAGCGCCTCCTGGAAGTCGCCGGTTGATACTCCGCGCAGGTAGAGAACCGGCAACAGCGCGTCGAGGCTCTTCGTCCGACGCGCCCACTTCGGCAGGATCGACGAGGTGAAGCGGATTTTCTCCTCCGTGCCTACCTCGCCCCGGTCGCGCACTTTGGCGCGACGGACTTCGACAGGCCCGACCCCGGTCTGGATCGCGCGATGCGGCCCGTGGCCGTGACGCACAACGCGGTCGCGGCCATCCGGTAATTTCAAATCCTTCCACATGGCGACGAAGGCGTCAGCTTCGGCGATCAACACCTGAGCCAACATTCGCGCGCACCTTCACGTGCAAGTTCGGTCAGTGGATCGTCGATAGCGTCAGGCTGACGAAAGGCAATGACAGTGGTATCTCTCGACATGGCGTATCGCTCCTTTCGGGGAGGTTCTGGCAGGCTTCGACACCCGCCTCGATACGCCGCCTTCATTCAATCGTCGTCACCCAGATTCCGGCTTAGCTCGTCTCGCTGGCGATGATGGCTATTCCGCTCCATGCGCGCGACGCACAGGCGGCTCAGCCGTCACCGCCTGAGAGAGATCAGCGGTCAGCTACCGGCACGGCACGGGGCGGAGCAGCAGAACGGACAGGCCCCCACCGTTGCCCTATCGAGCGCTTC
>CAMDFO010000109.1 GCA_945897515.1 Rhodoplanes serenus | reverse complement strand
CCGTGGCGGCTTCATGCTGCGCCATTCCCAGGCCGAGCAGCTAGACATGCTACACAATATCGCCGACCTCCTCGTTCCCGAACTACAGCGTCGAGGCCGCTTTCGAACAGCCTATACAGGCCGGACATTGCGCGAAAATCTCGCAACTTGAAATTGGGAGCGTGGTGTACTGCCTTGCGGGGGTAGCGTGGAATAATTTGCGACGGTTACGACAACCCACCGCGAGACCATTGGGTTTCCACCTCTTGCCCAAGAATCGAGGGTAGCACCGCACCACAGTTTCACTGCTTCCGCCGTTCTGATGGAGCCCGCGACCTCGTGTCAGTCGGCCAAGCGTCGTTACCGTTGGACTCTGGACCAGAACTTTCGCTCAAAGTTGCTCGCACGTGCGACGATCTCATGCGAGCTGTCGCCATCCGCGGAGCCGCCTATATTGGCGAACAGGAATGCCCTTTCCTATCCGCATACAGGCCGCCGGTTCCTTCCCGACTAGCCAATGACGAGCGTGGCGGAAAAGTCATTACCGTCGAATTCCTCGTCGTAACCCGGGGCATTCGAAGCAATTGTGCCTGCTCTAGGTTTTCACCAAGCCCAACGACGACTTGAGACATTGCGTACACGTTCACAAAGAACGACCTACTCGACTAGGCGTGGCGGCTAGTCGGCGGCTCGACGAGGCTGTCACCGCCGACCGCAAGGCACCTATCCGCCGTGAGAATACAGGATGCGGCAGCATGAGCGTATATGCTGGGCTGGCTGACAAAAAAGCGCTGCGCGAGTCTGACGGCTCGCGGATTATGGTACGTAGGCCCAGGCCTCGATCATCAAGGTCGCGCCGGGAGTGGGCAGGGGTGCGGGCACCTCCATCGCGGAGAACGGCAGCGGCCGGCCGCCGAGCCGGCGCTCCCAGACCTGGTAGACGGGGTAGAACTCGTCGAGGTCGGTATGGAATTGCAGCACCCGCACGATGTTGTGCAGCGACGTGCCGGTGGCTTGGCAAAGCTTCTCGATGTTGTCGATGATGTGCTCGGCCTGGACTTGCGCCCGCGAGCCGAACCGGGGTTGCCGCGCATCGTTCGCTGCCGCAATCAGGCTGCCGTCACTGTTGATCGCCATCTGGGCTGACATGAACAGGAGGTCGCCGGCCTTGACGGCTTGCGGCTGGTGACGGAATGCGGTCGGAACGCCGGCGTCGACGTGGCGCTTCTGCGCGGCGCTGCCCGGCTTTGCCGCGAGCACATTGATCTCAATCGTGCCGTCATAGGACGCGAGCCCATGCGGGGCGATGGGGATGATCGACAGCGACGGCCGCGTTTTTGCGAAATGCCGGGACCAGGTTTCGTTGAAGGCTGAGTAGTCTTCCGGGTCGGTCAGATAGACCTGGGCATGGATGATGTCGTCGATGGTGGCGCCGGCCAACGCGAGCGAGGGCATGATCCGCTGCCTGATAATGAACTCGGTCTCCACCTTGATCGGCTGGCCGGCCCATTGCTGGCCATCGGCCAGCAAGGCGGCCTTGGCCACGCCGTTGCGATGCGGCTCGTCGCCTTTCGCGCTCGCTGTGAGGCCGGGAACGAAGATGAAGTCGCCCACGGTCAGCGCCGCGGAAAAGCCTGCGGTTGACCGGGAGGAGAGACGCTCGTCCTTGACATGGGCGATCTCGAATCCGGGGCCCGGGATGATCCCAAGCGCCTGGATGTTCATGTCGGCGCCCGGCAGCAGCAAGCCCTGCTGCGTGACCGAGGTCGACGGCGCGACCCGGCCGGCAAGGAATTCGCGCCGCACGTGCTGGTAGGCAGGCACGGCCTTGACCGTCGCGTAGTACTGATCGGTGCGCACGAGGTTGGTGCGGTCGGTGCCGGCCGCGCGCAGAACCGTGTCGATGTTTTCCCAGATGCGCAGCGCCTCCTTCTCGCGCTTGGGCAGGCCGGCATGCGGGGCGTGCTCGGCCAGCACGTCCGGCGCGATGCCGTTCTTGAAATCCTGGGCCATGACGCCGGTGGCGAATACCCAGCGGCCGGCCTTGATGCCTTGCGCGAATTTGACCTTGCCGGCGCCGAGTTCGACGGGAAGCAACGGTTCTGCATGTTTGTTGGTCATTTCAGTCCAGTCCTTGTCCTCGCTGGGGAGCACCGCGTTGCCGGCGCCAGGGGAAGATGGGCCGGATTTTGACTCCGGCCCGCGTTCGACACACTATCGCAATTCCGGAATTTCAGACGGAGCGAACCGATGAAATTTGCCCTGCAACGGCTGAGCTGGATCGGGATCTATCTTGCCGCGACCGTCACCGCCTGGGCCCAGGCGGACAACTATCCGAGCCGCACCATCACCGTGGTGGTGCCGTTCCCCGCTGGCGGCCTGACCGACGTGCCCATGCGACTTGCCGCGTCCCTGCTGCAGGACAAGATCGGCCAGCCGGTGGTCATCGAAAACCGCACCGGCGCTTCCGGCACGATCGGAGCAGCCTACGTCACGCGCGCCACGTCGGATGGATACACGTTGCATGCCAATTCGATCGGCGATGCGCAAAACATCCATTACATGCCGCTAACTTACCACCCCGTGGATGATTTCGCGATGATAGGCTGGATCGTCGACGGGCCGCCGATGATCCTGGTCATCGACGCCAAGCTGCCGATCAAGACGGTTGCCGAATTGATCGCGGATGCCAAGGCCAATCCGAGCAAGTACAGCATCGGCACCTCCGGTCCGGCGTCATCGCCGAACGCAGCGCTGGCGCAATTCAATCGCGCCGCGGGAATCCAACTCCAGGCGATACATTATCGCGGCTCGGGGGAATCGGCGACCGCCGTTGCCACCAGCGCAATCCAGGGCACTTTCACGTACTTCTCGCAGGGCAAGACGCTCGTGGATTCCGGCAGGCTTCGCGCCCTCGCGATCGCGGGCTCCAAGCGCATGGAGGCCTGGCCGGACGTTCCGACCTTCACCGAGCTGGGCTTCAAGATCGACGTGCGCGGTTTCGTTGGGCTTGGGGCGCCGGCCAGGACGCCGAAGCCGATCGTCGCCTATCTCAACAAGCAGCTCAACGAGGTGTTACAGACCGACAGGTTCAAGAAGCCGATGGAGGAGCTCGGCATGGCGCCGCCGCCGCCCGCCGACAACACGCCCGAGAAGTTCGACAAGTTCATTCGCGACGAGATCGCGCGGCAGGGCGTTCTTGCCGAGCTGACGGGACAGAAGCTCGCGCCGCCGAAGCAGTAGACGCGAGGCGCGATTTGGAAAGCGGCAGCGTTGCTGGTCAGTCGGAACCCTAGTCTGCTTGCAGCAGCCGCGGCAACCAGACTGAAATGACCGCTGACGTTCCCTGTCGGACGCTTTTCATGCCGCGTTGCAGTGCTGGTCCTACTTCTTTGGGATCCGTAACGTTTTCTCCGTAAGCACCGGCTGATCGGGCTTCAGCAGCAAAGTCGATCGGCGGTTCGAAGTAGCCGCCGGGATAGCCGGCTTTGGCAGCAAAGCCATCCGGATAGCTGCGCGACACGCGAAGCGTTCCGGTCGAATAGCTGCGGTTCTGGTAGACGATAGTGAGATACGGAGCCTTGTATTGCGCTGCCGACCACAGCGAATGGATAGCCGTGGCGAACATGTAGAAGCCGTCTCCGGTGATCGCGACGACGTTACGATCGCGGGCCGCGAGCTTGGCGCCAAATGCTGCCCCCGGCGCCCATCCGCCGCTGCTGCCAGGATTGTAGAAATAGGAGTTCGGCCGCGCGCATCGAAGATAATCGTGAACCTGACTCACGCCGATCGTGTCGTCGAACACGAGCCAGTCATCCTCGAGCGCGTGTCCGATCTGGTACGAGAGCCAGCGTACGTCAATCGGCGTGTTGCCCGCCGCAGCCTTTGCGTTGTCGGCGAGCGCCCGGCGGCGCCTTTCGGACGTCTCGCCCCAGCGCTTGGCACGGGCGGCAAAGCGTTCGCGGTCGGCTGCCGAGCTGATGGCGCGAACCTCCGATTCCAGCGCCTGAAGCGTCAGCAAGGTATCGGCGGTGAGCCGCAGGTCGGCCGTGAATTCCATGATCGGGATGCGGCGCTTTGATGGCTCGACATCGACCATGGCAACGAACGCGTCGTCCGACGGCGCATTCGGTCCGATCATCCAGGGGATGTCGACGTCCAGCACGAGCACCAAGTCGGCATCCGTCATGCTCACGCTGCTCTGGTAGAGCGGGTGGGTGAACGGGAAGCACTGGTACGAACGTTTGGCCGACTGCGCGACGGGCAATCCCATGAGTTCGCAGAAGCGGACAAGCGCAGGCACCGTCGCCGGATTGCGGCCCGAGCGGGACACCACAACAATTGGATTGTCCGCTTTCACGAGCCGCGCTGCGAGCTCGCGAACGCCGTCCGGCTCCGGCGCCGCCGGACGCCCCACGCCGAGCTGATCCAAGGTGGGGAAGCGTGCGTTGTCCGCCTTCGCAAGCGACACTTCGCGCGGAATGCTGAGATAGACCGGCCCGCGCGGCTCGGTGCAAGCGACCTGCAGGGCGCGTGAAACGGTCAAGCCGGGGTTGTCCTGGAATTTCAGCAGGTGATCCCACTTGGTGTATTGCCGCACGATGCCGTTCTGGTCGAACGCCTGTTGCAGCCAGAGGTGCCCCTCCGGCTCGCGCGCGCCGATCATGCTGCCTGGATACGCAGTCGGGGGGATTCCGGCGGTGATCAGCACCGGCAGTCCTGCATGCCAGGCCGTATGGATTGCGCCGCCGTAGTGCTGGGTTCCGCAGTCGACGTGGGCAGCCGTCGCGACCGGCTTGCCGCTGACCGCGGCGCAGCCGAGCGCAGCGTTAAGGTTCGCATGTTCATGCGTAACGGAGATCAGCTTCGGTGCCTTGCGGCCCTGAGCCTCGGCCTTGGCGATCGCTTCCTGATAGAAGCCGATCTCGGAGCCGGAGGTGAAGAACACGAACTCCACGCCCGCCTCGGTCATCGCCGCGAC
>CAMDFO010000108.1 GCA_945897515.1 Rhodoplanes serenus | reverse complement strand
GACAAGCACTCGATCGAGCTGCTGCAGAAGGGCAAGCCGCAGCCGCCCAGGGAACCGTGGGCGTCGATGCCGAACATCGGCAAATGGTGAGGCAGCTTGCCGGTCGGGCGTAAGGTCATTATAGGGTGCAGCTTCGGATGCTGGCGCCGAAAGTCCCCATCGTCTAGCGGTCAGGACATCACCCTTTCACGGTGAAGACCGGGGTTCGATTCCCCGTGGGGACGCCAAATATATCAATAAAATCAAACGTTTAGTTTTCGGGGCGGAACCCGCTCGCCTCGGCGGACCAAGAATGGACCAAATATAATCCCACCTCCCTGAGCGCACGGACGGGCGCGGCCAGGCCGCTGGCGGCGCAACAAATGCCCCCGGCCCGAAGCCCCCGAAACCGAGTTGCTCCCTTGCCGCTCACTTGGCAGGTGAGCGCTCGATGCAAACCAAGCTCTCCCAGGTTCTGGCCGCCATGGATCGCGAGGATTGGCAACTCGCATTCAGCATCGCGTCGCGGTTCGCGCGGCTCGGTCCGCAAAAGCGGCGATCATGCGGGCGCAGTCCGTCGCGCTGTCGCCGGGGCTCTACGCGCAGATGGGGCACGATCCCGAAGCCATCGTTGAAGCTGGCAAGGCCGCGCTGCGGGCGAGGTTCGAACCGATGCGCCGCCGAGCGGAAGCCGTCAGTTATTGAGTCGAACGACGCGGGGTGCGCGGCGACAATCAAGATGAGAGGGCAGCGTCAATCAGGATGAGAATGCGCCGGGGGTGGGCTGACGGAGGTAGGGCGTAGCCCGACCGACGGCAGTCCAGCCCCGGCGGCAGGTTTTTCGGAACCCGTCTGGCGGTCGTGAGCGACCGGGTCAATCGTCTGATTCGTCTCATGAATGAGGGATCAGACCTTGCCCGGCCTCCACATCACCGACCACCAGATGAGGCTGTACATGAGTTACCGACAGACCCACGACACTGCCGTTGCTGCCGCCAAAGCCGGCTTCAGCACGGCGACCGGCTACCGGATCGAGGATGATCCGCGGCTGCCATCCCAGAAGAAGTCGCCGCGTGGCCGGCGCCGG
This sequence comes from Rhodoplanes serenus, assembly GCA_945897515.1. Taxonomy (GTDB): domain Bacteria; phylum Pseudomonadota; class Alphaproteobacteria; order Rhizobiales; family Xanthobacteraceae; genus Z2-YC6860. The sequence continues at coordinate 4,608 of CAMDFO010000108.1, read as the reverse complement.
CCCGACCCGCTTGCCGATGTTTGGGATAGCGAGATCGTCCCGATCCTGAAGGCGGCCCCGGGTCTGCGCGCCATTGCGGTCCTGGAAGAGATTCGGCGGCGCCACCCCGAGATCAGCCCCGGCATCCGGCGCACGCTGGAGCGGCGGATGCGGGGTTGGCGGGCGCTGGCCGGCCCGGAACAGGACGTTATTTTCCGGCAGGAGCATCAGCCCGGCCGTCTTGGCCTGTCCGACTTCACCGACACGAGCGCGCTCGGCATCACGATTGCCGGCGTCGCGCTGGCGCATCGGCTCTATCACTTCCGACTGGCATTCTCGGGTTTCGAGCATGCCCATGTTGTCCTCGGCGGCGAGAGCTTCGTCGCGCTGGCCGAGGGCCTGCAGAATGCGCTGTGGACGCTCGGCGGCGTTCCCGAGCAACATCGCAGCGATAGCTTGTCGGCCGCCTTCCGCAATCTCGATGCCAACGCGAAGGAGGATTTGACGCTGCGCTACGAGGCGTTCTGCGGTCATTACGGCATGACGCCGACCCGCAACAACCCCGGCGTCGCGCACGAGAACGGGTCGATCGAGAGCTCGCACGGCCATCTCAAGAAGGCGCTCGAAGACGCGCTGCTGCTGCGCGGCAGCCGGGACTTCGACGATCTGAGTGCCTACCGCCGCTTCGTTGACGAAGTCGTCGGCCGGCGCAATGCCAACAATCGCAAACGGATCGAGTTGGAGCGGTCCAGACTTACGCCGTTGCCGAAGCGTCGCACCGCCGATTACGAAGAGAAGATCGTCACGGTCACGTCGAGCGGCGGCTTCATTCTGCGCCGCGTTTTCTACACCGCCCCGTCGCGGCTGATCGGCCATCGCCTGCGCGTGCACCTCTACGACGACCGGCTCGACTGCTTCCTTGGCTCAACGCCAATGATGACGCTCAGACGGGGGCTGCCCGTCTCGGACCGCAAGGGCGGTCACGTCGTCGATTACCGGCACGTGATCCACGCGCTGCGCAAGAAGCCGATGGCGCTGCCCAATCTGGTCTACCGCGATCAGCTATTCCCGCGTCAGGCCTATCGCAAAGCCTTCGAGGCGTTGCGCGCCGAGCTGGGCGACAAGCGGGCGTGCCAGATCACGGTCGAGTTGCTGGCGCTGGCGCACGAACGGGCCTGCGAGGTCGAACTGGCGCAGGTCATCGACGCGGAACTCGATGCCGGACGATTACCAAATCTGGCGTTGCTGCGTGAACGCTTCGGCCCATCCCTGGCATCGGTGCCGGTCATCGATGTGAAGCTGGTAGCGCTCAATGCCTACGACGAACTGGCGGCGGTCCATGTCGTCGAGCCGGCCTCTAGCTTGGAGGTCGCGATATGACGAGCAACAACACCATTGACGCTGCCCGCGTCGAACTCTTGTTGAGCGAGCTGCGCTTACCGGCCATCAAGCTGATGTGGGCCGCCCTCGCCGCACGCGCGGACAAGGAGGGTTGGCCTGCCGTCCGCTTCCTGGCTGCACTCGCCGAACACGAGGTGGCCGACCGCGGCCGGCGCCGTATCGAGCGGCATCTTGCCAGCGCACGATTGCCGACGGGCAAGACCTTCGACACCTTCGACTTCAACGCTGTGCCCATGGTCAGCAAGGCGCAGGTCATGGCGCTCGCCGCCGGCGACGGCTGGCTTGATCAGGGTGCCAATATCTTGCTCTTTGGCCCGCCCGGCGGGGGCAAGAGCCATCTTGCGGCAGCGCTCGGTCTGGCTCTCGTTCAGAATGGTCGGCGCGTGCTGTTCATGCGCACCACCGACCTCGTCCAGCGGCTGCAGGTGGCGCGCCGGGAGCTGGGGCTTGAGGCCGCCATCACCAAGCTCGACAAGTACCAGCTGCTGATCCTCGACGATATCGCCTACGTCACCAAGGATCAGGCCGAGACCAGTGTGCTGTTCGAGTTGATCGCCGCCCGCTACGAACGCCGATCGCTGCTCATCACGGCCAATCAGCCCTTCGGCGAATGGGGCAAGATTTTCCCCGACCAGGCCATGACGCTGGCGGCTATCGACCGGCTCGTGCACCACGCCACCATCCTGGAGATGAACGTCGAGAGCTATCGCCGGAAAGCCGCGCTCAAGCGCAAGCGTGGCTCAGGCGATTGAACGGCAAACCGCGCAACCAACTGGACGTTGCAGGGGCTCACGGCGACCACTGCCGTGCCCCTCGCAACAGATGCCAAGGCTCTGACTTTGCGTCGCTTTCGGGGAACAGCGGACACGGAGCGATTTTCGGCGCGCAACGATCTGTCCGTGGTCGACACCGGTGACCGACCCCACGTCGGTGCTCGATCAGCACTGGCGGACGACCTGCCGTTGAGGCTATTGATGCCCCCGAATTTCGAAGCACGCTGACTATGGTGCAGGTAGCTACTGAGAGGGTGGCGGCAATCGCGTCTGTTGGCCGTCTCCCGAAACGATGCCGCTGTCGAGCTTGCCTTTCCTTGGTCAAGTGCCACAAAACGTTTGGTGCACGACTTGATCGGAATTCGGCGGATCGGCGTGGCGGCCGAAACCTGGTTGATCGTCGTAAGGTATGGAGAGCACCGTCAGCAGGCTCTCGAAGGGCGAGAAATCGCTATTGTTCACGGCTGCAGAGATCGCCTCCTCCACAAGATGGTTGCGCGGGATAAAAGCAGGATTAACCGCTCGCATCGCCGCCGCCCGGCGCACGTTCGCCTCATCACCCTCTTCGTTGAGCCGATGGCGCCATTTCGCCGCCCAATCATCGAAGGCGATCGGATCGGTAAACAGGCTCCGCACCGCCACGACACCGTCGGGGTTGGCAGCTGCGTCGCACAGCCGTCGGAAGGTCAATGTGAAATCGGCGCCGTTGCGGGCCATGCGCTCGAGGAGGTCCTGTGCAAGGGACAGATCATCCGGCTGCGATTGGAACAGGCCGAGCTTGCGGCTGAGGCCAGCTGCGTAGGTGGTCTCGAAGCGGGTACCGAACGTAGCGATTGCGTCTTGCGCCACTTTGACGGCGGCCTCCTTGTCCTCTGCAAGCAACGGCAAGCGCGTCGCCGCTCACGCGCGCTCGTCATCCAATCGCAAGCACACGACGGTGCGCGAGCACATGCCGTCCAGCCATCAGCGCTACGCCGACTGGACGCCGGAGCGGATCAAGCGGCAGGCTGGCGAAACCGGCCCCAAGACCTCCGCGCTCATCGAGATCATCCTGCGTGAGCGGACGCATCCGGAGCAGGGCTTTCGCGCCTCGATCGGTATTCTGCGGCACGCCAAGACCTTCGGTCGCGAGCGGCTCGAAGCCGCCTGTGACCGCGCGCTGGAGATCGGCGCGCGCTCCTACACGTCAGTCACCTCGATCCTGAAGTCCAACCTCGATCGCAAGCGGCCCGCGTCCGCCACGGACGGGCCGACGATAACGCACACCAACATCCGTGGCCCCGGCTACTTCCACTGAGGAGAAGACACGCAATGCTGACGCATCCCACCATCGACCAGCTGAGAGCGTTGAAGCTCGACGGCATGGCCGACGCCTTCATCAACCTGCAAGCACAGGACAGAGCCAAGGACCTCGATCACGCCGAATGGTTGGCGCTGCTGCTCGACCGTGAGGCGGCCAACCGCAACACCAAGCGCTTCCAGAGCCGTATGCGCAGCGCCAAGCTGCGCCATGGCCAAGCGTCGATCGAGGACGTCGACTACCGTACGTCGCGCCGGCTCGACAAAGCTCTGTTCCAGGAGCTCGCCGCCGGCCGCTGGATTGTCGAGCACCGCAATCTGCTCGTCACTGGGCCGTGCGGCGTCGGCAAGTCGTGGTTGTCGTGCGCACTCGCGCAGAAAGCCTGCCGCGACGGCTACACGGTGCACTACGCGCGTGTGCCGCGGCTCTTCGCCGACCTCGAATTAGCCCACGGCGACGGCCGCTTCGCACGTTTGTTCCGCACGCTGGTGAAGGCCGATCTCCTGGTCCTCGACGACTGGGGTCCGGATCGGCTCACCACCACGCAGCGGCGCGATCTGATGGAGATCATCGAGGATCGTTACGGCCGGGGCTCGACGCTCATCACCAGCCAGTTGCCGACCGACACGTGGCACGAGGTGATCGGCGAGCCGACCTTCGCCGACGCCATCCTCGACCGCCTCGTGCACAACGCCTACCGCCTCGCCCTCGATGGCGCGTCGATGCGCAAGATCAAGGCCGGTGAGGCGGAGATCACGGGTGAACCGGCGGCGGCGCCAGAGCCGGACAGCGCCACCACGACCGCCTCGTCGAAAGCAACGAAGGGGAGCAAGCGATGAGCGATCGCATCCCGCCCGCCCCCATGCGCCAACAGGGCCCTCCCACGCGCGTCGCTGCGTCAGACTCGCGGCGGTCACTCCGCGACGCGCGCGGGTCCCTCCCATTGACGCCCGGGGACGGCCTCCCGCAACGGCAGAGCCGCGACGACGTCAGGATCCGTGTCGACGCCGCGAGCTGGCAGCAGGGCTACGACGCCGGCCTGTCGGGCGTGCCGTCCTGGCTGGGCCGAAGAAACCTCGCCGCCGAGATCGACGGTTGGTCGTGGATATCGGGCTACATCGAGGGCGAGGCTGCGCGACTCATGCGTGGCGCGCA
>CAMDFO010000107.1 GCA_945897515.1 Rhodoplanes serenus | reverse complement strand
TGTTCATCGGTCGCTCATCTCACGAGACGGCGATAGAGATCAACCGTCTGCCGGCCGATCGCCGCGGCCGAGAAGCGCTCGACGGCAAGACGCCGCGCCGCCGCGCCATAGCGTGCGCGAAGCTCGTGCGAGCCGGCCAGAGTTTCGATGGCGTCCGCCAGGGCCGGCGCGTCGTCGAGCGGCACGAGCAAGCCGGTTTCGCCGGGCCGGACGACTTCGCGGCAGCCCGGCACGTCGGCGGCGATCATCGGGCGGCCGCTGGCCGCGGCCTCAAGCAGGCTTTTCGGCAGGCCCTCCCGCCGCGACGGCAGAACGGCGACATGGGCGCGCGCCCAAAGCCCGGCAATGTCGTTGACATGACCGAGCATGGTGATGCCCGGATCGGTTTTCCACGCGGCGGCTTCCTGGCCGCTCACCGATGCGGGATTGGCCGGGTCGGGCGTGCCTGCGATCAGGAGCTCGACCTTGGAGCCTCGTTGCCTGAGCCGCCGGTGCGCGGCGATCAGCGTGTGGATGCCCTTGTCGGCGAGCAACCGGCCGACGAAGGCCACCGCCGGCGGGCCTTGCGGCTCGGGCAACGGCTGCAGCGTTTCGACGTCCACGCCCGAGCCGGGGATCAGCACGATGCGCTCCGCGGCGATGCCGAGCGAGATCATGCCGTCGCGGTCGTCGGGATTCTGCACCAGGACGGTTTGCCTCGGGCGATTGAACAGAAGGCGAACCAGCATGCTCAGAATGGGGCGCAGCAGCAGCGCCCTGCCGCTGCCCGACGTAAAGGCGAAGCCCAGGCCGGTCAGGGCGTTGACGCCGCTCACCGGCCGTCCCCACGCCGCAATCGAGCCCAGCACCGCAGACTGTAACGCGACGTGATGCGCGAGCGCGGGCGCTACCGTGCGGTGAACCTGGCGCAGCGCGCGGATGGTGGCGATGGTGCCGAGTGGCGACACCCGGCCGCGCACGAATGGCACCGGGTGAAGCGTGAAGCCTTCCGCCTCGATGGCCGCCGCGCCATCGACCACGCGCGTCGCGACATGAACCTCAAAGCCCGCGTCGCGCGCCGCGCGCGCCATCGGCAGGCGATGGGACAGGAAATACCAATCCTCGGTGACGACATAGAGCAGGCGCAACGGTGTCACTTGGCTTGGCCATCCAATGGACAGTTACTTCTATCGGGTCGGAGCGTCCGAGCTGGCTGTCGGAGCGGGCTGGATATTCGCGGTTTAACGGTTTTCCCGCAAGCAGACGGCGGGTGCGGATCGGCCGCGACCGGGAGCGCCGCGTGGACCCCCGAGCGGGGGTGGCGCTGTGCCCGAAAGGCCGCTATTGAAATCACCATGCCGCCACCAATGGGGTGCTCATGATTAGGCTCCCGCGGCTGACGACCCGGCAATTGCTGATCGTGGCCCATGATCTCCTGGTCACCGCGGCCGCGTTCGTCGCGACTCTCCTCATTCGCTTCGAGGATACGCTGCTCGCCGCGCGGCTGCCCTGGCTTCCGGCGCTGCTGGCCGGATTCGTGATCTGCGCGGCCGTCGTCTATTTCCTCCTCGGGCTGCACGAGGCGAAGTGGCGGTTCACGTCACTGCCGGAGCTGATGCGGATCATCCGGGCGTCCATGGTGCTCGCGGTGTCGCTGCTGGTTCTTGATTATGTGCTGCTGGCTCCCAACTTCTACGGCACGTTCTTCTTCGGCAAGATCACGATCGCGCTCTATCTCGTGATCCAGATGGCGTCCCTGAGCGCGACGCGCATCGCATACCGCTATTTCCGCGAAGCGCGAACGCAGCGGCGCGCGCGCGAGGTGAATGCCATTCCGGTGCTGATCCTCGGACGCGCGGCGGACGTTGAGGTACCGTTGCGTGCAATCGAGAGCGGTGCGATCTCGCAAGTCTGGCCGGTGGGCCTGTTGTCGCCGGCGCACTCCGATCAGGGCGCCACCGTGCGCGGCGTGCCGGTGCTCGGCGGCTTCGACGATCTGGAGCGCGTGATCGCGATCCTGCGCGACCGCAAGATGCCGGTGACGCGGCTGGTGCTGACGCCGTCGGCCATGGAGCCGAGCAGCGGCGCCGAATCGATCCTGATGCGGGCGCGGCGTCTCGGATTAACGACCAATTTCCTGCCGTCGCTGGACGAGACCGGCCGGATGCTGCAACTCGCGCCGGTGGCGGTTGAGGACTTGCTGCTGCGGCCGAGCGTCAAGATCGACTATGGCCGGCTTGAAGGTTTCCTGAAGGGCAAGTCCGTCGTGGTCACCGGCGGCGGCGGTTCGATCGGCGCGGAGATCTGCGACCGTGTGGTCACGTTCGGCGCCGCGCGTTTGCTGATCGTGGAAAATTCCGAGCTTGCGCTCTATGCTGCGCAGGAGACGCTGGCAACCAAGCAGTCGCAGACGCGGATCGAGGGGCGTCTCGCCGACATCCGCGACCGCGAGCGCATCACCCGGCTGCTGAAGGACTTCAAGCCCGACATCGTGTTTCACGCCGCGGCGCTGAAACACGTGCCGCTGCTCGAGCAGGACTGGGGCGAAGGCATCAAGACCAACGTGTTCGGATCGGTCAACGTCGCGGATGCGGCGGTCGAAGCCGGCGCCGCCGCCATGGTCATGATCTCGACCGACAAGGCGATTGAGCCGGTGTCGGTGCTGGGCGCGACCAAGCGGTTCGCCGAAATGTATTGCCAGGCGCTCGACGTTGAATTCGCGCGGCAGGGCGACCGCGACCGCGCCGGCACGCGCTTCATCTCTGTGCGGTTCGGTAACGTGCTGGCATCGAACGGCTCGGTGGTGCCGAAATTCAAGGCCCAGATCGAGGCCGGCGGCCCGGTGACTGTGACGCATCCCGACATGATCCGTTACTTCATGACGATCCGCGAGGCCTGCGATCTCGTGGTGTCCGCGGCCAGTCATGCGCTCGGGCGGAAGCGAACCGACGTCTCGGTCTATGTCCTCAACATGGGTCAGCCGGTGAAGATCGCGCACCTAGCGGAGCGGATGATCCGCCTGTCGGGGCTCGAGCCCGGCCGCGACATCCAGATCGTGTTTACTGGAATGCGGCCGGGCGAACGGCTCAACGAAATTCTTTTTGCTCAGGACGAGGAAAATTCCGAGGTTGGCATCAGTGGCGTAGTCGCTGCGCGGCCGGTCAGCCCGCCGCTCGACACGATGCGGGCCTGGCTGCGGACGCTGGAGCAGGGGCTATCGAGCGAGGAGCGGCAGGTGATCTACGCGGTGCTACGGGAGGCGGTGCCGGATTTCGGCGGCGCGGCGAATTGATGCCCGGCGGCCGGTGGCGGCACGGGCCCGTCAGGCGGCACCAATCCGCAGCAAATCGTAGATATGCACGATGCCAACTGGCCGTTCCGCTTCGACAACGAACAGAGCGGTGATCTTCCTCGAATTGAGGAGTTCGAGCGCCTCGCTGACAAGCTGGTTCGGCGCATGGCTTGGGCGCGTGAGTCATTGCCTCTTCGACGCGGGCATTGAGCAAATCGTCACGCATAGGCATGCCGCAACCAAATTAGCATGCGATGACGAGATAGAGGCTGTAATCATTAAGAAATTTTGGTCGTTCTGCCAAAACAAAATTGATATAGGATATATTCCTTATTTCATTTCTGAACTTCCCTCCATTGTAGCTTGCCGCCGGCCCTTGTTCCTTTTCTGGCGCGCGATGTCGGAACGAGCAGCGACAGCGACTTGGATTTGAACTTGCCAATTGAACGCGAGCGAGTAGCCCCATTTTCACATTTCTCTGGTTGTGCATCTCGATTGCCCGCCAAGAATTCAGCTGCCTAGCAAGAGACTGACGTACTACTCAAATCGGCAATCGAGACTGGCGAAGCCTAAGCGGCACGAATATTAGACCAATTCGTCTCCGCCAGACACGTTGTTCGATGGCCTGGGCCAGATATCGCGGAAATGTCGGGAGAATTGGCCCCGGTTAGACAAACCGGGCGGCAGCAAATTCAATTGCTGGAATCGTGGTGGGGGGAGAGGAGCTGGGATCCAACGTTCTCCACGTAGGCCAGTGTAGGCCAGCGTATCTTTGTGCCACTCGCGGTTGAGAGTTGCCAGTCGCCTTCGGAAGCGGACAGTTCATTCCGGAAGACACCGAAAGAGGCCGTCCTAGTTGACCGGCTCTAAAGACAGGCCACCGCCAGCGGTCGGAGCCTATTGGATTAATGAGGAAGACTACCCTACACTTGAGCTCTTTGCAGCGAGCCGAGACCCGAGGCAACCCGCATAACGACTTTTTGCTGTGCAAAGCGGTTGAAGATTTCAGGTTTTCTGCGCCGCAGCCAGGGTAATGCGACCTGAACCAGCCAGACATCAACCACGATGAGCGTGAGCAGCCACGTCAACATATGGTAGCGCGGGTTCGCCACAATGAAGAGCGCGACGGCATGTTGCGCGAGCGCCGCTGCCGCGATAAGCCGCAGCCAGGGATCGTTGCGTCGGTCTTTAATCATGATGAAAACGAGAAGCGCGACCGCCATGGTATTCGCCGGAATGAGAAGCGACTTTCCCGCCGCGCCCTTTAGCCATCCGCGAAGCTGCACCAGTGCCGCTTTCATATTATCGCCGGTCAGGTTACCTGAAAGAAGCTCCTGCGCCGACGCGAGATAGGCGGACGGTGGCATCGTATACGTGAGCGGGTGTCCGGCATTGGCGCTGAACAGCACAAGGGCATTCCCGTAAAACCAGTTGTGCCACGGCATGAACAACACAAAGGAAAAACCGGCACAGATTCCGAAGATCCGCACCCACTGTCGCTGCCAGAGCGCCGCAAGCGCTACGCCGCCGAGCATAATGCCGCAAGCAGGCGCGACGATCGGTTTCATGAAAACGGCGAGCGCCATGAGCAACGCCCCAGCGAATGCGGGTGCAAAGCGCGGCGAGGGTCCAGCTGCCGTCCAGCCGATAAGCGGCAAAAGCCCGCAGATGAAAAAGATATAGGCTGCTGGATCGGCGAACCCGCGGCCGGCATATCTCACATAACTGAAATAGGTCGTACCGAATAAAGCACCGATCGGAACCACGACGAACATCAGTGCGAACAGTAGCGCCCATCGTCCATCGATGAAGCGTGAAAACAGTGCTAACAGGGCCAGCGGGAAGACGAGCATCAGCGTCAGATACCCAAGAAATGTTTCTCCGAATATGATGTGTTCAAACGCGCGGAAGTAACGAAGACCCGGACCGCCGTAATAGAACACCGGCTCCACGCCCATGAAAGCGGCACGGAAGTCGCCTGCGAGCAGATGCATGAGGATGGTCCGGCCGGCCCCATCGTAAAACAGACCATCGTCGCCGCCCTCGAGCGGCCGCAGACCGCCGATGAGACTGGCATCATCGATCGCGATGACGACGAGGGCGAGGCCCATCAGCAACAGCGGCACGGTGCAACGGCGCGGCCGCCAGCGCACCAGCGCCGCCAGCACACCGAAGGTCGCCAAGAGGGCGATGATACCGCTTAGCGTCGACTGCATTTGCAATGAAAGCGCCGGCACAAGCCGCAGCGACAGGCTTGCGAGCTATGCGGGATTTTGGGTGACGAGGTTGATCAGGCGGCGTGGTGAGCCGGCATTTCAGTGACCTCGATTCCGTTTTTGAATTTGACGCCTTGAACGACCTTTGGCAACTGGTTCTCGCCGTTTAATCGCCGCCATGTTTTCGCG
>CAMDFO010000106.1 GCA_945897515.1 Rhodoplanes serenus | reverse complement strand
GCATGAGCGCGGACAAACTGAGCGCGTCAGTGAGCACATCAGGGCCGACAAAACCCGGCGCGTCGGCAACACTTCAGTATTGGACGCGATCATCAGCCCGCAACGGCGTTCAACCACGCGCCGAAAACGTCATTGTTCGAGGTGCCCTTAAATCTCAGCGTTATAAATTAGCGTTATTAATAGGGGGCGCTTGCCGTTAACAACCCTGCGGTGTCATCACTAACGACGAGCTACCAAACATGTCGGTGGCAAGTTTTTGGGGGAAGACAAATGCGTACACTTGCAATCATGCTCTGTGCGGTGGCCGGGTTCGTTGCCCTCGCTCCGCAAACCGCGTCAGCCTGTCCGCGTGGGCAGTACTGGGACGGGGCTAACTGCGTGGTGAAGCTCAACGGCCTTCCGCAGTTTCGTCCTACGTTCAACGCACCGCGCGTTCACAAAATCGAGTTGAACACCCTTCCGCGCGCTCCAGGCGTGAAGGTCAGGCACGGCAAGGTTTTCACTCCGAAATTCAATACGCCTCCGCGTCTGCATGTGAGCATCAAGAAGAAGAAGGGCTACTCGCATAGCCATTACTGACCGGTGACGGCATAGGCCGTCACGAGCTGGTCGACAATGAAGTGATTGGAAAGGCGGCTTCGCTCGAAGCCGCCTTTCCGCATTCAGAAAGACCTTGCGGCATCGAGGAAAAATGGTGGGCGCTAGAGGGATCGAACCTCTGACCCCTTCCATGTCAAGGAAGTGCTCTACCGCTGAGCTAAGCGCCCATCCGTCGAAGGAAAATCGTATATCGGCTGCCCTGCGGCGAGGCAAGCTGCCGCCCAGCCGACCTAGGCTGCGGCCAGCATCTTCTGCACCTCGTTGACGAGGTCGCGCAGATGGATCGGCTTGGACAGCACCTTGGCATGCTTGGGCGCGGTCGAATCCGCATTGAGCGCCACGGCGGCAAAGCCGGTGATGAACATGATCTTGATGTCGGGGTCGAGCTCGGCCGCGCGGCGGGCCAGTTCGATGCCGTCCATCTCGGGCATCACGATGTCGGTCAGCAGGAGCTGGAACGGTTCCTCGCGCAGCCGCTGATAGGCCGAGAGCCCGTTGTCGTAGGAGATCACCTCGAAGCCGGCGTTCTGAAGCGCCTTCACCAGAAAGCGCCGCATGTCCGTGTCGTCTTCCGCTAGAAGGATCTTTGCCGACTGATCGATTGCCATACGAACCCCACCCATCACACGCGGCACCCTAGGGTCGCCACGCTAACACCCCGTTACGACATTCGCCTACGGCAGGCTGATGGGGTCCCCGCGGCCATTTGGAAGCTCGGCTGGTAAACAAGGGGTGAACCGGCGCGGTCCGCAGGCGGTTCGGGCCGGGAATAAGCCCGCAAAAGACCGCTTGGCAGGCGTTCGGCCAACGTGGACAATGCCTCGCAACGACAAATCAACGCCGCCCGTGCGGTACCGCCCCGGATTGTTCCCACTATGAACCCCCTGCAAGACGATCTCGATCCACCGTTCGATATCGTCGAGCCGGCGGAACTGAGTGGTCCAGTGGTATTCAACTCACCGCATTCCGGGCGCGTCTATCCGCGGGCGTTCCTGATCTCCTCGCGGCTCGACCTCACGACGCTGCGCCGGTCGGAGGACAGCTTCGTCGATGAACTCGCGGCCGGTGTGGTGGCGCGCGGCTATCCGCTGATGCGCGCGCACTTCCCGCGCTGCTACATCGACGTCAACCGCGAGCCCTACGAGCTCGACCCGCGCATGTTCGATGGCCGCCTGCCGTCGTTCGCCAATACGCGCTCGATGCGCGTCGCGGGCGGTCTCGGCACTGTGGCGCGCGTGGTCGGCGACGCGCAGGAAATCTACGACCAGCGCATCTCAGTCGACGACGCGCTGCGGCGGATCGAGAACCTCTACAAGCCGTATCACCGCGGCCTGCGGAAGCTGTTCACCCGCGTACACCGCGAGTTCGGCGCCGCGATGCTGGTCGACTGTCATTCCATGCCGTCGTCCGCCGGGAACAGCCGGGAGGAGCGCCCGCGTGCCGACGTGGTGCTGGGCGACCGCTACGGCACGAGCTGCGTTCCCGCGGTGTCGGAGGTTGTCGAGACCACGCTGCGGGGGTTCGGCTACGTGGTCAATCGCAACAAGCCCTACGCCGGGGGCTTCATCACCGAGCATTACGGCAACCCGGCCGCCGGCCTGCATGCCATCCAGCTTGAGATCAACCGGGCGCTCTATATGGACGAGCGCCGGTTCGAGCGATCCGCCGACTTCGAGCGCGTCGCCACGCACCTCGAAATCCTGGCCGATCGGCTTGCCGCCATCCCAATTGAGGAGCTGCGGCCGTATCGCGCCGCCGCCGAGTAGGCTTCCGCACCCCTGAAAAGAAAAGTGGGCCGCTTGCGGTGCAAGCGGCCCAAGTTCTAGGGAGGAAACGCCCAAGGAGGGCGGCGTGAATTCGATCCGAAGACCAAATACCGCGCTGCACAAATATGCCACCGCGCTGCACAAAGCGCAAGTGATACTGACCTATTTGTTGCATGGCTGTAGATATCCAAATGCAACGGTCAAAATCAAGCAATAACAATGACTTGTAGGGTCTAGGCGCGCTCCCGGCTGCGGAAATAGGCCAATCCGCCGATCAGAACCAGGCCGGCGTGAAGTCCAAAAACCAGCCGATAGGCCTCCAACGGATATGCCCCGCCCTCCGTGGGAAATAGGTCGATCAACGCTCCGCTGACGAATTGCACCATAAAGCCACCGCCCATGGTGCCGATGTTGAGCAGGGTGATGCAGCGTCCCAAGAGATGTGGCGGGACCAGCGAACGGCCATGCGACATCACCAGCGAGGTCATGCCGGTGGAAAAACCAATCAGGGCGAACAGCGCCACCAAAAGCGCGACCGGCGGCGTGCCAAGCACGGCCAGTAGCGCCAGGCCGACAAAGCTTGAGCCGGTGCCGATCAGGATCGGCACCTTGTAGCTGCCGAAGAAGCGGTCGGCCGGCCCCCAGAAAAACGAGCCCAATATCTGCGCCAGTGCGGCGATGAACAGGATCTCGCCGCGCCCGGTCAGGTCGTAGCCGTAGATGTGTGTGAGATAGGGTCCACCCCACAGGCCGACCACCAGCACAAAGCTCGGATATGCGGTCAGTTGCACGAAGAAGATGCGGCCCATGGAGGGCGTGCGGATCACCTGCCAGATGCCGGCGACGCTCTCGCGCAATGTCTCGCGCCGCGGCGTGGTTTTCACGCCCGGCGGATCGTCGCTGACGATCAGAGCGATCAACACGCCGATACCGACTGCGATGACGCCCACGGCGAGAAACGTCGCGCGCCAGCCGATGCTCGCGGTGGCAAATGCCAGCGGCGCCGTGGCAAACAGCGCACCGAGCGAGCCGATCCCGAGATGAATGCCGGCAAGCGTGGAAAACCGCTCCGGCGGGAACCAGCGTGCATAGAGCGCGACCGGCGCCATCAGGAAGCTGGCGGTGCCAAAGCCCAGCAGCGCCCGTCCTGCGATCAACCCGCCGGCCGTCTGCGCCCATGCAAACACCACGCAGCCCGCCACGGTGAAGGCGACGGACGCCAGCATACAGAGCTTGGGTCCGTAGCGGTCGAGCGCGACGCCGAGCGGCAATTGCACGGCTGCGAACACCAGAAAGTAGATGCTCGACAGCACGCCGATTTCCATCGGCGACAGCCCGATCTCGGCTGCAAGGTTGGGCGCGATCACGCCCACCGAGTTCCGCAGGAACTGACTGACGATATAGAGCAGGCCGAGCGTCGCGACGATTGCAAGCGCAACCGTCGAAATCAGTCTGGCCGCGCGCGGGCGCGCGTGTTCGCTTTCATTCATTGCAGCGGCCCCCGGCAGGCCCGCAGACGGCGAAGATCAGCGGCGGCCGCGATTTCCACCGCAAGCGCCGGGAACTGGATGCCCTGCTTTGACGGGGCATGACAACCGAAAAAAAACCGCGCATACGTTGCGTGCATGACAGCCATCGATTTCACCGCTTTCGTCGATCGCCTCGCCAGCGCTTCGGGCGACGCTATCCTGCCGTTCTTCCGCACGTCGCTGAACGTCGAGGACAAGAGCCGCGGCGAGAAATTCGATCCGGTCACCGCTGCGGATCGCGCCGCCGAAATGGCGATGCGCACCCTGATCCGGCGGGCCTTCCCCGAGCACGGCATCGTCGGCGAGGAATACGGCGACGAACGGGTCGACGCCGAATACGTCTGGGTGCTGGATCCGATCGACGGCACCAAGTCCTTCATTTCCGGCATGCCGGTCTGGGGCACGCTGATCGCACTGATGCGCGGCGGCGAGCCGGTGTACGGCATGATGCATCAGCCGTTCACGCGCGAGCGCTTCACCGGCGACGGCGGGTCGGCGAAATACCGCGGCCCGACCGGCGAGCGTGCGTTGCGGGCGCGGCGCTGCGCCGCGCTGGCCGAAGCGACGCTGATGACCACGAGCCCGCTGCTGATGAGCGATGCGGAGCGCGACATGTTCCAGAAGGTCGAGCGCGTCTCGCGCCTGTCGCGCTACGGCGGCGATTGCTACGCCTATTGCATGCTGGCGGCCGGTCACGTCGATCTGGTAATCGAGAGCGGACTCAAGCCGTATGACGTGATCCCGCTGATGCCTATCATCGCGGGATCGGGCGGCATCATCACCGCCTGGGATGGCAGCCCGGCGCAGGCCGGCGGCCGCATCGTCGCCGCGGGCGACAAGCGCGTGCACGAAGCCGCGATGAAGATGCTGCAAGGCTGAGCGGGCGTTCCGAACAACTCACTTGTACAGCGGCGTTCCCGGCACGAACGCATCGAACGCTGCCCAGAACTGCGCGCGGTAGCGATCCTGCTCCATCATCAGCTCATGGCGAGCGCCGGCGACGATGAGATGCGAACCGGCCCGCAGCCGCGAGGCGAAGTCCTCGATCGCGGCGGTCGAGACGATTTCGTCGCGGCCCGCGGCGATCAGCATCAGCGGTTGGCGGATCTTGGCGGCATAGTTCGATCCGCCGAACTCATCGATCGCGCGGTAAGCCGCATGAAGCCAGGCAACGGTCGGCGAGCCGATGCCGAGCGCCGGCTCTGCTTCGAGCACAGCCTTGGTGCGCGCATAGCGCACCGGATCGGAGGTGGTGGGATTGCCCACGTAAGGGCCGCAGGCCATGACGGCTTCGCTGCCGCCCGGCACATAGGAATGACCCAAACCGGCCAGGCGCATCAACCGGGCCGCCGCCTTTGCCATGCCGGTGCGGCGGATCCCGGTGAGATCGATCATCGGCGCCGAAAGCACGACGCGATCGAACCAGCGCGCGCCCTGGTGCGCGACCCGTATCATGACGCTGCCACCCATCGAATGGGCGATCGCGAACAGCGGCGGCGGACAGTCCGGCAGCACCACCTCGTTCATGAACACTTCGAGGTCGAGCTCATACTCCGACAGGTCGCCGACATGACCTTTCTTTGGATCATCGAGCGCGCGATCCGACAGCCCCTGCCCGCGCCAGTCCAGCATGGCGACAGCAAAACCGCGCGAACGCAGCTCGCGCACGGTCTCGAAATATTTTTCGATGAATTCCGCGCGGCCCTGGAACACGCAGACCGTGCCCTTGCGGCCCGCCGGCGGATGCCAGCGTGCGAACCGGACATTCACGCCGTCGCGAGTCTTCAGCATGCCCGTGACGACGTCGTCGGGCACCGGGTTGGCGGGAATGGAAACCAGTCGCATTGGCTTGGAATCGCTCGCGGGGGATGCCCGCGCGCGCCTTATATACCCCGACTCACCGAGAATCCGAAGAACCTCCTTGCCAAACGGCGCGATCGGGATTCTACCGAACGGATGATACAGCCCGGTTTCCTGGACAGAGCATCGCGGCAAGACCTGATCGAGTTGGCTCGGAACGGATCGGCCGCTCAT
>CAMDFO010000105.1 GCA_945897515.1 Rhodoplanes serenus | reverse complement strand
TTCGGCCGGAAGTAATTGCCCTTGGCGAACTGGATGTCCTTCGGAATATCGACGACAACCGGACCCGGCCGGCCGCTCGACGCGATATGGAACGCCTCGTGCAGCACGCTCGGCAGGTCGGCAATATTCTTCACCAGGTAGTTGTGCTTGGTGCAGGGCCGGGTGATGCCGACCGTGTCGCACTCCTGGAACGCGTCGTTGCCGATCAGGTGGGTCGGAACCTGGCCGGTGATGCAGACGATCGGAATGGAATCGCAGAGCGCGTCGGTGAGGCCGGTCACCGCGTTGGTGGCGCCGGGGCCGGACGTGACCAGCACACAGCCGACCTTGCCGGTCGAGCGCGCATAGCCCTCGGCGGCATGGACCGCGCCCTGCTCGTGACGCACCAGAATGTGGCGGACCTTGTCCTGCTGAAAGATCGCGTCGTAGATCGGCAGCACCGCGCCGCCGGGATAGCCGAACAGGTGTTGAACACCCTGGTCGGCGAGCGCCTCGATCACCATTTCGGCGCCGGTCATTTCCTTCATCGTCCGCTCCTACTCACTCAGGTCAGGCCATCGCCCAGAATTAAAAAAGGGGCGTTCCAGCCCCTGCGTGCACCGCCGCAACCAGGGTGGTCTAACCACCCCCGGCGGTGCTCTTTTCCACGGTTACGGTAATAAAATTACGCATTTCCATAGCCCCTCGGCATTTCATTGCGCGCTTTATAGGGTGCACGGAAACATTGGTCAAGATGGTGATTGAGTGCAACGCAACACGGGCGGTCGACTTAAGCCAGCGCCTCCGACACCGCCCGCTCGCCGGCCTCCGGCGCAACCCAGGTCCAGCCGGGCATCTGATGGCGAAACCAGGTGAGCTGGCGCTTGGTGTAGCGCCGGGTGTCCTGCTTGCCACCCTCGGCCGCTTCCCCGAGCCCAATCTCGCCGCGCAGGTGCCGCCGCAGCCACGGCACGCCGTGCGCCTTCATGGCCGGGAGCAGCGGATCGAGACCGCGTGCGTCCAACGTTCGCACCTCGTCGAGCGCCCCGGCCGCAAGCATGACATCGAACCGCGCGTCGATGCGGCGATGCAGCTCGGCCCGGTCGGGCTGGAGAAAAACCTTGATCGCTCGCTCAGGATCGAGGACCGCCGGCATGCCCTCGCGCTGCCAATCCAGCAGCGAGCGCCCGGTGGACTCGATCACCTCCAGCGCGCGGGCGATGCGCGTGCGATCCGCTGGCTGGAGCCGTTCGGCTATCGCCGGATCGCGGCGTTGCAGGTCGGCGTGCAGCGCCTGCGGCCCTTCCGCCGCCAGCCGCGCCCGCACGGCGGCACGGATTCCTGGCGTAACCGGCGGTACCGCGGCAAGTCCCTGGGTCAATGCCTTGAAATAAAGCCCGGTGCCGCCGACCACGATCGGAACCTGCCCGGCCGCTTCCGCCGCGGCAAGCGCTGCGCGCGCGTCGATGCACCAGCGCCCGACCGAATAGTTCTCCGCCGCGTCGACATGGCCGTACAGCGTATGCGGCGCCCGCGCTTCTTCTTCCAGGCTGGGACGCGCGGTGATGATCCGCAGATCGCGATAGACCTGCAAGGAATCTGCGTTGAGGATGACGCCGCCGAGCCTGTCGGCAAGCGCGAGCGCCAGCGCGGACTTGCCGCTCGCGGTAGGTCCTGCAATAAGCACCGGTCGTCTCGGCCCATCGTGCACTACATGACTCATGTCGTGACCCTGATCTCCAATCCCACGGCGCGGGCGCTCGATGCCGCGTCCGTCGAGCATGCGCGCGAGGTCTTGCCGGCGGCAGGACCCGCACAATGGCTCGACGAAAGCATCGCCGCCGACATTCCCTTTACCCCGGCCAATGAAAAGAACCAACGCGCCCTTGCCGGCCGTGTCCGCGAAGCGCTCGCCGGGCTCGCCGTCGACGTGGTCGTGCAGCCGGCCGCTCACCGCCGCAAGCGGCTGTTCCTCGCCGACATGGACTCCACCATGATCGGCCAGGAATGCATCGACGAGCTGGCGGATTTCGTCGGCGTGAAAGCGCACGTCGCCGCGATCACCGAACGTGCGATGCGCGGTGAGATCGCATTCGAGCCGGCGCTGCGCGAACGGGTGGCGCTGCTCAAGGGCCTGCCGGCTGCGGTGGTCGGCGAAGTGATATCGGGACGCATCACGCTCATGCCGGGCGGACGCACCCTGGTCGCCACCATGCGGGCGAACGGCGCGCATACCTGCCTGGTGTCCGGCGGCTTTACGGTGTTCACCGGCCCGATTGCAGCGATGATCGGTTTCGACGAGAACCGCGGCAACCTGCTGATAGTGGAGCGCGAGACATTCGCCGGACGGGTCGCGGAGCCGATCCTCGGCAGCGCGGCCAAGCTCGCGACACTCAAGGAATTGCGGGAACGGTTCGGCCTCCGGCACGACGAGACGCTCGCAATCGGCGACGGCGCCAACGACATCCCGATGATCGAGGCTGCCGGACTCGGCGTCGCCTACCGCGCCAAGCCAAAGGTGGCGGAGGCCGCGCAGGCCCGCATCGACCACGGCGATCTCACGGCTATGCTGTACGTGCAGGGCTATAGCCGCGACGAGTTCGTGGGCCACAGCTAAGCCTCAAGCTGTCCCTGGATTGTCATACGAATCAGTTATGCTCTTTCTCGCATGACGGCTCGTAGGGTTGCGAACCGATGAGAGATTTCAGGTATCCAGACCTGGATACCGTCGCTCGCCGCCGTTCGCTCGCTGTCTGCCCAAGATCCCTTCATCCTGGAAAATCGAAACAACTCCACGCCTCGGCGCGGGGTGCTTGCGCATGACTGTTCCTCTTGGCTCTCGACAAAAGGAGTCCTGCTCTTGGGTAAACACTTCAGCAACAAACACTTCAACAGGCACCTCAGCAAGAAGAAGCGCCGCAATGGCCGGGGATTCGAAACCGCTGAAATCATAGAATTTCAAGGTTCGAAATTTGAGGAGGAACGCGCGCTTCCTCCGATCAAGGCTCTCAATCCCAAGCAGGCCGCCTACCTCGAAGCCCTTCGCACCAGCGCACAGGTGATCGTCCTCGGGCCGGCCGGCACCGGAAAGACCTGGATTGCCGCCACCCATGCGGCCGACCTTTTCCGCAACCGGCAGATCGACAAGATCATCCTCACCCGGCCAAACGTTCCGTGCGGACGTTCGCTCGGATATTTTCCCGGAACTCTCGAAGCCAAATTTGCGCCTTGGGCTGCGCCGGTGATCGAGGCGATCAAGGAGCGGATCGGCCAGGCCGCCTATGAGATCGCGCTGAAGAACGGGGATATCGAACTGGTTCCGTTCGAAGTCATGCGCGGCCGGTCGTGGAAGAGCGCCTTCGTGCTGCTCGACGAGGCGCAAAACAGCACGCCCGCCGAGATCAAGACATTTCTCACGCGCATCGGCGACGACTGCACCGTCGTGGTCAACGGCGACGTCAGCCAATGCGACTTGGATCAGGCCAGTGGCCTGCGCACGGTCATCGACATGATCCGATCGCAAATGCTTGCGGTGCCGGTGATCGAATTCGCCCGCGAGGACATCGTCCGCTCCGGCGTCTGCGCCATGTGGGTGCGCGCTTTCGATGAGGCAAATCTCTAGCATTCCGGCGAAGCCCCTCCGGATAGCAAAAGGCCCGCCTCGCGGCGGGCCTTCGATTTCGCGTTGTGCGCTCGCTGTTATTGCAGGCTCAGCGCCACGAACTGCATGTCGCCTTCGATGCTCGCAACCAGCAGCAGCGCGGTCTTCTTGCCGGCCTTCTTGAGTTGCTCGACGCGGTTGGTGACGTCGGCCGGCGCATTCACCTGCTCCTGCTCGATCGCAACGATGACGCTGCCGGGCGCCAGCCGCTTTTCGGAGGCGACCGAACCGGCGTCAACGCCGGTGATGACGACACCCGTTACGCTTTCCTTGATCTTGTAGCGCGTGCGCAGCTCCGGCGTGATGCCGGCGAGTTGCAGGCCGAGTGCCTTCTGCACCACCGACTTGTCCTCGGGCGGCGTGCTGCGGCTGGCGACGGCCGGCTGCGGCTTCTCGGTGTCATCGAGCCTGCCGAGCTTGACGATTTTCTTCTCTTCCTTGCCCTTGCGAACGACGATCACCTCGACATCCTTGCCGACCGGCGTGTCGGCGACGATGCGCGGCAGATCGCGCATCTCCTTGACGTCCTTGCCGTCGAACTTGATCACCACGTCGCCGGCCTCGATGCCGGCCGGCTTCGCCGGACCCTTGTCGTCGACGCCCGCGACCAGCGCGCCGCGCACCGGCAGGATGTTGAGGCTCTCGGCGATCTCGTCGGTGACCTGCTGGATCTTCACGCCGAGCCAGCCGCGCCGCACCTCCTTGTGCTCGCGCAACTGATCGATCACCGCCATCGCGGTCTTCGACGGCACGGCGAAGCCGATGCCGATCGAACCGCCCGAAGGCGAGATGATCGCGGTGTTGACGCCGATCACCTCGCCGTTAAGGTTGGACAGCGGACCGCCGGAATTGCCGCGATTGATCGACGCGTCGGTCTGGATGTAGTTGTCATACGGCCCGGAGTTGATGTCACGGTTGCGCGCCGACACGATGCCGGCCGTAACCGTGCCGCCCAGGCTGAACGGGTTGCCGATCGCGATGACCCATTCGCCGAGCCGGACCTTGTCGGAGTCAGCCCACTTCACCGCCGTCAGTTGGCCCGTCGGCTTGACCTGAAGCACCGCGAGATCGGTCTTCTGGTCGCGGCCGATGACCTCCGCCTTGAGGCGCTGGCCGTTGTTGAAGATCACGGTGATCTCGTCGGCTTCGGCGATCACGTGGTGGTTGGTCACGACGATGCCCGAAGGGTCGATGACGAAGCCGGAGCCGAGCGAACTGACGCGGCGCGGCGTGCGGTTCGGGGTCTGCGCCTCGGGGCCGCGGCGGTTCTTGAAGAATTCCTCGAAGAACTCCTCGAACGGCGAGCCCGGCGGAAGGTTCGGCCGCGGCGTTTGCGGGGATCGCTGTGCGCCGGCTGCTGCCGGTGCGCCCTGCGAGGTCGAGATGTTGACCACCGCGTCGATGACCTTCTCGGCGACATCCGCGATCGCCTCCGGTCCGCGCGCCTGGGCTGACACCGAGACCGCCGGCAGCGCGATGGCCGCTGCGGCCAGCACGCTCAGGGCCGAATTGCGAATGCGGGAATGGGCAGTGAAGAAACGGGCCATGGCCGTCGATTCTCCTGAAAAGGGTGTAGCCGAGAGTGCATCCGCCGCAAGGTGGATGCAAGAAGCCTATGGGCACCTGGACTAGCCGGTGGATTGGGGCGGAATAGCGGCCCCACGCCGGCTCAGCCCCGCACCAACCACACCAACGCGACGCCAGCCACCGCGCAGACGATCCCGATCACCCGCAACGCCCCGTCCGGCGATTCGAGCACATGGGCCATCGCCCGCTTGGCCATGGCCGGAAACGCGGCGAAGACGATGCCCTCGATAACCAGGAGCAATCCAAGGGCGACCAGGAAATCCAACATCGATACTCATCA
This sequence comes from Rhodoplanes serenus, assembly GCA_945897515.1. GTDB lineage: Bacteria > Pseudomonadota > Alphaproteobacteria > Rhizobiales > Xanthobacteraceae > Z2-YC6860. The sequence goes on along the minus strand of CAMDFO010000105.1, from coordinate 859 downwards.
CCGCCGCGGGCCGACGACCACGACCGCATTTACCTCGGAGTGGCCGCCGGCGCCTGGGCCGGTCCGCTATTCCGCGGCCTGCCGCTCGGATCGACGAAGTATCGGAAGAACTCCGAATCCGGCCGCAGCAGCATGCGGGTGTCGTTGTGGCGCAGGCCCGCCTCGTAGGCCTGCATCGAGCGGTAGAAGGCGAAGAAGTCGGTGTCCCTGCCGAACGCTTCGGCAAAGATCCGGTTTCGCTCGCCGTCGCCCTCGCCTCGGAACTGCTCGGCCTTGGCGGTTGCGTCGGCGATCAGCACCGTCACGTCGCGGTCGGCACGGGCGCGGATTTCCTGCGAACGCTGGCTGCCCTGGGCGCGGAATTCGGCGGCCTCGCGTTGACGCTCGGTCTGCATCCGCTGGTAGACCGCCTGGCTGTTCTGCTCCGGCAGATCGGCGCGGCGGATACGCACGTCCACCACCGAAATGCCGTAGCCCTTGGCCTCGACGTCGACCAGCTCGCGAATGCGCTGCATCAGTTCGGCGCGCTGGTCGCGCACCACGTGGGTGAAGCTGACCTCGCCGAGCACGCGGCGCAGCGCCGAGTTGAGCAGGATGGCGAGCTGCGAGTTGGCGCCGCTGATCGATCCGAGCGTCTGGAAGAACCGCAGCGGGTCCTGGATGCGGTAGCGCGCGAAGGCATCGACCACGAGCCGCTTCTGGTCGGAGGCGATCACCTCTTGCGCCGGCGCTTCCAGGTCGAGGATGCGCTTGTCGATGGTGATGACGTTGTCGATCAGCGGCACCTTGAAGTTCAGGCCAGGCTCGGTGATGCCGCGAACCGGCTGACCGAGCCGGACCACCAGCGCCTGATGGGTCT
>CAMDFO010000104.1 GCA_945897515.1 Rhodoplanes serenus | reverse complement strand
GAACGCCTTCGCATCACACCGTCGCCGTATCACGACGATGTGCTGATCGACACGCTAGCCGAGGCCCTGGTCGACGTGTGGGAGAAGCTCGGCCTGCCGCGCAACGAGCGCCCGCTCGCCGCGGAGTAGCTCCGTTCAATCCTCGATCGTCGGCCGCCGCGGCGGCTGGGCGTCCGCCGGCATCACCACCGGGGGCGGCCCGAGCCAGCGCGCCAACAGCGGAACCGACAGCGACACCAGCATGAAACGCGACAGGTGGTGCGCCCCGATGAAGATCGGATCGAGATGCAGCGCCAGCGCCACCACCATCATGGTGTCCTGCGCGCCGGGCGAGAACGCAACCACCACATCGGCGATGCCGATCGGGACCAGCGCGGTCAGCACCACAACGAACAGCGAGGCGACCGCAATGGCCACCGCGAACGAGCCTAGCGCCGCGCCGAGGTAGCGCAGCAGCGTGCGCGGGTCGGTGCTGCCGAAGCGCGAGCCGGTCACCGCGCCGATTCCGATCACCGCCGCGGCAGCCACCCACCACGGCAAGGTGGCATCGATCCAGCCGCCGCCGTGCAGGACCGCGGACGCGATCATCGCGCCGAACATCAGGCCGCCGGGAAACCTGATTTTCAAGAAAATGAGCGCCGTCGCGACCGAGGCCGCGACCAGGATCGCGAGCTCGGCCGGCGAGGCGATCCCCGCGCTCGAACGCGGCAGGAACGCTCCGCTCGCGGTGAGCCCGAAAAGGGCGAGCCCGGTGGGAATGCCGATGGTGAGCACCACCACGCGCATCACCTGCACGATGGCGATCGCGCGCATGTCGAGGCGGTATTCGTTCGCCAGCACCATGACCTGCGCGAGCGCGCCGGGGCTCGCCCCGAACAGCGCCGATTGCCAGTCCCAGCCATGCACGAGGCGCAGGTATGACGTCGTCGCCAGCGTCATGCACACCGTCGCGACCAGCAGCATCGCGATGCTGACCGGGAAGGCGGCGAGACCCTTGAGGGTGTCCGGCGTTACGACGGCGCCGAGCGAAATGCCGACCAGCACCAGAATGATCCGCGAAAGCTGCCGCGGCACCATCACCGGCCGGCCAAGCAGGCCCGCCGCGCCCACCGCCAGCAGCGAGCCCGAAATCAGCCCGGCAGGGAAACCGATCAGGGTGAAGACCACGCCGCCAATCGTCGCGATCAGCAGCGATTCACCGGTGCGGAGGAACGTCTGTTGCAGGGTGAGCAGAGGCGGGGCCATTGGCCGCGATCAATGACGCGGCGGCGAAGCGCCGTCAATTCTGCGCTGGGTCATTCCGGACGCCGCGCAAGCAGCGATCCGGAATCCAGACGCACCCATCGCATTTGCATCTGGATTCCGGGTTCGCGCTGACGCGCGCCCCGGAATGACGGGAGATTGCGTCAGGGGCCGGCGTTGCCCAGCACGATGCGCACCAGATCGGCGGTGTTGCGGGCGCCGAGCTTGTCCATGACGCGGGCGCGGTGCACCTCGACGGTGCGCGGGCTGATGCCGAGATGACGGCCGGCCTCCTTGTTGGAGCATCCGCCGGCGACCTGGGCCAGCACTTCGCTCTCGCGCGGCGTCAGCAATTCGGAGCCCGGGAAACGCCCGAGCCTGGAGCCTCCGTTGCGCGGCGCCGAATCTTCGATCGCCCGGCGCACGCGGGCGACCACCGCGGCGCCGTCGAACGGCTTTTCGATGAAGTCGAGTGCGCCGCCCTTGATCGCATTCACCGCGGTCGGCACGTCGCGCTGCGCCGACACGATGATGATCGGCGCCGGATAGTGCGGCGCGTCCAGTTCGCGGAGCATGTCCAGTCCCGAGCGGTCCGGCATGTTGACGTCGTGCAGGATGCAGGCCGGCGGATGGGCGCGCGCCGCCTGCAGGAACAAGTGCCCCTCGGAGAAGCAGGTCACACGGCAGCCTTCCAGAGCGAGCACCGCCGCCAGCGCCTCCCGCATCGACTCGTCGTCATCGACGACAAAGACTTCGCTGCCTTGCAGACTGTGCAGGCGTTGACCGCTCAGGTGTTGATCCGCCATGCGCCGTTGCGCCCTGTCCGCCGCATCCGTGCAAATACGCACGCCAGCAAGTTGCGTGCGCAACGACGAAAGATCAAGTGTTACCGTATCTCACGGTATCGGGTGGTGGCATTCATGCCGGCTGCGCGGCTGCATGCGGCAACCGAGCACCACTCGACCGGACTTGTCGCGGCACGGCGGCTTCATGCCGCCGGTGCAAGCGGCATGTGATTCGCGTCGCTATTTCTTCAATAGATCGCGAATTTCTTCGAGCAGAACCTCCTGGCGCGGCGGCGCCGCAGGTTTCTTCTCTTCGGCCTGCCGGAATTTCTGAATCAAATTGATCAGGAGGAAGAGTGCGGCGGCGACGATGAGAAAATTAATCAGAATGGTCAGGAAGTTTCCCCACGCCAGCACCGCGCCCTGCTTTTTCGCTTCGACCAGGCTGTCGGCGGTGACCTTGCTCGAAAGCGGCGTGAAGTAGTTGGTGAAGTCGAGGCCGCCGGTAATCGCGCCGATCACCGGCATGAAGATGTCGCCGACCAGGGACGACACGATCGCGCCGAACGCCGCGCCGATCACGACGCCGATGGCCAGATCGATGACGTTGCCTCGCATAGCGAAGTCTCGGAATTTCTTCAGCATCGCGTGCTCCCTATATGCCGTTGGCAGTCTCTATTTCTCGCTTGCGCGAGGCCGATGGACAAGGCCTCGCCATCTATGATCCTCTGTGCCGGGAGGACAGCCCCCGCAGGCCGCGCGACGGCCAGGGTGGCGTGGGAGACGACATGCTGCAAGGCTGGGTCGTCGTCGCCGTGGCGCTCGGCTATATCGGGCTGCTGTTCGTCGTGGCGAGCTACGGAGACCGCGTGCGGCAACTCGGCCGCGATGGCCGCACGCGCCTGCTGATCTATCCGCTGTCGCTAGCGATCTACTGCACGTCCTGGACATTCTTCGGCTCGGTCGGTCTCGCCTCGCGCACCGGCTTCGAGTTCCTCACCATCTATGTCGGCCCGGTCCTGATGCTCGGACTGTGCACGCCGCTCATCATGCGGATCGTGCGGATCGCCAAGGCGCAGAACATCACCTCGATCGCCGACTTCATCGCCGCGCGCTACGGCAAGGCGCAGTGGGTGGCCGCGACCGTGGCGCTGATCGCGATCTTCGGCACCATTCCGTACATCGCCTTGCAGCTCAAAGCGGTGTCCTCGTCGCTCAGCACCATCCTGGCCCATGTCGCCACCGACACCGGAATGGCGCAGCCGGTGCTGGGCGACATCGCGCTGTTCGTCGCGCTCTCGATGGCGGCGTTTGCCGTATTGTTCGGCACCCGCCACATCGACGCCACCGAGCATCAGGACGGGCTGATGCTGGCGATCGCCGCGGAATCGCTGGTCAAGCTGTTCGCGTTCGTCGCGGTCGGCGTGTTCGTGACGTTCTGGATGTTCGACGGTCCGGTGGCGCTGTTCTCGCAGGCGATGGAACAGCCCCACACCGCCGCGGTGCTGACGCGCGAATCGAATGTCGCCACGCTGGTGGCGATGACGCTGTTGTCGTTCGTCGCCATCGTGCTGCTGCCGCGCCAGTTCCACGTCACCGTGGTGGAGAACAACAGCGAGTCCGAGATCCGGCGCGCCGCCTGGCTGTTCCCGGCCTATCTGGTGCTGATCAACCTGTTCGTCGTGCCGATCGCGATGGCCGGGTTGCTGACCTTCCCGGCCGGCGGGGTCGACAGCGACATGTTCGTGCTGGCGCTGCCGCTGGTGGCCAAATCCGACTGGTTCACGCTGATCGCCTTCATCGGCGGCCTGTCGGCGGCGACCGCCATGGTGATCGTCGAAACCGTCGCGCTCGCCATCATGGTGTCGAACGACATCGTGGTGCCGCTGGTGCTCAAGCGGCGCGAGACGCTGCTCACCGGCCGCGGCAACGTCGGCGCGCTGCTGCTGAAGGTGCGCCGCACCGCGATCTTCGCCATCCTGGTGCTGGCCTATCTGTATTACCGCTCCGCCGGCGAAGCCCAGCTTGCCGCGATCGGGCTGCTGGCGTTCGCGGCGGTGGCCCAGCTCGCGCCGGCATTCTTCGGCGGCCTGCTGTGGCGGAGAGCCACGGGCCGCGGCGCAATCGCCGGCATGACCATCGGCATTCTGGCCTGGGCCTATACGCTGCTGCTGCCGAGCGTCGCCGACCTCGGCATCATTGGACGCCAGATCCTCACCGACGGACCGTGGGACGTGGTCTGGCTGCGGCCGCAGAGCCTGTTCGGGCTCGATATGCATCCGCTGGTCCACGGCGTGATCTGGAGTCTCACGCTCAACATCATCGCCTATATCGGTTTTTCGCTCGGGCGGGCCCCCACCGCGATCGAACGCATGCAGGCCGATGCGTTCGTGCCGCCGCATCTCGCGCCGATGGCGCCGAGCTTCCGGCTGTGGCGCTCATCGGTGACGGTCGAGGAGCTCAACACCGCGGTCGCGCGCTATCTCGGCGACGAGCGCACGCGATCGTCGTTCGAGAGCTTCGCGGCGGCGCGCCGCATCAGCCTCGATCCGCAGGCCGAAGCCGATTTCGAACTGATGCGCTACGCCGAACACATCCTGGCCTCGGCCATCGGCGCGGCGTCGTCACGGCTGGTGCTGTCGCTGCTGCTGCGCAAGCGCATGGTCTCCACCAAGGCGGCGCTCAAGCTGCTCGACGACGCCAACGCCGCGATCCACTACAACCGCGAAATCCTGCAGACCGCGCTCGATCACGTGCACGAGGGCATCGCGGTGTTCGACAAGGACCTGCGGCTGGTGTGCTGGAACCGGCAGTACGGCGACATCATCGACCTGCCGGCCGATCTCACCCGGGTCGGCGTCGGTCTCGACGAAATCCTCCGCAGCAACGCCCGGCACGGCGCGCTCGGCTCCGGCCCGATCGAGGCCGTGGTGTACGAGCGGATGGAGCGCTACGCCGCCGGCACCGAACCGGTGCTGGAGCGCTACGCCGAGCGCGGCCTGGTGGTCGAGGTCCGCTCGAATCGCATGCCGGACGGCGGCATCGTCATCACCGTCACCGACATCACGCCCAGCGTCGAAGCCGCCGAGGCGCTGGAGCGCGCCAACGCGACGCTCGAAATGCGCGTGCGCGAGCGCACCACCGAACTCACCCGGCTCAACGCCGAGCTCGGACGCGCCAAGGGCGACGCCGAGGAAGCCAACATTTCCAAGACCCGCTTCCTGGCGGCCGCGAGCCACGACATCCTGCAACCGCTCAACGCCGCCCGGCTCTATGTGACGTCATTGATCGAGCGCCAGGGCGGCGGCGAGGACGCGCGCCTGATCGACAACGTCGATGCCTCCCTGGAAGCCGTCGAGGAAATTTTCGGCGCGCTGCTCGACATCTCGCGGCTGGACGCCGGCGCGATGCGGCCGGAGATCTTCAGCTTCCGCATGGACGAACTGATGCGCCAGCTCGAGGTCGAATTCACGCCGCTGGCGCGCGAGAAGGGGCTGGAGCTGACCTTCGTGCCCTGCGCGCTCGGCATCCGCTCCGACCGCCGGCTGTTGCGGCGGCTGCTGCAAAACCTGGTCTCGAACGCCGTAAAATACACGCCGAAGGGCCGCGTCCTGGTCGGCTGCCGCCGCGTGCGCGGCAACCTGCGGATCGACGTCTACGATACCGGGCTTGGGATTCCACAAAGCAAGATGCGCGCGATCTTCCAGGAATTTCACCGGCTGGATGAGGGCGCGCGGGTGGCGCGCGGGCTCGGGCTTGGGCTGTCGATCGTGGAGCGCATCGGCCGCGTGCTGTCGCACGAGATCGACCTGCGCTCGGAGGTCGGACGCGGCTCACGATTTTCGGTCGAGGTGCCGCTGTCGAGCGAGGCGATGGCGGAGCAGATTCCGCGCGACACCATCACGGTCGACCGCGGACAGCTCCTCGGCACCACGGTGCTCTGCATCGACAACGAGCCGAAGATTCTGGACGGCATGGACATGCTGCTCGGCGGCTGGGGCTGCCGGGTGCTCAAGGCGCCCGATCTCGCCACCGCCATGGCCGCGCTGGCCGAAGCGCATGCGGCGCCCCACGGTCTGCTGGTCGACTACCATCTCGACCGGGGCGACGGCATCGAAGCCATCGCGGAACTGCGCAGCCGCTTCGGCGCCGACCTGCCGGCGATCCTGATCACCGCCGACCGTTCGCCCAGCGTGCGCGACCTGGCCCGCGCGCAAGGGATTCAGGTGCTGCACAAGCCGGTGAAGCCGGCAGCGCTGCGCGCGCTGATGGCGCAGTGGCGCGTGCAGCGGGTGGCGGCGGCGGAGTGAGATCGCGATGGACCAAGCCCGTTGTCCGTCCCCGCGAACGCAGGGATTCACGCGTCAGCCACACACTCCGCTGTCATGTCCGGGCTTGACCCGGGCATCCATGAGCAAGCGCAGCGAGTCTTGAACGTACGATCTATTTCGTTGAAAAATCTCATGGATTGCCGGGTCAAGCCCGGCAATGACGCGGAGAGAGACTGCGCGCCCCATTAACGCGCGCGCCCAACGACCGCCTCACCCCCCCGCCGCAACGGTCTGCGGCCACTGCCCCACTTCGATCTTCGCGGCGGCGATCACCGCCTGCGTCCGGCTCTCGACCCCGAGCTTCTGCAGGATCGCCGAGACGTGCGCCTTCACCGTCGCCTCCGACACCGTCAGCTCGTAGGCGATCTGCTTGTTGAGCAGGCCCTCGGACAGCATCATCAGCACGCGCACCTGCTGCGGCGTCAGCGTCGAGAGCCGCGCCATCAGGGCCGCGGCCTCGGCGTCGGAGCCGCCCTTGAGATCGACGTCGGGCGGCGTCCACACCCCGCCCTTGAGCACGCGCAGGATGGCGCTGCGCATCGCCTCGATGCCGAGCGTTTTCGGGATGAAGCCGGATGCGCCGAAGTCCATACAGCGTCGGATCACCGCGGGATCGTCGTTGGCCGACACCACCACGACCGGCACGCTGGGATATTGCGCACGCAGATACATCAGGCCGGAAAAGCCGCGCGCGCCCGGCATGGTGAGATCGAGCAGGATGAGGTCGACCTCGCTGCCCTCTTCCAGCAGCTTGGCCAGTTCGTCGAACGAGCCGGCCTCCGCGATCTCCGAACGCTCGAACACGCCGCCGACGGCTTCACGCAACGCACCGCGGAACAGCGGATGGTCGTCGGCGATGACGAGACGGTAGAGCGTTTCGTTCAAGGCGCTTCCCCGGCGTGTTGCAAATGAATCTATACCCCGTTCACGTCACAACCCGAAAATCCTTTGGGTTGATGATGCGGAAATTGTCGGTGACTGAATCGCAAAGGTCCGGCCAATTCCGAGGAACTGTTTCACGCAGGAACCCGAGCGTCGCATCGGCGAATTGGGTGCAAGTCGCG
>CAMDFO010000103.1 GCA_945897515.1 Rhodoplanes serenus | reverse complement strand
AGCGGATAGGCGTTCCGGCGCTTGGCCTCGGCGAAGGTCTCGTTGATGACTTTCACGGCCTCGTCGAGCGTGATCGCACGCATCGCAGTCTCCTTGGGCCACTGGTGCCGGGCGAGGGAATTGAACCCCCGACCTTCGGTTTACAAAACCGCTGCTCTACCGCTGAGCTAACCGGGCGCGACCCGAGAGCTAGCAGCCCCGCCGCAGCCGGACAAGCCGTGCGGCCGCCGCCGGACCGGTTCCTCTACAGTCCGAACAGCCCGAACCCGATCGCCAGCACCCACATCGCGATCGCGATCATCGAGGTCCAAAGCGCGAATGTGAGATAGGTCTCCCGCAGTACCGTCGCGCTCGCCCATTGCGCGTAGGCTTCCGGCGGCCGCTGGTCCTTTTCGAGATAGAGCCACATCTCGGTGTGGCGGTAATTCTTGGTGCGCGCCTCGTATGCCTTGAGGATCAGCACGAAGGCCATGATCGTGGAGAGAAAGCCGCCGGCCTGGAATGCCAGCTTCGGCATGAACGACATGCCGACCATGACGCAGAAGATCGCGAGCGAAGCGAAGCCACAGGCTCGCAGCACGGTTTCGTAGGCAATGCGACGCATCTGTTCCACGGGTGCCCCCGTCTGTAAATCAACCAGCCGTCGCAGCCTATCCGGACATGCGGGGGCCGACAATCAAGCGTCGTCACCGTTTCGGCGTTTTTCCTAAAGTTTGAACTCGAAGAAATTGCCGATGGCCGGAAGGGTCAGGAGTGCAGTTCCCGCCACCCAGATCCATAGCGACGCCTCGGTCGAATCGTCCCGGGCACCGACGTAGCGCTCGTAAAGCGCCGCCGGAATGCCGGCAAGGATGATGGTCGCCGTCGATACCATCAGCGAGGCGAACATCAGCGTCAGCGACTCGCTGCCGAACAGCAGGGCGGGCGCAAGAATTTTCACGAACACGTAGGCTGTGGCCAACGCGCCCTGGTTAAACAGTCCGTTGATCATCCCGAAGAAGGCGATGCCGATATAGTAGAAATGACGTTCCATGGGATCGGCTCAGCTCACGCGCGGGACTGCGCCCAGCAGAAGGAAGAGATAGAGCAGGGCCACCCGTAGCCAGAACAGCCAGACCACGCCTAACAGCCAGATCACGACCGGCGCAGCCGCGTTCGGCGTGACCACCGCGACGGCCGCGACCACCGGGTCGGTGATCCGACAGAAGAAGCGCCAGATGTAGTTAGAGGAATCGGGCTGCACGATCAGGCCGAGCAATGCGCGGCCGAGCAATGTGTACATCAGCGCCGCCAGAATGAAATTCGGCAGGTGGAAGTACCAGTAGGTCAGGAGCGACATGCCGGTCACGGATCGCGGACCTTTCAGATGCGCTGTCGGCCGCCTGGGCCGGGCGCGAGTTTAGAACAAGGATAGAGCCGGATTGCCGCCGGGTCACGTGCAGCACGGCACCAGTGCCGGAAAAGAAGCGGGGCCCCGAAGGGCCCCGCCGATGGTTCGATGGTGAAGCGGATCAGCTCTTCTCTTCGAGAACCGTCCGGCCACGCGGCTTGCGGATCTCGTCGACGAAGGCCTGCATCTCCGCCGACGGAGCCTTGGTGAACAGGCTGACGACGTAGATGACCAGGAAGCCCAGCGGCATCCCCAACAGACCGCAGTTGATGTTGTTGAGGTTGAACCAGCCGACCTTGTTCGCCAGCGGGTGCGCCAGCGTCGGCCACGACTCCATGGCGTTCGGAAGCGCCATGGCCTTGGCGAGATCCGGGATGATCGGCGCGCCCGTTACCGGATTGAGCAGCGACGTCATGCCTGCGTACTTGACGCCGAAGCCAGGGTAGTAGCGGCTCACCACCAGGTAGAACAGGCAGAGGCCGAACCCGGCGATCATGCCGGAGATGGCTCCCGCCGTGGTGGCGCGTTTCCACCAGATGCCCATGACGAGCACCGGGAAGTTGCCGGCCATCGCGAGCGAGAATGCCCAGCCCACCATGGCCAGGATGTCGCCCGGTCTGGTCGATGCCAGGGCGGCCGAGGCCACGGCCACGAAGAACAACAGCACCCGGGCCACCGTGAGTCGGCGGATCGTGGGCGCGTTGGGATCGAGCATCTTGTAGTAGATGTCGTGGCTGAGCGCGTTGGCGATGGCGAGCAGCAGGCCGTCGGCGGTGGAGAGCGCCGCTGCCAGACCGCCCGCGGCCACCAGGCCCGAGATCACATATGGAAGGCCCGCGATCTCCGGGGTGGAGAGCACGATCACGTCCGTGTTGATCACGAAGTCCTGCAGCCGGACGACGCCCGGATGGTTGGCGATCGCCTTACACGCGGCAATGATCGCGTCGATGCTGGCGGCGTTCTTGCCGCAGATCTGGATCAGCCCCAGCTCGCCCCAGGTAAACATCCAGGGGCGGACCGAAGCAACGTCTCTACCGATGATGTTGGTATAGACCTCCAGCTTCGAGAACGCCGCATAGGCCGGCGCCGAGAAGTACAGGAGGAAGATGAACAGCAGCGACCACGCCACCGACTGCCGCGCCTCACGCACCGACGGGGTGGTGAAGTAGCGCATCAGGATGTGCGGCAGCGAAGCCGTGCCGACCATCATGCAGAAGATGATGCCGAAGAAGTTCAGCGGGCTGTAGTTGATGAACGGCTCGATGTGCGGCTTGAGCGCACCGGCCGGGCAGCTTGCCTGCGTGCACAGGACAGCCAGGTTTTGCTGCAGCAACGCGCCTTCGCGCGCCGTGATGTCGGCGATCGCCCGCCCGTAAGTGAGCTCCGGGATCGGGATGCCGTAGTGCTGCGTCGACAGGATCACGATCGGCGTCAGGTAGGCGATGATTAGCACGATGTACTGGGCGATCTGCGTCCAGGTCACCGCTCGCATGCCGCCCAGCATCGCGCACAGCAGAATGCCGACGAGACCGGCGAACACCGCGAGCTCGAACTGCATGCCGAGGAAGCGCGATGCGATGAGGCCGGTGCCGTAGATTTGCGCCGTCACGTAGGTGAAGGAGCAGCACACCAGCACGACCACCGCGAGGAAGCGGGCGACGTTGCCGCCGAAGCGGAACGCCATGAAGTCAGGCACGGTGTAGGCGCCGAATTTGCGCAGGTACGGACCGACCAGGATCGACACCAGCACGAAGCCGCCGGTCCAGCCGAGCACCCAGGCGATGCCGTCGTAGCCGAGCAGGAACAGGGAGCCGGCCATGCCGACGAACGAAGCTGCCGACATCCAGTCGGCGCCGGTGGCCATGCCGTTGTAGAACGCCGGAACGCGCCTGCCGGCGACGTAGTATTCGGAGAGCTGCGCTGTCCGCGTCATGACGCCGATGACGGCGTAAACCGCCAGCGTGAAGAACACGAACAGATAGCCGAGCACCTTATTCGGAACGCCCATCTGCTCCATGATGGCGAGCAGGATGATGAACGCGATGAAGGCACCGGTGTAGGTGCCGTACATTCGGCCGAGCTGCTTATAGAAGGCGTCCGAAGCGCTTGTGTTTTGTGTAGTCATGGTTCAATTCCCCTCAGTCGTCTTCGGCGTAGCCGTGCTCGCGGTCGATCTTGTCCTGCTGCCTTGCGAACATGAACAGCATGACGACGAACGCGATCAATGAGCCCTGCGCGGCCATGTAGAAGCCGAGCGGGAAGCCGAGCACCGGAATGATGATCTTGTTGAGCGGAACCACGAACATGTGGACCACGTAGCCGAAGAAGAACCAGACCCCGAGATGCGTGAACATCAGTCGGGTGGTCTTGTCCCAATGCGCCTCTTGATTGGCGGGACTGTCGGGCTGAGCCATGGGTCGTTTACCCCCTGCTATGACCGGCCCGCGTGTGCGAGACCGATGTGAAGGCGAGGGAGCGCCCGGCACCAAAGTAAGAGCGTTGCCCCCGCAACGAACGCACGCCCGCGTGTCTTGTGACGCGGTCCGTGCCCCAAGCATTAACATTGCGTAATCATCGGCCCTATACGACTTTGGATTGAGGCTATTGGCCAAACTTGCGGAAGACGTTCGGGTTTCTTGCACTGCAGCAAACGACATGCGCTGCAAGATGCTTGCGTAGAGACGCATTTTTGCGCACGGCTAGGTCCATGGGACTCTTTGACATGTTCCGCCGCCCCCCCCCGATCCGGGATGCGGGGGAATTGGCGCAGTTCATCGACGAGAATTCAGCCTTCGTCGCGCAGAAGGGCATCTATGAATATGCCCGCGCCCGCGCCGGCCACTATGCAAAGGTCCTGTTCCGCGAACCGGACTTCCAGGCCGCCTGCGATGTGTCGCGTTGGCGTGCCTTTCCGCTCTGCCTGGCCATGGTCGGCGAGCTTGCGGAAGGTGTGCTGCATCCGGAGCGTCGCGACGACCGACCCGAACAGGTCGATGCGATCCGCACGCTGGTGCTGGCGGTGTTCGATCGCTATCCGGTGCCGGCGGCGCTCGGCGAGCAGGTCTGGACCGAGTTGCGCGCCGAGCTGGACCAGCGCCTCAAGCTCATCGGTCTGCATCCGCCGAAATGGGCGAAGGATATTCCGGAGCCGGTCTGGGAACGCTATTTCGAGTTGATGCCGATCCACGAAAAGCTGCGCGGTCGCGATGCTCCGGTGCTGCGCAACTACCTGCGGGTGACCATGGTCAATGTCCACAACGAATTAACCAATCGCATCGACCTTCCGGCGGTGGCGAATTCGCTGCGCTCGGGTTCGGTTGCACTGCGATCTGCGGTGCCCGCCGCGGTGGTAGCCGCGAATTAAGCCTATCCGGCAATTCCGCTGCGCCGGCAACGGATGATCCTGAAACTTCGTCTAAAATGCCGTCTGTCATGAACCGGGCGGCGCATGAGTAAACTCGCGCATCATTGTCTTGCAGCGTGCATCGGCGGCCTCGCGGCCGTGGCGAATGCGCCTGCGGCGCGCGCCGACAGCGGCCCCGTGATCGTGGTGCCGAGCCGGCATGGCGTCCCGACCGTGATCGCCGGCCGCAACGCCAACTGGGCGGTGGTGGAAGGCGACTGGGGACTATTCCGCCCCGGCCACATGGCGCCGGTCGTGACCGGCGGAACGGCGCTGCACTACGGCCGCGTCGGGCCGAAGCAAGGCAACTATCATCCCCGTTACGGTTCTGCGCCGCAGCGCGGCCGCAACGAAGTCGAACCGTCGCCGGATCGCATCATGCCGGAGCCGGCCGAAAGCTTCTCGCGTTCCTGGGGGACGCAGTCCGACGCCCAGCACGTCGCCAAAGAGCTCGGCAAGCGTCCGTATCATCCGGCCGCCGAAGTGCCGGCCACGCTCGACGAGCCGAACGTCTTCAACCCGCCGATCGTCATCGTGCCGAGACGCCGCCCTTAAAAAACATTTCGCGCCGGCCACGCGCGAACAGCAAACACACCCAGATGCGGAGACTGAAAGAATGACAAGGGAACGTTATGTCCCGCCGCATCTACGTACTGGCCGCCATCGCAGCGCTCGTCGTCACACCGGCCAGCGCCGACCGCGAATGCTTCGACAATGCGTGCAACATCCCGGAGCGCATGCCCGGAGTGAGCGATCCGCCGGCGGCGGTGCCAACACCTGAGGTCGAAGCCGCGCCGGAGGCGCCTGCGAAGGAGCGGGCGGTCGCCACGACGCGCATCCGGCCGCAGATGGTGGTCGATCCGGCCACGCGGCTGGCCGCGCCCCCGGTTCCCGTTCTGGTCGAGCCGCGCTACTCCGCCGATGCAGCCCCACCGAACTATGAACGCCGCGAACCGCTGCGTCCGGCGCCGCGCCCCGTGCAGGAGCGCGAGGTTTATGGCGTGAACCAGGGTCCGGCCCCTGCGCCCCCCGCATCGTCGCCGGCCTATGTCGTCAATCAGGGACCGAGCTATGGCGTCGCGTTGCCGGTGCCGCCGTCCCCATATGAAGTCGCGATGGTCCATCCCTATGCCGAGCCCGATGCCGTGGGGAGGCGATGCCAGAGCGACGCGCGCGGCCGCCGCAACATCAGGTGCGCGCCGCCGAGCTACCAACCCTATGGGCCGGCCGGATATCGCCCGATGGGCGCCTATCAGCCCTACCGCGCGCCGGGCGTCGTCATGACCGCACCGGATGCGCGCATCATCGTCATCGAATCCGAGGACTAGGAGCGCAGCCTGGTGCTCGCGATGTAGAGCGCGAGCGCGGCGGCGTTCGAGACGTTGAGACTCTTGATCGCGCCCGGCAGGTCGAGCCGCGCGACGTGATCGCAGGTCTCCTTGGTCAGTTGCCGCAGCCCTTTGCCTTCCGCGCCCAGCACCAGCGCGAGCGGCGCGTTCAGCGCCACGGTCGCAAGATCGCTGTCGCCGCTGGAGTCGAGGCCGACCACGAGAAAGCCGCGCTCCTTCAGCACCGCGAGCGCGCGCGCCAGATTCTGCACCGCGATCAGCGGCACGTATTCGAGCGCGCCCGACGCCGATTTCGCCAGCACGCCGGTGGCTTCCGGACTGTGCCGCACCGTCGTGACGATGGTGGTCGCTCCGAAACCGGCGGCGGAGCGGAAGATCGCGCCGACGTTGTGCGGATCGGTGATCTGGTCGAGCACCAGCACCACGCCGTCGGGCGCGATCTGCTCGATCGGCGGCGAGGGCAGGGCGTCGGCTTCGAGATAAAGTCCCTGATGCACGGCGTCGGGCGACAGTCGTTCCGCGATCGCGCCGGGCCGCACGATCTCCGGCGGCACTTTCGATGGAATGCCTTCCTCGGTAAGCCGCCGCGCGGCGTTGTCGGTCGCGAGCAGCTTGCGGATGCGCCGCGCCGGGTTGGCGAGCGCGGCCTTCACCGTGTGCCAGCCGTAGAGCACGGCCACGCCCTCGTCGGCTGCCGGCTGAAGGCTCTCGCGCCGCGCCTGGACGAAGCGCTCGCGGCGTTCGATCTGCTCGCGGGTGGCGCCCGGCTTTGCTCCAGGCATAGCGCCGGGCTTTGCCTCCGGTCTTGGGCGTGAAGGGGGCCGGTGGATCGGTGGTCTGGGCATCGGTGGGGGTCCCGGAAGCGTGCGTCGCTCTCAGGTATCGACCGCGGCGGTTTCCCGCAATCGAGCCGAACGGCCGATTGGCCGCTTTCCATTGACTTCGACCGGGTGGCTGACCATAAAGCCCCCGATCCCGGGGGCCGGCGGACCAAGCCCGTTTGTCTTTGGAGATCAACGCGCTGTGACGGTTTTGCGTGGATTCTGGGAGAGTGTCCCGAGTGGCAAAGGGGGCGGACTGTAAATCCGCTGGCTTACGCCTTCGCAGGTTCGAGTCCTGCCTCTCCCACCAATTTGTTTTTGCTACAATTTTTCAATTCTAGGTGTTCGTGAGTGGCGTTTTTCATGTCGCGTTTGTCGCGAAGTGCCACCAAGTAAAATCAACTACTTACACATGCCTCCGGCGGCTCCACGCGACATGCTCGCGACATGATTGATCCATGGCTTCGTCTGAGTTTCCTGAATCTTGCAGCGAGCAGACGGTGACGAGCACGGGTCGATCGCAATGTACCGCTAGCAGGTCGCATCCGACATGCGAGGGTGCGATTGATGATGAGGCGACGCGGGGGGAAAAACGGGCGAGCAGTATCGACCGAGGAAAATGTTGCCTGATTGGGAGACCAAGTGGCTAACGTGAGCGAATGATTTTCGAAATACCAAGCAACCTCCGGGGGCGGCATGTTCGACGATAGCCGCTCGTTCATCACGCGGGCCTTCCTGCGGTCAGAATTCGATCTCGATTATCGTGCCCACACGAAAGGGCACGATGAGGCACTGCTGAAACGGCTCCGCGACTGGGACGGGCGCCTGCGTCTTAGTGAAACGCAGGCGGAAGGTGCTTTCACGCAGGCCTTCTTTGTCGACACTTGGGGTTACGGCGAAGCAGGCCGGGTACCGCCCGAAGAGCACACAGTTATAGCCAAGTTGCCCGTTCCCGGCGAAGGGGCCGGCGGCGGCGCTGGCGAGGCAGACCTCGCGCTCGGCTGGTTTCGTGGCCGTAAGGACGCCATTCCGCAGGTTCTGTGCGAGTTCAAAGACATCCGTGTCAACGCCGGAGCAAAGATGCATCGGCGGGCCGGA
>CAMDFO010000102.1 GCA_945897515.1 Rhodoplanes serenus | reverse complement strand
GCCAGAGGTGCTTCGGTCGGTTCTCCAACTGATAGAGAACCACCTTCCTGTCGTGGAACGATTGCTGGTTTATGACCTTCGATGCGGGCATGGGTCGGTACCCAGAACCGGTCCTGAACCGGTCCGATCGAGCATCGTAATACGGCTGTAATATAGGTCAACCGGCAACTTTTAAAAATCGAGTATTAGACTAAGCCGTTGATTATATTGATTTACTGGTGCTGCCGGAAAGGATTGAACTTTCGACCTCTCCATTACCAATGGAGTGCTCTACCACTGAGCTACGGCAGCATCGGGCCGAGCGAATATCCGATCGTTGGCCGGATGTCGAGCGGTCCGTCCGCCGCTTGCCGGAGGGCTCCCGAAGCCGCTATGGGGGCGCATGAGCGAACCCAAACAGCCCCGGGGGGCCGCGGCGCGTCAGGATCGCCGAGCCCAGGCGTTGCGCGAAAACCTCAAACGCCGGAAGGCGCAGGTGAGGGGCCGCGAAACGGCTCCACGTCAGGATGGCGGCGGCGAGCCTCACGATTCCGCCGGAATTGTGCGGGATGGGGCAGGCGACAAGCCGAAGAGGCAAACCGGAAACCCTTCAGGCGAATAACGCTTGTGGGGGCGTGCCAGCGTCCCTAGGTCTTAACGGCAGGAGCGGACATGGATCGCATCAGGATCGTCGGCGGCAGGCGGCTCGAGGGTGCGATCCCGATCTCGGGCGCCAAGAACGCCACGCTTCCGCTGATGATCGCGAGCCTGCTCACCGATCAGACCCTGATCCTCGACAACGTGCCGCGGCTGGCCGACGTCAGCCTGCTCCAGCGCATCCTGAGCAACCACGGCGTCGACATGATGGTGCCGGGCAAGCGGCCGGGCGAGTCGCAGCAGAACGGCCATACCATTCACATCGTGGCCTCGCGCATCGTCGACACCACCGCGCCCTACGATCTCGTATCCAAGATGCGCGCCAGCTTCTGGGTGATCGCGCCGCTGCTGGCGCGCATGGGCGAGGCCAAGGTTTCGCTGCCGGGCGGCTGCGCCATCGGCACCCGGCCGGTGGACCTGCTCATCATGGCGCTGGAAAAGCTCGGCGCGGAAATCGAGATCGACGGCGGATACGTGATCGCGCGCGCCAAGAACGGGCTCAAGGGTGGCGAGATCAAGTTCCCCAAGGTGACGGTCAGCGGCACCCATACCGCGCTGATGGCTTCGGTGCTCGCGCACGGCACCACCGTGATCGAGAACGCGGCGCAGGAACCCGAGATCGGCGACGTCGCCGACTGCCTCAACAAGATGGGCGCGCGGATTTCCGGTATCGGCACGTCGCGGCTGATCGTCGAGGGCGTGACGCGGCTCGGCGGCGCGCGGCACTCCGTGCTGCCCGACCGGATCGAGACCGGCACCTATGCGATGGCGGTGGCGATGACCGGCGGCGACGTGCTGCTCGAAGGCGCGCGGCCGGAGCTGCTGCAGTCGGCGCTCGACATCATCGCGCAGACGGGCGCCGAGGTGACGTCGACCAACGAGGGCATCCGCGTCAAGCGCAATGGGGGCGCGATCGCGCCGGTCGATGTGACCACCGCGCCGTTCCCCGGTTTCCCGACCGACCTGCAGGCGCAGTTCATGGCGCTGATGAGCAAGGCCAAGGGCACCTCGCGCATCACCGAGACCATTTTCGAGAACCGCTTCATGCACGTGCAGGAGCTGGCGCGGCTTGGCGCCCGCATCCGGCTCGACGGCGAGACCGCGATCGTCACTGGCGTCGACCGGTTGCGCGGCGCCCCCGTGATGGCGACCGACCTGCGCGCTTCGGTGGGGCTGGTGATCGCCGCGCTGGCCGCCGAAGGCGAGACCATGGTCAACCGCGTCTATCACCTCGACCGCGGCTTCGAGCGGCTCGAGGAGAAGCTCGGCCGCTGCGGCGCGGCGATCGAACGCGTCAGCGAATAGCGACCGCCGGCTGCGGGGCGGTTCGGCCCTGCATCGTCAAATCTCGGTTTTCCTGAAATTCCAAGAACAAAAGCACCTTCAGCGGTGTTTTTACCGTCGCAACCTCCCGGAAACTCTGGGAAGGTGTGATCGCCGGATTCCGACTCCGGCCGTTTTGGAGGAGCCTTTATGACGTTGCGTCTCGCATCCGTTCGCCGGACCGCCTATTCGGTTTTCGTCGCTACCGCGCTCGGTGTTTCGCCGCTGCTGGCGCAGCAAGAGCCGAAGCTCGACGTGATCTACGTCCCAACTCCGCAGGAGGTCGTCGACCGCATGCTGGAGATGGCAGAGGTCAAAGCCACTGACTTCGTGATCGATCTCGGCTGCGGCGACGGACGCATGGTGGTCACGGCGGCGCGCAAATACGGCGCGAGCGGTTACGGCGTGGACATCAATCCTGTCCGCATCCAGGAGTCCAACGAGAATGCGAAGAAAAGCGGCGTGACCGACAAGGCCACGTTCAAGGTCGCGGACCTGTTCCAGGAGAATATCGGCAAGGCCGACGTGATGACGATGTACCTTCTCACTGAGATCAACCGGCGCCTGCGGCCGAAGATTCTGGCCGAGCTCAAGCCGGGATCGCGGGTGGTGTCTCACGCATTCGACATGGGAGACTGGGAGCCCGACCAGCGCGACGTCGTCAGCAGCAAGCAGATTTACCTCTGGTACGTCCCGGCGGTCATTCAGGGCCAATGGCAGATCGAGGGCGAGGAGAAAATGACGCTCGACCTCACGCAAAAATATCAGATGGTGTCCGGCAAGGCCGCGACCGGCGCTCGGTCCGCCGAGGTCGCCGGAAAGCTCAAAGGCACCGAGGTGACCCTGACGGTGACTCGCGACGGCGCGAAGAAGGAATACAAGGGTGTCGTCGAAGGCAACGAGATCAAGGGTATCGGAGGAGCGTGGCGGGCGCGCCGCACGTAGCAGCCGAAGCAAACCCTTCCTGTAAAAACTTCACCCCGAAACATCCGCTGCGCTCCCTCCGGGGAGCGCAGTCCGGTCCGCGGATTGCCCGATGAACACCGAACAAGCCACCAACCCCCGCGCCAGCCTCTCCGTGACCGATGGCATCGCCATGATGGTCGGCCTGATCATCGGCGTCGGCATCTTCAAGCTGCCGTTCCTTGTCGCGCTCAACGTCGACAGCAGCGCCGCATTCATCGGCATGTGGGTGGTCGGCGGCGCGATCACGCTGATTGGCGCGCTGGTTTATGCCGAGTTGGCGGCCGCCTATCCATCGACCGGCGGCGAGTACCATTTCCTGACCCGCGCTTACGGCAGCAGCGTCGGCTTGCTGTTCGCCTGGGCGCGCACCACTGTCATCCAGACGGGCGCGATTGCGGCGGTCGCCTTTGTGTTCGGCGACTACGCGCAGCAGCTCTGGCCCCTCGGCACATACGGGTCGCCGATCTACGCCGCCGCGGCGCTGGTCTTCATAACCCTGATCAATCTGGCGGGGACCTACGAGAGCAAGAACGCGCAGATCATCTTCACCGTGCTCGAAGTCGGCGCGCTTCTGTTCGTGTCGTTCGTCGGGCTTGCGCTGGCGAGTCCGGCGCCCACGGCGGACGTCGCGCCGTCGGCCGGCGGCGGCACACTCGGGCTTGCGATCGTCTTCATCCTGTTCACCTACGGCGGTTGGAACGAGGCGGCGTATCTGTCCCGCGACGTGCGGGACGTCAGTCGCAACATGGTCCGCATCCTGGTCGTCGGCACGGTCACCGTCACGCTGCTCTATATTCTGATCAACGTCGCCTATCTGCACGTTCTCGGCCTCGAAGGCGCCCGCAAGGCGCCCGCGATCGCCGCAGACGTGATGCGCGCCGGCATGGGTCCCATCGGCGCGGTGCTGGTCAGTCTGTTCGTCTGCTGCGCGGCGCTGAGCACGATCAACGGCAGCGTGTTCACCGGGGCGCGGGTTTATCACGCGCTGGGCCAAGATCTGGCGGTGCGCTCGCTCGGTCTTTGGAGCGCCACGGGCAACAATCCGCGCAACGCCATCTACATCCAGAGCGCGATCTCGCTGGGGCTGATTGCGTTCGGTGCGAGCACCAAGGAAGGCTTCGAGGCGATGGTGGCCTACACCGCCCCGGTGTTCTGGTTCTTTCTGTTTTTGGTCGCGCTGGCGGCCATCATCCTGCGCCGGCGCGACGCCGGTCAGGAGCGGCCGTTCCGCATGCCGCTCTACCCGCTGCCTCCCGTGCTGTTGTGCCTGACCTGCCTCTATCTGTTTTACTCCAGCATCGCCTACGCCGGTCGCGGCGCGCTGGTCGGCGTCGCCGTCCTGGTGCTCGGCCTGCCGCTGTTGTGGTTCGCCCGCACAAAAAATTCGGCCGCCGCGAGATGACGCGGCGGCCGCTGGGGAATTTCTCGACAGTGACGTTGCGGCTCAGCCGCGTGTGGCCCGCCAGGTGCCTTCGATGGTGTTGCCGTTCACCTTGCCGGTGAACTTTGTGCCGTTGGCCGTGAAGCTGATCTGGTCGCCGGTCATCTTGCCGTCGCTGATCGCTACCGAGCTGTTGCCGTTCTTCAGCGTACCCTTCAACATCTGATACGTCTGCTCCAGCGCAAGCTCGCCCTGCGGCAGCTTCCAGGTTCCTGCCACCTTGGCCGGGACCATCCAGAAGCTTGCCTTGCAATACGAGGAGCAGCCCTCGATGACGGTGGAGACTTCGTCCGGCTCCCAGTCGCCCATGGTGAAGGTGTTCGAGACGATGCGAGTGCCGGGCTTCAGGTCCAGAATTTTCGGACGAAGCCGCAGGTTGATGTCGGGCAGCAGGAACATCGTAATGACGGTGGCCTGCGAGAAGTCGCTCTCGAACAGGTCGGCCTTCATGAACACGGTTTTGTCGGCGAGGCCTTCCTTGGCCGCGTTGCGCTTCGACAGTTCGACCATGTCCGGATTGTATTCGATGCCTTGCGCCTTGGCGCCGAGCTTGGCGGCGGTGATGACGGTGCGGCCGTCGCCGGATCCGAGGTCGATGACGAAATCGTTCGGAGTGACCTTGGCCATCTCCATCATCTTGTCGACCAGCGCCTGCGGCGTCGGCACCCAGACCACATCCTTGCCCGCCTGACCGACCGAGGGGGTGTATTCTTCGGCCGGCTTGGGCTGCGCCAGCACGACGTTCAACGAAACCAGCAATGCAAGGCCCGAAATCACTGCGGGCCGAGCGAGCGACAACGACAACTTCATACGTTCCTCCGAATGACGACGCGACACGGGTCGGACCAAGGAAATTTACCGACACAAACGGTGGTTGTCAGCAGTGTCTTTCCAGGAGCCGGTCTGCATGGCCGCTTCGCGAGCAAGAAATTTGGAGAATAAAATGCGACGTTGAGGCCAGGCTGACGAGCGGCTTTGCGGCTCGTCTATCCTGGAAAGCTGCCCCTGAGCGCCCTTGCGAGCCTGCAGCCCGCTGCCTACGTAGCGTTCAGCACCGACAACCGAAGGCCTTAAGGTCATGGACCTTCTCAAGCTGATCGCCCTCGACGGCGGCGACATGGATGTCGTGTCCGCGCACCTGCAGGACGCGCTGGTCAAGGCATCCGAGATCCGATGGCGTCCCGGCGAGCATCGGGTCGTGGTCGCGCTCGACCGGTTCGACTGGGAGGCCGCCAATGGCGAAAGTCCCCAGTACCGGCGTCGGCGCGCCGCGCTCCGCTTCGAGCGGGTGTTGTCGTGCAAGTGCCGCAACTGCGATGCCGCCGGCAAAAACGTGGTCCTGAATCTGCTGGCGATCTCGTTTTCCGAGAACAACTCCCCGGGCGGCGTCGTGACGCTGACCTTCTCGGGCGGGGAGGCGCTCCGGCTCGAAGTCGAATGCCTGGAGCTCGAATTGACCGATCTCGGCCCGGCCTGGGTCACCGAAGCCTGCCCGGCCCATCCGCTGGACGTGCAAATCCTGGACACCCGGCAACAGGGTTGACGCGCCCGCGGCCCCGCGCCATTGACCGGTGAAACCGGGGCTCGTCCCGGCCGGACCGCGCAATGCCGACCCGCCTCGACAGCCGATCGCCCGACTTTGCCGCGCGCTTTGCCGCGTTTCTCGACACCAAACGGGAGACCGCCGCCGACGTCGAAACGGCGGTGCGCGCCATCATCGACGACGTGCGGGCGCGTGGCGATGTGGCGCTTGCGGAGCTGACCCGGAAATTCGATCGCGTGAGCCTCGCCCAGGTCGGCCTGCGCGTGACTGCCGCCGAACTCGACGCCGCGGCGGCGGCCTGCGACCCCAAGGCGCTCGATGCGCTCACGCTCGCGCGCGACCGGATCGAGGTCTATCACCAGCGCCAGAAGCCGAAGGACGAGCGCTTCACCGATCCGCTCGGCGTCGAGCTCGGCCATCGCTGGACCGCGATCGAAGCGGTCGGTCTCTATGTCCCGGGCGGCACCGCTGCCTATCCGTCTTCCGTGCTGATGAACGCAGTCCCGGCCAAGGTCGCCGGCGTCCCGCGCGTCGTCATGGTGGTGCCGGCCCCCGATGGAAAATTGGCTCCGCTGGTGCTGGCGGCGGCGAAGCTCGCAAACGTCGACGAGGTCTATCGCATCGGTGGCGCGCAGGCGGTGGCCGCGCTGGCCTACGGTACGCAGACCATCAAGCCGGTGGCGAAGATCGTCGGCCCAGGCAACGCATATGTAGCCGCGGCCAAGCGTCTGGTGTTCGGCAAGGTCGGCATCGACATGATCGCCGGCCCCTCCGAGGTCTTGATCATCGCCGACAAAACGGGAAATCCGGACTGGATCGCGGCTGATCTGCTGGCGCAGGCCGAGCACGACACGGCGGCGCAATCGATCCTGATCACCGACGACGCCGCGCTGGCAGATGCGGTCGAGAAGGCGGTGACGGCGCAACTGACCACGCTGCCGCGTGAAACCGTCGCCGGTGCGTCGTGGCGCGACTACGGCGCCATCATCCTGGTGAACGATCTCGACGACGCGATCCCGCTGGCCGATGCGATCGCCGCGGAGCATCTGGAGATCGAAACCGTCGACCCCGAACGGCTCGCCTCGAAAATTCGCAACGCCGGCGCGATCTTCCTCGGGGCGCACACCCCGGAGGCGATCGGCGATTACGTCGCCGGCTCCAACCACGTGCTGCCGACCGCGCGCTCAGCGCGGTTCTCGTCGGGCCTCGGCGTGCTCGACTTCATGAAGCGCACCTCGATCCTCAAGCTCGGCCCCGAGCAGCTTGCGGCGCTGGGTCCCGCGGCAATCGCGCTGGGCGAGGCGGAGGGGCTCGACGCCCATGCCCGTTCGGTGGCGATCCGCCTCAACCGGCGATGACCAAGGCCAAACCAGCCGACCCGTTCCGCCTCGTCACCGTGACGCTCGACGAGAGTTCGATCGGCCGCTCCAGCCGGGACATCGACCACGAGCGCGAGGTCGCGATCTACGACCTGATCGAGGAGAACTCGTTCAAGCCGGTGGATCATCCCGGCGGTCCGTATGCGCTTCAACTGCGGCTGGAGGACAATCGCCTGGTGATGGATATCCGGCTCCCTGACGGCGAGCCGGTGATGGCGCATTTGCTGTCGCTCAACCCATTCAAGCGGATCGTGAAGGACTATTTCCTGATCTGCGACAGCTACTACCAGGCGATCCGCACGGCGTCGCCCAGCCGCATCGAGGCGATCGACATGGGCCGCCGTGGGCTGCACGACGAAGGCTCGAAACTTCTGCAGGAACGCATCAAGGGCAAGGTGGAGGTGGATTTCGGCACCGCGCGCCGCCTGTTCACGCTGATTTGCGTGCTGCACTGGAAGGGGTGAGGGGCGTATGGCCGCGCCGCCGCGCCGCAACAAGCCGCAGGCGGTGCTGTTCGCCTGCGGGCTCAATTCGGTGCGCTCGCCGATGGCGGCAGGCCTGTTCCGCCAGACCGTCGGCAAGGAGACCTATGTGGGCTCGGCCGGGGTGCGCAAGGGCGAGCTCGATCCGTTCGCGGTCGCGGTGCTCGACGAGGTCGGCATCGATATCGCCAAGCACCGGCCGATGACATTCGAGGAACTGGAGGATTGGGAGGGGCTGAACTTCGACCTGATCGTCACGCTGGCGCCGGAGGCGCATCACAAGGCGCTGGAGCTGACGCGCACGCTCGCCGTCGAGGTCGAATACTGGCCGACACCGGACCCGACCGCGGTCGAAGGCACGCGCGAGCAGCGGCTTGCAGCCTATCGGGAGGTGCGCGACCAGTTGCGCGAGCGGATCAAAGCCCGGTTCGGCTGGCAGCCGGCCGGCAACGAATGAGCGCCGCCGCCGCGAACGGCATGACACGCTGTAGTTGTCGAAAGCCCGCGTTTCCGCTATTTTTTGCGCCGATTTTTCTCAACTCTCGTTCCCATGCGGATGGGTGGCGAATGGCGAAGGAAGAAATGCTCGAGTTCCCGGGGGTCGTAATGGAGCTGCTCCCCAATGCTACCTTCCGCGTCGAACTCGAAAACAATCATATGGGCACCTCGAATAATTGCGTCCTGGCCGTCGTTCGTCAAATCAGATTCAAGGAGCGTACGAGATTTGGCAGCGGAGGCGCATTCGATGGGTCAGTTCGGTTTCTTTGATGCGAACAATCGGCTCGAGGCTTTGTCAGCGAAGGGC
>CAMDFO010000101.1 GCA_945897515.1 Rhodoplanes serenus | reverse complement strand
ATGAGCGGCCGATCCGTTCCGAGCCAACTCGATCAGGTCTTGCCGCGATGCTCTGTCCAGGAAACCGGGCTGTATCATCCGTTCGGTAGAATCCCGATCGCGCCGTTTGGCAAGGAGGTTCTTCGGATTCTCGGTGAGTCGGGGTATATCTTAAGATCGTTCCAGGGAATTAATTTTGCCTTCGCTTTCCACCAAAGGAACTTCCAACTACCATCCAGCCAAACGCCGTCACGAACGACCCGTATGCCACCAACGATCACACCCTCGTGGTTGGCCAGCTTATCCAGAAATTGCGATATTAAGCGAGAACCCACGGCCGACCATATTGGCTCGAACCCGCTTTCGAATGTTTCATCTAGCCTGTCGCGAGTAGGAAACGTTTCGCTACAATCCATCCGAAGTGTTTGATTGCTGCCTCGTATTGCGATAAGTCGCTTACCATTGACCCAGACCCCGTTCACATAGACGTCTGTCTTGGTGATGGTTAACTGGACATTTTCCTTTTGTGAATCGCGAACGAGAGCCCAATCCATAATGGCGGGGGGGGGGGTCCTTCGCCGGTCCAGGTGGGGGTACCCCCTACCCCGGAGAGCGCTGCGAGAGCGCCTGCGCGCTGACAATAGAATCTCGGAGATCCGGGACACCCGCACCGAAGGACGTTTCGGCGGGCCACGTCCTCGCCGAACACGCGGCGCTCGCTGCGCCCTGTGTCACAGTCGGCAGCAGCGACTACCGCGGGATGCTGTCCCTGTTCGCTGCGGCGGAACCAAACGCACAGAGGTCCGAGCTGCCCCGCATCCGCAATGCAAATGCGGACACAACGCGGACACAGCGCTTTTTGAGAAAGTCGTCGTTCGCCTAAGTTATTGATTCCATGGTGCCCAGGGGCGGGATCGAACCACCGACACTGCGATTTTCAGTCGCATGCTCTACCAACTGAGCTACCTGGGCGCCGAAGCCCCGCCGGAGCGGGGCTTAAAGGCGAGCGCGGCGGTTATAGAGGCTGGGTTTCGGCCTGTCCAGGACGCCGGAAACGCCGCAAAAACCGAGCAATTCGAGGGCTCCGCGGCTCAATCGCCGACCTTGATCCCAGCGGCCTTGATGACCGGCCCCCATTTGGCGATCTCGAGTTTCATATGGGCTCCGAGTTCCTCGGGCGTCGAACCGACCGCAATCACGCCGAGTTGGTTCAGCCGCTGCTTGACCGCGGGATCGGCCAGCGCCGTCACGGTGTCGGCACGCATTTTACGGATGATGGCGGACGGCGTCTTTGCCGGTACGAAGAACGCAAACCACGACGCCGTGTCGTAGCCCGGCACGCCACTTTCGGCGATGGTCGGTACGTGCGGTGCTGACTCCATCCGCGTGCCGGTGGTGACACCGAGTGCGCGGAGCTGCCCGCTTTGCGCGAGCGGCAGGCCTGACGCCATGACGGCGAACATCAGGTCGACGCGCCCGGCCACGAGATCGCTCAGCGCCGGCGCCGCGCCGCGATACGGCACGTGCGTGATGTCGACCTTGGCCATCGATTTGAACAGCTCGCCGCTCATATGCGGCGAGCTTCCGTGTCCCGGCGATCCATAGTTCAGCTTGCCCGGGTTCGCCCGGGCAAAAGCCAGCACGTCAGCGACCGAGCGGTGCGGCGACGAGGCCGGCACCACCAGGAGATTGGGGAACAGGCAGATCAGCGTCACCGGCGCGAAGTCGGCGATCGGATCGTAGTTGATCGACGGAAACAAAAACTGGTTCACCGCCAGTCCCGCGGCGCTGATGTACATGGTGTGGCCGTCGGGATCGGATCGCGCAACCAGTTCCGAGGCGATGTTGCCTCCGGCGCCAGGCTTGTTCTCAACGATGACCTGCTGGCCCCACGCCTCCGCCAACTTGGCGCCGACGATCCGGCCGATCGCATCGATGCCGCCGCCTGGCGTGAACGGCACGTACATACGCACGAAGCGCGTGGGCCAATTCTGTGTCTGCGCAAGGGCAGGACGTACGATCGCGGCAGGCGCCAGAGTCGATGCGGCAAGCCCGATGAAGTGACGGCGGTCGATCATGGCCCTGTCCCCTACTCCACCTTGATGCCGGCGGACTTGATCAGCGGACCCCACTTGTCCATCTCGGCCTTCAGGTGCGCGCCAAGCTCACGCGGCGTCGACCCGATGGTGTTGACCCCGAGCTGATCGAGCCGCTGGCGGATCACCGGATCGGCGAGCGCCTTGACGGTGTCGGCATGGAACTTGGCCACGATGGCGGGCGGCGTCTTGGCCGGGAGGAAGAATGCGTACCAGCCGGTCACGTCGAAGCCGGGCACGCCGGCTTCCGCCACGGTCGGGACGTCGGGCAAATAAGCGGCACGCTTCGACGAGGTAACGCCCAGTGCGCGCAGCTTGTTGCCGTGGATGAACGGCAGAACCGCGCCGGAGTTGTTGAACATCACGTCGACGCGCCCCGGGATCAGGTCGTTGAACGCCGGGCCCGCGCCGCGATAGGGCACGTGCAGCAGATTGACTCCCGCCATGCGCTTGAACAATTCGCCGGACAGATGCACCGAGGTGCCATAGCCCGAGGATGCGTAGCTGACCTTGCCGGGATTGGCCTTGGCGTGATCGATGAACTCCTGCACCGTCCTGGCCGGCGAGGACATCGGCACCGCCATGATGTTGGGGTAGTCGCAGATCAGGCTCACCGGCGCGAGGTCCGCAACCGGGTCGAACGGCAGCGACGCGAACAGGAAGCGATTGACCCCGAGCGGCACGGACTGCAGCAGCGCGGTATAGCCGTCGGGCTCGGCCTTCGCGACCGCGTCGGTGCCGATGCTGGTGGCGCCGCCGCCTTTGTTTTCGATCACCATCTCCTGGCCCCAGAGTTGGGACAGCTTGACGGCGACGACACGTGCGATCGCATCGGTGCCGCCGCCCGGCGGGAATGGCACGACCAGGCGAACGAAACGATTGGGCCAGTTGGCCTGCGCCAGCGCAGGACGCGCCAGCAGCGTCGGGGTGAGCGCGGACGCGCCGGCCATTCCGATGAAACGACGGCGATCGATTTTCACTGGCTTCCTCCCCAGGCATGGCCGTGAGCGGTGGAAGCTTAGGGGCGGCAACCAGGAGCGGCAACGGGGGTCGCGCCCAAGCAACCTCGCGCGATGCCGCCGAGAGGCTAGCGCCCGTCGTCGTCGCCGGGCGCAATCTTGGGAGCGCCGTCCTCATCCTCCTCTTCAACCACCGGGACGGCATAAATGCCGGAGAGCCAGCGGTTGAGATCGACGTCGGCGCAGCGCTTCGAGCAGAACGGCGAGAACTGCGCAAGCGACGGCTTGCTGCAGATCGGGCATGGCGCGAGGCGGGGCGTGAGGGGTTCGGACATCGGCGAGATGTAGTGCAGGATTCCGTAGCCCGCCAGCCGCCAAGCCGGAACGCAAGGCGTCCGTCTCAGAGCCGGGCGCGGCGGAAGGTCGAGATGTCACCGTTGATCTGGCTCTCCAGCGAATCCGTCCAGGCGTGCCCCTCATAATACGAAGCGGCGTCGTACTTTGCGCCGCGGCCCAGCATGGCGGCGAGCAACGTCTTGAGGCGGACAACGGCGGAGGCCAAGCCGGTCCCGAAGGTGCCGGCGAAAGCGAACGGGGCGGCCGGCTGAACGTGGAACTGGTGCATCGCGATCCCCCGTGTTCGGCGCTTGCTCAAGCGCGGCGACTGGTGACAATCTGATCCCTGACTGTCCGAAAGTCGTGAAATCCTCCCGAAAACGTTCCAAAATGTTTCCGAATTGGGTCCGGACAGGCCATGGCGACGATCCACCACCTCGGACCCTTCCGCCTCGATGCGACGACCGGGATGCTGTTTCGCGGACCTGAGCCGGTGGCGCTGGGGCAACGCGCGGTGGCCCTGCTTCGGGTGCTTGTCGAGCGCGCGGGCGCGCCGGTGTCCAAGGACACGCTGATCGAGGCGGCGTGGCCGGGGCTCGCAGTCGAGGAAAGCAATCTGACCGTCCAGATCGCGGCGTTGCGCCGGGTCTTTGAGGACGAGGCCGGCGGCGAAGGCTGGATCGAGACGTTGCCGCGCCGCGGCTACCGCTATGTCGGGCCGGTCGCCGCCAACGCCGACGATAGAGCCGCCGCGGCGATCGCGCCCGCGCCACCTGCGCTGGCGCTGCCCGACAAGCCGTCCATCGCGGTGCTCCCGTTCGCCAATCTGAGCGGCGATCCGGAACAGGAGTATTTCGCCGACGGCATGGTCGAGGACATCATCACCGGGCTCTCGCGCATCAAGTGGCTGTTCGTCACCGCGCGAAATTCGAGCTTCACCTACAAGGGACGGGCCGTGGACGTGAAGCAGGTCGGCCGCGAACTGGGCGTGCGGTATCTGCTCGAAGGCAGCGTGCGCAAAGCCGGCCAGCGCGTGCGGATCACCGCTCAGATGATCGAGGCCGAGACCGGCGGCCATCTCTGGGCGGAGCGCTATGACCGTCCGCTCGATGACATTTTCGCACTCCAGGACGAGATCACCTTGAGCGCGGTCGGCGCGATCGAACCGAGCTTGCGCGACGCGGAGATCGAGCGCGTCAAGCGCAAGCGGCCGGACAGTCTCGACGCCTACGATCTCGTCCTGCGCGCGCTTCCGCATGTTTCGCTGGCGATGCCGGAGGAGGCAGCCAAGGCCGTGCCGCTGCTCATGCGGGCGCTGGCGCTCGAGCCCGATTACGCCGGCGCCCACGGCTGGCTCGCCTGGTGCCACGAGATCCTGTTCGTGCGCGCCGGCTTCAGCGCCGAGAACCGCGCCGCCGCCATCCGCCATGCCCGCGCCGCCGTCGACCATGGCCGCGACGATGCGACCGCGCTGGCGCTCGGCGCCTTTGTCATCGCCATGGTGGAGCACGACCGCGTCACCGCGTTCGACGCGTTCGAACAGGCGCTCGCGCTCAGCCCGTCCTCCTCCGCCGCGCTGTTCTTTGGCTCCGCACCGATGGCCTACGCCGGCGAGGCGGAGCGCGCCATCGACTGGGCGGAGCGCGCGCTGCGGGTCAGTCCGTTCGACCGGCTGAACTTTTGCTCCTACCACGCGCTCGCCGTCTCGCATTTCCTGCGTGGCCGCTACGAGGAGGCCGCGAACGCCGGACGCCGCGCCGTCCAATTCACACCGGGAATGAGCGTGTCGCACGGTCTACTGGCCGCGCCGCTTGCAAGGCTTGGCCGCATGGAAGAAGCGAAAGCCGTTGCCATGAAATTGCTGGCGCTGCAGCCCTCGTTCAGCGCAGGCGGCTTCTGCGCCGCGCTTGCGCTTCCGGCTGCACTGGCCGAGCCTCTGACAGAGGCTTGGCGCGCGGCGGGGCTCCCGCCATAGGCGAACTTATCGCTTGAGGGTTTCGTCGTACTCGCGCAACTCGGTCTTGAGAATCTTTCCGTAATTGTTCTTCGGCAGGGCCTCAACGAACACGTAGTCTTTCGGCCGCTTGAAGCGCGCGATCGCGGAGAGACACAGCGCGTCGAGCTCGGCGGGCGGCGCGTCGCCGACCACGTAGGCCACCACCACCTCGCCCCACTCGCGGTCGGGCCGGCCGATCACCGAAGCCTCGCGCACGCCCGCGTGCTTGAGCAGGACCTCCTCGACCTCGCGCGGATAGACGTTCGAGCCGCCTGAGATGATCATGTCCTTGGACCGGTCCTTCAGCGTCAGATAACCCTCGGCGTCGAACGCGCCGATGTCGCCGGTGTGCAGGAAGCCGCCCTTGAGCGTCGCCGCGCTGGCCTCCGGATTGCGCCAATAGCCGGCCATCACCACGTCGCCGCGGCAAAGGATTTCGCCGGCATCGCCAACCGGCAGTTCGCGATCCTGCTCGTCCGCCACCATCACCTCGACGCAGGCATAGGCGCGGCCGGCGGACGACAGCCGCTCCAGCCAGCGCGGATGATCGCGATCGGCGATGTCCTGCTTCGACAGCGTGGTGATCGTCATCGGGCTTTCGCCCAGGCCGTAGATCTGCGCCAGCCGCGGGCCGAAGCGGTCGAGCGCCTTCCGCGCGTCCTCGACGTACATCGGCGCGCCGCCCCAGACGATGGTGCGGATGTTTTCGCTCGGACAGTCCGCCGGGCATTCGACCAGACGCTTCACCATGGTCGGCGCCGCGAACATCGAGGTGCGCGGCCAGACGCGAAACTGCTCGAAAATCTCCTCCGGCTCGAAGCCGCCCGATTCCGCCACCACGTTGACGCCGCGGCGCATGACATGCGGCATGATGTAGAGCCCCGAGCCGTGACTCATCGGCGCCGCATGCAGGATCGGATCGCCAGGCAGCACGTTGTCGACTTCGGCGAGATAGGCGTGGCTCGCCGCCGCCAGCACCTTGTGCGTGAGCATCGCGCCTTTCGGCCGGCCGGTGGTGCCCGACGTATAGAACAGCCAGGCCAGATCGTCCGGCGCGCATTCCGCGACCGGCACGGGATCGGCAGCAAGCAGCCGCTCATATTCCGCGCCGCCGATCGCGATCAGCCGTTCGAGCGTGTTCGGCGCGTGCGGCGCGATCTGGCCTTCCAGCGCGCGCGAGGCGAAGCAGACCCGCGCGCCGGAATTCTCCAGGATGTATCCGAATTCCGCGCCGTGCAGCTTGGCGTTGACCGGTACCGCGGCAAGCCCGGCGTGCCAGATCGCGTACAGCACCTCGACATAGTCGGGACTGTTCGCGGCGGCGATGGCGACGCGATCGCCCGCCTTGAGCCCGAAGCGCTGCCGCAACGCGCCGGCGAGCCGCGCCACGCGGCTGGCGACCTCGCCGTAGTTGCGCAGCACGCGCGCACCGTAGCCGAGCGCCGGACGGTCGGCGTCCGCCAAGCCAGCGCGATGGAGCCACAGCGCGAGGTTCATGACGCAACGATAGCGATGCGGAGCGTTACGTCCAGACCGCGAACCCCATGCCGCAGCCGGTGCCGGCGAGCGAGCGGTAGCACGGGACGTAATCCTGCCATTCGGTGGCGAGCTGCTCGCAGGCGCCCGCCACGGCGATCCAGTTGCGGATTTCCGAGCTGCCGGAGTTGAGCTTCTGCACCGGGATCGTGCTCAGGCTGCGCGCATCGCGATTGCGGCAACCGTCGAGGATGCGGCGGTCGAGCTCCTCGTCGACGGTGAAATGGCTGAGGCCGCCGGAGGCGAGAATGCCGATCTTCGCATCGCCGGGCATCGCCTGGACCGCGTCGCGGATCGACTGACCGAGCTCGTAGCAGCGCACCGGCCGCGGCTGGTTCGGCGGAAAATAGGTGTTGAGCGCCAGCGGCACGATCGGGATCACGTCTTTCATCAGCCGCTGATGCACGAAACCGAACGCGTGGCCCTCGCCGTGCGGCTTGCCGAGCCGTTTGGCGTGGCTGATGTCGAAGCCATTGTCCATCAGCGCGCCGACCAGATGCAGCGCCAGCGCGGAATCGACCGGATAATCGCGCGACGCGTCCTGCACGTGATACTGCGAGCGCGCCTTGCGGAAGAACTCCGGCATCTCGTCGTCATCGTGCATCGGATTGTTCGGAATGGTCGTGCCGCTGTAGATCAGCACTGCGGGCATGTTGTCGTCCGAATACTGCTCGTTCTGGTCGTCGCCGACGACGATCAGCGTATCGAGCTTGGCCTCCGCGATGACGCCGGCGAGCCGCTCGATGTTGGCGGTGCAGCGCGCGGCCCGCTCGACAAAAATCTCAGGCTTGATCTGACTGACGAGCGCCGGATCGGCCTGGGCCAGCAGATCGGCATACGAGATCGGGCGGCCGTTCTTGTCCAGCAGCTTGCGCTTGGTCGCGTCATTCTCGGCGTGCTTGGCGTAGTCATCAGCCGGGCTGTTCAACAGCGGGCTGTGCGAGGTGCCGATGCCGAGGACGATTTCCGCCATTTGTTATTCCCACACGTTTCCGATCTTTACACCGCGTTGAGCCAGCCGAAATGGATCGGAAAGCCCTCGCCCGCCAGCAGCGTAGCGGTTTCGTAGAGCGGCAGGCCGACGACGTTGGTGTACGAGCCGACGATTTTCACGATGAACGATCCGGCCAACCCCTGCGCCGCATAGCCGCCGGCCTTGCCGCGCCATTCGCCCGACGCAAGGTAAGCCTCGATGTCCTGCTCCGACAGCCGCTTGAACCGGACGCGGGTCTCGACCAGCCGCTGGCGGAACGCCTCCTTCGGCGTGACCAGCGTGATTCCGGTGTGGACGCGGTGGTTGCGGCCGGAGAGCAGCCGCAGGCATTGGGCGGCCTCATCGAGCAGATCGGCCTTGGGCAGGATGCGCCGGCCCACCGCCACCACGGTATCGGCAGCGAGAATGTAGGAGCCGGAAAGCTCGTCATCGAGCTTCACCGCGGTCAGCGCGGCCTCTGCCTTGGCGCGGGCCAGGCGGTTGGCGCACGCGCGAGGCAGTTCGCCCCTTTGCGGCATCTCGTCGATATCCGCGGGCCGCAGCGCGTCCGGCTCGATGCCGATCTGGTTGACCAGCGTCAGCCGCCGGGGCGAACCGGATGCCAGAACGAATTTGGGTCGGCCGATAATCATTGTTGCGCCATCGCCCTGTTGGAGCGCCCGAACGTCTGACGCCTAGGTTCGTTGAAGGGTCGGTTACTTGAACCGATAGGTGATTCGGCCCTTGGTCAGATCATAGGCCGTCATTTCGACCAAGACCTTATCACCGGCCAGCACGCGAATGCGGTTCTTGCGCATGCGGCCGGCGGTGTGGGCGATCAGCATATGGGCACCTCGAACAATGACGTTTTCGGCGCGTGGTTGAACGCCGTTGCGGGCTGATGATCGCGTCCAATACTGAA
This sequence comes from Rhodoplanes serenus, assembly GCA_945897515.1. Lineage (GTDB taxonomy): Bacteria > Pseudomonadota > Alphaproteobacteria > Rhizobiales > Xanthobacteraceae > Z2-YC6860. Next base: position 71 of record CAMDFO010000101.1, on the reverse strand, counting down.
GTGTTGCCGACGCGCCGGGTTTTGTCGGCCCTGATGTGCTCACTGACGCGCTCAGTTTGTCCGCGCTCATG
>CAMDFO010000100.1 GCA_945897515.1 Rhodoplanes serenus | reverse complement strand
AGCGCCACCTTTGCCTTGAAGGCCGGTGTGTGGTTCCGGCGCGGTCGTCGGTTCATGGTCTCTCCTGATTCGCAGGCCACAGCGTGCCCGCCGTCAGGCAGAAACTCCACTTATCGTCCTGTGCAGATTTCCGGGACCGGCTCTCTTCGACCGGGCGATCACGCTCGATCCCAAGCACGCTCCGAGCTACACCAACCGCGGTGTCGCCTATGGCGTGAGGGGTGACGCCGACCGCGCCATCGCGGACTTCGACCAGGCGATCAAGCTCAGCCCGAATTATGCCTACGCCTTCTATAACCGCGGCAACGCGTTCTACGACAAGAAGGACTACGACAAGGCGATCGAAAACTACGACCAGGCGATCAAGCTCAATCCGGCGGACGCCGTCGCGTATCACAACCGCGGCAACGCCTTCGGCAACAAGCGCGACTTCGATCGCGCCATCGCCGACCAGAACCAGGCGATCAAGCTGCATCCGGGCTACGCGCTGGCCTTCAACGACCGCGGCCTTGCCTACGGCGCCAAGGGCGACCTCGATCGCGCCATCGCGGATTTCGACCAGGCGGTCAAGCTCAACCCGAGGAACGCGCTGGCGTTCTATAACCGCGGCCTGACGCTTAGGGCCAAAGGCGACGTCGACCGCGCCATCGGCGACTTCGCGCAGGCAATCCAGTTCAACGCCACCTACACCGCCGCCCTGTACGCGCGCGGCAACGCCTACCTGATCAAGCGCGACTACGACCGCGCCATCGCCGATCTCGACCAGGCGATCAAGCAGAATGCCGGCTATGCCGTGGCCTACTACGACCGCGGCACCGCCTACGGCGCCAAGGGCGACGCGGATCGCGCCATCGCCGACTTCGGAGAGGCGATCAAGCTCGACCCGTCGGACGCGCTGGCCTTCAACAACCGCGGCTTTGCCCATCGCAACAAGGGCGACGTGCTGCGCGCCATCGCGGACTACGACCAGGCAATCAAGATCGAGCCGGGTAATGCCCTCGCGCTCTACAATCGCGGTAATGCGCACTACGAGAACCGCGACTACGACCGCGCCATCGCCGACTTCGATCAGGCGGTCAAGCTGAACGCCAGCTACGAGACCGCGTACTACAATCGCGGCCTGGCTTTCCGCGACAAGGGCGACAACGACAAGGCGATTGCCGACTTCAGCCAGGCGATCAAGTTGAACCCGGCCAACGCCATGGCGTTCAACAATCGCGGCTTGGCGTTCCGCAGCAAGCGCGAGGTCGACCGCGCCGTTGCCGATTTCGATCAGGCCATCAAGCTCGATCCGAGGCTGGCGCTGGCCTTCAACAACCGCGGCGTTACGCTCGGGCTCAAGGGCGACACCGACCGCGCCATCGCGGACTTCGATGCCGCGATCAAGCTCGATCCGAAGGATGCGCGTTCCTTCAACAATCGCGGCTTCGCGTATCGCAACAAGGGCGATACCGAGCGCGCCATCGTGGACTTCGAGCAGGCGATCAAGCTCGATACCAGCTATGCCGTCGCGTACTTCAATCGCGGCAACGCCTTCTACGACAAGAAGGAATATGACGCCGCCATCGCCGACTACGACCTGGCGATCAAGCTGAATCCCTCGTTCGCCGTCGCATACAACAACCGCGGCCTCGCGCACGACGACAAGCGCGACTACGACCGCGCCATCGCGGACTACGATCGGGCGCTCAAGCTCAATCCGAACGACGCCATGGCGTACAACAACCGCGGCTTCTCGTTCCGCAACAAGGGCGAGACCGATCGCGCGATCCAGGACTACCAGAAATCGATCACGCTGAATCCGAACTACGCGCTGGCGCACTACAACCGCGGCATCGCTTACTACGACAAGCGTGAATTCGACCGCGCCAGCCAGGATCTGAACAAGGCGATCAAGATCAATCCGAACTACGCGGGCGCCTTCCACGACCGCGGCATCACCTATTACGACAAGCGCGACTACGACGCCGGCATCCCGGAGATCGACGTGGCGATCCGGATCACGCCGAACTACGTCATCACCATGAGCAATCGAGGCAACGCCTACGAGAACAAGCGTGACGACGACCGCGTGATCCAGGAAGTCAACCAGACCATCAAGAACAACAACGCGCCGGCCGTCGCCTACTACAATCGCGCCAACATCTTCTACGGCACCAAGGACTACAACCGCGCGATCCACTACTACGACCAGGCGCTCAAGTTGCAGCCGAGCAACGCCGATGCCTACGGCAACCGCTGTGGCGCGCGCGCCATGGTCGGCGAGCTCCAGGCGGCGGTGGCCGATTGCGACGAGGCGCTGCGGCTCAAGCCGAACAACGCCAACGCGTTCGATCATCGCGGTCTGGCCTATCTCAAGCTCGGCCAGCCCGACCAGGCCATCGTCAGCTACGAAGAGGCGCTCAAGATCAAGCCGAACTCGCCCGCGGCGCTGTACGGCCGGGGCATCGCCAAGATGATGAAGGGCGACGTCGCCGCTTCCAACGCCGATTTCGAAGTGGCGCGGGAAATCAAGCCGACCATCGCGGACGAATTTGCGAGCGCCGGCGTGAAGACCAAGCCGGCGGCCATGAACTGACGCAGGCCGGGGCGTCTCGCGCGCCCCGACGATTGATAACCTTTCCCGTCATTCCGGACGCACCGAAGGCGCGATCCGGAATCCAGAAACGGGAAGACAATCAACGTGTCTGGATTCCGGGTTCGCTGCTTCGCAGCGCCCCGGAATGACTGCCAGAGAGCCAATCAGCAACCTGGACGGCCTCGCGCGCCCCTGCCTTGCGTCCGCCGTACTATCTCCCAAACTCGATTTGTGCGACTCCTGACGGCCGAGAAAAAGGCAATCGGGAGGACTGTTCCGTGAACGAGTTAGAACGCGCCATTCGCGATCTGGTGATCGCAAACCGCATCCTGGCCAAGGAAGACGTGGTTGACGCCTATGGCCACGTCAGCGTCCGGCATCCGCTCAAGCCCGACCGCTATCTGCTGTCGCGCTCGCTCAGCCCCGAGCATGTCACCAAGGACGACATCATCGAGTTCATGCTCGACGGCACCCCGGTCAACGACAAGCGTCCGCCCTATCTGGAGCGCTTCATCCACGGCGCGGTTTATGAGGCGCAGCCCAAGGTCAGGGCGGTGATCCATTCGCACGCCGAGGACACGCTGCCGTTCAGCATCTCCAAAACGCCGATGTGCTGCGTGGCGCATGTGGCGAGCGACATGGGCACCCACGTGCCGGTGTGGGACATCGCCGACCAGTTCGGCGACAGCACCAACCTCCTGGTCACCAACATGGCGCAGGGCCGCGACATGGCGCGGGTGCTCGGCAACAATACCGTGGTGCTGATGCGCGGCCACGGCTTTTCGGCGGCTGCGGATTCGCTTCTCAAGCTGGTGCGGCTGTCGGTTTATCTGCCGCGCAACGCCCGCATCCTGCTGCACGCCATGCGGCTCGGCGAGTTCAAGCGCATGTCCGAGGGCGAAATCAATTCGCGGCATGGCTACAAGTCGGAAGAGCCGGCGATGCAGCGCGGCTGGGAGTATTGGGCCAAGCGCGCCGGTTGCGGCGACATGCTGGGCCCCGAGCCGGGCGGCGTCTAGGACGGAGCGCAGGATGGCTTCGCCGCGACGCATCGACGTTCACTACCATCTGATTCCGCAGTTCTATCAGGACGCGGTCTATGAGGCGGGCAGGGGTCCTGCGATCGGCCGCTATCCGGACTGGTCGCCCGAGCTCGCGCTCGAGATCATGGACCGGTTCGGCATCGAGGTGGCGCTCAACTCGCTGGCCCAGCCCGGCGTCGGATTTCTCGATCCGCCGGCCGCCGCGTTGCTGGCGCGCCGGTGCAACGATTACGCTGCCGAACTGAATGCGAAATGGCCGAAACGCTTCGGCGCGTTCGCGACCGTTCCGATGGCGAACTTCGGCGATGCGGTCGGCGAGATCGCTTATTCGCTCGACGAATTGAAATTCAGCGGCGCCAGCCTGTTTGCGAGCTACGACGGGACGTTTCTCGGCGATCCCAGGTTCGATCCGGTGATGGATGCGCTCAACGCGCGCGACGCCGTGGTGTTCGTGCATCCCGGCACCCATCCGCTCAACAGCCAGATTCAACTGCCGTGGCCGGGCTTCATGATGGAATACCTGTTCGATACCACGCGAGCGGTGGTGAACCTCGTGTTCGGCGGTGCGTTGCAGCGCTATCCGCGCATCAGGTTCATCCTGCCGCATGCCGGTGGCTTGGTGCCGTACTTCGCCTGGCGGCTGTCGGTGTCGCCGATGATCGATGCGCGGCTCAACCAGATTTCGCCCGACGAGGTGTTCGCGCTGCTCAAGCGGTTCTGGTACGACAACGCGCTCTCCCCCGGCGAGCAGACCTGGGGCTGCCTGCAAACCATTGCGTCGCCGGATCAGATCGTGTTCGGCAGCGATTGGCCGTTCGCCAATGCACGTGTTACCGCCGAGGCGATGAAGACATACGAAGCGCTGGATGCCCTGTCGCCCCGGCAGCGCGCAGCGATCGATCGCGGCAACGCGCTGACGCTGTTCCCGCAATTCGCCTGAAGCATCCGTATGGAATCAGCGCCACGTACGCCGGGCAAGGTTTTCGCACTCGCACTTGGTTTGGTCGCGCTGATCACGCCGCTGGCCGTCCACTTGTTCTTCCCGGTGATTCCGGCGGTGAAGGTGGCGCTCGGCCTGTCCGACGCCTACGCGTATCTCACGTTCAGCATCGCGCTGTTCGGCATGGCGTTTGCCACGCTGTTCTACGGCTCGCTGTCGGATCGCTACGGACGCCGGCCGGTGCTGCTGTCCGGGCTTGCGCTGTTCCTGGTGGGGAGCGTGATCTCGGCGATGGCCTATACCCCCGAGCTGCTGGTGCTGGGGCGCTTTGTGCAGGCGATCGGGGCCGGCTCCGGGCTGGCGCTGGTGCGGGCGATCGCACGCGATGCCTATCGCGCGGAGCATTTGGTCAAGGCGATCGCCTATCTCACCATGTTCGGGACCTTGGGGCCGATGGTATCGCCGATCATCGGCGGCGTTCTGATCGATGCTTTCGGCTGGCGCAGCGTATTCGGCTTTGCGCTCGCGGCCGGCGGCGCGATCGCGCTCACCGCCTATTGGGTGATCCACGAGACCCATCCGCCCGCCAGCCGCACCAAGAGCGGCGAGAGCGTACTCGGAAGCTATGTCGCGCTGTTCAGCCGGCTGCGGTTCAACGCCTTCGTGCTGACAAGCGGGTTCAACACCGGCTCGTTCATGGTCATGGCGACAGCATCGGCGTCGCTGATGACGGAGCTGCTGCACCGTCCCGCGACCGAGTTTGGGCTTTATTTCGTGATGTTCCCGGCCGGCTTCTTTTTCGGCAACTTCGTGTCGAGCCGGATCGGCAACCGGGTCTCGACTGAAACCATGGTGCTGGCCGGCTCCATGCTGGCGCTGGCCACTGTCATCGTGCAGGCCATCGTACTGTCGTATGGGGTTCTGTCGCCGCTGGCGTTCTTTATTCCGGGCGCGTTCATCACCATGGCGCAGGGCATCTCGATGCCGTACGCCCAGGTCGGCGCCATGGCGGAGATTCCGCGCTTCGCCGGCACGGCGGCGGGCATCGGCGTATTCATGCAGAATTTTTTCGCGGCGTTGTTCTCGCAGCTCTACGGCTTGTTCGCGGACGGCACGCCGATGCCGATGGTCGGGATTGCCGTGCTCGGCGGTGTGCTGTGCCTGGCCTCGGGCACGGTGCCGTTCGTGCTGAAGCGGCGCAATCCGCCGCCAGTTTGACTCACTCGACCTTGATGCCGGAGCGACGGATCACTTCGCCGAACCGCGCGGTCTGCGCGGCGATGTACTGGCCGAATGCCTCGGGCGTGCCGAGCGGCATCGCCGCACCTTGGGCGGTGAACTTGTCGCGGGCGTCGGGCGCGGCGAACGCCTTCCGGGTTTCCGCATTGAGCCACGCGATCACCGGCGCCGGCGTTCCCGCGGGGGCCAGCAGCCCGAACCAGGCGCCGATCTCGTCCGGGAAGCCCTGCTCGCCGAGCGTCGGCACCTCCGGCAGGACGGCGACGCGCTCTTTCGATGCGACGCCGATGGCGCGCACCGCGCCGGACCGGATCGACGGCAGCGCGAGCGACACCACGTCGAACATCATGTTGACATGGCCGGCGGCAAGACTTTGCGCGGCCGGTGCGGCGCCGCGATAGGGCACGTGGGTGATGTCGATGCCGGCCGAGAGCTTGAGCAGTTCGGCGGCGATGTGCCCGGACGCGCCGATGCCCTGCGACGCATAGGTCAGCTTGCCCGGGTCGGTCTTGGCCAGGGCGATTAGCTCTTGCAGAGTCTTCGCCGGCACCGACGGGTGCACCAGCAGGATGTTCGGCACCGACACCATCAGGATGACGGGCGCGAGATCCCGGCTGGGTTCGTAAGGCACCTTGGTGAGCTGCGGCCGGATCGACAGCAGGCCCTGGTTGCCCATCAGCAGCAGGTAGCCGTCGGGCGGCGCCCTGGCGACATCGGCGGTCGCGATGACGCCGGCTCCGCCGGTCCGGTTCTCCACCACGATGGTGGCGTTGCCGGTTTCGCCGAGCTTCTGGCCCAGGATGCGCGGCAGGATATCGTCGATGCCCCCTGGGGCCGCCGGCACCAGGATCCGGATCGGCCGGTTCGGGAAGTCCTGGCCGTGCACCGGCAATGCTGCGAGTACGACCAGCGTGGCCGTGAGTACGGCGCAGGATGCACGACCAATTCGCATGACGGCCTCCGGACGACGGCGCTTGTCGCTACTCGATCTTGATGTTGGCTTTCCGGATCACCTCGCCGAATTTCTTGGTCTCCGAGGCGATATGCGCTCCGAACGCCTGCGGCGTACCGAGCGGCAGGAAGCCGCCGTTGGCGGCGAAGCGGTTGCGCACGTCGGGGGCGGACAGCACCTTGTTGGCTTGGCTGTTGAGCCAGTCGACGACGGCGGGCGGCGTGCCGGCCGGCGCCATCAGGCCGAACCAGGCGGTCAACTCGACCGGCAGACCTTGCTCGGTCAGCGTCGGCACGTCGGGCAGCACGGTTGCGCGTTCCTTGGTGGCGATGCCAAGCGCACGCACCCGGCCGTCCTTGATCGGCGCCAGCGCGAGCGGCACGACGTCGAACATCATGCTGACATGACCGGCGATCAGGTCCTGCGCCGCGGGCGCCGCGCCACGATACGGCACGTGCGTGATGTCGATGCCGGCAGCCAGCTTGAGCAACTCGCCGCCGATGTGGCCGGTGGTGCCGACGCCTTGCGACGCATAGGTCAGCTTGCCCGGGTTGGCCTTGGCGTAGGCGATCAGTTCCTTGACGTCCTTGGCGGGCACGGATGGGTGCACGGTGAGGATGTTCGGCACCATGATCATGTTGATGATCGGCACCAATTCCTTGGCGGGATCGTAGGGGAGCTTCTGCAGGTGCGGCAGGATCGAGAGCACGCCATGATGCCCGGTCAGCAGCGTGTAGCCGTCGGCCGGCGATTTCGCGACCGCATCGGTGGCCGGCACGCCCGCGGCGCCGCCGCGGTTCTCGACCACCACGGTTGGGCCGCCGCCTTCGCTGATCTTTCCGCTGAACACGCGCGTCACGATGTCGGCGACGCCGCCCGCCGCGATTGGGACGATGACCTTGATCGGCTGCTTCGACGGGAAATCCTGTGCTTGCGCCGATGTTGCCGCGAGCGCAGCGGCCAATGAAAGAGACAAAACGAGGCGCATGACGAATTCTCCCTGAAGTCTTGTGTGCTTTCTGCGTTGGGCAGTGAGTGGGCAGACTATCGTGCGTTCGGCGCGTTGCGCTACCCCCTGGAGGGCAGCCGGATGTGCGTCACTTGTGCTGGGTGATGGTGTCGAGCAGGGCCGGCCGGCCGGCCTTCACCTCGGCCAACGCGCGAAGGAGCGCTGGCCGTACGTCCTCCGGCTTGTCGATCGGGCCTTCGCCGTAGACACCCATCGAACGCGCCAGCGCGCCGAAATCCGGCTCCGGACCTGACAGGTCCATGCCGATATGCGCCTTGGCTTCGTCGGTGCCGCGGATTTGCGCCATCCGGAGCTGATGCGCCCAGTCATTGTAGTAAGCGCGGTTGTTGTGCATCACGATCAGCATCGGAATCTGGTACTTGGCCAAAATCCAGAGCGCGCCGGCATCGAACATCAGGTCGCCGTCGGGCTGGATGTCGACGACGACGCGGCCGGTGCCTTTGTGCGCCAGCGCCACCCCGATCGAGATGCCGATCTGGGTCGAGGTGCCAAGCTCGGTGCCGGGATGGCGGTGCGGCTTGTCGAAATCCCAAAGCTTGCGGACCTGGTGCTTCAGTTCGTTGGCGGTGAGCACCCAGTCCTCGTCCTTGATGACGTCCCAGATTTCCATGGCTAGCCGCGAGAACGTAAGTGGGGAAGCGTCCCAGTCTTTCTTCGACTCCTCCTGCCACTTCGCCCAGACCTGGTCGTGGCGCTTGCCGATCACGACCTTGCGGTCGGCGATCTTCTTCTGGAGCTTTGAGTCCCCCGCGATGCGCTCGCGGCAAATGCGGGTCAGTTCCGGAATGCCGATCGCGGTGTCGCCGAGCGCGCGTACCGAGCACGGCTGCATCCGGCAATAGTCCATCGCCCATTTGCTGATGCCGAGTTCGGCGAAGCCGATCTCCACGTAGTCGCAGTTGTCCGGCGGCACTGTTTCCCGGATACGCTTGGCGTTGTTCAATTCGACGAGCTGCTTCTCCCAATCCTTGACGTCGAGTCCGACGATCAGGTCGGTGTGTTTGAGCGACGGCTTATCCATGCTCAGGCAGAGCGGATGCTTGTTCGGGAAGTTGAGCGCGTTGTTGACGTCCCACACTGCCGAGCCGGTCAGCTCGGCAAGCTCGACGATGCTCTCGAAGCCGCCCGCGCGCCGGCCGGCGTATTCCGGTAGCAGCATCGGGTGCTCGGCCTTGAGCAGCTTGTCGGCAATCGCCTCGATGGCGCGCGGATCGGGCGCGATCGGCGACGGCATCGTGACCGCGCCCTCGGGCGGCAGCGGCACCGCTTCGGTCTTTGGCGCCTCCTGCATCGCAGCGTCGTAGCACATGTAGATCGGGCCCTTCGGCTCGGTCATCATGATCGAATAGGCGCGTGCGAACGATTCCGGCACGCCGTGGATCGAGGTCGGCTGGTAGTCCCATTTGGTGTAGTCGCGCACCGCATTGCCCTGCACCAGCGCGGTGTGGGTCCAGTCGATGTGCGGCCGCCGCTTGGCCTCGTCCATCGGGCCGGTGGCGCCCATGATGAAGATCGGCACGCGGTCGAGGAACGCGTAGTAGATCGCCATCGTACAATGCAGCAATCCGACGAGATTGTGCACGATCACTGCCATCGGCTTGCCGCTCGCCTTAGCGTAGCCGTGCGCGATCTGCACCGCGATCTCTTCGTGGTTGCACAGCATCATCGGCGGCTTGTTGTCGCCGTAGTTGACCAGCGAGTCGTGCAGGCCGCGGAAGCTCGCGCCCGGATTGAGCGTGATGTAGGGGAAGTCGTAGCGCTTGATGCAGTCGACGATGACGTCGGACTGCCAGCCGGCGTAGTTCTTGACTTTCGCGTCCATGATGACCTGCTTTGTTGTCGTAATTATCCGCGATCATT
>CAMDFO010000099.1 GCA_945897515.1 Rhodoplanes serenus | reverse complement strand
GCTCGCGTGCTGCGCACGCGCCCCGGAATGACGGAAGAGAAGTCATCACGACGCCAACCCCGTTCCGGCATTGGAGCGGCTCGCGATCCGGCCGCCGCCCAGCTTGTTGGCAATGAGGATCGCGGCGCCGATGATCAGCATGTTGATGATGGCGAGCGCGGCCACCGGCTCGATGTATCCGGTTTCGTAGAGATTGTAGACCGCGACCGCGAGCGTGATCGAGCTTGACGAGAACAGCAGGATTGACGCCGACAGCTCCTGGATCACCGGCACGAACACCAGGATCCAGCCGGCGAACAGGCCGGGCCGGATCAGCGGCAGCGTGATCTCGCGCATGGTGGTCATCCAGGAGGCGCCGAGGATCTGCGCGCTCTCCTCCAGCGACGGATCGATCTGCCGGAGCGAAGCGTTCGCGGCGCGCACGCCGAGCGGGATGTAGCGGCCGACATAGGCCAGCAGCAGAATCGTCAGCGTGCCGTAGAGCGCGAGCGGCATCGCCAGCCAGAACTGGATCAGCGCCACCGCGACCACGATGCCGGGCAGGCCGAGCGGAATCAGCGCGAAATAATCCAGCAGCTTGCGGCCCGGGATGCGGGTGCGCAGGTCGATCCAGCCGATCACCGCGCCGAGCAGCACCGCGATGGTGGCGGCGACGATGGCGAGGCCGAGGCTGTTGAGGATGGCGCGCTGGGTGACGTTGTACTCGAACAGGATGAAATTGTAGTTGGCGAACGTCAGGCCCTTCCAGAAATCCAGGCCCCACGATTTCGAGAACGACACCGCGATCAAGGTCGAATACGGCAGGATGATCGCCACGATGAAGATCGCCACCACGAATCCGAGCACCGCCCAGCGCGCCGGACCGAGGTCCATCAGTTGCGGCCGCGCGCCCTTGCCGCCGAGCGTGACGAACGACCGACGCGCCAGGAACGCGCGCTGCAGATAGAGCGCGACCACGGTGATGATGACGAACAGCAGCGACAGCGCGGATGCCAGTCCATACTCGGGCGGGTAATCGAACAGCGCGTAGATCCGGGTCGGCAGTGTCACGATCCGGCCGGGCAGACCGATGATCGCCTGCGAGCCGAACAGCGCGATGGCGTTGACGAACGACAGCAGCGTGCCGGACAGCACGGCGGGCGCAACCAGCGGCGCGGTGATGGAGAACGCGGTGCGAATCTTGCTGGCGCCGAGGATCTGCGCCGCCTCTTCATACGAGGCGTCGACCGAAAGCAGGGCCGAGGACGCCAGCAGATAGACGAACGGAAACGTGTGCAGCACCGTGACCAGAACGAGTCCGGTCATCGAGAACACGTTGAAGGTGAGGAACGGCAGCCCGAGCACGTCGCGGAACAGCACGTTCAGCAGGCCGGCGTTCGGGCTGTAGAGGTAGACGAACGCGATCGCGGTGAGGAATGGCGGCGACAGATACGACAGGCTGGCGGTCACCTGGATCAGCGGCTTGAACGGCACATTGGTGCGCGCCACCGCCCAGGCCAGAGCCAGGCCGATGATCATGCTGAACAGTCCGGTCCAGGCGCCGAGGATCAGCGAATTTTTCAGCGCGTTGACATAGAGGCGGCCGGACATCACCTCCTCGAAGTGCTGAAAGCTCAGCCCGCCTTCGCCGCGGAAGCTGCCCCACAGCAGCGAGCCGAGCGGCAGCACCACGAGCACGATGAGCGAGAGGATCGCTCCGCCCATGACGAAATGCTCGAGCCGCAGCTTGCTGCCGCGCTTGCGTGGAACGCGCACCGGTGCGCCGATGGCTTCGACCGACATTCCCCCGTCCCGGCTTCTCGCCTGTTGGGCTTTGCGTTGCGCTTTAAGGGATTTAGCGTGTAGTGTCAAAAACTTAAAGGCAACCCCGCGGCCGGTCGACTATTCCCTTCCGGCAGCCACCATGATGAGGATTTATCGTGCCGAGCGAAAGGAAGCTTGATGTCGCGGCGATCAAAAACCTGGTCGTCGCCGGCTGGACCGGCCGCAACGTCGATGCGCTGGAAGCGCACATCAAGGAGCTTGAAGCGCTCGGCGTGAAGCGGCCCAAGACCGTGCCGATCTTCTATCGCAACGCGGCGGCGCTGCTGACCACGGGGCCCGCGATCGAATGCGTCGGCGACAAGTCGAGCGGCGAGGTCGAATTCGTGCTGTACGCGCTCGACGACGGCATGTGGATCGGCGTCGGCTCCGATCACACCGACCGCAAGGCGGAAACCATCGCGGTTACGTTGTCGAAGCAGATGTGCGCCAAGCCGGTCGGCGCGACGCTGTGGCGCTACGACGAGGTCAAGCCGCACTGGGACAAGCTCAAGCTGCGCTCGTATGTGCCCGGCGACGACGGCGCGCGGCGCCTCTACCAGGAGGGGCCGGTCACCAACATGCGGTCGCCGGAGGAGCTGATCAAGCTCTACACCGGTGGCGACACGCTCGCGCCCGGCACCGCGATGTACTGCGGCACGTTTGCCGTGCATGGCGGGATTTCATATTCCGGCACGTTCGAGATGGAGCTGGACGATCCGGTGCTTGGGCGGAAGCTCACGCATGGCTACAAGATCGTGCAGTTGCCGGATGAGGGGTGAGTGAGGAGCAACGAATGAAAATCGTCATTCCCGATCTGGTTTCCAATTCCTACTTCCCCTCCATCGCCGCGGTCGAGCTTGGCTTCTTCAAGAAGGAAGGTCTCGACGTCGACCTCGAGCTGATCTTCCCGGTCGACAAGTGCTTCCAGGTGATGCGCGACGGCGGCGCCGATTTCGTCGGCGGCTCGGCGCATTCGATCCTGGCGGCGTTTCCCGACTGGAAGGGCGCGAAGCTGCTCGGCGCGCTGGGGCAGGGTATGTACTGGTTCCTGGTGATGCGCGCGGACCTCAACGCCAAGCGCGGCGACGTCGGCGTCGTGAAGGGCAAGAAGATCGGCGCAGCGCCATGGGTCGACTTCGGCCTAAAGCGGCTGCTGGTGGATGCCGGGATCGACCTGCAACGCGACGACGTCACGATCATGCCGGTGCCGGGAATGGCGGGCGCGGGCCTGTCGTTCGGCGTCAACGCCGCGCGCGCGCTGGAGGAGGGCAAGATCGACGGCTTCTGGGCGAACGGCATGGGCACCGAGGTCGCGGTGCAACGCAAGATTGGCACGGTGGTGCTCGACGTGCGTCGCGGCGACGGGCCCAAGCAGGCGTTCGGCTACACCTTTGCGTGCCTGGCCACCACGGCCGCGCTGGTCGAACACTCGCCGGAGACGGCGGCGGCCGCGGTGCGCGCGTTGGTGAACACGCAGAAGGCGCTGAAGCAGGACCCGTCGCTGGCGGCGAAGGCTGCCGCGAAGTGGTTCCCGGAGTTCGAGACATCGCTGATCGCCGAACTGATCCGTCGCGATGGACCGTTCTATGACGCGTCGATCTCGCGCGGCACGGTTGAGTCGATGAGCAAGTTCGGTATCGACATGGGATTGAGCAAGCAGCCGGCGGCCTACCAGGATCTGGTAGCGACGCAGTTCAGCGATTTGTGGAAGGCCTGAGCGCCGTCAATCCTCATCGCCCGGGCGCCTGTTCTCGCCCGGCTGCGGCACCGGCTGGTTCATCGCGACGTCGTCGCGGCGGCGCTTGGCGGCTTCCTCGCCGGTGACGAAATATTCGCTGCGCGTGGCGCGCTCCGCCTGTTCGCGCAACGATGCCGGCCAATAACCCAAATCGTAACCGTGCCACGGCGGCTGCGGCTTGAGCGCCGGCAGGCCGAGGCGTTCCCATATTTTTCGGGCGTTCTCCATGAACTCGCGCTGCGGCAGCGCGACCGGCGAATACGTGCCCTTGAGCATCGCATTCACCAGCACCGCCGCGGTGACGCCATCGTCGAGCGGGCCGCGCGGGCCATGGCCGGGGTCCTTGTTCTCGACCACGTGCAGATCGTGCTGCGGCTGGCAGCGGTACGACATCGCCCACAGCAGCGAGTCGGCGTTGTCCGGGTCGATGTCCTCGTCGACCGCGATGATCCATTTCCCGGCAAAACGATGCAGCACCTGCGCGCCGTGCAGCGCGCGCCAGACTTCGCTCGGCGGCGTGCCGCGTTCGAACTGCAATCCGATCACGGCGTACAGGCTGGTGAGCGGCTCGTGCATCGCGACGCGCTTGATGCCCTTGATCGACAGCACCGACTTCAGGTGATTGAGAAATACCGGCTCCATCGCCACCTTGCGGATCACGCTGGATTCGCTCGGCGTCACCTGGCTGATGAACGAGGTCAGGATCGGATTGCGGCGCCGCGTGATCGCGGTCACCTCCATGAACGCGTTGTATTCCTGCAGGTTGACGTAGCCGTGCGACTCGCCGAACGGCGCTTCCGGCTCCAGCCATCGCGTGTCGATGAAGCCCTCGATGACGATCTCGGCTTCGGCCGGCACCATCAGCGGCACGGTCTTGGCCCGCACCACGTTGATCGGGCCGCCGGCGAGCGCGCCCGCGACCGCGACCTCATCGAGATGCTCCGGCATCTTCTGCACGGCGGCGTATGAGATCACCGGCGGACAGCCGAGCACCACGGCGCAGGGCAGAGGCGCGCCCTTGGCGCGGCACTTCTCCCAATGCGCGTAGATGCCCGCACGCAACTCGACCGAAGGATTCATGCCGAGGCGGCGCGGCGTCTTGATCTGGCCGCGGTAGTTGCCCACGTTCTGGATGCCGGTGTCGGGATCGGCGGTGATGTAGTGCGCCGACGCCAGATAGGGCGCGTTGTCCCAGCCGGGCGTCGAGATCGGAACCGGCAGGCCGTCGAGCGCCATACCGGGCTCGTCGAGCGCCGCGCCTTGCGTCACCACCTCCTGGCACGGCGCGTCGGTGACCACATGCGGCGTCACCGGCGATGCCAGCGCATTCACCCAGGTTGCGCCGATATCTTCCAGCGGCTTGCCGAAACCGGTGCGGTAGATGTCGCGATTGCCCGCGAGTCCCGCGATCAGCACCGGGTGCTCGAACTTGCGGCCTTTGGAATCGACGGGCTTCGTAAACAGGAACGCCTTGCGGTCCGGCTCCTCTATGCCGCCGCGGTATTGCCAGCGCACCAGCGGGTGCATCTCGGTGTCTTTGTTGATCGGTTCGTCGACGATCACCAGCAGGCCGGCTTTCGCGAGCGCCAGCACGTGGTCGTGCAGATCAGCATAGGCGCGCGGCAGCCGGGCGGGCTCGCGATAGCGCGCCAGAATCGATTCGTCCGACGCTTTGCTCACGGCCGCACCGCGGGCGTCTCGATCGGCAGGCCGCGGGCGCGTGACATCAGGTAAAGCTCCAGGTCGATATATTCCGGAGCGCCGAACTCATAGTGCTCGGCGCGCATCCCGATCAGGCAGTTGCGCAGCCGCCGTTGCAGCGAGCCCATGGCCTGCCATTCCAGACGATACAGCGGATAGCCGTTCGGATGCGCCTGCGGAATGGTCGCGCCGGCAAGTTTCTTGCCCCAGTTCTGGTCGTGGCATTGCCCGCACGACAAATTGAGTTGGCCTTGGCGCAGCTCATAGATTTTCTCGCCGGCCTCGCGGAACGGTTTGAGCCGCGGATCGTCCGGCGGCGCGATCGGCATGCCGCGCGATTGCGTCGCCACATAGGCGCTCAGCGCCAGCAGGTCCTTGCTCTCGGGAGGCAACGGCGTCGCCTGCTGGCGTTCGGTGCGGCAGGCGTTGATCCGCTGATCGAGGTTGACCGGACGGCCGCGTGCGGCATCGAACGCCGGATAGCGCGCGGCGACACCCTTCATGCTGTTCGACGCGTCCTGGTGGCAGTCGGCGCAGGCGCGGTTCGCGGCGCCGGTCTTGCGATTCCATAGCGCCTCGCCGTCGAGCACCGTCAGCATGCCGGGATTGCTGGTGAGCTCGTCCTGCATGGCTTTCGTTTCGGGCGTCATGAAGTCGTAGCCGGACTTTTTTTCGGCTTGGGGAATCTCGGCGGCGTGCGCGGGAGCGAGCAGGAGAACGGCTAATAGGCTGAGAAGCACAAATCTCACCCCGTCATGGCCAGGCTTGACCCGGCCATCCACGTCTTGCTTCGCATAAGCAGAGAAAGGCGTGGATGCCCGGGTCAAGCCTGGGCATGACAAAAGAAAGAGTGCGGCTTGTTGCATTGTTTGAGACGTGGATGCCCGGCACAAGGCCGGGCATGACGAACGAGAGAGCACCTTTCGCAACATCACTCGACGACGATATTGGCTTTTTCGGCGAAAATCTTGCCGTCGTCGTCGGTCCATTTGAAATCGAGAACGCCGCTTTCCGTCGCGACCGTGGTGAACGTCAGGAACGGATTGGCCGCAATGGCCGGGTGCAGGTCGGCGCGGAACACCTCGATGCCGTTATAGCTGCACACGAACGTGTTGATGATGTCGCGCGGGATCAGCTTGCCGACGCGGTCGGGCCGGAAGCCGGTTTCCATCTCATGCGAGATCAAGGTCTTGATCTCGATCACCTGGCCGCGCTTGGCGGTCTTCGGGACGTTGATGAGCGCGCGTGCCATCAGATCACATCCTCGTTGCAGGCCGCGAGCGTCACGATGACATTGGCGCTGGCGGTCCAGAACGTACCGTCGGACATTTCGGCGATCACGACGACGTCCTGCGTGTCGGCGAGCCGAATCCGGGTCGAGACCCGGGCCGCCCCCGAGCGCGGACCGAGATGGAAGGTGGCCACTTGCGGCAGCGGGTTTTTCTCGTTGAACACGTGGATTTTTTTCACGTGCTCGGTTTCCGTCATCGGGCTTTCAACCGCGATCGAAAGCGGCACGGTGTTGCCGTTCTCGACCAGCGGCGGCACGTCGATCTTCACTCTGCCTTGGTTCAGCTTGGCGTTTCCGAGCACCTCGCGGATCGCCGCTTGCATCGACTCGGGCGTGGCGTCCGCCGGGCGGAGGGTCAGCGCCAGCGAGAGCGCGCCCGCGCCTGCGATGAAGCGGCGGCGGCTGGTGCGGCGTTGGGACGTCGGGTCGGTCATCATCGTTATCTAGTCGTTATCTAGTCACGCAGCGTCGCAAGATAAGCCACCACGTCCTCGATCTGCTCGGCGGTCAGGATCGGCTTGCCCCGCCAGGCGGACGCGACCCGGTTCAGGCCATCCACCTTATAATACGCCGGCATGATGGTAGCGGCATTGAGGCGGGTGGCGTCAACCAGCCGGAGCCGCAGCTCGCCTTCGCTCCAGCGCGCGCCGGTGCCCTTCAGATCCGGGGAGAGATCGCCCTGGAACCGCTCTTCGGGAAATGGCCCGGAATGGCATAGCAGGCATGTGCTCTGGCGGCTCACCACGACGGCGCGGCCGCGGTCCGGCTCGCCGCGCTGGCCGGTGAGCGATTGGGGTATGGCGTCGCCGACCACCTGGTAGGGACGAAGCGCCTCCTGTGCTGCGCCGATGCCCGACACGCCCGCAAGCATCGCCGCGGCAAATGCGAGACGACGCATCAACCGAACACCTCGCTGGTGATGGTGCGGAACCAGGCTTCTGCGTATGCCGCTTCGGTGGTGCGCACGTCCTTCGGTGCGTCGAGCGCAGTGGTCCCGCCCGAGCCTGGAATTTCCGTGATCACGCCGTTGACCGGATGGTACACGCCGGCGACCTCGATCCCGTAGTCCGGCGCGACCAGGCTGTAACAGGTGTTGATCAGCTTGGGCTGCTGCGGCGTCTGGCCGGCCAGCAGCTTGACGATCGCCTCGGCGCACACCTTGGCCTGCGAGTTGGCGGTGAAAGCGGATTTCGGCATGCCGCCGGCGATCGTTGCATCGCCGACCACATGGATGCCCGGCACCTGCCGCGACTCGAACGTCACCGGATCGATGGGACACCACCCGGTCTGGTTGGTGACGCCGGCGATCTCGGCGATGCGCCCCGCCTTCTGCGGCGGGATGACGTTGGCGACCTTGGCCTCGTGCTTGCCGAAGTCGGTGGTGAGCGTGTTGGTCGCAGGATCGACCGACGTCACCTTGCCGCCGGACGACAGCGACACCCATTCGATGTGGTTAGGATAGAGCTCCTTCCAGGCGTTCTGGAACAGCCGCTGCTTGGAGAACGCATCCTTGGAGTCGAGCACCAGCAGCTTGGACTTCGGCTTTTTCGTTTTGAAATAATATCCGATCAGGCTGGCGCGCTCATAAGGCCCCGGTGGGCAGCGGAACGGATTGGCCGGCGCCGACATCACCATCAGGCCGCCGTCCTCCATGCTTTCAAGCTGGCGGCGCAGCAGCGCGGTCTGTGCGCCGGCGCGCCAGGCGTGCGGCATTTTCTCGGCAGCGGCTTCGTTGTAGCCGGGGAGCGCGTCCCAGCGGATGTCGATGCCGGGAGCCAGCACCAGCCGGTCGTAGTTCAGCGTCGCGCCGTCGGCGAGGCCGACCGTGCGGGCCTGCGGATCGACTCGCGTCGCGGTCTGGATCGCAACGGTGACGCCGTCGGCCCGCACCTTGTCGTAGCCGAACTGCTGCGCGCTCAATTCGCGCAGCCCGCCGATCACGCCGTTGCTGAACGGGCAGGCAGTGAATGTCGCGCTGGATTCGACCAGCGTCACCTGGATCTTCGGGGCGAGCTTCTTCAACGCGCGGGCGACCGTGGCGCCGGCAAAACCGCCGCCGACCACCACGACCCGCGGCGCACTTTGCGCGAACGCTGGAAGCGGGAGCGCGACTGCTGCCGCACTCGCTGCGCCGGCCAGAAGGAATTTCCGTCGCGTGGGATGCAAGACGCCCTCCTACCGCTGCGAGGCCAGCCAGGCCGCGATGGCGCGGGTCTCGTCCTCGGTGAAGCCCTTGGCGACGCGTCCCATGATCGTGCCCGGCTTCGAGCCGCTGCGGAATTGCGCCATCAGCGCGACGGTCTCGTCCGCATTGCGTCCGTGGATTTTCGGCACCGGGGTTTCCGCCGCCGCGTTGGTGGCGTGGCAGCCGGAGCACGATGTCGCGCCGGGCGGCGCGTCAGCCGCGGGGAGAATGCCCGGCCAGAGTACGAGCGCGGCCACGAGGATTCCGGACGCTGCTTTCATCCGCGTTCCTCCAAAAGGGCGGAGCGGCGGCTTCTCGGCCGCCGCTCCGGTTTTGCCTCAGGCGATCGTGATGCCCTGATCCTTCAGCGGCACCGAGCGGATGCGCTTGCCGGTCGCCGCGAAGAACGCGTTGAGCACGGCGGGCGCGGCGACGAAGATCGTCGGCTCGCCGACGCCGCCCCAGAAGCCGCCGCTCGGCATGATGATCGACTCGACCTTAGGCATTTCCGACATCCGGATCGAGCCGAAGGTGTCGAAGTTCTTCTCGACGATGGCGCCGTCCTTCACGGTGTTGCCGCCGTGGAACAGCGCGGACAGCCCGTACACGAACGAGCCCGAGATCTGACGCTCGATCTGTGCCGGGTTGACCGCGTGTCCGCAGTCGGTGGCCGCCACGATGCGATGCATCTTGATCTTGTTGCCACCGGTCACCGAGATTTCGGCCACCGCTGCGACATAGCTGCCATAGCCCATGTGCTGGCAGATGCCGCGGAACACGCCCTGCGGCGCCGGCTTGTCCCAGCCGACGCGCTGGGCCACGGCGTTGAGCACGCCGAGGTGTTTGGGATGCTTCGCCATCATCTTGCGCCGGAACGCCAGCGGGTCCTGCCCGGCCGCGTGCGCCAGCTCGTCCATGAAGCATTCGAGATAGATGGCGTTCTGGTTGTTGTTCACGCCGCGCCAGAACCACGGCGGAACGTGGGTGTTCCGCATGGCATGGTCGACCAGGAGGTTCGGGATGTCATAGCCGAACGCTCCTTCCGCGCCGCCGGGATTGAGGCCCTGGAACGTGGCCGGATCGGCGCCGTTCACCATCGCCTGCGGACGCGCATAGGCCAGGATCGATTGGCCGGAGATGCGCATGTGCAGGCCGACCAGGTTGTTGTCCTTGTCGAGCGCGCCGGTGAGCTTGCACTGCGTGATCGGGTGAAACACGCCGTTGGTCATGTCCTCTTCACGCGACTTGAGCAGCTTGATCGGCGTGCCCGGCATCTGTTTGGCGACCAGCACCGCTTCGGTCACGTAGTCGCTGCGGGTGCGCCGGCCGAAGCCGGTGCCGAGCAGCAGCCGATGAACCTCGCACTTGTCGGCGGGCAATCCCGACGCGGCGATGGTCGCTGCGTAGGCGGCTTCGCCGTTTTGGGTGCTGGTCCAGACCTCGCACTTTTCCGGCGTGTAAAGCGCCGTGGCGTTCATCGGCTCGATACACGCGTGGTTCTGGAACGGATAGGCGTAGACCGCCTCGACCTTCTTGGCCGCGCCAGCGATGGCTGCCGCCGCGTCGCCCGCTTTGTTGCCGACCAGCTTGGTCTCCGCCGTCAGCCCTTCCACGAGCTCCTTGGCGATCGACTCCGAGGACACGTTAGCATTCGGACCAAGGTCCCACTCGACCGGCAGCGCTTCGAGTGCGGTCTTGGCGTGCCACCAGGTGTCGGCGATGACCGCGACCGACTTTTCGTCGACCTTGACCACCTTCTTGACGCCCTTCATGCCTTCGACAGCGCCGGCATTGAAGTCCTTCAACTTGCCGCCGAACACCGGGCAATCCTTGATTGCAGCGTTGAGCATGCCCGGCATTTTGAAGTCGATGGAATAGAGCTGCTTGCCGGTCAGCTTGTCGGCGGTGTCGAGCCGCTTGATCGGCTTGCCGATCAGCTTCCAGTCCTTCGGGTCCTTGAGCGCGGGCTTGGCCGGCACCGGCAGCTTGGCGGCGGCGTCCGCGACCTTGCCGAAGGTGACCCGGCGGTTGGTCGGCGTGTGGGTGATGACGCTGTTGGCCGCCGTGCATTGCTCGGCTGGGACCTTCCATTCGTTGGCCGCGGCCTGGATCAGCATCATGCGCGCCGCGGCGCCGCCCTCGCGCACATACTGGTGCGATTCGCGGATGCTGCGGCTGCCGCTGGCGTTGTATACCCCGTTCACGTCACAACCCGAAAATCCTTTGGGTTGATGATGCGGAAATTGTCGGTGACTGAATCGCAAAGGTCCGGCCAATTCCGAGGAACTGTTTCACGCAGGAACCCGAGCGTCGCATCGGCGAATTGGGTGCAAGTC
>CAMDFO010000098.1 GCA_945897515.1 Rhodoplanes serenus | reverse complement strand
CCCCCCGCCGGTGCGCTCGGCGCGGGCGTCGAGGAGGGAGACCGCTTCGTCGATCGTGATGGTCTCCGGCGTCTTGTCGTTCGGCAGCGTGGCGTTGATGCCGTTGTGGCTGACGTAGGGCCCATAGCGGCCCTTCTTGGCGACGATCGGCCCGCCCTTTTGCGGGTGGTCGCCGATGGTCTTGCCGGGATCGGCGCCGAAGCGGCGGCCCTTGCCAGGATTGGCCTTCTTCTCCTCGATCAGTGCGACCGCGCGGTTGAGCCCGACGCTCAACACGTCGTCGCCGGTTTCCAGGCTGGCGTAGGTCTTGCCATGCTTCACATAGGGGCCGAAACGTCCGATGCCGGCGACGATGGGCTCGCCGTCGTCGGTGTGCTTGCCGATCTCGCGCGGCAACGCGAGCAGCGCCAGCGCCTGCTCCAGCTCGACGTCGTCAGGCGACACGCCCTTGGGCAGGCTCGATCGCTTGGGCTTCACGGCCTTGCCGTCTTCGTCTTTGGTCGGTTCGCCGAGCTGCAGATACGTGCCGAAACGGCCGCTTCGCACCGTGACTTCCAGATTGGTTTCCGGATCCTCGCCGAGCTTGCGCATTCCGCCGTTGCCGCCGTCGGCGGTGACGGAAAGCTGCCGGGTGTAGCGGCATTCCGGATAGTTGGTGCAGCCGATGAAGCCGCCGAAGCGGCCGAGCTTCAGGCCGATCTTGCCGGTTTCGCAGTTCGGGCACTTGCGCGGATCGGTGCCGTCGGCGCGCGGCGGGAACAGGTGCGGCGCCAGCATGGCGTCGAGCGCATCGATCACGTTGGTGATGCGC
Organism: Rhodoplanes serenus; assembly: GCA_945897515.1. Lineage (GTDB taxonomy): Bacteria > Pseudomonadota > Alphaproteobacteria > Rhizobiales > Xanthobacteraceae > Z2-YC6860. The sequence goes on along the minus strand of CAMDFO010000098.1, from coordinate 10,356 downwards.
AGTTCCTTGATCTCGCCGACCGCGGCGGAAAATCCCTGCCAGAAGTCGCGCAACAGGTCGCGCCAGGCCATCTCGTTGTTGGAGACGAGGTCGAGCTGCTCTTCCAGGTCGGCGGTGAAGTCGTATTCGACGTAGCGCGAGAAGAAGCTCTCCAGGAACGCGGTGAGCACGCGCCCCTTGTCCTCGGGGATCAGCCGCTTCTTGTCGAGGCGGACGTAGCCGCGGTCTCGCAGGACCTGCAGGATCGAGGCGTAGGTCGAGGGACGGCCGATGCCGAGCTCTTCCATCCGCTTGACCAGCGAGGCTTCCGAATAGCGCGGCGGCGGCTCGGTGAAATGCTGGTCGGCAACGATGTCGCGCTTGGCGAGCGTGTTGCCGGCTGCCATCTCGGGCAGGCGGCGTGCGTCTTCGTCGTCGCCCTTGTCGTCCTGGTCTTCGTTGTAGAGCGCAAGGAAGCCGTCGAACTTCACCACCGTCCCGGTGGCGCGCAGTTCGAGATTGCGGCCGCCGGCCTTGGCGGAGATGTCGACGGTGGTGCGTTCGAGTTCGGCCGATTCCATCTGGCTGGCAACGGTGCGGAGCCAGATCAGCTCGTACAGCTTGGCCTGGTCGGCATCGAGCGCGCTCCGCACGTCCTTCGGACGCCGGGCGGGATCGGTCGGGCGGACCGCTTCGTGGGCTTCCTGGGCGTTCTTCTGCTTGCTCTGATAGACCCGCGGTGACGCCGGCACGTATTCGCGGCCGTAATCCGCTTCGATGACGCTCCGTGCGGACGCGATGGCCTCAGGAGCAATCGTGATGCCGTCGGTTCGCATATAGGTGATCAGGCCGACCGTATCGCCGCCGATGTCGATGCCTTCGTAGAGGCGCTGCGCGATGCGCATGGTGTGTGCCGGCGCAAAGCCGAGCTTGCGGCTCGCCTCCTGCTGCAGCGTCGAGGTGGTGAACGGCGCGTAAGGGTTGCGCTTGGCCGGCTTGGCCTCGACCGAGGAAACGGTGAATGCGGCCGCTTCCAGCGAACGTTTGAAGTCCTCGGCCTTCTCTCCGGAGCCGATGTCGAGGCGCTGGATCTTCTCGCCGTCGGCGCCGACCAGCCGCGCCTCGAACGCTTCGCCCTTCGGCGTCGTGAGATTGGCGACGATCGACCAGTATTCCCGGGCGACGAATTTCTCGATCTCGAGCTCGCGGTCGCTGACCAGGCGCAGCGCCACCGATTGCACGCGCCCGGCCGAGCGCGCGCCCGGCAGCTTGCGCCAGAGCACGGGGGAGAGCGTAAAGCCCACCAGATAATCGAGAGCGCGGCGGGCCAGATAGGCGTCCACCAGCGCGCCGTCGATGGCGCGGGGATTCTTCATCGCCTCCATCACCGACTGCTTGGTGATGGCGTTGAACACCACCCGCTCGACCGACTGGCCTTTCAGCGCGTTCTTCTCCTTGAGCACTTCGAGCACGTGCCAGGAGATCGCCTCGCCTTCGCGGTCCGGGTCGGTTGCGAGGATGAGACCGTCTGCGCCCTTCATGGCGCGGGCGATGTCGTTCAGCCGCTTCTGGGACTTGTCGTCGACCTCCCAGAGCATCTTGAAGTCGGCCTCGGGATCGACCGATCCATCCTTCGCGGGAAGGTCGCGGACATGGCCATAGGACGCCAGCACCTCATAGCCGGAGCCGAGGTACTTGTTGATCGTCTTCGCCTTGGCCGGCGACTCGACTACGACAATCTTCATGTAAATCCGATGGTTAGCGGCCGAAATTCATCCAATTTACAGGTGAATCGGCCGGCTGCGTCGCCGCGAACATGGGTAACACATGCTTGCCTGTCAAATTCCTAAGGCCAAAAGACGGTCGGCGCGCCGCGCATTCTCACAGCGAATATCTGCATTTTTGTACAACCAAGAGTATTGTATTGAGTTAATATTCTCCCAAATGTATATGTTGAAGTCAGGCCTGGGCGGCGGCCCGGGCGAGGCAGGAAATGACGAATTCGCGTGACACCCAAGAGCCGACGAGTCCCGAAGCGGCGGCCGCTTACGTAGCCGAGTTGAGCGCCAATCTGGCTTCGATCGCCCGCCGGCATGGGCTGGATGCGCTGGGGTATATCCTCGACATGGCACGGCTCGAGGCCGAGAACGCCACCCGCCACACCAACGGCCGCACGTAAGAGCCATCGCGGCTATTGCCGCTTGATCCCCATCTTGTCGAGCAGCGCCGCGCTGGCGTGGCCGTCCGGCAACATGCCCAATTTGACCTGCTCGGCGCGGATGAAATCGCGCTGCTCGAACGTGATCGGGCCGTTGAACAGCTTCACGTCGTAGCCCAGCTCGGCGAGCCGCTTCTGCAACGCGATCCGGTCGTCGCGCGGCAGTGTGGTGGCTTGCACCGGCCACGGCGTCTTGAACGGTGCGCCGCCGCGCATGCGGTCGGCCAGGTGGCCGATGGAGATCGCGTAGGCGTCCGAATTGTTGTACTCGCGCAGCACGTGATAGTTCTCGGTGATGACGAAGCCCGGCCCCGGCACGCCGGTCGGAAAAAACAAGACGCCGTCGCCGGTCTTGGGATAGGCGCCGCCATCGGCACGTTTGACGCCCAGCGCGCTCCATTCCTCGAAGGTCGCGCGGCTCTTGCGGTAATCGAAGCCCTTGGGAATCGCGACCTCGAAGCCCCACGGCAGGCCGTGCTTCCAGCCCTCCTTCTGCAGGTAGTTGCCGGTCGACCCGATCACGTCGGGCACGGTGAACCAGATGTCGCGCTTGCCGTCGCCGCTGAAGTCGATGGCGTAGTCCATGAAATTCTTCGGCATGAACTGGGTCTGGCCCATGGCGCCGGCCCAGGAGCTGAGGAATTGGTCGCGCGAGATGTGTTCCTCTTGGAGGATTTTCAGCGCGATCAGCAGCTCGTTGCGGAAATAGTCGCCGCGGTATTTGGCGAACGCCAGGGTCGACAGCGAGCGCACGGTGTCCCACTTGTCTTTCATGGCGCCGTAGGACGTCTCCATCCCCCAGATGGCGAGGATGATCCAGCGTTCCACGCCGAACCGTTTCTCCACGGCGTCGAACAGCTTCCGCCACTCGGCCTCCTTGCGCAGGCCGTTGGCGGCGCGCTGCGGTGAGGCGAGCGAGGCCACATAGGCGCCCATCGGTTTGGCCTGTTCCGGCTGGCGGGTCGTTGCCGCGATGACGCGCGGGTCGGGCACAACGCCGGCGAACGCCATGTCGAAGGTGCGGCGGCTGATGCCTTGCGCCTGCGCGTCCTTCCAGAGCCCGGCGACGAAGCGATTGAATTCTGCGTTGCCGGGACCCGGCGCGCGGGGCTGCTGCGCTGGCGCTGCGGCCGCAAAACCCAGGGTGACAATGAAGACTGCGAGGGCGCGGAGAATCATCCGCGCAGTTTACACCAGCGACACCAGCGAGCCGCCGTGGCGCTCCAGGCGGCCGGCGATTTCCAGCTCCAGCAGCACCGTTCGCACGATCGCCGGAGATGAGCCCGAAAACCGGACGAGGTCGTCGATGCTCACGGGCGTCGGACCGAGCAGCGCCACGATGTGGGCGCGTTCATCGGTCGCAGGCTCGGACAGGGGAGGCGCGCCGGTATCGGGCTCCTCCGCCGGCAGGTCCCTGACATCGTCGGCTTCCTTGCCGAGGATCGGACGCAGCACGGCTGTGACGTCGGCTGCTTCAGTGACCAGCGTCGCGCCCTGCTTGAGCAATCCATTGGTGCCCTCGGCCCGCGGGTCGAGCGGCGAGCCCGGCACCGCAAACACTTCGCGGCCCTGTTCGAGCGCCATGCGCGCGGTAATCAGCGAGCCGGAACGGCGCGCCGCCTCGACGATGACGACGCCGAGCGACAGGCCCGAGATCAGCCGGTTGCGACGAGGGAAATCGCGTCCGCGCGGCTCCCAGCCAAGCGGCATTTCGGTGACGACGGCGCCGTTTTCCAGAATTTGGCCGGCGAGGCCTTCGTGCTCGGGCGGATAGATGTGGTCGTGGCCGCCGCCCAGCACCGCCACGGTGCCGCTGGTCAGCGTGGCGCGATGTGCCGCTCCGTCGATGCCGCGCGCCAGTCCCGACACCACCACATATCCGGCGTTGCCCAGGTCCCGCGAGACGCGCTCTGCGAACTTGACCCCGGCGGCGGAAGCGTTGCGCGAGCCGACCACTCCCACCATCGGCTGGGCGAGGGTGCCGATCTGACCACGCACGCCGAGCAGCGGCGGCGGATCGTCGATCATGCGCAGGCGGTTCGGGTATTCCGGCTCGCCGAGCGCCACCAGCGCGATGCCGAGCCGGCGCGAGCCCGCAATCTCGCGCTCGGCCTCGGCGCGTGGACAGACGCGCGCAGGCTTCATGGCGCCGCCGCGGCGAGCCAGATCCGGCAGTGCTTCGAGCGCGGCGCGTGCGCCGCCGTAATGGTTGACCAGGGTGCGGAAGGTGCGTGGGCCGATGTTTTCGCTGCGGATCAGCCGCAGCCAGTCGAGCCGCTGCTCGTCGGACAAACGAACGCCCACCGTGAACTCGTTCGCTGTCACGCGGCCCCCCGGAACGCCAGTCGTCACAATGGCGCGGTTCGCTCCCCGCTGACAACCAATGGTTAGTAAGCGGCTCCGGCCGGCCAGCCCGGTCCGCCGCATTGGTTAGCGAGTTGTTAACCACGATCCGGCTACGTTTCCCTTGGCTTTCACGCGAGTCCAGGACTGCCATGTTTCCCCAGTCATTCAACGCCAGGGTTGCAGAGCGCATGGCCATCTGGGGCGCCATGATCGGATTCCTGGTCTTGCTGTACGCCGCGACGGAGGTCATCCAGTCGTGGCAGAGCTCACAGATTTCGGCGCTCCGGGCGCAGGCAACAGCCGCGGCCTTGGCGCATGTCACGACGATTCCCGAGCCGGCTGCAGTCGCCGCTCATGCCGAGGCCGGCAAAGGGCTGGTGGGCGAGATCGCCGCGATCAACGCCGCGGAAGCCAGTCAGGCGGTCAGCCACCGCCAAAACAAGGTGCTGATCATCCTTCTGACCCTGTTCGTCGTCGGGCAGATCCTGGTTCTGGAGCACCGCTGGATGGTCAAGCCCGTCGTGCGAATGGCGGCCGTGCTTGCCGCCAGCGAGCACGCGCCGAGCGAGCTTGCGATCTACGCACGGCGGCGAGACGAGATCGGCGCCTTTGCGCAGGCGTTGATGCGCCATTTTGCGATGGTGAAAAAGCAGCAGGAGCACGCCGTCGCGGAGCAGAGCAAGCTGTCCGACCGGCTCGCGCATCAGGACGAGCTGCGGCGCGAAAGCGTGTCGTTCCAAGGCCGCATCGCCGATATCGTGCAACGCCTCGAAGGCCATGCGGGGCGCATGTCGTCGGCTTCCGAAAATCTCGCCTCGATCTCATCGGAGGCGGATGCCCGCGCCGGCGCGTCGGCGCAATCGACCGAGCGCGTCTCCAGTCATGTCGATGTCGTAGCGTCCTCGATCCGGGATATCGCAACGACGCTGATGTCGGCGGCCGAGGATGCCGAGCAGACATCGGCGGTGGCTGCGGCCGCGCGGCTCGCGGTCGAAGCGGCCAAGGACGATGCCGTGGCCTTGACCGAGGCCGCCCGCACCATCGAGCAGGTGATCGCGCTGATCGAGGACGTCGCCGACCAGACCAATCTGCTGGCGCTGAACGCCACCATCGAAGCCGCGCGCGCCGGCGAGATGGGCCGCGGGTTCGGCGTTGTGGCGCACGAGGTCAAGCAGCTTGCAACACGCACGTCCCGGGCGACCGAAGACGTGCGTGGCGGGCTCAACGGAATCACCGCGGCATCGCAGCGGATCGCGGGACGGGTGGCGAAACTCGTGGCGTCCATCGACCAGGTCGCCGCGGTCGCCGACGCCATCGCGCAGTCGATCCGACGCCAGGACACCAATTCGCAGGCGATCACCTCGACCACCGCGAGAACCGCCGACGATGTGCGTGAGGTGGCGGCCACCGTCAAGGATGTCGCAGGCATGATCGGTCAGGCCAAGCAGGCCGCCGATCTGGTGACCAAGGTCTCGACCGATCTTGGCTTGCAGGCCAGCGATCTGCGCACAGCGGTCGAGCGGTTCATGGTCACGACGGAGAGGATCGCAGCATGAAGCCGATTGCGAACGCAACTGCCGCCCTGTCGCCCAGCGCGCAGAACCCGGCCTACGCGATCCGCCCGTACCGGATGCCGGCGAAGGTGTTTCACTGGCTGACGGCTGGCCTGGTGTTCGCCATGGTTGCGTCCGGCGTGATCGCCAAGCAACTCGGCGGCGGCGCAGTGGCGGACATGCTGTTCAGCCTGCACAAGCTCACCGGCGCGGTGACGCTCGCGGTCGTGCTGCTCCGCTTGATTTATCGTGTCGTGCGAACCATGCCGGAATCGCGGCTGCAACCGCACCGTCGGCCGATCCTGCATTGGACGCTCTATGCCGTGGTTATTCTGGTGCCGCTGCTCGGCTGGGCAGGCATTTCGGATTTCGGCGCACGCGAGATATTCCCCGGCTATTCGCTTCCGGCGATCTGGCCGGAGGGCGCGGGCTTCGACGAACTGCTGCTGCAATGGCACGCGTATTTCGCGTTCATCCTGCTGGGTCTGGTCGCGCTCCACATCGGCATCGCGCTGCAGGACTATATGAACGAAGAGCGCATCGACGAGGGCCGCTGAGCCATTCAGGCGGGCGGAGCCGCTTTCGCGGTCTTGCCGAGCTTCTCCTCGGTCCCGGCCAGCAGCCGTGCGATGTTGCCGCGGTGTTTCATCCACACCAGCGCCGCGAGCAGAAGAAACAGCAGCGCGGCCTTGCCGTCGCCCATCAGCCAGAGCAGGGGAGGCATCGCGCCGCTGGCGACCAGTCCGGACAGCGATGAATAGCGCGTGACTGCGGCGACCGCGATCCAGACCGCGCCGAACGCCAGCGCCGCGGGCCACGAGACGCCGATCAGCACGCCGATAAAGGTCGCGACGCCCTTGCCGCCTTTGAAGCCGAGCCAGACTGGAAACAGATGGCCGAGCACGGCGCCCAGCCCGGCCATCAGCGCGGCATCCCGGCCGCCGAGTGCATCGGCGATCAGAACCGCGGCGGTGCCCTTGAGCGCGTCGCCGAGCAGCGTCACGACCGCAAGACCTTTGCGGCCGGTGCGCAGCACATTGGTTGCCCCGATGTTGCCGGAGCCAATGGCGCGGATATCCTGCGTGCCGGCCAGTCTGGTGACGATCAGCCCGAACGGGATCGAGCCCAGCAGATAGCCGAACGCCAGCGCGGCGAGCAAAGCGGGCAGCAGGTCCAAGGCGATCTCCCAAGGAGCCGACCGTATCACACGTATTCGTAGACCGTCCGCCCGGCCACGATGGTGCAGACGGCGCGGCCCTGCAGGCGCGCTTCGTCGAACGGCGTGTTGCGGCACTTCGATTTCAATTCGTCACGGTCGACGATCCAGGGCGCGTCCGGATCGATCACCACCACATCGGCCGGAGCGCCCGGCCGCAAAGTCCCGCCCGGCAGCCCCAGCAGTTCCGCAGGCCGGGTCGACAGCGCTTTGAGCAGCGTAATGAGCTTGATCTCGCCGTTGTGCACGAGGCGCAAGCTCGCGGGGAGCATGGTCTCGATGCCGATCGCGCCCGCTGCGGCTTCGGCGAACGGCAGGCGCTTGACCTCGACGTCCTGCGGATTGTGGTCCGAAACCACCACGTCGATCAGGCCTTCGGCCAGCGCCGCGACCAGCGCCCTGCGGTCGTCCTCGGCGCGCAGCGGCGGCGACAGCTTGAAAAAGGTGCGATAGGGGCCGACGTCGATCTCATTGAGCGTCAAATGATTGATCGAAGCCGAGGCCGTCACATGGAGTCCGGCGTCCTTGGCGCGGCGCAGCACGTCGAGCGATTCCGCGCAGGTGAGCGAGGCTGCGTGGTAGCGGCCGCCGGTCAGCGTCACCAGCCGGATGTCACGCTCCAGCATGATGGTTTCGGCGGCCTTCGGCGCGCCCACCAGGCCGAGCCGGGCGGCGAACTCGCCTTCGTTCATCACGCCCTCGCCGGTCAGATCGGGATCTTCGGTGTGGTGCACGATCAGCGCCCCGAAGTCGCGCGCGTAGGTGAGCGCCCGGCGCATGACCTGGCTGTTGGTGACGCTCCTGGCGCCGTCGGTGAAGGCAACGGCGCCGGCGGCCTTCAGCAGCCCGATCTCCGTCATCTCCTGACCCTGAAGGCCCTTGGTCAGCGCCGCCATCGGATGCACGTGGACCATGCCGGTGTCGCGCGCGCGCCGCTGGATGAAGTCGACGATGGTTGGGTCATCGATCGCAGGTTGAGTGTCGGGCTGGCAGATGATGGTGGTGACGCCGCCGGCGACCGCAGCCTGGCTGGCGGACGAGATGGTTTCGCGTCCTTCCGCGCCCGGCTCGCCGACGAAAGCGCGCATGTCGACCAGGCCCGGCGCCACGATGCGGCCGCGGCATTCGACGATATCGGTGCCTTCCGGCACGCCGGCTGCTCCGATGCCGCGCTTGGCCTCGCGGATGGTGCCGTCGACGATCAAGAGGTCGCCGGGAAAATCCAGGTCGCGCGACGGATCGACGATCCGGGCGTTGGCGAGCAGGATCGGGCGTTGGCGGTCGGAAAGCATCAGCCCACTCCGTCATTCCGGACGCCGCGAAGCGGCGATCCGGAATCCAGTTCCGAATGCGAGGCTGGATTCCGGGTCCGGCGCTGCGCGCCGTCCCAGAATGACGAAGAAATGATGGCGCTACGCATTCGGCAAATTCCGCGACAACGCCTCGAGCACGGCCATGCGCACGGCCACGCCCATCTCGACCTGCTCGCGGATCAGCGATTGCGCGCCGTCGGCCACGATCGAGTCGATCTCGACGCCGCGATTCATCGGGCCGGGATGCATCACCAGCGCATCGGACTTGGCGTAGGCGAGCTTCTTCTGGTCGAGGCCGTAATAGGCGAAGTACTCCTGCACCGACGGCACGAACGAGCCGTTCATGCGCTCGCGTTGCAGCCGCAGCATCATCACAATGTCGGCCCCGGCCAGTCCCTCGCGCATGTCGCGGGTCACCTCGACGCCGAAGCGCTCGATCCCCGGCGGCAGCAAGGTCGAAGGCGCCACCACGCGAACCCGCGCGCCCAGCGTATTGAGCAGGATAATGTTGGAGCGCGCGACCCGTGAATGCAGGATGTCGCCGCAGATCGCGACCGTCAGTCCGCTGATCTCGCCCTTGCGGCGGCGGATGGTCAGCGCATCGAGCAGCGCCTGGGTCGGATGCTCGTGCTGGCCGTCGCCGGCGTTGATCACCGAGCAGTCGACTTTCTGCGCCAGCAGCTCGACCGCGCCGGAGGCGTGGTGGCGCACCACGATGATATCGGGATGCATGGCGTTGAGCGTGATCGCCGTGTCGATCAGCGTCTCGCCCTTGCGGATCGACGACGACGACACCGACATGTTCATCACGTCCGCGCCGAGCCGCTTGCCGGCAAGCTCGAACGACGCCTGGGTGCGGGTCGAGGCCTCGAAGAACAGGTTGATCAGCGTGCGGCCGCGCAGGCCCGCGGTCTTTTTCTCAATTTGGCGGTTGAGCTCGACGAACTCGCCTGCAAGGTCCAGCAGCCCGACGATGTCGGCATACGAAAGCCCCTCAATCCCCAGCAAATGACGGCTGCTGAGGACGAACGAGGATTTCGGGGCGATGTTCATTAAAGCGGCATCGTATAGGCGCGCTTCCGGTTCGCCGCAAGGCTGCAATCGCGCGATCCACAACAGCGACTTCGATTCTCCAAAAGGCCGCTCACGGCATCGTTATCGCGGCATCTTTCGCATCTGCGAGGAACTCTCGCTGTTCCTGGCGCGTTGTGACGATGAACCGCGACGCCCAATGGCGCGCGGGCGGGCTATGGCGCCCGCGTCAGCCGAAATGGAGACAAGCAATGAATATGTTCGTGAAATCGGTGGCCGTGCTCGGCGTGACCGGAGCCATGGCTCTGGCTGCGATGAGCCCGTCAGAAGCACGTAGCGGCCGCACTTGGGCGGCGGCGGGCGTGGGCTTTGCTGCAGGCGCGATGGTCGGTGCGGCGGCTGCAAACGCCAACCGCGGCTATTATTATGACGACTATGGTTACGCCCACGCGCGGGGCCCGGTTTATTACGACACCGCCCCGTCCTACACGTACAGCGCCCCGGCGTATGGCTACGAAGTTGACAGCTATGCCTACGCGCCGGCTCCGCGGTATACCCCGTTCACGTCACAACCCGAAAATCCTTTGGGTTGATGATGCGGAAATTGTCGGTGACTGAATCGCAAAGGTCCGGCCAATTCCGAGGAACTGTTTCACGCAGGAACCCGAGCGTCGCATCGGCGAATTGGGTGCAAGTCGC
>CAMDFO010000097.1 GCA_945897515.1 Rhodoplanes serenus | reverse complement strand
GAGCGGCCGATCCGTTCCGAGCCAACTCGATCAGGTCTTGCCGCGATGCTCTGTCCAGGAAACCGGGCTGTATCATCCGTTCGGTAGAATCCCGATCGCGCCGTTTGGCAAGGAGGTTCTTCGGATTCTCGGTGAGTCGGGGTATAGTTGCCCCAGGCGCGTTTGCGTTTGAGGTTTTCGGCCGGCGACGGATATTCGGTCGTCACCTTCGACCAGTCGCACTCCAGCTCCTCGGCGACGAGCTGGGCGAGGCCGGTCTGCGAGCCCTGGCCCATCTCGGCGCGGACAATGCGGATCGAGACCGTATCGTCCGACTTCACAACGACCCAGATGCCGAGCTCTGGCGCGGCGGCCTGGGCCTCTGCGCTTTTGGGGCCGAACGGCAGGTCGATGCCGAACGCGAGTCCGCCGCCAACTGCGGCCGAACCCATCACGAACGAGCGGCGATTCATTTTCGGAACGAAATTCATGGTGCCCTCCCTGCTCAAGCGTTCGCCGCGGCGTGGATCGCCGCGCGGATCTGCTGGAAGGTGCCGCAGCGACAGATGTTGGTCATCGCGTTGTCGATGTCGGCGTCGGTCGGCTTGGGCTTGTTCTTGAGGAGGTCGGCCGCGGCCATCATCTGGCCGGACTGGCAATAGCCGCATTGCGGGACTTCGTGATCGAGCCAGGCTTTCTGGATCTTGTGCAGTGCGCCGTTGGTCGCGAGCCCTTCGATGGTGGTGATCTGCTTGCCGACCGCCCCGCTCACCGGGAATGAGCAAGACCGGGTGGCGACGCCGTCAACGTGCACGGTGCAAGCGCCGCATTGCGCGACGCCGCAGCCATACTTGGTGCCGGTGAGGCCGACATTCTCCCGGATCGCCCAAAGCAGCGGCGTGTTGTCTTCGACATCGACGTCGTAGGCTTTTCCATTGACGGTAAGACGCGGCATGTTTCGCTCCCAGGTGATGCCTGCGGCCCCGTAACCGGGTGGCCGCTTAAGCTTGGTCCAAAGTGTATAATTAGATTATTTCCAATCAACAATTGCCCAGCGCAGATATTCCGCCGGCGCCGGGAGAGCGGGCACGTGGGCGGCGGCCCGTAAATCGGCCGGATGCCGCAATTTTGATTTGCGTCGGGACCCCGACAATGACCGGCGACAGCGCCTGAGTGTCAGTCCTTGTCGGCGCTCTTCACCGGCGTCTCCGGCGTCAGGCCGCCGCGCCGGCGTGCGAACGTTTCCTTGCCGCTGGTCTCCCACTGGCCGCCGACGGCGCGGGCCGCGTAGGTATCCCATTCGTCGGCCCATTCGCCCAGCATATAGCCATGCCAGGGCGGCTGCGGCGCGAGCGCGGGCAGGCCGAGCTCGTCCCAGATGGCGCGTGCCCGCTCCATGAACTGCTTGCCGGGAAGCGCCAGCGGCGGGAATACCTGCTTGAGCGTGGCGTCGATCAACATGCTGGAATCGTTGGACTTGCGTCCCGATTTCGGGCCGTGGCCGCTGGATCGGTGCGGCACGATGTGCACGTCATCGACCGGATTGGCGCGGTAGGCGATCGACCAGAACACCGCATTGGTGTTGGTCGGGTCGATGTCCTCGCTGACCGCGACGACGATCTTGCCGCAATCGGCGCGAAACGTCGATGCGCCATGCAGGCCGCGCCAGACTTCGGTGCGGGGCGCGCCTTGCGCGAACTTGAGGAAGATCACCGGCCGCACGTTGCTTAAGGGTTCATGCAGGCTGACGCCGCGGATGCCCTTGATCGAGATCTGGTCGCGCAGGTGGGCCATGAACATCGGCTCGTAGGCCACCTTCTTGATCACGCTGGATTCGCTGGGCGTGACCTGGCTGATGATCGAGACGAACACCGGCTTGCGCTTGTGGGTGATCGCCGTCACCTGCATCGACATGTTGTAGTCTTCGAGCGCGACATAGCCGTGGCTCTCGCCGAACGGTCCTTCGGGCTCCAGCAACTCCGGATCGATCAGCCCCTCGATCACGATTTCGGCGTCGGCCGGCACGTCGAGATCGACGGTCACGCATTTCGCGGTACGGATCGGCTGGCCCGCGAGCGCGCCCGCGACGCCCATCTCGTCCTGGTCGATCGCGAGCTTCTGCGGTCCGGTGAACACCACCACCGGTGCGCAGCCGACCACGATGGCGCAGGGCATCGGCGTCTTCATCCGCCGATGCTTGAGCCAGTGCTGATAGCCGCCGGCACCGCCGATGCGCGACGCCATCCGCACGCCGAGCCGGTCGGTGGCTTTCAACTGGCCGCGGTAGGTGCCCATGTTCTGGATGCCGCTCTCCGGGTCCTTTGTGACGCAGAGTGTGGCGGTCAGATAGGGCGCGGCGTCGAACCCGGGCGTCGAGATCGGCACCGGCAGCAGTTTCAGACCGCCGTCGGGTTTCTTCAGATCGGCGCCTTTGATGACGATGTCCTGGCAAGGCGGATTGGAAACCTTCACCGGCGGGATCGGATGGGCGATGGCGTTCACCCAGGCCGCTCCGATCTCCTCCACCGGCTTGCCCATGCCGATGGAATAGATCTGCGGCGACGCCGCCAGCGCGCCGACCACGACCGGCATGTCGTAGCGGCGGCCACTTCCATCGATCACGTTGGTGAACAGGAATGCGCGCCGCTGATCCTCGGGCATGCCGCCCTGGAATTGCCAGCGCACCAGCGGATGCAGCTCGGTGTCCTTGTCGATCGGCCGGTCCACGCGAACCAGCAGCCCGGCCGCTTCCAGCGCCGCGAGATGCGCCTGGAAGTCGAGGGCCGGGCCAGCGGATTGCGATTTGGTCTTGCCGGGCTGATCGAGCATGGACGCTGATCCGAATCTCAGGTGTCGTCCCCGCGAAGGCGGGGACCCAGTAACCACGGTTCTTTGTTGTTGCGCCATGGATCCCCCGCCTTCGCGGGGGATGACAGCGGTGGGTTGGGATGCTCCTGCTTTGGGTGCCTACTTCTTCTCGTGCGCGTCGATGATCGGCTTGGCGTGGCGGAAACAATCGACGCCGCATGGGATGCCGCAATAGACCGCGATCTGGGTCAGCACCGCGCGGATTTCGTTCGGCGTCATCCCGTTGGTCAGCGCACCGCGGGTGTGGGTCACGAACTCTTCCATCCGGCCCAGCGCCGCGATCATGCCGAGGTTGAGGATCGAGCGCTCGCGCGGCGTCAGCGTGTCGTCGCCCCAGCATTCGCCCCAGGCGTATTGCGTGACGATGCGCTGGAAGTCGCGATTGAAGTCGGTCATGCCGGCCATAGCCTTGTCGACGTATTCACCGCCTGCCACCTGGCGGCGCATCTTCATGCCGGCGTCGTAGGTCTTCTGATCCATGTTCGCTCTCCCTTACCCGCTGTCATGCCCCGCGAAAGCGGGGCATCCAGTGTGCTTGGCCCGAGACTGGATCGCCCGCCTTCGCGGGCGATGACAGCTTGAGCTTATTCAGTCTTCAGCCGGGCCGCCTTCCCAGCGTTTCACCATCTTGGTGTCGATGCCGAACAGGTCGAGCAGGCGGCCGCTGGTGTGATTGATGATGTCGTCCACCGTCTTCGGCTTGTTGTAGAACGCCGGCACGATCGGCGCGACGATAGCGCCCATTTCGGCAAGCGTGGTCATGGTCCGCAGATGCCCGACATGCAACGGCGTCTCGCGCACCGCCAGCACCAGGCGGCGCTTTTCCTTGAGCACAACGTCGGCCGCGCGCGACAGCAACGACGAGGTCACGCCGGTGGCGATCTCGCTCATCGACTTGATCGAGCAGGGCGCCACGATCATCCCCATCGTGGCGAACGAGCCGGACGAGATCGAGGCGCCGATATCGCCGATCGGATGCGTGACCGACGCCAGCGCTTTGACCTCTTTGGCCTTCATGTCGGTTTCGTAGGCCAGCGTCATCTCCGCCGACTTGCTCATCACGAGATGGGTCTCGATGTCGGTTTTCTTCAGCAGCTCCAGGATGCGGATGCCGTAGATCACGCCGGAAGCGCCGGAGATGCCGACCACGAGCCGGCGCGGAATCTTGCTGTTCATCGAAGGTTCTCTGGTCGCCTGAAAACGCGGTCCCTATCCCTACCGGGGGGTCTCGAACTTTGCAAAGGCGGTCAGGACGGTGTCGAGCGGACCCTTCGGAAACGGCCGCAGGGCGGCCTGATATGCGGCCACGCTGCCGCGGGCGGCCTCGACCGGCGACGCGGCCGCGCGGCCGAGCCGGCCCGATTGAGCCAGCCCATACATCGCCTCCTGCTGCAGCCGCTCGGCCTCGAGCTCCACCGCCTTGATGCGGGTGCGGAAGCCTTCGGCGACGTCCGGAGCCATGATCGGCGGCGGCGATTTGAGCGCGCGCCGAACCTCGCGGATCGGCGCCACCGCCATGTCCCGCCACGCGCCGATGGTGCGCTCCAGCTCGGCAACCTCGGCATTGTCGAGCGTGCGGTTCTGCGTGGCGTTCCAGAGCAGGAAAAACAGGATGTTCACGTCGACGCCGGCCTGGTCCTGCAGATCGATGCAGGCCTGGGCCACACCCGCCTCGCCGTAGAACTTCACCGAGAACCGCCAGAACGGCGATTTCTCGACCGGCGCGCCTCTTGCGGTCTCGCTCATGCCGCCGAGAGCTTCTCGTAGGCGCCGGCATCGCGCAGCGCGGAAACGATCTTCTCCGGAGTCAGCGGCATCTCCAGGAAGCGCACATTGAACGGCGACAACGCGTTCTCGATTGCCGAAACGATCGCGGCCGGCGCCGGAATGGTGCCGCCTTCGCCGGCGCCTTTGACGCCGATCGGGCTCAGCGGATTGGGCGTCTCGACATGGATGATCTTGCAGTCCGGCACATCGGGCGCGGTCGGCAGCAGATAATCCTGGAACGTGGTGGTCAGCGGGTTGGCGTCGGCGTCGTACAGCATCCGCTCGAACAGCGCGTTGCCGATGCCGTGTGCGGTGCCGCCCTGCACCTGGCCGTCGACGATCAGCGGGTTGATGATGGTCCCGCTGTCGTGGGCGATGGTGTAGCGCCCGAGCTTGACGCCGCCGGTCATCGGATCGACCTCGACCTCCACGACATGCGTGCCGTTGCAGTACGACGCCTGCGGCGCGGTGAAGAACGCAGTGTGCTCCAGGCCCGCACCCTGTCCGTCGGGAAACGACACGCCCGGCATGCCCTGCGCCAGCCGCGCCAGCTCGCCGAACGACAGCGACGGCTTGTTGCCGCCGCGTGCGATGGCGCGGCCGTCTTCCAGGTCGATTTCGGTCGCCGGCACGCCGAGAGTGCGGGCCGCCAACTCGACGATCTTGCCGCGCACCACGTCGCCGGCGATATGCGCGGAGCTTCCGGCGTTGACGGCCTGGCGGCTGGCAAAGGCGCCGACGCCCTGCGAGATCGCGGCGGTGTCGGCCATCGTCATGATGACGTCTTCCATCCGGCAGCCGATCCGGTCGGCGACGATCTGGGTCAGTGTGGTGCGCTGCCCCTGGCCCTGGTTGGTTGCGCCGGTCGCAACCGCGACCTTGCCGTTCTGCAGCACGCGAATGGTGACGCCCTCGAACGGACCGAGGCCGGTGCCCTCCACATAGTTTGCGATTCCGATACCGATATAGCGGCCTTGTGCGCGCGCCTTGGCCTGCCGTTCGGCGAAACCCGTCCAGTCCGAACCTTCGACCGCGGTCGCCTGGCTGCGCGGAAAATCGCCGCTCTGATACACCAGCGGCTTGCCGTCGCGGAAGATCAGTCCGACCGAATAGGGCATCTGCTCGGGCTGCACGAAATTACGTCGTCGCAGCTCGGCGCGCTCGATCTTCAACTCGCGGGCGACGCGGTCCATCAGCCGCTCCATCGCGAACACCGCCTGCGGCCGGCCGGCGCCGCGCACCGGCGTGGTCGCGACCTTGTTGGTGATGGCGACCGTCATGTCGAGCCGGTAGTTCGGAACCACATAGGGACCCGGCACCGTCACGGCGGCGATATAGGGCATGATCAGCCCCCACGGCATGAACGCGCCGGTGTCGTGCAGCATCTTGCCGCGCACGCCGAGGATTTTTCCGTCGTTGTCGACTGCGATGGCGAGTGTCCAGTGCTGGTCGCGCTCCTGGGTGGCGGACAGGAAATGCTCGCGCCGGTCCTCGAACCATTTCACCGGACGCTTGAGCATCATTGCAGCCGCCGGGATCACTGCTTCTTCCGGATAGAACGGCGCTTTCGGTCCAAAACCGCCGCCGACGTCCGGGGCGACCATGCGGATCGATTCCAGATTGCGGTCCAGCAGATCGGCCAGAATGCTGCGGCCGAGATGCGGCGTCTGGGTCGACGACCAAACCGTGAGGAAATCGCCGGCGGCATCGTGGCTTGCAGCCACCGCACGAGGCTCCATGCACATGCCGCCGCCGCGGTGCATCCACATCTCTTCCTCGAACACGTGCGGCGCTTTGGCGAAGGCTGCGTCGGCGTCGCCGAACTCCATCTTCAAGGTGGCGGCGACGTTGTCGGGAATGTCGGAATGGGCCAGCGGCGCGCCGGGCTTCACCGCTTCGCGACAGTCCTCCACGGCGCGCAGGATGTCGTAATCGATCGCGACCATCGAGGCTGCATCCTCGGCCTGGTAGCGATTGTCCGCGATCACGACCGCGACCGCCTGGCCGACGTAGCAGACTTCGTCGCGCGCCAGGCTGTGCTGGGTGCGCATGATCCGGATCGCCGGATTGGCCATCAGGTTGGGAATGCGATCGTTGCGCATCGGGGACGGCAGGTCGTCGGCGACGAGCACGGCATGGACGCCGGGCATCGCGCGTGCGGCTTCTGCGTCGATCGAACGGATTTTGGCGTGGCCGTGGGGGCTGCGCACGAAACACGCATTGAGCGCACCGGGCAGGTCGATGTCGTCGACGAAGCGGCCGCGGCCGGCGAGCAACGCCGGGTCCTCGAAACGGGTCACCCGCGCGCCGAAATGCTTTGCACCCATGGAGCCTCCTTGCAGAGGCCATTGTAGAAGAAGGTCCGCGCCGCAGTCACGCGGCGCGATTGCACGGATTTCAGCCGGAAGCGGCGGCGTCTGCCGCCGCAGGCATCATGCGGCGTGCGCCGGTTTGGGGGATGCCTTGGCGGGTTTGGTCTTCTTGGCGGGCTGCTCGTCCGGCTTTTCGTCGAGGCCCAGCTCGCACACCCAGGGTCCGGTCTTGCCCGGCACTTCGACCGCGGCGCTCAACAGGCCGAGAAACTCACGGCGCGGAATCACGCGGAAGCCCATGGGCAGAATGGTCGGCGTCGCCGACTTGCCGTCGTTGATGACGTAGCCCCATTCCGCCAGATGGCGATTGAACACGCTGAAGCCGAGCTTGGAGGTATCGCGCTCGTGCGAGAACTGCGACTCGGTGAAGAACACGCGGCCGATCGCCACGCCATAGCCGCCGCCGACAAGCTCGCCCTTTTCGTTCCAGACTTCGAACGAATGGGCATGGCCGGCGTCGTGCATCGCCGCATAGGCCCGCATGATCTGCGGCGTGATCCAGGTGACGTGCCACTTGTTGTCGCGGCGTCCGGCGCAGGCTTTCATCACATCGTCGAACGCGCGATCGAAGGTCACGGTGTAGCGGCTCTGCCGCGCCAGGCGGCGGACGGTCTTGCCGATGTGCAATTCATTGAAGAACAGCACGCACCGCTCCGGCACCGACATCCACTTGAGCGGGCCGAAATGCGCGAACGTAAAGAGCCCGCGCTTGTAGGCCTCCAGCAACGTCTCGACGGACAGGTCGTGGACGATGCCGCACATGCCGTTGGAATGGACGGTTTGCTCCGGATCGGGCAGGCCGGACATCGGCGACACCAGGTCCTTGAGCCATAGCGCGCCGAGCGCGGGCAGCGCTCCGATGCGTTGCGGCTTGAGCGCCCAGGCGGTGCCGAGCACGCAACGTTCGACGACTTCGAGCGGCGTCTCGCGGAACTGCTCCATCCGCCGCGGGGGCGTCGAAGCGATCTCGGTCATTGCGGCGAACTTCGATTGAACGTCATGTCCTGGCATTCAACGCCCCGTTTTTTTTCATTACGCCGGGCGTTCATAGACGACAACATTTCACAAGCCGTTACGCGCCGGGCATAAGCTCGGGGCTCGTTGCAAAGCCTTAACGTTAACGCAACTGCGCGCCGCGAACTTGCGCGCGCGGTGCGCGCATGAACCGGCGGTACCCGCGATTGAGTTAACACTTCGTCCACGTAACTTGAATGATTTTCCACGAAGGGCGTGTGGTTCATCGTTTCGTTGCGATGCGCGGGATAAGGTGCGGCCATGACACAGGCGACGCAGGCCGCGTTCGACGCGCGGAGCGAAATCGAATTCGACGCCGCGCAAGCCGCGCCGCGCACGCCTGCGGCCGTCGCACAGCGCGTCGACATACGCCTCTCGCTTCACGGCGAGCTCGATGCCATCAAGGCGGAATGGCTGGCGTTTGAAAAAAACGCCGATTGCACCGTGTTCCAGTCGTTCGGATGGCTGTCGACCTGGCAGAAGAACATCGGCGCCCGAACCGGCGTGAAGCCTGTTGTCGTTGCGGGACACGACGCCGACGGCACGCTGCTGTTTTTGCTGCCGCTGGCGATCGACAATTCCGGCCTGGTGCGCCGTCTGACGTGGCTTGGTTCGCAGCTTGGCGACTACAACGCGCCTCTCCTGGCCGCGGATTTCCATCGCCGGATCGATGCCAGGCGTTTCCAGCAGCTCTGGCGCGATGTCACGACGCGCCTGCAGAGCCATCCCGATTTCCGCTACGACCTCGTGCACTTCGAGAAGATGCCGGAGGCGGTCGGCGCACAGCCCAATCCGTTCATGCAGCTTGATGTCGCGGTCAATCCGAGCGGGGCCTATCTGACGCATCTCGCTGGCGACTGGGACACGTTCTATGCCGACAAGCGCTCGTCGGCGGCGACGCGGAAAGGCGACCGCTATAAACGCAAGAAGCTTTCGGAGCTGGGCGAGGTGGCGTTCGTCACGCCTTCCAATGCGGACGAGATCGCCGGCGCGCTCGACACGCTGATGGATCAGAAGGCCCAGTCGTTCGCCCACATGGGCGTCGCCAACATGTTCGAGCGGCCCGGCTATCCGCAATTCTATTGTGCGCTCGCCACCGATCCGGCGACGAGCCATCTGGCGCATGTCAGCCGGCTCGATGTAGGCGCAACGCCTGCCGCGATCAATCTCGGCTTGACGTTCCGTGGCTGCTACTACCATGTGCTCGCGAGCTACGACGGCGGCGAGGTCTCGAAATACGGACCCGGCACGGTGCATCTGCAGGGTCTGATCCGCTACGCCATCGAGCGCGGCGACACGATCTTCGACTTCACCATCGGCGACGAGCGCTACAAGCGCGACTGGTGCGACACCGAGCTGAAGCTGTTCGACCATGTCGCGGCGGCGACCCTGCGTGGCGCGATCGCGTCGGCGCTGCTGGTCGCGGCAGGCCGCGCCAAGCGCGCGATCAAGCAGACGCCGCTGCTGTGGAACGCGTATTACAAGGCGCGTTCGCTGATCGGCTCGCTGCGGAGATAGTTTTCAAAGCTTGGCGCGATCATTTGCACCGTCATGGCCGGGCATAGCCGTCCGAAGGACGGCGTCGCTTCGCTCGCCTATGTCCCGGCCATCCACGTCTTACTTCCTAGCCAAGACGTGGATGCCCGGCACAAGGCCGGGCATGACGTGGTTGGAGATGCGCCGCATCATCCAGCGACCGCGATCTCCAGCGGAAACGTGTCGGTCACCTCGTGGCCGGTTTCGGTCACGATGAAGGTGTGGCCGAGAAAAATTCCGAACATGCCGTCGGCGGTGATCGGGTTGGGCTCGGCCATGATGATCATGCCGGGCTTGAGCAGCATGTCGCTCTCGTTGCCGCCGATATGGTCCGAGGTGACGTGCGGGCTGTCGGTGACGATATCGATGCCGTGACATTGTGTCGGGCGCGACTGCACGCCCTTGTCGCGGAAGAACTTGCTCGCGTCCTGCATCGCCTTGGCATTCTTGCCGGGTGCGATCTCGGCGATGATCTTTTTGTAGCCCGGCAGGGTGATCTCCTCCCAGAATTTGCGCACCATGTCGGTCGGCGGCCCGAGCGTGATCGGCGAGCCGATCTGCGAGGTGTAGCCGCGGTAGCCCGCCGCCAGCTCCATATTGATCATGTCGCCCATCTTGAGCACGCGCCCCGAAGGGCGCGGATTGCCGAAAATGAGCGCCGGGTTGTCCATCGGCGTGGTGCCGATGATCAGGAAGTCGATGTCGCCGCCACCGTCCATGATCGCGGCCGCGGCCGCCGCCTTCAGCTCGTATTCCTTCACGCCGGGCTTGGCGCGTGCGACCATCGCCTCCATGGCGTTCTGGCACAGCACGCCCGCCTTGCGCACGCAGTCGAGCTCTTCGGCGCTGTGAACGACCACGAGGTCGTGCAGGAAGCCCTTGGTGAAAACCAGTTCCGCGTCGGGCAATTCCTTGCGCAGCGTGTTGTACTGGTTGACCGGCAGGTAGTCGCCATGCCGCGGGTCGATCTCCATCAGGCCGATCCGCCCGCGCTCCAGTTTCAATTCACGCAGCCGCTCGACCATCACCTGCGCATACTGGCCGTTGCGGCTGTGGCGCACGTCCTTGACCGCGACTTCGACCTGCCGCCGCACCGCCTCGGCATGGGTGCCGCCCATCGAGTAGATCATGGTCGGCTCGCCATCGAGCGGCACCAGCACATAGCAGCACAGCGCGTGCCATTCCCAATGGCCGGTGAGCCAGGTCATGCCAGCGCCGAAGCTCCAGTGGCTCGGCCCGCCCGGCACCACCACGGCGTCGAGCTTGTGCTCCTTCATCTTGGCGCGCAGCGCGGCATAGCGGCGGGCATATTCCTTCGGCGAGAACTGCTCCCACACGCAGTCGCGGTAGTACGGCGTGTCGCGCATGTTGGCGAACGGCAGCGACTGGTCGAGCTTGCCCCGCACGACCTCCCAGGGCTGCGGGCCGAGCGGCCGGCGCGGTTGCTCGTTCATGATGCGATTTCCCGATTAAGCCGACTACTCCGTGCACTTCCCGATCGTCACCCGCCCGCCGACGAGCTCCAGCGCTTCCTCGGCGAGCTTGACGTTCGACACCTGCTCGACCGACGCCTTCTTGGCGGCTTCGACGTCGCCGTTGGCGACGCTGTTGTCGATGGTCCATTGCGTGCGCTTGGCATCGAAGCCGGTGTTCACCGAC
>CAMDFO010000096.1 GCA_945897515.1 Rhodoplanes serenus | reverse complement strand
CTGCGCATTACGGTCAAGATCAGCAAACGGACATATCACAGGCAAGCCGCGCCGGAGGTCCGCCAAGAAACGTCAAAAATGACCGGTCTCACCTGCTACGCCCATCAAACAGACGAAAGCGTTCCCACACCCGCCCTCCCGTCGGGAGTGTTGCAAGAGGCTCGCGGGAGTGTTCCATGCGCAGTTTGATTTCATTGGTCGTTTTGGCCATTGGCTCGACCGCGGCATCCGCAGCCGACATGCCGGTAAAAGCAGCGCCGATGGCGCCGGTTTATCACTCGCCGTTCTTTGGCTACATCAGCGGCGCCGTCCTCCGCAACACCAGCGAGGACACGTTCGTTACGACTGGAATTGTTCCGGGCAACTCGGGAAACGGCTATAGCGGCAAAGCTTACATCGGCTACCGTTTTGCCAACTCGTTCGACATCGCCCTGGGCTTTGGAGGGACGAAGTTACGGGATCGTTCGCAGACGACCGGCCTCGTCGAGCATTCGCAGAACTCCCGACTGTGGACATTCGATGCCGAGCTGGGCTACCGGCTGCCGTTCGGTGGTGGTCACTGGGTCCGGCCGTTTGCCGGTATCCGCTACGCAAACTGGCGTGTGGAAGAAGGCTTTATTACCGCCGGCGGTGGTGGTGGTTCACCAGGCAGCGCAACAATTGAAAACAAGGGATGGGGTCCGCGCATCGGTCTTGACGGCAAACTCCGCGTTCCCAGTTTGCCTGTCGCACTGGTTGGCGGCGTTTCCGCGTCGTGGATCTCAGGTACTCTGAATGAGAGCGGTGCTTTTGGCGGCGGTTTCCCGCCGCCGGTCCAGTCGATCTCCCGGCGCATGACCAATTTTGAAGCGAACATCGGCATCGCCTATGAGCCGATCAAGGATTTTGCGGTCACGCTGGGCTACCAGTGGGACTCATGGAAGGATGTGACGCTGTTGAACTGGACGGGCCCCGCAGGGGGACCGGGATCGGGTACGGCCAATCGCTCGACGCACGGCCCGTTCCTTCGGCTGAGCTACAACTATTGAAGTCCAAAGACGTCTTGTCCCTATCTGTCCTTGCCTATGAAAGCGCTCCGCGGGCTGGTCCTGGCGGGGCGCTTCCGTGCGGTCCGGATTTGACCCCCAGTGTCCTAAGTTCCAGATTTGGGTGCCCCATTCGATTCCGGAGCGTCCCGCGTGCTTTTCATGGTGATTGAACGGTTTCGCGACAACGACATGGTCCCGATCTACGAGAGGGTGCGGGATGCGGGCCGCTCCCTCCCGGAAGGTCTGGAGTACGTGGACAGCTGGGTCGAGCCGAACTTCTCAAGGTGCTTTCAGCTTATGCGCTGTGATGACCTGCGTAAGTTTCAGGAATGGTGCCTTCAATGGCGGGGGTCGGGCGCAACTTTTGAGATTGTACCCGTCGTTTCCAGCAAGGAGACGCAGGAGACGGTTGCCCGGCACTTGAAATAGGGCCGCCCCAGTTTGGGGGGCAACATACCGCCCTCCTTGCACCCTGTTAACCGCTCAATTACGCTTCGCCATCGAGTGCGAGGAGGCGTTGGTGTCCAGTCGTGTCAGTGTGCGGCCAAAATCCATGGCCCGGAATGCAGCGAAGTCCGAGGCCAAGCGGCCATCCCGGATGTTGAACCTGAAAAAAGAACCCTGGTATGCGGCGGCTGCGAGCCGAATGAGCGCGGCGCGCGGGGGGCCAGAACGTCGGCTGGATGAGGTGGCAGCGCCACCGCTGGCTGCGGACTAGCCACGGGTCCTGCCACGCCTGCCAGCGGGTAAGGTCTTGAAACAGCCTCTAAATCCCGCTGTGGCTTGACGGCACGGCAGGGTGGCCATAGAAAGCGGCATCGCCAGCGGCCCGGCAACGGACTTCCGCAGCGAACATTCTCCCAAAAAAGGGTCCGCTCGCCGGTCTCATCCTTAAAGGTTGGGCGGGGAGTTCATATTTGGATTTGCGATGGCGAAGTTCAGCCCGTTCAAGTTCCTGCAAGAGGTGCGCGCCGAGGCCGACAAGGTCACGTGGCCGACGCGTCGCGAAACCGCGGTCACGACCATCATGGTGTTCGTGATGGTGGCGGTGACCTCGGTGCTGTTCCTGGTGGCCGATCAGATCATCCGCGTGGCTATCACCTTCGTCCTCGGCATAGCGACCTGAGGCCATCATGACCAAACGCTGGTACATCGTTCACGCCTACTCGAACTTCGAGAACAAGGTCGCGGATTCGATCCGCGAGCAGGCCAAGCAGCGCGGGCTTGGCGACCTGTTCGAGGAGATCATGGTGCCCAAGGAAAAGGTCACCGAGGTGCGCCGCGGCCGCAAGGTCGACGCCGAGCGCAAATTCTTTCCGGGCTACGTGCTGGTGAAGATGGACCTCACCGACGAAGCCTATCACCTGATCAAGAACACGCCGAAGGTCACCGGCTTCCTCGGCACCGACAAGAAGCCGATGCCGATTTCGGAAGCCGAAGCCCAGCGCATCGTGCAGCAGGTGCAGGAGGGCGTGGAGCGGCCCAAGCCGCTGGTGTCGTTCGAGGTCGGCGAGCAGGTCCGCGTGTCGGACGGCCCGTTCGCTTCGTTCAACGGCACCGTCGAAGAGGTCGACGAGGGCCGCTCGCGCGTGAAGGTCGCGGTTTCGATCTTCGGCCGCGCGACGCCGGTTGAATTGGAATTCACGCAGGTGGAGAAGCTTTAAGGGATTGTCATGCCCGGGCTTGATCCGGGCATCCATCATCTTCCGATGATGCTCTTCGGAAGATGGATTGCCGGGTCAAGCCCGGCAATGACAGTGAAGAGAGCAGAAGACGTGGGAGGTGAGGCGGCTGCCAACCGCTGAAATCCGCACCACTAAACAGGAGTGAGACATGGCAAAGAAAGTCACCGGATTCCTCAAACTGCAGGTTCCGGCCGGCAGCGCGAACCCCGCGCCGCCGATCGGTCCCGCGCTCGGTCAGCGCGGCCTGAACATCATGGAGTTCTGCAAGAACTTCAACGCCCAGACCCAGAAGATGGAGAAGGGCGCGCCGATCCCGGTCGTCATCACGATCTACGGCGACCGCTCGTTCACCTTCGAGATGAAGACCCCGCCGGTTTCGCACTTCCTCAAGAAGGCGGCGAAGCTGGAGAGCGGCTCGAAGACTCCGGGCCGCGGCGTCGCCGGCGCCGTGACCAAGGCTCAGGTCAAGGAGATCGCCGAGCAGAAGATGAAGGACCTGAACTGCGACACCGTCGAGGCTGCGATGCGCATGATCGAAGGTTCCGCCCGTTCGATGGGTCTTGAGGTCAAGGGGTAAGGGTCATGTCAAACATCGGAAAGCGCACGCTCAAGTCCCGCGAGGGCATCGATCCCGCCAAGGCCTATCCGCTCGACGAGGCGGTGAAGCTGGTCAAGGACCGCGCCAAGGCGAAGTTCGACGAGACCATCGAGATCGCGATGAACCTCGGCGTCGATCCCAAGCACGCCGACCAGATGGTCCGCGGCGTGGTCAACCTGCCGAACGGCACCGGCCGCACCCAGCGCGTCGGCGTGTTCGCGCGCGGCGCCAAGGCCGACGAGGCGAGGGCTGCGGGCGCGGACGTGGTCGGCGCGGAGGACCTGGTCGAGAAGGTCAACGGCGGCCAGATCGATTTCGACCGCTGCATCGCCACGCCCGACATGATGGGTCTGGTTGGCCGGCTCGGCAAGGTTTTGGGCCCGCGCGGCCTGATGCCGAACCCGCGCGTCGGCACCGTCACGATGGACGTCACCACCGCGGTCAAGGGCGCCAAGGGCGGCTCGGTCGAATTCCGCGTCGAGAAAGCCGGCATCCTGCAGGCCGGCATCGGCAAGGCATCGTTCTCGGCCGAGAAGCTCGCCGAGAACGCGCGCGCCTTCGTCGATGCGGTGAACAAGGCCAAGCCGCAAGGCTCCAAGGGCCACTACATCAACCGGGTCTCGCTGTCCTCGACCATGGGACCGGGCGTGAAGGTCGACACCTCGACGCTGGGCACCGGCACGAGCCAGCAGTAAGCGCGGCTTCGATCGCAACAGTTCAAATCCCGGGCGGCGACGCCCGGGATTTTCATTTGCGCCGAGCTATCACGCCAACACCCGTTCGTCCCCGCGAAAACGGGGACCCAGCGCTTTGGCCAAAGACTGGGTCCCACTTGCGCGGGAGCGAACGGAGTATGCCTCAACCAGAGATCAATCAGCGCGGCTCGATCCCGGCGCGCGTCACCACGTCCTTGTTGAACGCGACTTCGCGGACCACGCGCGCCGCCAGCACCTCCGGTCCGCCGCCGATCGGCTGGAAGCCGGCCTTGCGCAACTTCTCGATCACCTCGGGCTTGGCCATCACCTCTTTCACCGCATTCGCCAGCCGGTCGATGACCGGCTGCGGCGTGCCGGCCGGCGCGAACAGCCCGGCGAACGTGTCGGTGACGAATCCGGGATAGCCGCTCTCGATCAGCGTCGGCACGTCGGGCAGCGACGGCCAGCGCTTCTCGCCGCTGACCGCGAGCGCACGGATCGAGCCCTGCCGCGCCAGCGCTTCGCTGGTCGGCACCGCGTTGGCCGCGAACTGGGTCGTCCCGCTCATTAGCGCCTGCACCGCGGGCGGGCCGCCGCTGAACGGAACATGGGTGATGTCGATGCCGGCGCGCAGTTTCAGCAATTCGGCCGTGAGCTGAGCCTGGGTGCCGACGCCGGGACTCGAATAATTGTACTTGCCCGGCGCCGCCTTCACCTTGGCGATGAAGTCGGCGAGCGATTTTGCGAAGTCCGGCATCACCGACAGCATCTGCGAGGAGATCGCCAGATCGGAGATCGGCGCGAAGCTTTTGACCGGGTCGAACGGGATGGTCTTGTAGAGCGACGGATTGATCACGATCGCGCTGGTGGTGGCGAGCAGGGTGTAGCCGTCGGGCTCCGCGCGCGCCGCCATGCCGATGCCGATGTTGGCGCCCCCGCCGGCGCGGTTCTCGATCACCAACGACTGGCCGAGCGGCTGGTACAGCGCCTCCGCCATGATCCGGGCGATGATGTCGCTCGGGCCGCCGGCCGCGAACGGCACGATCACCCGGATCGGCCGCGTCGGATAGCCCGACTGAGCGATCGCCGGTGCGGCCAGTACGATCCCGCCCGCGACAGCCATCGCGCCGGCCAGGACGCGGCGGCGGTCGAGCCGGTGCGGCCCGGTCGAAGTCTTCTTCATCGTGCGCTCCTTGCGGCGGATTACTGCGCCTTGATCCCGGCGTCGCGGATCACCTTGCCCAGCCGCTCGACGTCGGACGCGATCAGCTTGGTGAAGTCGTCCGGCGCCAGCGTGACCATCTCCACCGCCTGCGCCGCGACCTTGCTCACCACCTCCGGCGAGGTTGCCGCTTTGACGAATTCGTCGTGCAGCTTCCTCACGATCGCAGGCGGGGTGCCGAGCGGCGCCACGATGCCTTGCCAGATTTCCAGCTCGACGCCGGCGAAGCCCGCTTCCGCCATGGTCGGCACGTCCGGGATCGCCGGCGAACGCTTGGTCGAGGTCCAGCCGAGCACCCGCAGCTTGCCGGCCTGCACCTGGCCGATTGCCGACACATAGGAGCTGAACAGCAGATCGATGTTGCCGGCGGCGAGGTCCTGCACCGCCGGCCCCGCGCCGCGATAGGGCACATGCACGAACGGCGCGCCGGATTTCAGGCGCAGCATCTCGCCCAGGATGTGGCCGCCCGAGCCGACGCCCTGCGACCCATAGTTCAGGCCGCCGGCCTTGGACCTGGCGAGCGCCACCAGCTCCTGCACGGATTTCGCGGGCGAGCCCGCCGGCACCACCAGCACGCTCGGGAACGAGAACAGCGGCGTGATCGGCAGGAAGCCCTTGACCGGATCGAAGCGGAAGTCGCCGGTCAGCGCCGGCATGATCGCGAACAGCCCGTTGTTGGCGAGGAACAGCGTGTAGCCGTCGGGCGGCACCTGCTGGATCGCGATCGCCGCCGGCACGCCGCCGCCGCCGCCGCGATTGTCGATCACCACGTTCATCTTCAGGTTCTCGCCGAGCTTCTGCGCCACCAGGCGCGTCACCACGTCGGACGAGCCGCCCGGCGGGAACGGCACCACGATGGTGATCGGGCGCGACGGGAAGTCGGATTGCGCGAGCGCCGCGGGCGCGAGCGCTAGCGCGGTGAGCAGCGTGCCGACCAGGATCGTTGCGCGGTTCATGGGCATTCCCCCTCGTTGTTGTTGGCTTAGTTTGCCATCGCCTCAGTGCGGGTGTCGATCACCGTGGTGCGGCGCAGGTCGCGCACGTGGGTCGCCGACGCGAATGGCGTTGCGCGGTGCAGCGTGCAGCGGTTGTCCCAGATCACCAGATCGCCGAGCCGCCATCGGTGGCTGTAGACGAACTGCGGCTCCGTCGCGAATGCCAGCAGCTCGCGCAGCAGCGCGCGGCCTTCGTCCTCCGGCCAGCCCACGATATGCGAGGCGTGCGACGCGATATATAGCGCATTCCGCCCGGAGCCCGGATGCCGCCGCACCACCGGGTGATGCGCCGGTGGGCGGGCCTTTCGCTCCTCCTCGGTCGGCGCGTAGCCGCCGAGCTGGGCGCGCGAATGCCAGATCGAGTGCTCGGCGACGAGGCCGTCGAGCCGGGCCTTGGTCGCGTCCGGCAGCGCGTCATAGGCGGCGCGGGTGTCGGCGAAGTCGGTGTCGCCGCCGTCCGGCGGAATGACGCGGGCGTGCAGCAGCGACCAGGTGGCGGACTTCTGCCGGAACGAGCTGTCGGTGTGCCAGAGCTGGTTGCCCTGCTGATAGGCGCGCCGCTGGTCGTCGATATCCAGGATGTTGCCGTTCTCGTCCAGGTTCGAGACGTCGAAAATCTCCTTGTGCCGGATCCGCAAGCCGGTGGTGGCGGTGCCGTGCTTGCCGCGAACGGGTGGCGCGGTTTCGAGCGGACCGTAGAGACCGGTGAAGGCGACCTGCAATGCGTCGTCGATGCGCTGGCCGGGCAGGACGGCCACGGCGTATCGATCCATGACGTCGGCGATCGCCCGTTGGGCTTCCCGGTCGATGGCGCGGGACAGGTCGATGCCGGTGACCTCGGCCGCGAACAGCGGATGGAGCTGTTTCACCGCGATCGTCATGTCCGCCCCCTGCGGCTGATCCGGGGGCCGTTGGCGCGCCCTGAGATTTGCGTGGAGCTTCGCGCCTTCGGCGAAGGATCGCAACCCGAGTTGCGGCGGCCGGGTCCGGCGCGGCCCTAACCGCTTGATCTATCGCAATACCAAGCTTCGCTCTTTTCTACAAAAAGACCATGCGAAACGACAGGGAGAGTGGGTATGATCGCCAGTATGGGTTTTCTTGATCGCGCCGCCTGGATCGCGATGTGCCCTGCAAGGCGCGCGGGCTGATGTCTCGCCTGCTCAAATCGGCGATCGGGCTCGCGGCCGTTCTCGCGATCGCAGGCGGCGGCTACCACTGGCGCTTTCTGCGTGAAATCCCGGTGCGGACTGCGAGCCTTGAACAGAATGTCGAGGTGCGCGTCTTCGGCATCGGAACCATCGAGGCGCAGATCGTCTCCAAGGTGGGCTTCCAGATTGCTGGAAAGGTGGTTGCCATCGAGGCGGACCAGGGCGACATCGTGAAGGCGGGTTCGTCGCTCGCAAAACTCGACGACGAATCGCAACAGGCCAAGCTCAGGAAAAGCGAGGCCGCGCAGCGGCAGGCGGCGGCGAACCTCGCCAAGACCCAGGCTCAGCGCGAGCGCGCCGAAGTCGCCTACCAGCAGAAGAAAAACGTCAACGCGCGACGGCAGACGCTGGCCAGCCGCGGGAGCGTGTCCCAGGAGGCCGCCGAGGACGCGCAGGCTGCCGAAGAAATCGCGCTTGGCGACGCCAAGGTGATCGAGGCCGACACCAAGGTGGCTGCGGTGCTGCAGGACGATGCCGCATCCCAGCGCCAGATTGATGCGGTGGTCCTCGCCCAGCATCAATTGCGGGCGCCGTTCGACGCCAGGGTGATCAGCCGCCACAAGGAGCTTGGCGGCATCGTCGCGGCCGGCGAAGCCGTGTTTACGCTGATCGCGCCGGAATCGATCTGGGTGAAGGCTTACATCGACGAAGCGCTGGCCGGAGGGCTCCGCATCGGCCAACGCGCGTTCGTGCGCCTGCGGTCGGAGCCGGATCGCCGGTTCGAGACGGAGATCGTCCGCATCGATCAGGAAAACGACCGTCTCACGGAAGAGCGTCGCGTCTATGTCCGCTGCCGGGTCTGCGACCCGCAACACCAGCTTCGCTATCTCGGCGAACAGGCGGAGGTGGAGATTGCCAAGACGGTGATCCCGAGCGGTCTGTTCGTGCCGCTGAAATTCGTGGACGGCTATGACGGGCGGTTCGGCACGGTCTGGGTCCTGCAGGAGGGGCGGCTGGCGAGGCGCCGCGTGCCGGTCGGCGAGCGGCTGCTCGATGGGCGGGTCCAGGTCGCGCCGGATGGGCCGGGGGAAATCGTGATCGACGACCAAGCCGACCTGCGCGAAGGCCGGGCGGCGCGTGCCCGTAACGGGTCGTGACGTGAACCTCGCGCTCAAGGACATCCGTCACAATCTCGGCCGCTTCCTGCTGACGTGCCTGGGGCTCAGCCTCCTGCTCGGCATCGTGCTCGCGATGGTCGGCATCTATCGCGGCTTGATCCTGGAATCGCTCGGGCTCGTGCGCGCGGCGGGTGCGCAGGTCTGGGTGGTGGAAGGCGACACGCGCGGCCCCTTCGCCGAGGCCTCCCGGCTGCCCGGCGACATGCGCCGGGTCGTCGCCGCGCAATGGGGCGTCGCTGCGGCCGGCGGCGTCTCGTACCAGAATGTCGAGGCGCAACATCGCGGCCGGACCAGGCGGCTGCTCGTGGTCGGGGCGCAGATCGCGCGGCCCGGCGAGGCGCCGCTCGTGGTTGAAGGCCGTCCGATCCAGCGTAGCCGCTATGAGGCGGTCTCCGACCGGGCAGCCGGGTTTGCGCTCGGCGAGCAGATCAAGCTCGGACGCGACACGTTTACCGTGGTGGGCCTGACCGAGGGACTCGTGGCCTCCGGCGGCGATCCGGTCCTGTTCATCACGCTGAGAGACGCGCAGAAGCTGCAATTCGATCTGACGCCGGCGGCCGCGCGGCGCGAGGCGGCGCGCACCTCCGGCGCGGCCGGAACCACCGACACGGTGAACGCCATCCTGGTGCAGCTCCTGCCCGGCGTCGACGCGAAGCGTTTCGCGCAGGACATCGCGCGCTGGAAGCATCTCGCGGCGCTGACCCAGGACGAGCAGGAAACCGTGCTCGCGCGCTCCGTCATCGATCGCGCGCGCCGCCAGATCGGCCTGTTCACCAGCCTGCTGCTGACGGTGTCGACCGTGATCATCGGCCTCATCATCTACACCATGACGATCGACAAGAAGAAATCGATTGCGACCCTCAAGCTGATCGGCGCGCCGGACCGCCGCATCGTCGGGCTCATCGTGCAGCAGGCGCTGGCCATGGGGACGATCAGCTTCGTGGCGGGAGCGGCACTGATCAATGCGGGGCAGGGCTATTTCCCGCGCCGCGTCGTGCTGGAGCCGGCGGATGCCGCGACGCTGTTCGGCGTGGTGCTCGTGGTCTGTCTGCTGGCGAGTGCGCTCGGCGTGCGCACCGCGCTCAAGATCGATCCCGCCTCGGCGCTCGCGGGGTGATCATGGCCGAGCTGCCGATTGTCGAAATCAGGGGGATCAGCAAGCATTTCGGCGAGGGGCCGGCCCGCGTCGACGCACTGCGCGACGTTTCGCTCGATGTCTTTCCCGGAACCGTGGTCGGCCTGCGCGGCCCGAGCGGATCGGGAAAGAGCACCTTGCTCAACGTGATCGGCTGCATCCTGGAACCGAATTCCGGCAGCATGCGGCTCAATGGCGAACTGGTCTACGACGGCAAATGGCTGCGGGTCGACCTGCGCGGCTTGCGGCTGGAAAAGATCGGCTTCATCTTCCAGGCCCACAATCTGCTGCCGTTTCTCAACGCCTGGGAAAACGTCGCGGTCGCCCGCATTCTCGCCGGGGCGAGCCCGGCGCAGGCGAAGAGCCGGGCGCTGGAGCTGCTGAGCTATCTTGGCGTCGAGCGCCGGAAGGACGCCATGCCGGGCGAACTGTCCGGTGGGGAGGCGCAGCGGATTGCGATCGCGCGCGCGCTCGCCAACGATCCGCGCATCGTCCTCGCCGACGAGCCGACCGCGGCCCTCGACAGCCAGCGCGCCGGCGCGGTCATGGACCTGTTGCGAAAGGTGGCGACCGAGCGCCGCACAGCCGTGATCGTCGTCACGCACGACGAAAAGATCTTCGACCGCTTCGACCGCATCTATTCGTTGCGCGATGGCGCGATGGAAGCGCCCCATCCCCAGGCGGCGTAAACGGATATTCCAAACCGCCACACTGGAATGTCAATGCCGCCGCGCCAGCCGCCCGCGGTCGTGCGGCCTTGAGTAATCGACGGCCGGTCCGACCGGCACGATCCCATTCGAGCCCACCGGACCGGCCTTGCTGAACACGCCGCGCTTCATGCCGGCGACGTCGCACACGTCGGCGATGCCCGGCTGCTGGTACAGCTCGCGCAGATAATTCGACAGATTGGGATACTCGGAGAGCCTGCGCAGGTTGCACTTGTAGCCGACGTAGTAGCAGGGATCGAACCGCACCAGGCTCGGAAACAGCCGCCAGTCGGCTTCGGTCTCCACGTCGCCGCACACGAAGCGTTGCTTCGAGAGCCGTTCCTCCAGGCCGTCCAGCGTCCCGAACAGCAGCTTGATCGAGCCGTCATACGCCTCCTGCGAGATCGAATAGCCGCAGCCGTTGACCGGATTGTTGATGCCCTTGAGCACCAGCGCGTTGGTCTCGTCGATCGCGGGCCGCAGCGGCTCCGGGTAATAGTCCGGCGACGGCTCCGCGGCGCCTTCGAACGCTGTGTTGAACATGCGGATGATTTCGGAGGACTCGTTGTTGACCACGCGCCGCGTGCTCGCGTCCCACAGCGTCGGCACGGTGACGCGCGTCGTGCAGGCCGGATCGGCAATGGTGTAGAGCTCGTGCAGGAAGCGCACGCGCTTGTCGGTGCCGGGCACGACGTGGCCCGCTTCGCCGAACGACCAGCCCTGGCCGCCTTGCTCCTGGAAGGTGTTGGTCAGCGTCACGAACGGCTCGAGCCGCTTCAGCGTGCGCATCAGCGTGGCGCGATGCGCCCACGGGCAGGCCACGGCGCAGTAGAGATGATAGCGCCCGGGCTCGGCGGGAAATTCGGACTTCGGATCGCCGCTGATGTGATTGCGGAAAACGGAGTCGCGCTTGTAGTAGAGGCCGGTCTTGTCGTGGTTGGTCAGGACGTTTTCGGTGGTCCATTGGCCGGAGATGAGTTGGCCCATTCAGGTGCTCCTGCGAAATTCCAGCGCCTTATATCTACTAGTCTCCTTGAGAGCTAACTGTTGCTACAGTCGCGGTTGCGTGGCCCGAGTCGGCGGGATCAATTCATCTCGGACGCGCCAAACTGCCTCCAAATCGACCTTAGTGCCGTTGAAGATAATCTGCCGCCGCGTTTTGGCTTTTCGCTCCTTTAGATATCGCGTCACATGGCCTGCCCCCGGTTCCGAAGACACCGAGTTAGGTGTTTTCATGGGACCGGAGGTGCGTCATGGAGCGGCGGAAGTTTACGAGAGAGTTCAAGCTTGAGGCTGTGCGCCTGATCAAGGATCGAGGCGTTTCGTATGCCCAGGCCGAG
>CAMDFO010000095.1 GCA_945897515.1 Rhodoplanes serenus | reverse complement strand
AGATCAGCAAACGGACATATCACAGGCAAGCCGCGCCGGAGGTCCGCCAAGAAACGTCAAAAATGACCGGTCTCACCTGCTACGCCCATCAAACAGACGAAAGCGTTCCCACACCCGCCCTCCCGTCGGGAGTTTTGCAAGAGGCTCATGGTTCTGCTCGTTCTGGAGCAATATTCGCGGCGCATCGACCCGCGATGGACATCCCGCACCTTATCCGGTCGATTTAGCCGAACGGCTTATTCGCATGTTCTCGTTTGCTGGAGACACCGTGCTTGATCCTTTCCTCGGCACTGGATCAACGAGCATCGCGGCTATACGCGCTGGGCGCAATTCAATCGGCAACGAAATCGAGCCGAAATACATGAAGCCCGCGCTCTTGCGTCTGAAAGCGGAAGCGGATCAACCGCGCACTTTCGGCGCGTGCAAGGCGATACTTGTCTGATGCCCATCAGCCTCTCCGATGCTGTGGACGACCTTCTCGGACGCAAAACGCAAGATTCCGGACGCCTCAATTAGCTTGCAACCTATTGCATTGAAGCGTTTGCGCGCGCGGGCCTTGTTGGCGTGCGGGGAGGCAAGGCGGAGGAAGTGGGTATCCGTGGCCTTGGCAGGCAGAAGGATTGGGATCTTGCATTCGTGCTGGCGGACAAACCTCGGCTGCTGGTCTCCTTGAAGTCGATTCTGAAGAACCTTAGCGGCACGGTTCCAAATCGGCTTGATGATCTCATGGGCGAAGCGGCAAACGTTCAACAGCTCTCGCCGGAAATCGTGATCGGCTACGTCGTTATCATGGACGAGGCCGGGGATTCAATTCGGCGCGGTGGCGGCACATGGATTGACCATTTCAAGTCGAACCTAAACAACATCGCCATTCGCCGCGCCCCCCTCTGGAATCAAGGGCTGCTCGAAGCAGTATGGCTCATCCGAGTTGATAGTCGGAGGCCGATAGGTTCGCGGATCGTGGAAACGGTGTCAGTCGATGCGGATGGTGTGAACTTTTTCAAAGCGCTTATAGATGAACTTTATCGCCGAGAACCCGCGCTAAAACCGACGTGAGGATATAATTTCCCTTCTACTATGCATCACCAGCGCTTTGCCGCGCCGCGCCACCTTCCATCGACCTACCTCCTCCCCTTCGCCCCCTTCGGCCATTTCAGCGGCCAGCTCACGATGTGATCCTCCAGATCCTTATCCGGCACATCGACTTCGCTGGCGCCCACCTTGCCCTTCACCGAGACGCCGGCGGCGTGCACCGTGTCCGGGTCGCCCGACACCAGCGGGTGCCACCAGTACAAATCCTTGCCGTCGGCGATCAGGCGATAGCCGCAGGTCGGCGGCAGCCAGACGATCCGGTTGATGTTGCGGGGCGTGAGCTGGACGCAATCCTTCACCTCCGCGCGCCTGTTGGAATAGTCGCGGCAGCGGCAGGTGTCGCCGTCCAGCAGCTTGCAGCCGACGTCGGTGTAGAAGGTGCGGTTGGTGCCCTCCTCCTGCAGCTTGTTCAGGCAGCAGCGGCCGCAGCCGTCGCACAGGCTTTCCCACTCCGGCGCGGTCATTTCGGCGAGCGTCTTGCGCTTCCAGAACGGGAGGTCCTCGGGCGGTGCTTTGAGCTTGGGGTTGGACATGCTGCTTTATCTATCGTTTTCGAAGGCCGATGCCACTGCTCGACAGGTGCGATCCACCGCCCAGTTGGCGAGGTAGCGGCGGTAGCGCCCCAGCGTCCCCTCTCCCGCTTGCGGGGGAGGGACAGGGAGGGGGTGGCCGCGAGTTCGGTGTGTGTTGTGCCCCCTACCCAACCCTCCCCCGCAGGCGGGGGAGGGAGCGGACAGACCGCCGATGCGGTTGGATGACCTGGTCGGACATGATCCATCACCGCCCAAGCCCTAATTTCCCCTATTTCCATTCACCTTGTGATCATCCCGTCATGGCCTAATGGGGCCCGGATAGGCTAAAAAGTTACCGGAATGTGAATATCTGGCGGGGTGCAATTCCCGCCATGTTCGCGTTGCAACATGCGGTTCAGCGCGGAGAGGCCCCCCGTTGCGCGACCTTTATCCCGACCGGAAGAAGCGTTGGAAGCCGAAATTCGGCCGATTCCTGCTGGATTCGGACGCCCGGATCGATACTGCGCTGTTCTCGGCCGGGCGCTGGATGCGCGAGCTGTGGGAGCGGTATTCGATCGTGATGGACCGGTTCCACGTCGCCGGCTGGCGGCGCTGGACCTTCGTCGAGCCGTTCTCGGAGGGCGCCACGCTCGGCGCCGGCGGGCTGGTGGTGCTGCTGGCGCTGGCGATCCCGGCGTTCCGCAAGACCGCCGATGACAACTGGCTGAAGAAGTCGGAGCTGGCGGTGACGTTCCTCGATCGCTACGGCAACGAGGTCGGCAGTCGCGGCATCAAGCACAACGATTCGATCCCGCTCGACGAGTTTCCCGATCACCTGATCAAGGCGACGCTGGCAACCGAAGACCGGCGGTTCTACGAGCATTTCGGCATCGACGTGCCGGGCACGTTCCGCGCCGTGATGGTCAATGCGCGCGCCGGCGGCGTGGTGCAGGGCGGCTCGTCGCTGTCGCAACAGCTCGCCAAGAACCTGTTCCTCACCAACGAGCGCTCGATCGAGCGCAAGGTGAAGGAGGCGTTCCTGGCGATGTGGCTCGATACACGCCTGACCAAGAACGAGATTTTGAAATTGTATCTCGACCGTGCCTATCTCGGCGGCGGTGCGTTCGGCGTCGATGCCGCGGCGCAGTTCTATTTCGGCAAGTCCGCGCGGGATGTCACGCTCGCCGAGGCCGCAATGCTCGCCGGCCTGTTCAAGGCACCGACCAAGTTCGCCCCGCACATCAATCTCCCCGCCGCCCGCGCGAGAGCCAACGTCGTGCTCGACAATCTCGTGGAAGCCGGCTTCATGACCGAAGGCCAAGTCTTCGGCGCCCGCCGCAACCCCGCCATAGCCTTGGATAGAAGAGACGACAGATCGCCGAATTATTATCTGGATTGGGCGTTCGACGAGATGAAGAAGCTCGTCGACACCTTCCCAAAATCCATGATCGAACGCGTATTCCTGGTACGCACCGCGCTCGACGTCGGACTTCAGCGCGCGGCGGAAAATGCGGTGGAGAATTCGCTGCGGCAATACGGCCGCGACTATCATGCGAGTCAGGCCGCCGTGGTGGTGGCCGATCTCGACGGCGCGGTGCGCGCGATGGTCGGCGGCCGCGACTACGGCGCCAGCCAGTTCAACCGCGCGGTCGATGCGATGCGCCAGCCCGGTTCGTCGTTCAAGCCTTATGTCTATGCCACCGCGCTGATGAACGGCTTCAAGCCGACCACCACTGTGGTCGACGCGCCGATCTGCCTTGGCAACTGGTGCCCGCAGAATTACGGCCGCTCCTATGCCGGCTCGGTATCGCTCACCATGGCGATCACCAAGTCGATCAATACCATTCCGGTACGGCTGTCGCTGGCCATGGGCAACGGCAACGCCCGGGCGGGCCGTGCCAAGATCATCGACACCGCGCGCAAGATGGGCCTCCGCGCGGCGCCACTGATCGACACGCCGTCGTTGCCGATCGGCGCGGCGGAGGTGAACGTGCTTGAACATACGGTTGCCATGGCGACGTTCCCCAATCAGGGCAAGGCCGTGGCCCCTCACGCCGTTCTCGAAGTCCGCACCGCCACCGGCGAGGTGATCTGGCGTTTCGACCGCGACGCCAAGAAGCCGGTGCAGGTCCTGCCGCAGCAGGTCGCGCTCGACATGAACATGATGCTCAACAGCGCGGCGGAACAAGGCACCGGCCGCAGGGCCATGCTCGACGGCATCCGGATTGCCGGCAAGACCGGCACCACCAACGCCCACCGCGACGCCTGGTTCGTCGCCTATACCGGCAATCTCATCGCTGGCATCTGGATGGGCAACGACGATTATCAATCGATGCAGCGGATGACCGGCGGCTCGCTGCCGGCGATGACGTGGCAGGCGATCATGAGCTATGCGCACCAGGGCATCGAGCTGAAGAACATTCCCGGCGTCGCGCCAAATCCGGCGCCGGGCACCACACCAAAAGCCCAGGTTGCGGCCGCCGCCGCGCGCGACGCCGGCTCGCTCCGTCCGACCGTGCTGACGCGCCGGGGCGTCGAAGCCCTGGTCCGGCTCGAACGGCTGATGGAAGACGCCAGCCGCGCGCTCGCAGTTGCCGAGACGCCTGCGCCCGTCCCCGGCAAGCAGAGTGCGCTGCCGGGGAACGATGCATTCGCGGCCGCGGCCGGCGGTGAGACCGTCGGCAATCGCGGAAATTAGATCGCGGGCATTTCTGCACAGGGCCCGCAGCGGCTCGCCGCGAGAAATGCAATAACAACGACGTCGCTGGAGCGTTCGCGCTTCCTGATGCCCACTTTCACCGACCGGCCCCATCGTGCGCCTGCTCCTCGGATCGTTCATTGCTCTCGTGACCGCAGCCGCAATCGGGCTCGGAGCCACTTGGCTGACGCTGAGCCGCGGCACAGCGTTCGGCGCGGTCACCATCGGCGCGTGGACGGCCTGGCCCAAGACCGGCACCTCCGAAATTGATCCCTACGCACGCGCCGCGATTGCGCGCAGCGGCGAACTGCCAGTCGGCTCCGGTGACGGGGTGGCGTTCCTGGCCAAGGCGGACGACAGCGGAAAGGCGCTCGACGGCCGTTGTGACATCGTGCTGAGCGGAAACACGCCGCAGGCCCGCTTCTGGACTCTGATGCTATACGATCCTCGCGGCCGGCTGATCGCCAACCCAATCGACCGTCAGGGCTTCACCAGCCAGGAAATCCTACGGCGGGGGGATGGCAGTTTCGAGATCGTGGCATCGCCGCGCGCGCGGCCGGGCAATTGGCTGCCTACGGGCGGCATCGAAAGCTATGTGCTGGTGCTTCGACTTTACGATTCTCCGGTTGGTGTTGCGACCCGCGCCGCACGCGAAGCGCCGATGCCGGCCATCCAGTCGAGGGCGTGTCCATGATGCGCCTGCTGCTCTGGCTTCTCGCCGGTGCCCTGCTTGGCGGCATCGTGCACCTGGTGACCGTGCTGGTTCTGCCGCGCACGGCAACACAGGATGCCTATTCGCGGCTCGAAGCGATCACCCCGGTCAACACTGTCGTTCCGGTGGCCGATCCGACGCCACAGAACGCCGTCATCCCGTTCATGGATCCGGCGTTCACTGCCAGCGTCTGCCGCTATGATCTCGGCAGCGGTCCGCTCAAATTTACCGTACCAGTCAGCGCAGCCTACACGTCGCTGTCGTTCTACACCCGCCACGGCGTGGCCTACTACGCCATCAACGATCGCGCCGCTGGCCGCCGCGTGATCGAGCTCGATCTGATGACTGCGGAACAACGCAGCCAGTTGCCGGAGGACGAGGAGGTCACGGCCGCTGACAGGCTGATCGTCGAGTCGCCGACCTTAACCGGGGTGATCGTGTTGCGTGCGTTGGCGCCGGAGCCAGGACAAATGGCGATAGCGCGTCAGGCGCTGGCGGGGGCGAGATGCCAACCGCAGGCGGCTGCGAAATAGTCTAGGCGCCGTAGGCCGCGAGCCGTTGCTGAAACAGCGCCAGCGTGCGCTCGGTCTCGACCGCCATCGGCGACGGCGCGGCGATCACCAGGCGTTCGAGCGCGAACTGATACGAAGCCGCACGCTCGCGCAGCGATGCCTGCGTCCACCGGATGATGCCTTCGTTCTCACGCATGCGCTGCTCGGTGTTGTCGCGTTCTTCCCGCGTCAGGTTGCGGACATAGGCGAGACTTTGCTCACGCTTGCGGTCCATGTCGGCAACATAGCGCGCGGTGCCGAAGAACGGATCGAGTCGCGTCGCGTCGTTGCGAATGTCTTCCATCAGCTTGTTGTAGCGCGCGGTCTGCGAACGGTAGGCGGTCTGCAGCAGGCGCGATGCATATGCGGCACGATCGGGAGGATGAGGTCGCGCCCAGCCATTTTCGGCGAGCACGCTGTACCAACGCTGCCGATCGTAAGGCGGCTCGATCAGCGGATAGGCGAGATCGCGCAGCCGGCGTTCCTCGTCGGTCAGTTGGTGTTGCCACGGCGCGTTGCTGATGCTGCCGACCGCGGCTTCGCCCATCCAATCGTGCGTGCTGTCACGCTGCAGGCGCGTCCTGCCGAAGTCGCCGTTGGTGCTGCAGCCCGCCAGCATGACGAATGCGAGCGTGGCGGCGACGGCACCCCATCGCTGCCGCGGCTTATGAGGGAAAATGAAGTGTTCGCGGCCGTTCACGAACGCGAGGCGAGGCGCTTGCGGCGGCGGCCCGGGGCGGCTGAGCCGCCGGTGAGGCCGTCGGAAGGCTTGTCCGGCTGGCGTTCGATTCGCACGACCGGAAGTATGATGATGCTCGCCGGCTCGGAACTGGCGCTGACATACCTGCCGGCGCCCGCCGGACGTTGTCCCTCGGGAAATCTGACAATTATTCCCATGCCCCCTCCTCCACCGGCCCCCGCCTCGGCTTCTGCCCCGGGAGCAATCGGTCGACCGGGCGATTAAGCGACGGGCATGGTTAACGGTTCGCTAACGAGACGATGGATAACGTCGTTTTCGGGCGATGCAACGTGACCGGCCAACCGCCGGAGGAACCATGGTGAAGGACGCGAACGTTCCCAATCTCGACAGCCTGGTCGAGCTCGGCAACCGGGACGGCATCGATATCCGGCCGACGCTGCTGCGGGTTTCGACCGATCTCTATGTGGCGAAACCCTCGCATTCGCCCGAAGAAGAACGCCACTATACCGAGCTGGCGCTGCGCCTGATCGATTTGGTGGATGCGCCAACGCGAGCCGTGGTGGCCAAACGGTTGGCCGCTTATTCCGCCGCCCCGCAAGCGGTGCTGCAGCGTCTCGCGCGGGAAGGATCGGCGCATGAGCAGTCCCCGAGCGCGCCCGTCGCACCCGTGGACAAGCATGACGAGCCCGCAGCCACCGATCATCCGTCCGCCAGCAACAGCCTGCCGGCGCATGAACTGAACGAGCTGTTCTTCGCCGCCAACGCAGCGGAACGCCGGCTGATCCTGATCAATCTGGAATTCGCGCCGTTCGCTCCCGCCGAACCGATCGAGCGGCAGGTCGCAGCCGAAGCAATCCGCCGGCTGGAAGCCGCGGCGCTCGGCCACAACACCGAAAGCTTCGTCCAGGAACTCGAACGCTCGCTTGCGATCTCGCGCGAGCAGGCGCGCCGGTTGATCGCCGACGAGTTGGGCGAGCCG
The DNA here is from genome assembly GCA_945897515.1 of Rhodoplanes serenus. Classification (GTDB taxonomy): domain Bacteria; phylum Pseudomonadota; class Alphaproteobacteria; order Rhizobiales; family Xanthobacteraceae; genus Z2-YC6860. Next base: position 5,224 of record CAMDFO010000095.1, on the reverse strand, counting down.
ATCGTGATCGCAGGCATCGCGCTTGGCATGCCAACCGTGGTGTTGCAGCGGATCCTGCTGTGCCTCAATCCTGCAATCAGCCAGTCGGTGCAGCGAGTCTACGAGCTCGACACCTTGCGCGAGGACATCGAACCGCAAGCCGCGCTGCGGCTGCTCGCCATCTGGCGGGCGGCTCACGGCAGCGAACGGCGTGACGCCGCACGGACGGCGGCGCAGCGTGCCGCCGCGGTGCAAGCGCCCAGCGTCGCCGCCCATCAGCCGTATTATTGGCATGTCGAGGCACCCGCACGCGGCGCGCGCGCAGCGCCGACCAAACCGGCCGCGGCGGCGGCGGTTGCCCCTCTTGCACCTGCGGTCCCACCGTCGCGCCCCAAAATCAGCTGGGACGAGCACGCGCAGCGCAAGGTCGAAGGCTTCTAGCCGCTCTCAGGCGACGATCAGATCGAGGAAATTGCGTCCAGCGCGGTCCTCGACTTCGACGATCCAGCAATCCGGGTCGAACTTGATCTGCCGCGCCAGATAGGCCTCGGCCTCCATGTCCGGCGCCGGCTGCACCTTCAGCGCGGGAACGAACGCGCGATCGGCCGGACGCGCCTCGTCGAACGCACTCTGCGGGGCCGGTGCAAACACCTCCGCCGTGCCGTCGAGCCGTGCGACCTTGATGAACACCGCACCGGCCTCCTCCGCGCCGCGCCGGCGCATGACCGCGGAAGCGCCCTCGCTCTGACAGCGGCGCAGGTAGGCCGCCACCCATATGCCGGACTTGAGCCGCATGGCGCAGTGATCCCGGACGCGGATGAAAGCCGCGCAGGCAAAATCCATAGCCATAAAAGGGATGGTGGTCACCTTGTTCCGCCGCGTCGCCGCGGAACGGCGATGCGGGATTATTCCAACGGCCGTCCGGTCATCGCGGTCAGCTCGCGCGTCAGGCGTTCGGAGAGTTGCCCGGTCAAAGGCAGCTGTCGTTCGCGTTCGAACCGTTCGATCGCCGCCTTCGTTTCAGGACCGATGAAACCGGTCGGCTTGATCTGGCCGTAGCCGAAATCCGCGAGCGCGCGCTGGATCGCGATCACGCGCCGGTTCGGCGACAACAGTTCCGCGATCGGATCGGGGCGAGCCGGCGGAGCGACGACCGGCTTGGCCTTCACCGCCGAGCGCTGCAGCGTCTGAAGCAGAACGTCGTTCGGCTGGGCGGAAGGCCGCAAACCTGCGGCCTGCTCGAAATCGCGGATCGCGGAATCGGTCTTCGGCCCATAAACCCCGTCGGCTGGGCCGTCATAGAAGCCGCGCTTGGCCAGCTCGCGCTGGATTTCAGCCATGACATCAGCGCGTGGACGAACCGGCACCGCCGTCAAGTCGCTCCTGGAATCCGGACGTGGACGCGGCAACAGCAGTGCATCCTGCCCTCCAGCAACCGCAACAGGTGCAGGCTTGTTGGCGAAGATCGGCGCAGGATGTGGACCCGATTGCATGAACAGCGCATTGCACAAGATCGCGATAGCGCCGAACGTCGCAAGCGCGGATGCCAGCGAATCGAGCGGATGCTCCCGCATCCAGCGCAACAAGATCGATGCACGGGTAGATCGCTCGACGGCGTAATCGCCGTCATCCAACCGCCCTACTCCTGCCCGCACCGCCTGTTCACGCACTTTTCTTCACCTGAGTTTCTTGGAGATCGATTTTTTCAGCCGTCCGCTCGAACGACGGATGCGCGATTTTTGCGGCCGCGTCCGCGGGCCGCATGGTCTCGCAATCCAGTGGCAGACGAACGACGACGCGTGTGCCCTCGCCGAGCCGGCTGACGATATCCATCGTGCCGCCGTGCAGCATGACCAGGCCCTTGACGATGGACAGGCCCAGCCCGGTGCCATCGTGCCGCCGGTCGTAGGTGGTGCGCGCCTGGAAGAACGGATTGCCGACCTTGGGCAGGTCGTCCGCGCTGATACCGACGCCGTTGTCCTCGACCGTGACGACGAAAACCGCGCCATCGACGTTCGCACTGACGGTCACGCGGCCACCGCGATCGGTGAATTTCACAGCGTTGGACAACAGATTGATCATGACCTGCTTGAACGCGCGCTTGTCGGCGACGATTTCCGGCAGGTCGGCGGCGAGCCGGGTGGTCAGATCGAGCCCACCGTCGCGCGCCTTGAGCGCCAGCAGGTCGCAGCAGTTGCCGATCACCCGCCCCGGTGCGAACGGTTCCGGCGTAATCTCGAAATCGCCGGTTTCCATCTTCGACATGTCGAGGATGCCGTTGACCACGGAAAGCAGGTGCGTGCCGGAATCGTTGATGAGCTGGGCGTAGTCGCGCCGGCGCGCCACGTCGAGCCGCATCTGCTCTTCCTGCGTCAGCATCTCGGAGAAGCCGATGATGGCGTTGAGCGGGGTGCGCAGTTCATGGCTCATGTTGGCGAGGAACTTGACCTTGGCTGCGTTGGCCCGCTCGGCCTCGGCGCGCGCGTCTTCGAGTGCCTGTTCCTGCATCTTGCGCTCGGTGACGTCGCGCATGACCGCCACGACCTCGCGATCCTCGGTGTTGTCGCCGGCAGCCTGGTCGAACGGACGGCACCGCATCTCGACCCAGATGAATTGTACCGACACGCCGCTTGGCCGATCCGCCGGCTGCTCGCAGCGCACACGGAACTCGACCGATTGTCCCTCGCCCAGGGCGGCCGCATCCGCCAGCGCCGTGAGATAGGCCGGACGGTCGGCGACGTGCACGCGCTCGAACAGGCGATGGCCGTGCAGTTCGCTCACCGGCGTACCGAATAGCGGTTCCGCTGCCGGCGACACGAACAGCACGACTCCGTTGCGGCCGTGACGGGTAATGACGTCGGTCATGTTGCGGGCGAGCAGGCGGTAGCGGTCTTCCTCCGCATACAGAAGCCAGAAGCTGGTGCGCGCCAGGGATTCCGCCCCGAGCGCAAGACCGGTCGCGTAGAGCGCGGCCGAGATGATCCCGAGCGCCGCCAGCGCCCCCACTTGGTTTCCGGCTGCATGCTGGACCGGCAGCCATTCCTGCGTGCCCAGAAACAGCAGCAGGCCGGCCGCACCCAGCGCGAACGTGGACGCCATCGCAACCACGCGGCGCGACGCGGAGAGCGCGGCCTCGAGCGGAACGATGACAAGCCAGATCGCGGCGAACGATTCGATGCCGCCGGTATCGGCCGCAACCGCCGTTACCAGGCCGGTCAGCGCCAGCGACGACAGCACGTGCGCGCTCTCATACTGGCCGGTGCGCGAGAGGTAATAAGCGGTGAGGATCGGCGCGACCAGCCATGCGAACACCAGCACCTCGAGCGTGCTCGGCACGCCGCGCGTCGCGATGTAGATCGGGAACGCCGCGAGCGCCACGACACTGCCGATCAGCCGCGGCGCGATGAAGGAGCGATGGCGCGACGCCGTCAGCGTGTCGTGCTGCACCGACGGATGCACCAGCGTCTCGACGTAATCGCGGATCGGTTTGAGCAGGCCCACGCGCTGTACGACACGCCCGTCTCTGCGGACGCTCCCTTGTTGCGCGGATCGTGTCAGACGCCACTTAAACGAGTGCTAAGGGCGCGCCGGACTGTCGCCGCGGAGCGCGCGGTTGTGACCTGTCATGGTGAACACGAAGTTGCCGCGCGCGCTTTTCGCTGCGCCATCCGCTGAAATACCGCGGATTCATGCAGATTCGCAGGCGGTTCCAGCGTCAATGAATTCCTAAGCAAACCATTCGAATTTTACGATAATACCGGACGTATTGTCTTCGAAACTGCGCAAAAACCCAAATCGCCTCTTCAAGCCTGTCTGTTAGCGTCCGTCATGCGGCAGAAAAAGAACCGCCGCGGACGATACGGGACAGCGTCATGTTCTTCTTGTTGCGTGCAGCATTCTGGCTCACTCTGGTACTCGCGCTGCTGCCAAGCGGCGGCGCACAACCGGTACAGGGACCGCAGGTCAGCGCCATCGACGCTGTCGCGGCCGCGGGCACCGCGGTTTCCGACATGAGCAATTTCTGCGACCGTCAGGCCGAAGCCTGCGTGGTCGGTGCACAGGCCGCGGTGGCAATCGGCCAGCGCGCCCAGGCCGGCGCCCGTATGGTGTACGAATTCATCAACGATCGGATGGCGACGAGCGAGACCGGATCGGTGCCGGACGTGAAGGGCGCTTCGACCAGGAATACCGAAGCCAAGGTGTTGCCTGCCGCGATGAGCGATTCGCAGAACACCTTGAAACCGGCCGATCTTGAGCCGAATTGGCGCAGGCCGGCGCCGCGCGGAGAAGCGCAGCCGCGCCGAGACAAGCATCCTGCCTAAAAAGCCGCGCCGTTTTCCTTCGACCCGGCCGCCCTGCCACCCTATATACGGGGGAACAGGACGGTCCTGCGCGTTTGCGCGGCAGTCTGGGGAGACAAGACGGCCGATATGGCGATCGACGAGATCATCGATAATTTCACGCTGCTCGACGAGTGGGACGACCGCTACCGTTACCTGATCGAGCTTGGGCGCACCCTGTCGCCGCTGCCCGAGGACGCGCGCAACGCCGCCAACAAGGTGCAGGGCTGCGCGAGCCAGGTCTGGCTTGCAACCAGCGTGCGGCCGAACGGCGCGGACGGACCGGTGCTCGCCTTCGAAGGCGACAGCGACGCGCACATCGTGCGCGGCCTGATTGCGGTTCTGTTCGCGCTGTACTCGGGCAAGCCCGCGCGCGAAATCCTATCGACCGATGCCGTCGCGTTGTTCGAACGCCTGGGACTGCGCGAGCACCTGACGCCGCAGCGCTCGAACGGTTTCCGCTCGATGGTCGAGCGCATCCGCCGCGACGCCAACGCCGCGCTCGCGACCGTGAACTGACAAACCTCATTCGGCTGTTTCCAAAGCGGTGTCCGGCGCAACCCAGGTTCGGATCTCCGCACGGGCCGGACCGCGCACGTGCGCGCCAAGGCCGTAGTGCCGCACCAGCCGGTCGAGCGCGAGCTGCAACACCACCTTGCCCGAGCGCGCCGGCCAGCCGCGATCGCGTTCGACGTCGGACAGGCCCTTCAGAAAGCAGCAGACGTCGAGCAGCAGTCCGGAAAACTCCGGGCCTGCGTGTAAGCGCCGGAGCAATAATCCCTCACTGAAGCGGCCGGTTTCCCGGTCGCGCCGGAGTAAAAATCCGTCAGTGGATAGCCTCTTTGCCTTGAGTCGGCAGAGGGCGGGGGATGAAGGACGTGGACGATTATTTGAAGGTTCGGCAT
>CAMDFO010000094.1 GCA_945897515.1 Rhodoplanes serenus | reverse complement strand
CTCCCATTCCTCGTCCGTCAGATCGGACGGATACCGCTTCGTTTTCTTTGCAATATCGGCCATCCGGCCACGATTCGCTGGGGTCCACATCCCAAGCTTGAATCACGCCGATAGCTTCAACACAATCCATTCTCAAACGGTCTCTAAGAGGTGCTCCTGCTATCGAGGTTCGTTAGCCCGAAAAATCCGCTGCGCCGTTCCCTGTCCACCGACGACTGTGCCCAGACCGAGAAAAGCCAGGTCGTCGGCGGAGGTGCGGCCTTGGGCGGCGCCTTGGTGACGATCCCGCCCTTGGCGTAACCGAGCGCCTCGAACGGTTCGTAAGTCTCGCGCACGAAGGGGTCGCCGGCGAAGCCCAGCGGCCGGCCCGCGGTGGGCCTGAGCCGGTTCCTTTGGACCTGGTCGCGGATGTTCTGGACGGCCGATTGAATCGCGGCCTGAACCGCGTTGTTCGCTGCCCGGGCGGGGACGGCGGAATCTTGCGCCTGCGCCGCGCCCGTTGTCAGGCAGGCCGCAACCGCGATGAGGACGAACGCAACGCTCGACCTGATCACTTTCGCCAGGGTCGCAACGCGCGCGCCCCCGCGTGAATTTCTGAATTTCATGCTCGTCCCCGCGTGCTGGCCGAAGCTTGTTTGCCTCGTGCCAAAACTCAACCTGATGACAGATCGCGCGTCACCGACGCCGATTGATGCGACTGAGGCTATGGATGACTGGCGGACGATGCAATCGGAAAACCCATATATTTCGCGGATTCTCACACGGGATAACCATTGAGTGTTGTAATCGGGCAACGGAATCGGGCCGCCGGGCGCTGCCCCTCGGACAGTTCGCCGGTGGCGCGCTTGGCGGCCCCGATACCGGTCCGATGGGCCCGAATGCGGGCCTTTTGTCAGTTCTGGCGCGCGAGATAGATATCGCCGAGCAGGGAGGAATTGTCCCAGGGGATCTGCTTCCTGCCGGTCGCCGCCGCCACCTCCGCGCGGACCCGGGTCATCATTTGCCGGACCTCCAGATCGGCGGTCCTGATGTGCTTGAGCAGGGCTGTGGTGAAGGGGCTGTTGGCGCCGTCGCCGTCCTGCGCCACATGACCGGGGGCGGTCGCGAAGGCGATCAGGGTGCCGGTGCCGACGGAGGAATAAGCCGCCAGTCCGCCGCGCGGCGCGATCGAACGGCTTCGTGCGGCCTTTTCGAGCAGCTGGGCGAGGGGATTGTCGCGGCATGCGTCGAGCATGATGATGTTGGCCCGAATTTCGTCGTCGAGGGCGGCAACGATCTTGTCGAGGTCCACGGTGTCGGCGTCCAGGTCGGTCCGCGCCGCGAGCCGGGCGTCCACCGGGACGAGGTAATTGCGCCCGTCAACCTGCATGCCGTGCCCGGCATAGAACATCAGCGCGATGCGGGCGGATGAGGACCGCTGCAGGAAGTCGCGCAGGTGCTGCTCCATCATGGACCGTCCAAGGTCGATGCCCTCGATGACCTCGAATCCAAGATCGCGCAGCGCCGCGCCGATGGCGCGTGCGTCGTTCGACGGGTTCGGCAGGTGGGTCGCATGCGCGTATCGCCCATTGCCGATCACGAGCGCAACGCGCCGCTCCGCCGGCTTAGCTTGCGGTGCGGCTTCGGTCGCAGGGGCGGCGCCTGACGACAGGAGTGCAAGCCGGCTGCGAGCGGCCTCCTGCGCCCGCTTGCCGTAAAAATACTTGGGCGGCCGGTCCACCGCAGCCTGCAGATCCTTGCGCCCGGCCTCGATGTCGCCCTTGGCCAGGTACGCCAGACCGCGCTCGGTGTACGCGGCGGTGTTCGTTGGATCGATCCGCAATGACGCAGTCAGGTCTTCAATGGCTTTGTCGTGCTGCTGCAGGGCACGCCACACCATGGCGCGGCTCGTCAATGGGTTCGCGCTGTTGGGACGAAGCCTGATCGCCATGTCGAAGTCGGCGATGGCCTTGTCGAACTCCCGCTTGGCCCGGTAGGCGCGTCCGCGCGCACTGTATCCGTTCGCGTTTTCGGAATTCAGCGCGATGGCCACATTCGCCGCCGTCAATGCCTCGTCGATGTTCCGCCGCTCCAGGAGGCAACCCGAGCGGCCCGAATAGGCGAAGCTGCTCCTGCCGTCGATCTTGAGGGCGGATTCATAATCGGCGCAGCCTTGATCCAGTTGCGCCAGGCCAACGTAAGCGTCTCCCCGATTGACCAATGCCAGCGCAAAATCGGACTTCAGTTCGAATGCGCGGGTGTAGTCGGAAATAGCGCTTTGTAACGAGCCGCGTCCGGCGGCGACCTGGCCGCGCATAAAATAGAGGAAGGGATTCTGCGGCGTGAGCCGCAAGCCGGCCTCGACATTTTCGGCCGCCCGTTGGATGTCGCCCTTGAGCCACCATGTGTTGGCAAGGTTGGCGTATCCCGCGACGAACTTGGGATCGGTCTTGACGACCACGCCGAAGTCCACGATCGCGCGGTCGTAGTCCTTCTGGCGCTGGTAGGCCAGCCCGCGATAGTTGTGGGCGAGCGCCAAAAGCGGGCGGCTCAGCCGCCCCGACCTGATCGCCGCGGTGCAAGTCTGCACGATGACGTCCGGATTGATTGCGTCGTTGGACCGACAATTTTCGAAGGTCTGGGCCCGCAGCACTTCCGCCGTCGAGACGATCGTCAGCGCTGCCAGTATCCCTGTCAGCAGTCGGCGCATAACGGTCTCCATCACGCTCGAAAGCGTGGCTCCACATCTGCCGAATATACATGATCCGGCGCGCTCACGATAAGCTCCGGTGGGCGGTGCGCGCTGGCGCAACTCATCGCGCCGGGCGGTGCCTGGCCAGGCAACTCTCCACGAACGCATCGAGATCGCCGCCGGGAAACAGGCAGCCCGCGATGCCGGCGTTTTGCGCCGCCTGCATGTCGGTGTCCTTGTCGCCGATCAGGAAGCTCCCGGCGCGCTCGATCGGCCAGTTGCCGATCAGGTCGAGCAGCATGCCCGGCCGCGGCTTGCGCAGCCCGGAGTCCCAGCGGTAGGCCGCGACCTTGCCGTCCGGATGGAACGGGCAATAGCGCGCGTCGTCGATGCGCGCGCCTTGGGTGGCCAGTTCCTGCTCCATCCAGACGTGCAGCTTGACGAGGTCGTCTTCGGTGAACAGTCCACGCGCGATGCCGGACTGGTTGGAGACGATGAACACGAAGTAGCCCGCCTCGTTGAGCCGGCGGATTCCTGCGGCCGCGCCGGGAATCCAGCGGAAGCGCTCGATGGTTCCGACATAGCCGTCGTCGTGGTTGATGACGCCGTCGCGATCGAGGAATGCTGCGGGCTTGCGCGGCACGGGTTGAGCCGCGGCGGGCATGTCAGCTCCGCTGCGTGGCGCCGAACAGCTCGCGCTCGACCAGATGGCAGATCGCGTGCGCCGCGGTGATGTGGATTTGCTGGATCAAGGCGGTTTCGTCGGACGGTACGGCGAGAACGAGATCGCACAGCGCATGCATCGGGGTTTCCGCGTGCCGGGTGAAGCCGACATTGGTCAGGCCAAGCTCGCGGGAGGCCTTGAGCGCCGCGACGATGTTCGGCGAGCGGCCCGACGTCGAGATCGCCAGGAACACGTCGCCTTTTTTTCCGAGCGCGCGAAGCTGCCGCTCGAACACCCGGTCGAAGCCGTAGTCGTTGCCGATCGCGGTGAGCGCCGAGGTGTCGGTGGTGAGCGCGATGGCCGCGAGCGGCGCGCGGTCGTTGACGAAACGTCCGACGAACTCCGCGGCGATGTGCTGGGCGTCGGAGGCGCTGCCGCCGTTGCCGGCGAGCAGGATCTTGCCGCCGTTCTTGAGCGATTGGGCGATGCGCTCGGCGATAGCGACGGTTGCCGCAATAAATCCGGTGTCGGACGCGACACGCTCGACGATCTCCGTTGAGCGCCGGAGGTGGGCACGGACGGCTTCCGAGCGCTGATCGGGTATGGCCATGATGGAGCCTCTGGTAGCAAGTTCAGGCGGGCGCCGCCACTTGCCCGAGCGCGCGGTGCACGGCCGTCAGCACCTGGTCGGCCGGGATGTCGCGCATGCAGCGGTGGTGGACGAGCCGGCAGGTCGGCTTGTGGCAGGGCCGGCAGGGCACGTCGGTCGTGGTTTCGATGACGGCGGCGAGCGGGTTGAGCGGCGCCCAATGCCAGGGGCTGGTCGGCCCGAAAATGCCGATGGTCGGCGTGCCGATGGCCGCCGCGACATGGACGAGGCCGGAATCGTTCGACACGCAGGCGCTGGCGCACTTGAGCGCCAGGATGGCGTTGCGGAGGTCCGGCGAGGTGAGGTCGCGGGCGGCGGGGCCTGCGGCGCGCACGATCTCGGCTGCGAGCGGCGCTTCGGTGGGGCTGCCCAGCACCCAGACCGCGAATCCCTCGGCGGCAAGCTTGCGGGCAAGCTCGGCGAAATAGGCAACCGGCCAGCGCTTGCTCGGGCCTACCGCGCCGGGCGCGAAGGCCATGACCGGACGGCCATCGTCCGGCAGGCCCTGCGCCGCGCGCCATGCCGCCGCCGCAGGCGCCGGCACGGCGAGTTCGGGCTTGGGCCATTCGGCGGGTGCCGTCGCGCCCTTCGGCAGGGCCAAAGCGCCGCAGCGGTCGATCATGCGCGGCAGTTGCCGCTCGCCGTACCGGATATCGTTGAGGAGGCCGAAGCGGAGCTCGCCGGCGAAACCAGTGCGCTCCGGAATACCCGCGAGCATCGGTGCTAGCGCCGATTTCCAGGTCCTGGGCATCACGAACACGGTGCCATAGTGCTCAGCTCGCAGCCGAACACCGAGTTCTCGGTGCTGGCTGAAGGCCAGTTTCTTGCGGGGAAGGTCCCGGACAATGCCCTTTCGCACGCCGGGCATGTAGTCCAGCAGCGGCGCGCACAGCGTCGTGGTCAGCACGTCGACCGGCCGCCGCGGATAGCGCGCCTTCAGCAGCTTGGTGACCGAATGGCAGCGGACGAAATCGCCGATCCACATATAGGGCACCAGCAGGATGGGCGAATCCTGCGCCGCCTCAATGGTTGAATTACTGTTCATTTCTTATGACCCACCCGCAGGCGGTAACCCGGCCCGATAGGGCTGTCCAGTCCCGGAAAGGGGCTGGAAAACGTGCTTTTCGCCGTTAAGCATCATTTCCAAAGCCGGGGACCCAAGTTGCGTGCCCCTGCGGTCTGGGGCAAAGGTTTGCCCGAACCTAACAGCAGCAGGTCGTGGATGCTCTTGGTCACAGGCGGGGCCGGGTTTATCGGCTCGAATGTGGTCGCGGCCTTGAACGAGGCCGGGCGCACCGACGTCGTCGTGAACGACGTGCTCGGCTCCGAGCAGAAGTGGTTCAACCTCGGTAAGCGGCGGATCGCGGATATCGTGGCCCCGAACAACCTGTTCGCGTGGCTCGACGGCCGCAAACTCGACGCCGTCATCCACATGGGCGCGATCTCCGACACCACCGCGACCGACGCCGATCTGGTGATGGAGAACAACTTCCGCTGCTCGATGCGGCTGCTCGATTGGTGCACCGGCGCGCGGGTGCCGTTCATCTATGCCTCCTCGGCGGCGACCTACGGCGACGGTGCCGAAGGTTTCGACGATGACTGGTCGCCCGATGCGCTGAAGAAGCTCAGGCCATTAAATCTCTACGGCTGGAGCAAGCAACTGTTCGACCAGGCCGTGGCCGAGCGCTTCGTGAAGAAGGAGAAGCTGCCGCCGCAATGGGCGGGGCTGAAGTTCTTCAACGTGTTCGGCCCGAACGAATACCACAAGGGCGAGATGATGAGCCTCGTCGCCAAGCGGTTCGACGACGCCAAGGCCGGCCGCACCGTGCGGCTGTTCAAGTCGCACCGCACAGGCATCGAGCATGGCGACCAGCGGCGCGATTTCATCCACGTCGACGACGCGGTCGCGGTGGTGCGGTGGCTGATGGGATCGCCGCAGGTCTCCGGCATCTTCAACGTCGGCACCGGCAAGGCCCGGAGCTTTCGCGATCTGGTCGCGGCGCTGTTTCGGGCCCTGGGCCTCGAGCCGAAGATCGAATACATGGACATGCCGGAGAACATCCGGGGTCAGTACCAGTATTTCACCCAAGCCAGGGTCGATAATCTGCTGCACGCCGGATACAACGCCGGCTTCACCTCGCTGGAAGACGGCGTCAATCGCTACGTCACGCAGTTCCTCAACACCGCCGATCGTTATCGGTAAAGCCCGGGCGACCATGTTCGATTTCGAAAAGCGGCTCACGGACATAAGCCGGCAGACGATTCTCTGCATCGGCGACCTGATGCTCGACGATTTCGTCTATGGCGAGGTGTCGCGCATCTCGCCGGAGGCGCCCGCGCCGGTGATCCGGGTGAGCCGCGAGGATGTCATCGTCGGCGGCGCCGGCAATGTTGCGCGCAACGTCGCAAGCCTCGGCGCGAAATGCCTGTTCGTCGGCGTCATCGGCGACGATGTCACGGGCAAGATTCTCCGATTTGAACTCGATCGCGACAAGCGCGCCATCGCCTCGCATCTCGTGGTTGATCGGCAGCGCCCGACGACGCGGAAGCTCCGCTTCGTCTCCGAGCACTATTCGACCCATCTGTTGCGCGCGGACTGGGAGGTGGCGCGGCCGGTCGATGCCGCGACCGAATCCGCGCTGATCAAGCAGGCGCTCAAGTTGCTGCCGCGCGCCGATGCGGTGGTGTTGTCCGACTACGCCAAGGGAGTGCTGACGCCGCGCCTCGTCCGCGCGGTGATCGAGCGTGCCAGGAAGCTTGGTAAGCCGGTCATCGTCGACCCCAAGGGCAGCGACTATTCGATCTATCGCGGCGCGACGATCATCACGCCGAACCGCAAGGAGCTGGCCGACGCGACGCGCCTGCCGGGGGACACGCATGCCGAGCTTGCGGCGGCGGCGCACGCGCTTGCCCGCTCGGTCGGCAGCAAGGCCGTTTTGGTGACGCTCAGCGAGGACGGCATGATGCTGCACGCGAGCCGCGCCGCGCCGGTGCATGTGCCGGCCTATTCCGTGAAGGTGCGGGATGTGTCCGGGGCGGGCGATACGGTCGCGGCCGTGCTTGCGGTGATGCTGGCGGTGGGGGCGGATTTCGAGTCGGCGATGCGTGCGGCCAACGCCGCGGCCTCCGTGGTCGTCGGCAAGAGCGGCACGGCGACCGTTTCGGCCGCCGAGCTACGGGCCCGCATCCTGCCCGCTTCGACCCGCGCCCCCGAAGAAAAGATCGTGCTCGACTGGCGCGAGCTCGACGCACGGCTGGCGGAATGGCGCGCGCAGGATCTGCGCATCGGCTTCACCAACGGCGTGTTCGATCTGCTGCATCCCGGGCACATCCGCGTGCTGGCGCAGGCGCGCGCGGCCTGCGATCGGCTGGTGGTTGGGCTCAACAGCGACGCCTCGGTCAAGCGCCTCAAGGGCAAGGACCGGCCGATCCAGAACGAGCGCGCCCGCGCCGAGGTGCTGGCCGGGCTCGAGGCGGTCGATCTCGTCGCCATCTTCGAGCAGGACACCCCGCTCGAACTGATACGCCACGTGCGGCCGACGGTGCTGGTCAAGGGCGGCGACTACAAGCCCGATCAGGTGGTCGGCCGCGACGTGGTCAAGGCGCTGGGCGGCGAAGTGATTCTGGTCGATCTGGTACCGGGGTTCAGCACGACGCGGATCGTCGAAAAATCCCGGTCGCGCCAGCGGCGCTGAGTTTGCAGGATTACAGTGGCAATTCATCCATCACAGCAGGCAGAAGAACAACTCGTCCGCGATTTCTTCGCGGGCGAGGCCGGATACTTCGTCGAGGTCGGAGCGAACCACCCGACCGAGGGCTCGCAGACCTGGCATCTCGAACAAACCGGCTGGACCGGCGTGCTGGTCGAGCCGCAGCCCGACCTGGCCGCGTTCCTGACGACCTCGCGCAAGGCCAGGGTGTTCGCAACGGCTTGCTCCTCGCCCGCGAACGCCGGCCAATCGCTGCCGCTCCACGTCGACGGTGCGCGCTCGGCGCTCGATCGCGATCGCATGGCAACCGGTGCCCGGGCAGCCTATACGATCATCGTTCCGACCCGGACGCTCGACAGTGTGCTGGAGGAGGCCGGCGCGCCGGTGCTGATCGATTTTCTGTCGATCGACGTCGAAGGTCACGAGATCGAGGTGCTGAGCGGCTTCGACGTCAATCGCTGGCAGCCGCTTTTGATCCTAATCGAGGACCACGTCGGAAATCTGCGGACGCATCGATATCTGACAAGCAGCGGCTACAAGCTTATCCGACGGATCGGCAACAACGGCTGGTACGTGCCGGCCGAAGAACAATTCAGCATGTCTGCATCCGAGCGCTTGGAAATTCTGCGCAAGTATTATCTGGCGCTGCCGTTCCGGCTCCTGCGCAACGCATCGCGCCGCGTGCGGCGCGCCTACGCCGACTGGTGGGCGGGGCGCTGAAGCGTCAAGGTTTGGGCCGCGTCAGTGTCTCGCTCGGTGGCGGCTTCCAGTCCTGGGTCTCTTCGTGGCGCTTGGCGTAGCGGTAGAACGTGCCCTCGAAATTGCCGAACGCAATCACGAATCCGGCCCAGCCGTCCTTGAATCCGGCCTTGAAGATGTAGTGCTTGATGAACGACCACAGGCCATGCCCGAACGCACTCGCCATCGACACCCGCTTGTTCGCCAGGCGCGCGGTGCCGAGCGTGGAATAGCGGTTCATCTTGCGGATGACCTCTTCCATGTTGCGGAAGGGGAACTGGTGGATGGCGTTCTGGAGATGGCCGAGCGGCTTGCCGGTCAGCAGCTCGTAGCCTTCGTGGACCGCGTCGGGCCGATAGCGCATTGCGCCTTTGCGAAAGAGCTGCGGCTGGCGGTAGTTCGGATACCAGCCGGAGCCGGTGATCCATCGTCCCATCATGTAGGAGCGGCGCGGCACCATGTAGGCATCGTGCGCCGGATCGTCTGCGACCAGCGCGAGGACTTCGTCGCGCGCGGCCGCGGTGCAGCGCTCGTCGGAATCCAGGCTGAAAATCCACTCATGGCGGCACGCCTCGATGGCGCAGTTGCGAAGCTCGCCGAAACCGGTGAACGGCACCTGGACGACGCGCGCGCCCAGCGCCTCCGCGAGCGCGGCGGTACCGTCCGTGCTGCTGGAATCGGCCACGACGACCTCATCCGCCCACAGCACGCTCGACACAGCGGCTTCGATCTTGGCGGCCTCATTAAAGGCGATGATGTATGCGGATATCTTCGGCATGGCCCGGGCGTGGGAGGACGTCGATACGGCGCGGCGATGGCCTTTTTACCCGGCTCCCGGCCTGTTGACCATTGCGGATATCTGCCGCGGGACGGCATAACATGCATCGAACATCATGAAAAAAGCCGGAACTGTGCCCGACCTGATCTCCATCATTGTGACGACGTTTGATCGCCCGGATGCGCTCGGCGTGGTGCTGCGGTCGCTGGCGCGCCAGAGCGACCGCAGTTTCGAGGTGCTGATCGCCGATGACGGATCGGGGCCGGCAACCGTGGTGCTGATCGAGCAATGGAAGCCGCGGCTCGGGGTGGCGCTCTCCCACGTATGGCAGGAGCAGCGGGGCTTTCGCGCCGCGGAAATTCGCAATCGCGCCATCCGCGCGAGTCGCGGCGAGTATTGCGTGTTCCTCGATGGCGATTGCCTGGTGCGGCCCGATTTCGTGGCCACCCATCGCAGGCTTGCCGAGCGCGGCTGGTTCGTCACCGGCAATCGCGCGCTGATGACCCAGGCTTTGACCAAAGAGGCGCTGCGCCGGAATCTCGAAGTCGAGCAATGGGGAACGGCGGACTGGATCGGGCAGCGATTCAGGGGAGGGCTCAACCGCCTTGCGCCGGTGCTTCGCCTGCCGCTTGGCCCGTTGCGTAAGATGCGACCCTTGGCTTGGGAGGGCGCGCGCTCCTGCAATCTCGCGGCCTGGCGCGCCGACCTCGATTGCGTCGATGGATTCGATGCGAGCTTCAGCGGTTGGGGCAAGGAGGATTCCGATCTGCTGGTGCGGCTGCTGCATGCAGGAGTGCGCCGCAAGGATGGCGCCTACGCGACCGGCGTGCTGCATCTGTGGCACCCCGAGGCGGATCGCTCCCATTTGGCGCAGAACGAACGGCGGCTCGCCGGCGTCATCGCGAGCCGGCGCGTGCGAGCCGAGAAAGGCATGGCCAGCCTGGACCACGACGTGGCTCCAGCCGGCGCTGGTTCGAGCATGGCGGGGACAGGCTGACCGGCATGGTTGCGATCGCACCATGGGGGACGATGACCGGCCGCGATCGTTGCGTGCTGCTGGCCGATGTTCTCGCCGCCGCGCTTGCGGCGGTGTTGCCATGGTCGACCAGCGCGACCACCATCCTGGTCTGGCTCTGGCTCGTCGCGGTCATTCCAACGCTCGATGTCGCGCGGCTCCGGCGCGTGCTGATGACGCCGGCCGGCGGTCTGCCTGTGCTGTTCGTGGCGCTGGGCCTGATCGGCATGCTGTGGGCCTTCGACGTGCCGATGAAGGAGCGCTGGGGCGGCTTCGGGTCGTTTTACCGGTTCCTGTTCATCCCGCTGCTGATCGCGCATTTCTGCCGTTCCGGGCGCGGATCGTGGGTGGTGATCGGCTTTATTGTCTCCTGCGCCACGGTGCAGGTGGTGTCCTGGATGCTGATCGCGGATCCGAGCCTGCGCTGGCCGATTTATGTCGCCGGCGGGCCGGGCATTCCCGTGCGGGACTACATCGCGCAAAGCGGCGAGTTCATCGTTTGCGCCTTCCTGCTTGCGGCACTTGCGCTGACGGCCTGGCAGAATGAGCGGCGCTGGCTGGCGCTCGCGCTGGCGCTTTTGGTCGTGAGTTTTCTCTTCAATGTGATCGCCGTGACGTCCAGCCGTACCGGGATTGTCGTGATCCCTGTTCTGCTGCTGCTGTTCGCCTGGCAGCGTTTGTCATGGAAAGGATTCTCGGGTCTGGTTCTGGTGGCGGCGGTGCTGGCGGGGTTGGCCGTCGCGGTCTCCCCCCGTCTCCAGGACAACGTCGCCGGCGTGTTGGGCGAGGTGCGCGATTTTGATCCGCAGGGCCAGGGCACGCGGGCCGGCGAGCGGCTGGAGTATTGGAAGAAGTCGATAGGGTTTATCGCCACCGCGCCGCTCATCGGCCACGGCACCGGTTCGATTCGCGACCAATTCCGCCGCACCGTCGCGGGCCAGACCGGCATGGCCGCCATGGCATCGTCGAACCCGCACAATCAGACCTTCGCCGTTGCGGTCCAGCTTGGGCTCCTTGGCACGGTCGTGTTGTTTGCCATGTGGATCGCCCATGTCCTGGTTTTTCGGGGTTCGGGATTCGTTGCTTGGGCCGGACTCGTGATCGTGGTTCAGAACATCGTCAGTTCGCTGTTCAACTCCCATCTGTTCGACTTCACCCAAGGCTGGGGCTACGTGATCGGCGTCGGCGTTGCGGCTGGAATGGCATTCAAGGAGCAGGGGACGCCCGCGATGTCCGGCAGGGAACCGCTGCGCGCTTAAAGTCCACGCCCTGGTCACATCAAACACGCGTGAGCGCCGTGAGTCCCGTGCGTGTGTCGATGGTGGGCCTCCATCCGGCGCCCAGGAGCTTGCCCGGGTCGGCGACCTGGCTGCCGCCGAGCCGCTGCCACTCCTCGACGCGGCCCATCGCCCGGGCGGCCAAAGCCATCAGCACCGAAGGCACTGGCAACAATCCTGGCCGACGGCCTTCGCCGGCGCGCAACGCCGCCACGATTTCGGCGAGCGTGAGCGGCTCCGGGTCCGCCACAATGTAGGTCTCGCCCTGCGCCGACGGCTGATCTAGTGCAAAGTGAATGGCGCCGACCATGTTCTGCCGCGCCAGCAGCGAGCGGCGGTTGCGGCAGAGGCTGAACGGCAGCGGCCAGGGCGTCCGGGTCAGTTCGATCAGGCGCGCGAAATTGCCTTTGGCGCCGGGGCCATAGATCAGCACCGGACGCAGAATCGTAAATGGCGCGCCCACGCCGCGCACCGCATCCTCGGCGGCGAGCTTGGAGCGGCCATAGGCATCGGTCGGGCGGGGCGCATCGGTCTCGCGCAGCGGTCCGGTGGAAGTCGACCCACTCTGCGCGCGGATCGACGAGATGAAGACGAGATGGCGGATGCCGATGGCTTTCGCGGCGCTGGCGAGTTCCGCAGTCGCCAGACGGTTGACCCGGTCATAGGCGTCCTCGGCGATCTCCGGGCCGGCATGCGCGATGCCGGCGAGATGCACCACCGTCTCGACGCCCCGGAGCAAGGCGCGCCACTCGACCGGGCGGGTGAGGTCGGACACCGCGACCACCTCGACCGAACGCGGAAACACGTCCGCGGGCTGGCGCATCGCTGCCCGCACGGAATGTCCCGAGCTTGCGAGCTCAGCCACCAGAGCGCGGCCGATGAAGCCCGACGCGCCGGTGACGAGGATGCGCGTCACGATTTGCCCCGAGCAAAACGCCACAGCAGGCTGCCGACCACGGCTGCGCCGCAGCCGAGCGCGATCGCGCCGCCGAGCGGACCGGGCCACAGCACGCTGCCGACGGCGAGCCCGACGAGCGCCAAGTTGACGACAAAGACGCGGGCCACGATCCCGGAGACGCTGAAGCCGCGGTCAGTCGCCAATTGATAGAAATGCGTGCGGTGCGCCTGCCAGAACGGCTGCCGGTTCATCACCCGCCGCAGCAGCGTTAGCGTGGCGTCGGCGAGGTAGTAGAGCGGCAGCACGAGCGCCGCGGCGAGGTGGCCGTGGCCGGCCACCAGAATGAGTTGCCAGGCGAACAGCAGGCCGATCGGCAGGCTGCCGACGTCGCCGAGGAAGATGCGCGCCACCGGACGGTTGAACGGCGCAAAGCCGATCAACCCGCCGCACAGCGCCAGCGCCACGACGACGCCGCTCATCGGCAGCGCCCCAAGCCATCCGATGAGCGCCAGCCCGACGGCGATCGGCACGAATTCGGCAACCGTCATCCAGTCGATGCCGTCCATGAAATTTGTCAGATTGACGAACCAGAGGCAGCCGAGCAGCAGGAGCACGCGTTCGACCCACCACGGCAGCGTTGGCACGATGCGTAGCTCCGCCGGAAGGCTTGCGATCACGACGATGACGGCGAGCGTCTGCAGCAGAAGCCGCGGCCCGACCTCGATCGTCCAGATATCGTCCGCCGCTCCGACGACGGTGATGAACGCGGTGGCCGCAAAGACCAGCCAAAGCGAGGCCGGATCGAGCGGCGGCTCATGCAGGCCCATGGCGCAGGCGGTCACGGCGACGGTCGCGGCGATGACGGCGATGCCTGCGCCCTGCGGCGTGGATGTGCGATGGGACGAGCGCGCGTTGGGATGCGCCAGCACATAGCGCTGCAGCATCGGCAACAGCGCCATGATGATTCCGGCGCTAATGGCCGCCGCGAGCGCAACGATGACACCGAGC
>CAMDFO010000093.1 GCA_945897515.1 Rhodoplanes serenus | reverse complement strand
GCAAGCGCCACCTTTGCCTTGAAGGCCGGTGTGTGGTTCCGGCGCGGTCGTCGGTTCATGGTCTCTCCTGATTCGCAGGCCACAGCGTGCCCGCCGTCAGGCAGAAACTCCACTTATCGTCCTGTGCAGATTTCCGGGACCGGCTCTCTGAAACGCCTTAGGGCTCGCAAGATTTCTGGCCTCATTTATGACAGCGATAGCGTCGAGCAGTGGAACGCCAATTGGATACGAATTTACCTTCAGGCGCACACACGAAGAACCCTTTCGATCATCGAAAGCGGGATGGTCGAGATCTCCAATGAAAGGCCGATGGTCGCCGCTTTGTGCGCCCGCGCCATCTTTGAGGACGCTGCTGCAATCTGGGATTTCGTATCGCGCGTCAACGGCCTCTTAGATGAGGGGGACGACGACGCTACCGAAGATTTTGTGTTCGCCCGCGTGATGGCAACTAGGCTCCCTCATCTACTTAAGGAACGCGGAGCTGAATTTGCTGCAACAAACATCGTTACGATTATAGACCGCTTTTCTAAATTGAACCCAACCTACCGCGAATTCTATGACGATCTATCGGAGGTTGTTCACCCCAACAGCTTGGGAGTTGTACAGCACTTTGCTGAGTTTGATGAAGGCCTGGCCATTTTTCACGACGGTGAGAAGCTTGGAGATATCGCATTGGGCGTGCTCATTCGAGCAAGCTACATTTTCTGTGCTGACGAACCTGAAATCGAGAAACTCGAAAACCGCCTTACCAGTCTCAGAGGCTACGCGTGACACCCGATTTTTCGTTACTAAAGTCGCGCAATAAAAAACCAGGCCCGGCGGCAGGGAGCTGCCGGGGCCTGGTTGCGGCGGAAGATGGTGGTGGGAGGACGCCGCGAAGCTGATTTCTTACAGCCGGTAGAGGATCTGGTCGGTCCAGAAGCGCTCGAGCCGGTGCAGTGATTTGTTCAGGGTGGCGAACTCGTCGGCGTTGATGCCGCCGACCTGCTCCACCGTGCGAACGTGTTTCTGGTAGAGGTTCTCGACGATGTCGCGAACCTCGCGGCCGGCGTCGGTCAGCCGGATGCGAACCGAGCGGCGGTCGACCCGCGAGCGCTGGTGATCGAGGAAGCCCATCTCGACCAGCTTCTTCAAATTGTACGAGACGTTGGAGCCGAGGTAGTAGCCGCGCGTGCGCAGCTCGCCTGCGGTCAGCTCCTTGTCGCCGATGTTGTACAACAGCAGCGCCTGCACCGAATTGATATCGGCGCGGCCGCGGCGGTCGAATTCGTCCTTGATGACATCCAGCAAACGCCGATGCAGCCGCTCCACGAGCGTCAAGGCATCGAGATAGAGCGGCCGGATGTGGTCGAACTTCGCCTGACGCTCGGCGGGCTCGACCGCTTTGACTACGGTCTTCATATGACGCCTTCCCGTGTGTTCTTTGTCGTTTAGAGCGAGGCCCTGTTTTCCTCGCCTTATCCGCCAGACCATACGGGCGACGATCTAATATCTGTTTAAATTGTAGAATGAAGATTAGGTTTATGCGCGATAGTAAATCGTCAATGATTTTCGAATTCGAATATTTCTCTTTACCGCGCATTCACCTTGCAAGCGCCGTAACGTCAGCGTTGCCAGAGGCCGTGCGCCCTCCCCGTCCGCCCGAAGCGATCAGGCCGCGGCATCCGGTGGAGGCTTGCCATCGCCGATCCATGCGTTGGCCTTCGAAAATGGATGATCTTCGTTGCAGTGAGAACAATGCACCCGCCCGATGAACGACGGGGTCAGCGCGAGCGAGCCCTCGTCGGTTTCGATCCCGGTGAAGAGCGTGTGTCCCGTGACAGGACAGATGGTGAAAACCGCACCTATCGTCGATTCTGCCGCCATGCGTCATGCATACGGTCCGGCCGCGGCGCTCGTAATTAAATTTGACACATGAAATCGGGGAAATTTCGCCGGCTCAGATGAACGGCCGGCGGTGACGCTGCTGCGTCGGCTCGAAGCCCGCGATCTCGTGGAGCGCGTCCCGATCGAGGATTTCGAACAGCTTGTCCTTCCAGAGCACCGCCTTCGAAGCCGCCAGCTTCTTCAAGGTCTTGTTGGTGTGGACCAGCGACATGCCAAGCGTGTCGGCGACGTGCTGCTGGGTGATCGGAAACTGAATCGCGTCGGCTTTGGTCAGGCCGATCTCCTCCGCACGCAGGAACAGGTGCAGCAGCAGATAAGCGGTGCGCTCAAGCGAGGTCCGGCGGCCGACGTTCATCAGGTTTTCGTCGAGGATCTGTTCCTCGCGTGCCGCAAGCCAGGTCACGTCGAAAGCGAGCGCAGGATAATTGGTGTACAGATTCCAGAGTTTTTCGCGGGGGAACACGCACAGCAGCATGTCGCTCAGCGCCTCGACCGAATGCTGCATCTCGTCGGAGACCGAGCCCTGCAAGCCGATGAACTCGCCGGGCAGCGAGTAGTTGAGAATCTGGCGGCGGCCGTCCGGCAGCGTCTTGTAGCGAAACGCCCAGCCCGACAGGATCGTGTAGAGATGCGCGCTGTTGGTGCCTTGCAGCAGGATGTTGGCGCCGGCCTCGACGTTCAGCTCGCCGGACTTGAAGTTGGAGACGAACGCCAGTTCGTCGGCCGTGAAGTCGCGGAGCACCGGCTTGCCGCGCAAGGGGCACTTTTCGCACGGCACCTTGCGGCCGGTCGCCGCCACGGCGCCTTTGCGGGCGCCGGTGGGTCTGGTCTCGTTCTGACCGCTCAACCCAACCCCCTCGACTTGGCCGCCGAAGGCCCCATCACATCCTAGCGTCTTGTCGTTGGTTCGTCTGTCTGCGACTGAACACGTTCGGACGTCAGCCGCCGCGGACAAACCGGATGATGCCGGAGAAATCCCGGCCGGCCTCGCCGCTCTCGACGTACTGCGCGTAGATTTTGGCGGCATCGGCGCCAAGCGGTGCTTTCGCGCCGGCGCTGGCCGCTGCGTCCTGCGCGAGCTTCAAGTCCTTGAGCATCATCGCCGCGGTGAAGCCGGCCTGGTAATCGCGGTTGGCCGGCGAGGTCGGCACCGGTCCCGGCACCGGGCAATAGGTCGTCATCGACCAGCACTGGCCCGACGATTTGGACGAGATATCGAACAGCTTCTGCGGGTCCAGCCCGAGCTTTTCCGCCAGGACGAACGCCTCCGACACCGCGATCATCGAGACGCCGAGGATCATGTTGTTGCAGATCTTGGCGGCTTGGCCGTTGCCGGGGCCGCCGGCGTGCACGATGGTTTTGCCCATGTGCTCCAGGATCGGCCTGGCCCGCTCGAAAGCCTCCTCGGCGCCGCCGACCATGAAGGTCAGCGTCCCGGATTTCGCCCCGCCGACGCCGCCGGATACCGGCGCATCGAGCATGGCGAGGCCCCTGCCCTGCGCCGCATTGGCAACAGCGCGCGCACTTTCAACGTCGATGGTCGAGGAATCGATCAAAAGGGTGCCGGGCGCTGCGACCGCCAGAACGCCGTCGGCGCCCATATAAACGTCACGCACATGCTGGCCGGCCGGGAGCATGGTGATGACCACGTCGACCCCTGCCGCCGTCGCCTTGACGCTGCCCGGCGCGGTGCCGCCCGGGCCTACAAGCTTGTCGGACTGAGCCGTGCTGACATCGAAGCCCTGGACCGCATGGCCGGCCTTGAGCAGGTTCTGCGCCATCGGCAGGCCCATGTTGCCAAGCCCGATGAAGCCAATGCGTGCCATGTCTGTGTCTCCCCCGCTTGGCCGCCATTAAGCCCAGGACCTGGCATGGCAGCAATACACCTGGGCTGTGACGCAACCGGGGCGAGCGGGAGTCGGGCAGCGAACTCTATGGCCGGGAAAAAGCCCTGCGCCTTATTGTCTCTGGATGCCGGCAGCCTTGGCGAGCTCGACCGCGAGCGGCGCTTCCTTGGCGATGCGCGCGTCGAATTCCGCGGGCGTGACGATCAGCGGCTCCACGCCGATCTTGGCGAGCTTGTCCTTGACGTTCGGGTTGTTGAGCGCCTTGACGGTCTCGGCGTGCATCTTGGCGACGACACCGGGCGGCGTTTTTTTCGCCACATACATCCCGACATAGAATTCGAAATCCGAGTTGGCATAGCCGGCCTCGGTCGTGGTCGGCACGTCCGGCAACGCCGCCGCGCGCCGCATGCTGCTGACCGCCAACGGCAGAACTTTTCCGGCCTGGATCAGCGAGATCGCCGGCGCCAGCGGGCTGAAGTAGACATCAATGCGTCCGGTGGCGACCTCGGTCAGCGCTTCGGGCGCGCCTTTGAACGGCACGAGCTGGCCGGTGAAGCCGGCCGCCATCCGGAAACGCTCCATGGTCAGATGCGGCGGCGAGCCGATGCCGGCGGCGCCGTAGTTCAGCGCACCCGGATTGGCCTTAGCATGGTCGACGAGCTGCTTGAGGGTCTTGATGTTCTTCTCGGGCGAAATGACCAGCACCAGCGGCACGTTGCCGAGCGGGGTGAGGCCGGAGAAATCCTGCACCGGGTCCCAGTTGGTGGTCTGGATCGCCGGTGTCGTGACCAGCGCGTTGGAATGCACCAGCACGGTGTAACCATCGGGGTCGGCCGTTTTCACCGCGCCGACGCCAACGGCGAAGCCGGCGCCCGGCCGGTTCTCGACGATGAATGTCTTTCCGGTGTTCGCCTGGACCTGTTCGAACACGATCCGCGGCACGATGTCGGTCGCGCTGCCTGCGGAGAATGGAACGATCACGCGGACCTGCTTGGTCGGCCAGTCCTGCGCGAAGGCCGAGGTGGCCGACACGGCCAACCCGACGATGGCCCACGCGGCCGCCTGCTTGATCGAAACACCATAGGTCATTGCATTCTCCTTCAATTTCGCGGGCGCCGCGTCCGGCAACTCGTATCCGGTCCTATTGAATGCCGCGCGGCGTATCAGGGCAAGGTTGTCACTGCGGATGCTCGCGCGCCGATTGGATCGCCAGGAACAGATAGCCGCAGAGCAACAAGCCTTCGATCACGACAACGAACATCCGTCCGCCGTAGACCTGCGGGAAGAACACCTCGACCGCAGCCATCGACACCGCGGCGGTGAGCCAGACTACGGCGCCCCAGGCCGCGGCGAGCCACAGCCCGACCGCCGCCACCAGATCGATCACCGCAAAGAACACCGTGGCGGTCTGCCACGGTATCGGCTGGTTCTCGAAACCGCCCTCCGGACCCGCGATGCCGCAGACCAGCGCCCAATGATACAGCCCCTTGAGCATGGACAGCGCCGCCATCACCCGCAGGAACAGCACCAGCCGCGCGGTCCAGCGGCCGTCGTTGCTCTCCGGCTCGTCGGCATGCACCGGCTCGAGCGTCTGCGCGCGATCGGGCGTGAAGGACTGGCTCACGGCAGCACGAGCTCCGCAGGTCCCAGCGGGGCGAAGTGCCGCTCCACATCGGCAGGCGTGACCTCGGCCAGCGTGGCCGGCCGCCAGCGCGGGGCGTTGTCCTTGTCGACGATCACCGCGCGCACCCCTTCGTAGAAATCCTGACCGTGGATGAGGCGGGACACTATGCGGAATTCGGTCTGCATGCACGCATCGAATGAAAGCGCCGCGCCCACTCTCATCTGCGCGAGCGCGATCTTGAGGCTGGTCGGAGACTTGGTCCGCATAGTGGCGGCGGTGGCGGCCGCAAAATCCGCATCGGCACCGCCCGACGAAGCTTCGCGATCCAGCGCGGACAGAATGTCCTCGATGCGGTCGCCCGCGAACAGGCGATCCATCGCGGGACGATACTTTGGGACCGGCGCGTCGGCCGGCTCGGCAAACGCGGCAAGCAATGCGTCGACCGGCGTCGCCCCGCACAGCGCGTCGCGCAGTTCGGCAAAGCGCGCCGAAGCCACGCGATGGGTCGCGATGCCCGCGGCCACACCGCCGGCAGCCTTGAGACGTTCGCCGGTCAGCGCCAGATAGGCGCCGAGTTCGCCATGCAGCCGCGGCAGGAACCAGGTGCCGCCGACATCGGGGAAAAAGCCGATGCCGACTTCGGGCATGGCGAACAGATAGCGGTCGCCCGCGACCCGGTGCGAGCCGTGCACCGAGATGCCGACGCCGCCGCCCATAACGATGCCGTCGATCAGCGACACATAAGGCTTGGGATAATGCTTGATCGCCGCGTTGAGGATGTACTCCTCGCGCCAGAACGCGAGGGCTTCGTCGTGCCGCCCGGTCGTGCCCAGATCGGTCAGCGCGCGGATGTCGCCACCGGCGGAAAACGCGCGCTCGCCCGCAGCCGACACCACCACGCGGCTGACCGCCGGATCGGCCGCCCAATCCGCGAGTTGGCCGGCCAGCGCCCGCACCATGCCGTGAGTCACGGCGTTGAGCGCCTTCGGCCGGTTGAGCGTCACGAGCCCGGCCGCACCGCGCCGTTCAAACAGGATTTCGGCTTCGGGAGATGTCATTGTCCGATGAGCTAGCCGGGACCGCCGGCCGATGCAATGTACGCAACCCGCCGCGGACGGCCGTCGTCGACGCTGACCGTGAACCAAATGACCCGGCCGGCGTTGTCTATCGCTCCAAACAAGGCCTTTGCCATGAAAGATCTGCCGCCCGACGCCAAGCAGCGCAAAGCGCTGTTTTGGCGTTTTTGGCTTTCGGCCAAGGAGTTCTGGACCGGCGAACAGCGCCGCATCGCCTGGATCATGACCTTGGGCCTGATCGCGCTGGTCATTTTGCAACTCGTCATCAGCTACCGGATCAACGTCTGGAATCGCGACATCTTCGACGCCCTGGAAAAGAAGGACGGCGCCACCGTCCTCTACCAGTCGATGATCTTCATTCCGATGGCGGTGTTCAGCATCGGAGTGGCGGTCGCCGTGGTGTGGGCCCGGATGCGCACGCAGCGCCGCTGGCGCGCCTGGCTCACCGAGCATGTCGGCGACCGATGGCTGGACAAGGGCCGCTACTACCAGCTCAATCTGGTTGCCGGCGATCACCAGAATCCCGAGCATCGCCTGACCGAGGACATGCGGATCGCGACCGAAGCACCGGTCGATCTCGCGGTCGGCATCCTGACCGCATTCCTCACCTCGGTGACGTTCATCGGCGTGCTGTGGACCGTCGGCGGCGACCTGCCGGTCGATTGGGGTGGCAGCCAGATTGTCATTCCTGGCTATCTCGTGATCGCGGTGGTGATCTACTGCATCATCATCAGCTCCAGCATGATGTTCATCGCGCGCAGCTTCGTGCCGATGGCCGAGGCCAAGAACCAGTCCGAAGCGGAATTCCGCTATGCGCTGACCCGGCTGCGCGAAAACGGCGAAAGCATCGCCATCCTCGGCGGCGAGAAGGAGGAGCGCGCCGGGCTCTCCAAGCTGCTGGCGAAGCTGATGTCGGCCTACCACAACCTGGCCAAGCAATACATGCGAACCATGTCGGTCTCGCACGGCAACTACGTGATCGCGTCCGTCATTCCGATCATCCTGTGCGCACCGAAATTCCTCGCCGGCACCATGACGCTCGGCCAGGTGATGCAGGCGGCGGCGGCGTTCATCCAGGTGCAATACGCGTTCAACTGGATCGTCGATAATTATCCGCGACTGGCGGAGTTCACAGCTTCCGCCCGCCGCGTCGCGAGCCTGATGGTGTCGCTCGACCGCCTCGACCAGTCGCAGGCCAGCGCGATTACGCGCGGCGAGGACTCGGAGGGCGCGGCGATTCGGCTCAAGGACGTCAAGGTGGAGTTGACCGACGGCACGGTGGTGATCGAAGACGCCGACGTGATCGTGAAGCTCGGCGAGAAGGTGCTGCTCGCGGGCGATTCCGGCTCCGGAAAGAGCACGCTGGTGCGCGCCATCGCCGGCCTCTGGCCCTGGGGCGAAGGCGAGATCATGCTCAAGCCCGGCTCCAAGCTGTTCATGATGCCGCAGAAGCCTTATGTGCCGCTCGGCACGCTGCGGCGCGCGGCCGCCTATCCGCAGGCCGCGGACACGATCGACGATGCGGCGTTGAAGGAGGCGCTCGAGCAGGTCGGCCTCGGACACATCGTCGACCGCATCGACGAGGAAGACGTCGCCTGGGACCAGATGTTGTCCGGCGGCGAGAAGCAGCGGCTGGCGTTTGCCCGCCTGCTGCTGGAAAAGCCCGACCTCGTGGTGATGGACGAGGCGACGTCGGCGCTCGACACCGCAAGCCAGGCCAAGCTGATGACCATGATCGGCGAAAAAATCCCCGAGCTGGCGATCATCAGCGTCGGCCACCGCGCCGAGCTCGAGGAATTTCACGACCGCAAGCTCAACTTGGTCAAGAGCAAGGAAGGCGCCAAGCTGGTCTCCGGCGACGACATCATCGGACCGCCGATCAGCCTGATGGGCATGCTGATGAAGCGCTGGCGACCGCGCGGCGACGGTCAAGCCGGCCGGTGACAGGGGCGGCTAGTTCGAACCTCAGTTGTCCAGCATGTCGCGGCTCACGATCAGCCGCATCACCTCGTTGGTGCCTTCCAAGATCTGGTGCACGCGCACGTCGCGCAACACCCGCTCGATCGGATAATCGCGCAGGTAGCCGTAACCGCCATGGAGCTGTAGGCAGCCGTTGACCACCTCGAAACCACAGTCGGTCGCAAGCCGCTTCGCCATCGCGGCGAGCCGCGTGCCGCCGGGCTCGCGGTTGCTCACCGCCAACGCCGCACGGCGCACCATCAGGCGGCTGGCCTCCAACTCGGTCGCGTAGTCGGCCACACGAAAACGCAGCGCCTGGAAATCCGAGAGCTTCGAGCCGAACTGCTTCCGCTCGCGCATGTACCCGATGGTGCGGTCGAGACAGAACTGCGCGCCGCCGATCGAGCAGGCCGCGATGTTGAGCCGGCCGCCGTCGAGCCCGGCCATGGCGATCTTAAAGCCGTCGCCCTCCTTGCCGATCAGGTTACCGGCCGGCACCCGGCAATTCTCGAAATTGACCATCGCGGTCGGCTGCGATTTCCAGCCGAGCTTCTTTTCCTGCGCGCCGTAGGAAAGCCCCGGCGCGCCCTTCTCGACCACGATGCAGGAGATGCCCTTCGGCCCGGCCGCGCCGGTGCGCACCATACAGACGTAGATGTCGGACACGCCGCCGCCGGAGATGAAGGCCTTGGTACCGTCGAGCACGTAATGGTCGCCGTCGCGCACGGCGCGCGTCTTCAAGCTCGCGGCGTCGGAGCCGGAGTCCGGCTCGGTCAGGCAGTAGCTCGCAAAATGCTCCATGGTGCAGAGCTTGGGCAGGAGTTTCTTGCGCTGGGCTTCGCCGCCGAACGCGTCGATCATCCAGGCCGCCATGTTGTGAATCGAGATATAGGCGGCAGTCGAGGTGCAGCCCTGCGCCAGTTCCTCGAAGATCACCGTGGCGTCGAGCCGCGTCAGGTCGGCGCCGCCGACGTTGTCCTTCACGTAGATGCCGCCGAAGCCGAGCGCCGCGGCCTTGCGCAGCGTCTCGACCGGGAAGGTTTCGTTCTCGTCCCATTCCCGCGCACGCGGCATCATCTCGTCGCGCGCGAACTGGCGGGCCGTTGCCTGGAAGGCGCGCTGGTCTTCGGTGAGGTCGAAATCCATGAATTCTTTGCCTGTCGCCCGGCTCGGCCCGGGACACCTGTCATCCAACAAATCACCACGTTATGATGGATTGCCGGGTCATAAGGCACAAGCGAAGCGACGCCGTCTTCCGACGGCTATGCCGGCAATGACGAAGGTGAGTTGCCATGGCGATCAAATACGGCCGCCCGATCGAGTCACGCACCCGTTTTGCCCCGGTCGAAACGCCGGCTAAGGCCGCACCTTCGCTCGGACTCGCTACTCGCCTGCGCCGCAACCGCCGCGCCGACTGGGCGCGCCGCATGGTGCGCGAGAGCGTGCTTTCGACCGACGACCTGATCTGGCCGCTGTTCGTGACCGAAGGACGCGGCGGACCGATCGCCTCGATGCCGGGCGTGGAGCGGCTCGCCCTCGACGACGTGGTGCGCGCAGCCGAGCAGGCGGCGAAGCTCACCATCCCGTGCATCGCACTGTTCCCCTACACCGATCCCGGCCTGCGCGACGAGGACGGCAGCGAGGCGCTCAATCCCAAGAACCTGGTGTGCCGTGCGCTGCGCGCGCTCAAGAAAGAGGTGCCGGAGGTCGGCGTGCTCTGCGACGTGGCGCTCGACCCCTACACCAGCCACGGCCACGACGGCCTCATTCGCGATGGCGTCATCCTCAACGACGAGACCGTCGCCGTGCTGGTTCGGCAGGCGCTGGTGCAGGCGGAGGCCGGCTGCGACATCATCGCGCCATCCGACATGATGGACGGCCGCGTCGGCGCGATCCGCCAAGGGCTCGACGAGGCGGGCTTCCTCGACGTTTCGATCATGTCCTATGCGGCGAAGTATGCTTCGGCGTTCTACGGGCCGTTCCGCGATGCCGTCGGCTCCTCGGCCACGCTGATCGGCGACAAGCGCACCTACCAGATGGACCCCGGCAACACCGACGAAGCGCTGCGCGAGGTCGAGCTCGACATCGCCGAAGGCGCCGACATGGTCATGGTGAAGCCCGGCCTGCCCTATCTCGACATCCTGGCGCGCATCAAGGCCGAGTTCGGCATGCCAACGTTCGCCTATCAGGTGTCCGGCGAATACGCGATGCTGATGGCGGCGGCCGGCAACGGCTGGCTCGACGGCGACAAGGCGATGATGGAAAGCCTGGTCGCGTTCAAGCGCGCCGGCGCCGACGGCGTGCTGACCTATTTCGCCCCGCGCGTCGCCGAAAAACTCAGAAAGTCCTGATCCCCATGCTGTGGTGCCGCTTCCAGAACGGCCGTTCGCCGTCCTATGGGATTGTCGAAGGCGACAGCATCGTCGTTATCGAAGGCGATCCGTTCTCGGATTATCGGCGCCTGCCGGGGTCGCACCGGCTGACCGAGGTCACGCTCCTGGTGCCGGTCGTGCCGCCGACGTTCTATGCGATCGGCTCGAACTACCACAACCACGTGGTCGGGCGGGCGGAGGTCAAAGGCACCAAGCCCAAGTTCTATGACCGGCCTCGCGTCGGCTACCGGGCCAACAGCGCGCTGGTTCCGACCGGCGCCGCGATCGTGAAGCCGAAGGACGCCGGCGCCAAATTCGAATACGAGGGCGAGATCGTCGCGGTCGTCGGCAAGACCATGCGCAACGTGTCGCCGCAGGACGCGGCCGCCGGCATCTTCGGCTGGACCATCGGCAACGACGTGACCGAACGCGATTGGCAGAGCGCCGATCCGACCAACCTGCGGTCCAAGAACGCCGACACCTTCAAGCCAATGGGGCCGTTCATCGCGACCGGAATCGAACCGTGCGACATGACCACCTGTGTCAGGCTCAACGGCAAGACCGTGCACTCGTTTCCGACCGGCAACATGCTGTTCAGCGCCGCCGAGGTCTTGAGCGACATTTCACGCACCAACACGTTGTCGCCGGGCGACGTGGTCTGGCTCGGCACCGACGAAGTGCCGCAAGCCCTGAATCCCGGCGATGTCATCGAAATCGAGATCACCGGCATCGGCGTGCTCCGCAATCCCGTGGTGGCCGGGGCGTGAGAAAGTCGAGATCGTCAATGCATCACTCGTTGCGCGCCGCGCTCTGCCTGACCGCATTTCTGCTTGCAGCCCTTGTGCCCGCGTCGGCCCAGGACAAGTTCCCGTCGCGCGCGATCCGCATCGTGTCGCCGTTCGCGGCCGGTTCGGTGTCCGATGTTTCGCTCCGCATCCTCGCCGAGCGGCTCGGCCCGCGGCTTGGCACGCAGGTCGTCATCGAAAACCTGCCGACCGGCGGCGGCGTGGCGGCGGCCAGGGCGGTGATCTCGTCGCCCCCCGACGGCCATACGGTAGCGCTACTATCCAACGCCACGGCCGTGAGCGCGGCGCTGTTCAAGCAACTGCCCTACGACCCGCTGAAGGATTTCGTGGCGGTTGGCGGCATCAGCGATTTTTCTTACATATTCCTCACCAACGCGAAGTCGAACCTGTGCTCGCTGCAAGACGTGATCGCGGCGGCGCGCGCCAAGCCCGGCGCGCTGAATTTCGGGACCGCAGCGTCCGGTACGAGTCCGCATCTGACGGCACTTCTATTTCGCAAGGTCGCGGGCGTCGACTTTACCCTGGTGCCGTTCCGCGGTGCGGGTGACCTGACGGTGGCGTTGATGCGCAACGATGTCGACGTGGTGATCAACGCCTACGGCGCAGTCAAGGCGAACTTGCTCGACGGCTCGTTGCGCGCCATCGTCACCACGGCGGGCGCGCGGGCGGCCGCGCTGCCGGACGTGCCGACGGTTGGCGAATCCGGGATCGCGAATTTCGAGGTGTCGTCATGGAATGGCCTGTTCGCGCCTGCGCGCACGCCGGCGGAGGCGATCGAACGGCTCAACCGCGAGCTTAGCCTGACGCTCGCTGAACCGGAGGTCGTCCGGCGGTTCCTGGAACTTGGCGTGGAGGCCCGGCCGAGCTCGCCGGCCACCATCGCGGCGCGCATGCGCGCGGAGATCGAGCGCTGGTCGCGCGTCATCGACGACGCCGGGATCGAGCGCCAATGACGCGGCCCCCCTGGGAGGACATGGAATGACCATCGGACGTCGGGCGTTCGCCGCGGCTGCTGCCGCCGCCTTGTTGGTCAGCGCCGTCCTGCCCGCCGACGCGCAGAAATTCCCCACGCGCCCGATCCGCGTCATGCTGCCGTTTGCCGCAGGCTCAGTGTCCGACGTGACGCTCCGCATCCTGGCCGACAAGCTGGGCGCACGGCTCGGCACCTCCGTCATCATCGACAACCAGCCGCGCGCCGGGGGCATCACCGCGGTCACCACGACGCTGACCTCGCCGCCGGACGGCTACACCGTCGTCGTGCTGTCGAGCTCGACGGCGATCAGCGTCTCGCTGCTGAAAAGCCTGTCGTACGACCCGGTGGCGGATTTCCAGCCGGTGTCGGGCATCAGCACGTTCGCCAACATCCTCGCGACCGGCAGCACCTCCAGTTATAAGACGCTGGCCGACGTGTTTGCCGCCGCGCGCGCCAAACCCGGCACGCTGAACGTCGGCACCACCACGGTCGGGTCGACCAACCATCTGGCGGCGACGCTGCTGCGCTCGATGACGGGACTGGACTTCGTCATCGTGCCGTTCCGCACGCCCGGCGAGCTTGTGACCGCGGCGCTGCGCAACGACGTCGACATGATCATCCAATCCTTCGGCGCGCTGAAATCGTCCATCACCGAAAAACAGCTTATCGCGCTGGCCAGCACGACAGGCGCGCGCGCACCCTATGCGCCGACGGTCCCAACCGTGGATGAGGCCGGCGTGAAGGGATTCGAGGTCGTCACCTGGAATGGCTTCTTCGTGCCGGCCAAGACCCCGCCGGATGTGGTGGAACTGCTCAATCGCGAGGTTGGAGCGGTGCTGGCCGATCCCGACCTGAAGCAACGCTTCCTGGGTCTGGGGCTCGAGCCGCTCGCCGGTCCGCCGCAGGCGCTCGGCGCCCGGATGAAGAGCGAGATCGGCAAATGGGGCCGCGTCATCAAGGACGCCGGCATCGAGCCGCAGTGAGAATGCAGCGTTTCCGCGGCTTTGCCGTCCTGGCGAGGCCGCGGGAAATCCACTAGACTGCGCCATCCCGCCGAGTATTGGGGGGCGGATATGGAAGCCTACGAGACCACCAGTCTTGAGCGGCCGCGCCGCAGGCGCCTGTTCTCCTTCTTTGTCATCATTCTGTCGGTAGCCCTGTTCGGGGGCGCTGCCGCCTGGGTCGTCCAGACCTACGTGGCGCCTCCGCTGATGGCCGCCTACCAGCCGCTGCTGCTGGCCGCGCAAGGCGCGATTTCCACCCCCGAAACGCCGCCCGCCTCGGAGCCGCAGCCAGCGCCCGAACCGCACCCCAGCCTCGAAACCACCGGCTCCGCGGCCCCGGCCCGCGAAGCTCCGCGGCCGTTGCCGATGATAGCCTCGCTTGCGATCGTGCCGCCGTTCAGTCACCCGTGGAATGGCAGCGTGCCTGCGACGGCAGCGGCTGTCCCGGATACGGCGGCGGAAGAGCTTGTCACCGACGGCCAGCCGATTGCCGGCCCGATACCGCTGCCGCAGCCACGGCCGCAGTTTTCAACCGCCGGCGCTCGCAGCATCGTGCCGTTGCCGCGGCCGCGTCCGAATTGAGCTAGGGTCTGTACTCACATAGTTTCTTGAAAAATCATAGTGATCGTGATTCACCGTGAGCGGAGGTGAATCATGCGATTTGATTTGAGTGATGACGAATGGGCTGTTTTGGAGCCTCTGATGCCGAAAGCTCGAAAGAGCGCCCGCGC
>CAMDFO010000092.1 GCA_945897515.1 Rhodoplanes serenus | reverse complement strand
CGGCACGATCACCCATTCGCAGATCGGCGACCGCGTCATCATCCATCCCGGCTGCCACATCGGCCAGGACGGCTTCGGCTATATCGGCGGCGCGCAGGGACACATCAAAGTGCCGCATATCGGCAGCGTGGTCATTCATAGCGATGTCGAGATCGGCGCCGGTACCGCCATCGACCGCGGCGGCATGCGCGACACCGTGATCGGCGAAGGAACCAAGATCGACAATCTGGTGCACATCGGCCACAACGCCATCATCGGCCGCCATTGCATCATCGCCGGGCAATCGGGGCTCAGCGGCAGCGTGACATTGGAGGATTTCGTCATGCTGGGTGGGGTGGTGGGCATCGCCCCGCATGTCACCATCGGCCGCGGCGCGCGGCTTGCCGCCAGGGCCGGGGTGATCAGCAATGTTCCGGCCGGCGAAAGCTGGGGGGGCTACCCGGCGAGGCCGATGGCCCGCTGGATGCGTGAAACCGCCACGCTCGGGCGCCTCGCGGCGCGCAGCCCCGCCGCCAACCCTGCGACCGGCGAGGACGACGCGGAAACGGACCAGCCCCCGACGGCGACCTAGCCGGATTGCCGCAACTCGCGGGCGACCAGGCCGGTCCGAGGCTTTTCGCAAGGGAAAGCCCGCTAATGATGGACTTTTAAACCGGGGTCTGCTACCGACGCCCAACTCGGAAGGCCTCCAGGGCCTCCCGCGATCGCCCATCATCGGACAACGGCATTCAGAAGGAACGATGCGTGCAGGTTCTCGTCCGCGACAATAACGTCGACCAGGCTCTCAAGGCGCTGAAGAAAAAGATGCAGCGCGAGGGCATCTTCCGCGAGATGAAGCTTCGCGGCCATTACGAAAAACCATCGGAAAAGAAGGCTCGGGAGAAGGCGGAAGCGGTTCGCCGCGCCCGCAAACTCGCCCGCAAGCGCGCGCAGCGCGAGGGCCTGATCCCGATGAAGCCCAAGCCGGTGTTCGGCGCGGCGGGTGGCCCAGGCGGCGCCGGTGGGCGCGGGGGTCCGCGCGGCGCAGGTGGCGGCGGCCGGAGCGGTGGTGGATTCGGCGGCGGTGGCGGCTTTGGCGGTGGCGGCGGTTTCGGCGGCGGTGGTGGCTTCGGCCGCTAAGAACTCCGTTTCTGCTGGTTTATCCACAGCGCGGGCGGGTCGAACCCGGCCGCGCTGTTGTTTTCCGGACCTTGGGGTAGCGTCGAACGTTTGCCGCATTCATCGGGTGAACAGCCAGCTTAAGCGCCTGCGGCGAGGCAATCCCAGATCATGATGGCCCATACAACGCTCGCGTCGAATGCAATGAGCAGGGTCCGCGCGCCGGAGTTTGCCCGGGCGTTGCTCGTCGTTGCGGCTGCGGCGCTTGCGGGCTGCCAGACCGTGACCGGCGGCAGTCAGCAGACTTCGGAACTCGAGGATAGCCAGTACGCCGCGTCGCCGACCAACGTCGCCTCGCTGACCAATGTCGTGCAGCGCAATCCCAACGATCCGCAGGCCTACAACATGCGCGGTACGGTGTTCGGCCAGTCCGGACGGCATCAGGACGCGCTTACCGATTTCAACAAGGCGATCAGCCTCGATCCGAACTACGCCCAGGCCTACGCCAACCGCGGACTGATCTATCGCCAGACCGGCAAGCTCGATCTCGCGCTGGCCGACTACAACAAGTCGCTGACGCTCGATCCCAACTACGCGGTCGCCTATCTCGGTCGCGGCATCGTTTATCGCCGGCGCGGCCAGGCACTCAACGCGTTCAACGATTTCAACAAGGCGATCGCAATCCGGCCCGACAGTGCCCAGGCCTACCACAATCGCGGGCTGCTCTATCAGAGCCAGCGCCAGCACCAGTTCGCGATCGACGATTTCTCCACCGCGATCGGACTGTCGCAGAATGAAGCGGAGCCGTTCATCGCCCGCGCGCTGAGCTACATGTCGATCAACGACTTCAAGGCCGCGATTGGCGATCTCGACGATGCGGTGGCGGCGGAGCCGCTCAACCTCGGCGCCTGGACCAGCCGCGGCCTCGCCTACGAGCGGCTCGGCGACAAGGAGAAGGCAGCCGGCTCCTACGCCAAGGCGATCAACATCAACAAGGACCACGAGGCCGCCAAGGCCGGCTTCACCCGCGTCGGCGGCCAGATGGGCCAGACCTATCAGACGTTCTGACGTCAAACTTCCGAAGTTTTGAATTTCGTCGTGACGTTGCGATGATTACTTCACATCGCCGGCGATGAATCCCCTCACCTGATCCAGCCCGCCGTGCTCGTCGTGGTCGTTGTGCGCGGCGCGCGGCAGGCGCACGAACTGCTTCGGCGAGCGGATCAGACCATACATCGCTTCGCCATGGGCGATCGGCACCACCGGGTCGAGTTCGCCGTGCAGCACCAGCACCGGCGCGGTGACCTTGGCGATGCGCTCATAGGAGCGGAACTGGTCCTTCATCAACCATCGCACCGGAATGAACGGATAGGTGGCGGCGCCTATGTCGGCGGTCGAGGTGTAGGGCGATTCCAGCAGCACCCGCGCCACCGGATACTGCCCGGCGATCGCAACCGCGACGCCGGTGCCGAGCGACTCGCCCCATAGCACGAGGCGCCCGGCTCCATAGCGCGCGGCGGCGAAGGCATGGACCGCGGCGGCGTCCGCTATGAGGCCCGCTTCGGTCGGGCGGCCGGTCGAGCCGCCATAGCCGCGATACGACAAGGCGACGAGTCCGGTGCCGTCGGCGGTGAGCCGGCCAAAGCGCGCCGCGCGCAGCCGCAGCGATCCGCCGTTGCCGTGGAAATAGAGCACCACCGGCTTCTCGCCGCGCGGCGGCACGTGCCAGACCACCACCTTCTCGCCGTCGGCGGTGTCGAGCTCGAATTCTTCCGCTCCGGACAGGCCGGCGGCGGCGGGCGATGTCCGGATGATCTCGGGCAAATACATCAGCGAGCGTTGCGCGACATACATCACCGCAAGCAAGCCGCCGTACACCGCGAGCGCGCCGAGGAGCCATTTCAGCAAGGTCATAGCACGTTGATAGCACGACGCCGCTCGGCCGGAACACCGGCGATCAGTTGCCGCGCAAGCCTTCGCTGCCTACACTCACCGGCATGACCTTTCAAAGCATGACGATGGCGACCATCAGCCTCCCGGCAAGAATTGGTATCTCGCCGACCGGCGACTGACGGCATCCATGCCGACCCGGACGCACTGGGGCGCAGTTCTCGTCCTCTTGATCGCAGGTGTCGTGGTCGCGCTGCAGATCGGCAAGGCCGCGATCGCTGTGCCGGTCCTGCAACGCGAGCTGGCGCTCACGCTCGTGGTCGCCTCCTGGATCATCGGCGCCTACGGCATGCTCGGCGCCGTCGGCGGATTGCCGGCCGGCATCGTCGCGTCGCTGTTCGGCGCGCGGCGAGCCCTGATCGTGGGGCTCGTGACCGCCGGCCTCGGAAGCCTTGCGGGCGCTTTCGTCGAAAGCGGAAGCATGATGATCGCAACCCGCGTGATCGAGGGCTGCGGCTTTCTCGCCGCCACGCTTGCGATACCACGGCTGCTGCGCGCCGTCACCGCGCCGAAGGATCTCGACACCGTGCTGCCGCTGTTCGGCGCCTACTTGCCGCTCGGCTCGGTCATCATGATGCTCGCGGGACCGCAGGCGATGGCGTTCGGCTGGCAGACGCTGTGGGTGATCAACGCAGCCGTCGCGCTGATCTGGGCACTGGTCATCGGCGGCCTGCGGATCGCCGAGCCCGTGCCGTCGCAACATCCAGGCCGCGCGCTCATTCCGAACATCCGCACGGCGCTCGGCTCACCGGGGCCGATCCTGCTGGCCCTCGCCTTCGGTTTCTACACGTTTCAATTCATGGCGATGGCCGGATTGCTGCCGACGCTGCTGGTCGAGCGCAGGGGCCTGTCGATTGCCGCGGCCGGCATGGTCGGCGCAGCAGCGGTGCTGGCCAACGTCGTAGGCAACATGTCGGCGGGCGCGTTGCTGCGCTTGCGCGTCCCGACATGGGTCATCGCGGCATCGGCTTTCACGTTCATGGGGCTGGCGAGCCTCGGCATATTCGCCGATGCCGTGCCAGTCGCCGTCGTTGCGGTGCTGGCGGCGCTGAGCCTTGGGCTGACCGGGCTCATACCGGGCTCGATCTATGCCGCGGCGCCAAAGCTTGCGCCGACATCGGCGCTGCTCGCCATTGTGCTCGGGCTGATCAACCAGACGACCAATATCTGCAACCTTCTGGGGCCCGCCGCAATGGCCTGGCTGGTGGATACGCAGGGCTGGAGCCGCGCGCCGCTGCTGTTCGTCTCCGTCGCAATCGCGGGCGTGACGGTGGCACTGGCGCTGCGGTCCGTGTCGCGGCGCGCAGGTGTCGCAAACTGACGGCGCTTCAAATTTTACCGATCACGATAACCGGGCGGACACCATGATCCATGCGCGTTCGAACCCGCGTGCCTCGTCCTTCGACCAACCTTCAAGGCGAGATCATCAAGGGGCGCGCGACATGTGCGATTGGACCGTATTCGAGTTGCCAGCTTCGGCACCCGCCCGGGCGGCCTACCTAGTCATGGCATTGCGCCAGGCGGCCGAAGAGCACCGGCTCGAGCCGGATGAGGTGCGAGAACTGTGGGACTGGATCGTGGACGGCGCCGCGCTGAAAGCGTCGGCGAAAAAAGCATAAGACAATACGTAGCCGGACCTCACATCGACTTGACGATCTGCTCAGTCATCTTCTTGGCATCGCCGAGCAGCATCATGGTGTTGTCGCGGTAGAACAACGGATTGTCGATGCCGGCGTAGCCCGACGCCAGCGAGCGCTTGTTGAACATCACCGTGCCGCCCTTCCAGACCTGCAGCACCGGCATGCCGTAGATCGGTGACGACTTGTCGTCCTCCGCGGCCGGATTGGTGACGTCATTGGCGCCGATCACATAGACCACGTCGGCCTGCGGGAATTCCGAGTTGATGTCCTCCAGCTCGAACACCTCGTCGTAGGGCACGTTGGCCTCGGCGAGCAGCACGTTCATGTGGCCGGGCATGCGGCCCGCCACCGGGTGAATGGCGTATTTGACCTCGACGCCTTCCTTCTTGAGATGATCGGCCATTTCACGGAGCGCGTGCTGCGCCTGCGCCACCGCCATGCCGTAGCCCGGTACGATGATGACCTTGCCGGCGTTCTTCATGATGTAGGCGGCGTCCTCGGCCGAGCCGAGCTTGACCGGCCGCTGCTCGGCCGCGCCGCCCGCCGGTCCCGCGACTTCGCCGCCGAAGCCGCCCAGAATGACGGAGATGAAGCTCCGGTTCATGCCCTTGCACATGATGTAGGACAGGATCGCGCCCGACGAGCCGACCAGAGCGCCGGTGATGATCAGCGCCGAATTGCCAAGCGTGAAGCCTATGCCTGCGGCCGCCCATCCCGAATAGGAATTGAGCATCGAGATCACCACCGGCATATCGGCGCCGCCAATCGGGATGATGATCAGTCCGCCGAAAATGAGCGCGATCACGACGACAAGCCAGAAATCGATCTGGCTCTGCGATACCACGAGGCCATAGATGAAGAACAGCAGCGCCGCCGCCAGTGCGAGATTGATGAAGTGCCGGCCTGGCAGCAGGATCGGCGCACCGCTCATGCGGCCCGACAGTTTCATGAAGGCGATGATCGAGCCGGTGAAGGTGATAGCGCCGATCGCGACGCCGATCGACATCTCGACCAAACTCGCCTTGGCGATCGCACCGGGCAGACCGATCCCGAACGCCGCCGGCGCATAGAACGCCGCCGCCGCCACCAACACCGCCGCAAGACCGACCAGCGAATGGAAGGCGGCGACCAATTCCGGCATTGCCGTCATCGGCACGCGACGCGCGATCACCGCGCCCGCGCCTCCGCCCAGCGCAATGCCGCCGATCACCAGCACCCATGCGCCCAATCCGGCCGGCGGATGCGCGGCGAGCGTGGTCAGCACCGCGATGGTCATGCCGGCGATACCGAACATGTTGCCCATGCGGCTGGTCTCGGGGCTCGACAGCCCGCGCAGCGCCAGGATGAACAGCACGCCCGAGACGAGATAGAGCAGCGCGGCGAAATTGGCGGTCATGGCGAAGTCCCGTCATTTGCCGCACGAGATGGCCGGATCAAGTCCGGCCATGACGACGACTTTTTGCGAAGAAGAGTCATGGCCGTCGTCACTTCTTTTTCTTCTGGTACATCGCCAGCATGCGCTGGGTGACCAGGAAGCCGCCGAAAATATTGACAGAGGCAAGCACCAGCGCGACGAAGCCGAACGCCCGCGCCCAGATCGGACCGGTCTCGTTGACGACCAGCGGCACGCCGACCGCGAGCAGCGCGCCGACCACGATCACCGAGGAGATCGCGTTGGTCACCGACATCAGCGGCGTGTGCAGCGCGGGTGTCACCGACCAGACCACGTAATAGCCGACGAAGACCGCAAGCACGAAGATCGAAAGCTGGAACACGAAGGGGTCGACGATGTCGAGCGGCGTTCCAGTCATGACGAATTCCTTCTGCGCGTCAGGCGAAAGACATTATGCAGCGGGTTTGGGTACAAAATTCGGATGAATGACGGCGCCGTCGCGGGTCAGCGCGGTGCCCTTGACGATGTCGTCGTCCCAGTTCACAGCAAGCGCCTTGGTCTTCTTGTCGATCAGGGTCTCGACGAAGGTCAGCAGGTTCTTGGCGTAGAGCGCGGAAGCCGAGGCTGCGAGCCGGCCGGGCACGTTGTTGTGGCCAACGATCTTGACCCCGTCGACCTCCACCACCTCGCCCGCCCTGGCGCCTTCGACATTGCCGCCGCGCTCGACCGCAAGATCGACGATCACCGAACCGGGCCGCATTGACGCAACCATCTCCTTGCCGATGAGGCGAGGAGCCGGGCGGCCGGGAATGAGCGCCGTGGTGATGACGATGTCCTGTTTTTTGATGTGCTCCGCCACCAGCGCCGCCTGCTTCGCCTGGTACTCTTTCGACATTTCCTTGGCGTAGCCGCCGGCGGTTTCAGCCTGCTTGAATTCGTCGTCCTCAACCGCGATGAACTTGGCGCCGAGGCTCTGCACCTGCTCCTTCACGGCGGGGCGCACGTCGGTCGCGGTGACGATGCCGCCGAGCCGCCGCGCGGTCGCGATCGCCTGCAGGCCCGCGACGCCGACGCCCATCACGAAAATCCTGGCCGCCGGGATGGTGCCCGCCGCCGTCATCATCATCGGCAGCGCGCGACCGTATTCGGCGGAAGCATCGATCACCGCACGATAGCCCGCGAGGTTGGCCTGACTGGAGAGCACGTCCATCGATTGCGCGCGCGTGATGCGCGGCATCAGTTCCATCGCGAACGCGACCACGCCGGCATCCGCCATCGCCTTGAGCGCGGCGTCGTTGCCGTAGGGATCCATGATGGCGACGACCAGCGCACCTTTCTTGTAGCTCTTGAGCTCGGCTGTGTCCGGCCGCCGCACCTTGAGCACGACCTCCGCGCCCTTGGCGGCATCGTTGGCAATTGTTGCGCCCGCGGCAGTGTAGTCCGCGTCGAGGATACCGGATTTCTGACCCGCGCCCGGCTCGACCGCGACCTCGGCGCCGAGGCCAATGAACTTCTTGACGGTTTCGGGTGTCGCCGCGACCCGTGACTCCCCCGGATCGGTTTCACGCGCTATGGCAATACGCATTCCCTCGTCCCCCGCCCGGATTGTCCGGCATGACGGCGCGGCCTGCGCAAGGCGCGCCTCTAGTCCATCAAACGAGAGCGAGCACCAGGAGCGACAGCACCACCATGACGTAGCTCGGCATCTTCGCGCCGGTGATCAGACCGTGGATCGCCACGATGGTTGCAACGACGATGACGCCGGCGCAGGTCCACCACGCACCCTTGGTGCCGCCGATAGCGAGGCCAATGGTGATGTTG
This sequence comes from Rhodoplanes serenus, assembly GCA_945897515.1. Lineage (GTDB taxonomy): Bacteria > Pseudomonadota > Alphaproteobacteria > Rhizobiales > Xanthobacteraceae > Z2-YC6860. The sequence continues at coordinate 6,578 of CAMDFO010000092.1, read as the reverse complement.
ATGACGTGACAGAGGCCGACGGCGAGGAGATGGACGAAGTTCTCGTAGGTCTGTTCGTGGGCCGGGTAATCGTTGCCCTCAGCCGTCGAATATTCCGTATTCCCATGCGCGGCCATTACCCGTCCTTTCAATCGAAGCGCTTGATCGGGCCAGGATTTAGCCGAAACGCCCGGTCCGGGCAATGCCGCGAAGGCCCGTTCCAACGAATGATTCTGGGTCTTGGCGGGGCTGGCGGATTTCGCTGGGGCGGACTGGCGGCCCGACCTCAAGGGTCGTTATGCCCGGAGGGGGACCAGAGTCATCGTGCCCAAATCAGCGGCACTTGGCCCGGGTGACCTTGCGCATGGCGTTGAGGTCGTCCTCGTAGCCGCGGACGATGTCCGTGACCATGTTGCCGGCATTGGGGTCCTTGGTGCAGCCCGACTGCTTGAGCGCGGCGATCTGCTCGAGCAGACGCGGCTCAAGCGCACGGGCGATCCGGCATCCTTCCGCCACGAGACCCGGGCTCTTGCCCTGCTGCTCCATCCGCTTGGTCACGCGGTTGTACCGCGTGGCGAGCTTCTCCGTATCCCGCGACATCACTTGGCTGATCGTCTGCGCGCAGTCGGCTCGCGCGGCGCCCGGCACGAGAATGGCGGCCGCGATTGCGAGACAACATGCAAGCCTGACGAGCATCAGATTTTTTTCCTTATGAGGGGAAGACGAATCACGCGGAGCAGTTGCGGCAGACGTTATCACGCCCCCATAACCCGATCATCCGAACATGTCCAACAGGACGCGCCGATTGCGGCATGACGGTGGAAAAATTCCAGATCGGCGACGCTGGACCGGGCACGTCATCCCGTTAAGATGCATCTCGCAAGACCGCAAAGATTACAAACAGCGGCGCATTGACGCGGCAACATCATCACGCCGCCACACCAGGGGGAAAATCCATGACGCGCTTGTATGTCCGGGCACTGGCCACAATTGCGCTAATGGTTCCACTCGCTGCTGCGGCGCAGGAATGGCCCGCGAAGCAGTCGATCAAGATCGTCATACCGTTCTCCGCCGGCAGCGCCACCGACATCACCGCCCGCACCGTGTTCGAACAGGTGGGCAGGCAGCTTGGCCAGACCTTCGTGGTGGAAAATCGCGGCGGCGGCGGCACCACGCTCGGCATGGCCCAGGTGGCCAAGGCCGATCCCGACGGCTACACCATGCTGGTCCACTCCACCTCGCATGTCGTGGTGGCTTCGACCTATCCCAATCTGCCGTTCAGCGTCGCAAACGACTTCACCGCGGTCAGCGCGCTCGCGAGTATTCCGTTCGTGATCGCGACCAAGACGCAGTACAAGACGCTCAAGGACCTGGTCGACGCCGGCAAGAAGCCGGGCAGCACCATCCTCTACGGCACCGCGGGCGCGGGCAGTTCCGGGCAACTGTACATGGAACGCTTCCGTCTGGCCGCCGGCTTCGCCGCGACGCACGTACCGTTCCGCGGCACGCCGGAAGGCATGACCGAAGTGGTCGCGGGCCGCATCGACATGTATCCGGCGCCGGCGCTCAACGCGATCGAGCTCACCAAGGACGGCAAGGTCAGTTCGCTCGCGGTGAGCTCGACCAAGCGCCTGCCGCTGATGCCCAACGTCCCGACCTCGACCGAGGCCGGCGTGCCGAACGCGGAATACAATTTCTGGGTCGGCGCCTTCGTGCCGGCCAAGACGCCGAAGCCGATCGTCGACCGGCTCAACCGCGAGATCGTGGCTGCGCTGAACGTGAAGGCGGTCGCCGACAAGATCATCGCGCTTGGCGGCGATCCGAACCCGATGACGCCGGCGGAGTTCGATACGTTCGTGCGGAAGGAAATCGCGCTCAACGCCGAGATCGTGAGGGCGTCGGGCTACAAGGCACAGTAATTAATACACGATACTTTCGACACGTCATGGCCGGGCTTGTCCCGGCCATCCACGTCTTGGCGACAAAGGAAGACGTGGATGCCCGGCACAAGGCCGGGCATGACGGAGATGGAGAGTGCTTGTAAAAGTGCCTTACCGCTCCGCCAGCACAATCGCCGCCACCTTCTCGCCGATCATGATGGTCGGAATATTGGTGTTGGCGCACGGCACCGCTGGCATGATCGAGGCGTCGGCCACCCGCAGGCCTTCGACGCCATAGACCCGCGCCGACGGATCGGTCACCGCGCCCGGATCGTCGGCCGCGCCCATCCGGCAGGTGCACGACGCATGCCAATGGCCCAGCACCGCCGTGCTGATCCACTCGCGGCAGGCGCCATCGTCGTTGGCAAGATCGGACAGCGACGGCGCGTCGGCGATCAGCTTCTCAACCATCCAGCGCCGCACGCTCGCCGACAAATCCATCAGCATGGCGCCGACCCGAGTCTGCGCGGCGTTGAACCGCGTGTCGATCGCGAGCTTGCGCGCCCAGTCGCTGTAGCTGATCGGAAACACCTGCTCGACGGTAGCCTGCACGGCGGCGTCGGCTTGCAGCCGGTACAGCAGCCGCGTCCCGATCACCAGCCGCTCCATGTCGCGCGTGTCCGAGCACATGTTGAAGTCGATATCGAGCGGTCCCGAAGAATCCGCAGATGAAAGCTTCAGCTCGCCGGTGGAATAGGACTTGTTAACCCACAGCATGATGATACCCAGGCGGTCGCCGATGGCGTGCCACTGCGCCTTGTTGCTCGGGATCACGTACATGTCGCCCGGCGGGCAGTCCTCGAATCCGGACGACCAGCGCAGCCCTGCGAACATCTGCCGTCGCAGGCTTGGCGGCAGCCGCGCCTCGGGCTTCATGTAGGCGCCGAAGTTGACGCCCGGATGCTCCATCAGATGCTTGCCGACGCCGGGCCGGTCGGCCACCACTCCGATGCCCAACGCCGAAAGCTCGCGCGCCGGTCCCACGCCCGAGCGCATCAGCAGCGCCGGCGATTGCAACGCGCCGGACGACAGGATCACCTTACGGCCGCGCAGTTCGAGAGACTCCCCGCCGCGCCGAACCTTTGCGCCCACCACGCGCGCGCCGTCGAACAGCAGGCACTCGGCCTGGGCGTCACCCATGATCGTGAGATTGGGTCGCCGCCGCGCCTCTGCGGTGAGATAGCGCCAGGCCGGCCCCATCCGCTGATCGTCGGTATGGCTGTGCGCGACCGGAGCGAATCCGTCGGAGAAATTCGCGTTCTGGTCGCCGATGCTGCGCCAGCCTTGCCGCTCGATCGCGGTCAGCACGCTGCGCGTGAAACCCGGCCAGCGCTCCGGCGCATAGCGCTGCACTCGGATCGGTCCGCTCTTGCCGTGCAGCGGGCCGTCGAAATCCGCGTCGGTTTCCAGCTTGATGAAATAGGGCAGCACGCCCTGCCAGTCCCAGCCGGTGGCGCCTTGTACCGCCCACGCGTCGTAATCCGACGGCAGGCCGCGGATCGCCGCCATCCCGTTGATCGAGGACGAACCGCCAATCACGCGACCCTGGTTGTAGAGCCGGCGCTTGCGATGGTCGGGCGCATTGCCGGGCCGCGGGCCGAACTTGGCATTGACGTTAGGCCAAATGAACTCCGGCTTGGCGTAGGCGGTGGCTGCGTAGATATCGAGGATCTCCTGCGGTTCGCTTCCAGGCGCGTGGTCTTTGCCCGCTTCAAGCAACAGCACCTTATTGCCGGCTCGTTCCGACAATCGCGCCGCCAGCACGCAGCCGGCAGCGCCCGCGCCCACAATGATAAAGTCGTACTGCTGATCCGCCGCCGCTGCCGTCACGCGATATCGACCTTCCTCGGCGATGCCGATTCCTCACCCGGCACCGTCACTGCGGCTGGATGTCCAGCTCCTTGGCCAGCACGCGCCACGCATCCTGCTGCTCCCGGATGAATTGCGCGGTGCTTTCCGGCGTGCCCGCGCCTTCGGTGGCGAGCCCGAACGCCAGCAGCCTCTGCTGGATATCCGCACCTTTCAGATATTCGCCGATCTCGCGGTTGAGGCGGACGACCACATCGGCCGGCGTGCCGGTCGGCGCGACCACCGCAAACCAGCCGTTCATTACGACACCCGGGACGGTTTCGGCTGCCGCCGGCAGGTCCGGCAATCCGGGAAACCGCTTTTCCGAGGTGATCGCGATGCGCCTCACCTTGCCGGCGTCCACCACCGAGCGGGCCGCGGCGATCGAGCTCACCATCACCTGCGTGGTGCCGCCAGCGATGTCCTGCACCATCTGCGCGGCCGAACGATAAGGCACTTCGATCATGCCGAGGTCGGCGCGCTTGTTGAGCAGCTTCGCCGCGAACGCCGCGGCGCCCGCCGTGTTGTCGAAGGCGAGCGACGGCTTGCCGCGATTGGCCTTGGCGTAGGCCACGAGGTCGGAGAGCGTCTTGACCGGGAGCTCGGCGTTCACCGACACCATCTGCGGCCCGAGGCTGCACACCATCGCGACCGGCGTGAAATCGCGCGCCGGGTTGTAGGACAGTTGCTTGAATGACACCAGATTGATCGCCATGCCCGAGGTGTTGGTGAACAGCAGCGTGTGACCGTCCGGCGCAGCGCGGGCGACCGCCTGATGCGCGAGGATGCCGGATGCGCCCGGCATGTTCTCGACCACCATCGGCTGTCCCAATGTGCGCGACACGCCGTCGCTCAGAAGACGCGCCATGACGTCGGTCGCGGCGCCGGGCCCGGTCGGCACGATCAGCTTGATCGGGCGGCTCGGCCACGATTGAGCATTCGCCTGCACAACGGAAGCGATCAGGACACAGCACGCGAACAAGCGGACCAGAATTTGCACAGCGACACCCTCGCGTTTCATTCCCTGAGGAGCAGTGTATTGTCGCCAGCCACGATCGCAAGCGAATGGAGAGACCGGTGAACAATGAGCTCCTGCTGGTAGGCAGCATACCGCTCGACACGCCGGAACAGGTCTTTGCGACCTTCGGCGCGCCGCTCGGAAAATATCTGTTCGCGATGCCCGACGGCGAGGTCGGCCCGCGGCGGCACTGGATCAGCCGCGTGCACTATCAGGTGCTTGCCGCCCATCCCGAGCTCGAAATCCTGCACCGCCCGGCGCCTGACGAGAACGGCGTCGAGCGTCAATTCCCGCGCAATGCCGGGGATGCCTGGTGGTTCAAGGTCAAGGACGGCGTGAAACAGGTGCGCTTCGGCGATCCCGGCTGGAGGCTCGGCTACGCCCGCGATGCGATCAACTCGTATTTCGTGTTCAAGACGATGAAGGACACAGGCCTCCTGGCGCCGCACCTTCGCTTCCAGGTGTCGATCCCGATGGTCAACAGCGTGCTGCCGCCGCGCATCTTTCCGGACAAGAACGACCTGGAGAAGATCAGGCCCGGTTATGAGGCGGCGACGCGCGCCGAGATCGCCACCATCGTCGACAAGATTCCGGGGAAGGAACTAGCGATCCAGTGGGACTGCTCGACCGAGGTGCAGGATTCATACGGCAGCATTCCCGGCTTTCCGCTCGACGGCGCGATCGAGCGCAACCTGACGGAGGTGCGCAACCTCTCGCCTCATATCCCTTCCGAGGTCGCGCTCGGCTATCACTTCTGCTTCGGGACGCTGGGCGGCTGGCCGCGCTTCCAGCCCGACGATCTCGGCCAGGCCGTCAAGCTTGCCAATGCCTTCGTCGAGGCTTCAGGCCGGCGGGTCGACTGGATTCATATTCCGGTGCTCGACCGCAGCGACGATGCGTTCTTCGCGCCGCTGAAAAATCTCAAGCCGCAAGATGCGCGGGTCTATATCGGAGCCATTCACAGCATGTCTGGATTCGAGGCGCGGATCGCCACGATACGCCGCTATCTGCCGGAATTCGGTCTTGGAGCTTATTGCGGGTTCGGACGACTTCCGGTGGCGGAGCTTCCGGGCGTCCTCAACGACCATCTAAAAGCGGCCGAAGCCAACGCGCGGCATTGAACGCGGTTTGATCCAATCTAAGACTCTTCGAGCCCCACTTTGGCGAGTGCCTTGCTCTGCTGCTCGTCGACGCGCTTGACCGAGAATTTTTCGATTGCCTCGCTGAACAGCCGGTGGAAGTTCAGCTCTGCGCCCAGATGCAGGAACACGCCCCCGAGACCGATCGCGGCCCGATCCATCAGCACGAATTCGCGCGGCACCGTGACCGGGCCTTTCGCGCGCAGCGCCTTGTGGACCTCGAACGCCTCGCGGCGTCCGTATGCGCCGGGCTTGACGCCGTCAGCGATGCTGCGCACGCGATCGTCCATCAGCGGTCCGTAGATAAAGCGCGCCCAGATGCTGAGGATGTCGATCAGATCGCGCGACAGGTTGCGGAAACCCCACGTCTCATAGGCATGCACGACCAGCTCGTCCTTGCCGGTGCGCAAACCGTTGTACAGATCGACCACGCCGCCGACGAATGTCGGCGGGAAGATGCGGACGCAGCCGTAATCCATCAGGTTGATGCCGGCCGGCTTCCCCTTCTCCGAGAAGACGCTGTAGTTGCCGAGATGCGGATCGCCGTGAATCACGCCGAACCGGCTGAACGGAAACCACCAGGCGCCGAACATCGCGGTGGCAAGGCGATTGCGCACCGCAAGCGTCTCGTCCTTGAAGTCGAGGATGCGGCGG
>CAMDFO010000091.1 GCA_945897515.1 Rhodoplanes serenus | reverse complement strand
GTCCGGCGTCGGCGTTCCCGGCGCCACCGGTGACGCGCCGGGCGCAGCGCCCGGAGGCGCGACGCCGTTCACCGTGGTGCAGTCCGTTGCGCCTCCGGTCGCTCCGCCGGCTCCGACGCCCTACAAGGCGCCCAGCGGCAAGCCCGATGGCGACGCGACCGAAGGCGCCGATGGCCAGCCGAGCGAGGGCGATTTCGACGACGACGATATGGAGAATTCGCTTTCGCTGGCCGCCATCGAGGCCGAGCTGAAGCCCAAGGTGCTCGAAACCTTCGACACCGTCGCCAACGAATACAAGCGGCTGCGCCGCCTGCAGGACCAGGACATCGCGCTCCGGCTCAAGAGCGACGCGCTGTCGCCGGCGCAGGAGCGCAAGTACAAGAAGCTCAAGGAAGAGATCATCGCCGCGGTGAAGTCGCTGCGGCTGAACCAGCAGCGCATCGACGCGCTGGTCGAGCAGCTCTACGACATCAACAAGCGGCTCGTGGGCTATGAGGGCCGGCTGTTCCGTCTCGCCGAAAGCTACGGCGTGACCCGCGAGGACTTCCTGAAGAACTACATCGGCTCCGAGCTCGATCCGCGCTGGCTCAACCGGGTGTCGAAGCTGTCGGCCAAGGGCTGGAAGAACCTGATTGGCAAGGACAAGGACCGCGTCAAGGCGATCCGCCATGACATCCATGTGCTGGCCGGCGAGACCGGGCTCGAGATCCTCGAGTTCCGCAAGATCGTCCACATGGTGCAGAAGGGCGAGCGCGAAGCCCGCCAGGCGAAGAAGGAAATGGTCGAGGCCAACCTGCGCCTCGTGATCTCGATCGCCAAGAAATACACCAACCGCGGCCTGCAGTTCCTCGACCTGATCCAGGAAGGCAACATCGGCCTGATGAAGGCGGTCGACAAGTTCGAGTACCGCCGCGGCTACAAGTTCTCGACGTATGCGACGTGGTGGATTCGCCAGGCGATCACCCGCAGCATCGCCGACCAGGCGCGCACCATCCGCATCCCGGTGCACATGATCGAGACGATCAACAAGATCGTGCGCACCTCAAGGCAGATGCTCAACGAGATCGGCCGCGAGCCCACGCCCGAGGAGCTTGCCGAGAAGCTCGGCATGCCGCTGGAGAAGGTCCGCAAGGTCCTCAAGATCGCCAAGGAGCCGCTCTCGCTCGAAACGCCGATCGGCGACGAGGAAGACTCACACCTCGGCGATTTCATCGAGGACAAGAACGCGATCCTGCCGATCGACGCAGCGATCCAGTCCAACCTGCGCGAAACGACCACCCGCGTGCTGGCGTCGCTGACGCCGCGCGAAGAGCGCGTGCTGCGCATGCGCTTCGGCATCGGCATGAACACCGACCACACCCTCGAAGAGGTCGGCCAGCAGTTCTCGGTGACGCGCGAGCGCATCCGCCAGATCGAGGCCAAGGCGCTGCGCAAGCTGAAGCACCCGTCGCGGAGCCGGAAGCTGCGGAGCTTCCTCGACAACTAGCCGAAACCTTTGGTCCGCGACTTGATCTGCGGGTCGGCTCGTTCCTCGGATTGCCCCCCCCCGAAGCCCCCGGCGCCCCGCGTCGGGCTTGCGGCCGCCGCGTGCTGCCGCTGCGCATGTTGTGCGTGAAAATCTGGGCTGATACTCTTCCAGGTAGATCATTGAGTTCGCAGCCGGCACAAAGGGGGGAGTATGTGGGAGTTTGTGAAGGATCTCCTGGCTGCCGATTTCCCAAAAGTCGCTGGGCTGTTCGGTCTCGGGTTCCTGTGTCTCGGGATCGTTCGCGATAGGATCGTTTTGGGGCCCGTCACCATACCCAGGCGCGATACGGTAGGCCGCTTCACGTCTCTCGTGCTTGGTTTCTTATTTGCTTGTGTGCCGCTGATCCAATTGTCCTGGGGTAGTGTTGTCGCGCTTTACAGTCCACCGACAACGAATTCAATCACCATCGAAACCAGGCCAAGTGGCGCAAGCCTGCTTTCTATAGGCTCTGCCAATGCTGCGGAGAGGCGCTATAAAATTACCGCTGGCCAGCGATCCGTGATCGATGCGTCAGAGATGTTTCGCGGTAAAAAGGTGAGAGTGTACGTCGGAGATGTTCATCTCAAGCGGCCAAACACCATCTTGTTCTTCAATACGTCGGCCCCAGGCGCGGCAAGAATCCAAGCTGGCACTGGCCTTAGCGAAGCTGACATTCGCAATATTTTACCGCCTGCCGATATTATTTTCCTTGCGTCGTTGACGCAGGGTGGCACGCGATCGTTTTCCGTGGACCGTCAGCAGTATACCCTCACGGTCGAGAGCGTGGTTTGGTCCCTCCTGGGCGATGATTCAGTGACACTGTCAGTAAAAACAGACATTCCCTAGCGGCAGCCGAAAGCCGATTTTACGCGGGTCATCCGATGTCATTCTGGAAATCATTGTTCGGCGGACAGCCAGCAGCCGCGGAGCCGGAGCTCGGCGAGCCGGTCGAATACAAGGGCTTCGTGATCCGCGCCGCGCCGATGGCCGAGGGCGGCAAGTTCCTGACCGCGGGCATCATCGAGAAGGAGGTCGCGGGCGAGCGCAAGACGCACCGCTTCATCCGCGCCGACAACCATGCCTCGTTCGACCAGGCCGCCGAATTCTCGGTCGGCAAGGCGCGGCAGATCATCGACCTGCAGGGGGAGCGGGTGTTCGATTGAGACCCCGCGCGCTTGAGGTCGGTGATTGCGAGACTGGATCATCCGCTTTCGCGGATGATGACAGTGGAGTGTGTTGAGGTACGGCGCGCCTATAAGCTCTCATAAGCTTTCTCGTCGGCCTCGTTCGACCATTCCGAGAAGGTGGCGAACGGATCGTCCGCCTCGTTGGCCGGGGCCTTGTCGAGCAGCACGCCGTCGTCGGTCACGCGATAGCGCAGGGTGTCGCCGGGCCTGAGATCGAGCCGCTCGCGCACCTCGCGCGGGATTACGGTCTGGCTTTTGACCGAGACCTTGGAGAAGGCGGGCGAGTCTGACGGCTCATGCGTGTAGATAGCTTACCGTCTTACAGGAGCAAAACAGGTCTTCCACCAGCTCCCCGGAAACTCGGCCAGCCGTGCCCGCGCCCGCTACTTCGCGCCGGCGCGCTTGATGGTCTTGATCTTATTCGGCGGCACGCCCGACTTCTCGGCGATCGCGGCGTCCTGCTCGGCGATGATGTCCTTCGCCGGCTCGTCCTTGTCCAGGCCGCCCAGCGCCGATGCCGGCACCCTGCGGTTGGAACGCTGTGAACCGTCCTCGTAGAACACGTCGAACAGAACGAATTCGCCGACGGTGCGTGATCCTGGCTTCCGGGCCATGTTGGCGATCCTGTTTCGGTCTTCGAAAAACAGAAAACCCGGCGCCGGGGCGCCGGGTTCCACGTGGCAGCCGTGCGTTAGACGGTCTGCAGATTGGTCGCGGCGGACTTGCCGCTGCGGCGGTCGGCTTCGATGTCGAACGACACCTTCTGGCCGTCGTTCAGCGTGCTCATTCCGGCGCGCTCGACCGCCGAGATGTGAACGAACACATCCGGTCCGCCGCCGTCCTGAACGATGAAGCCGAAGCCCTTCTGGGCATTGAAAAACTTAACGGTACCTTGAGCCATGATGGCCTCCTAAAAACGCACAAATGCGTTTGCCGGCGTCACGACCATTCGTGCGCGCCATTATCCGGATTTGCGTGTGCTTGGGATAGGCCCTCGCGGGCAGAGTACAAGGCAGGCTAATCGCGAATGGCTAGTATATAGGCGCGTCGGACCGGTATTACAATCCGTCTCCGGGGCGATCTTTGCCCCGCTCGGTTCAAGCTTAACGGGCCTCAAACGATGCCGGATCGCAATGCGACCACCAACGAGACCCCGCGCGGCGAGCTGACCGTGCGGATCAGCGCGATGCCGGCCGACACCAACGCCAACGGCGACATCTTCGGCGGCTGGGTGCTCTCGCGCATGGACCAGGCCGGCGGCATCGCCGGCGTCGAGCGCGCCCGCGGCCGCGTCGTCACCATCGCCGTGGAGGCGATGACGTTCATCCGCCCGGTGCGGGTCGGCGACGTGCTCGAGGTCTACACCGAGGTCGAGCACGTCGGCCGCACCTCGATGAAGATCCACATCGAGGCCTGGGCGCGCCGGTTCCAGACCTATCTGCACGAGAAGGTCACCGACGCCAACTTCACCTTCGTCGCGATCGACGACAGCGGCAAGCCGCGCCCGATCCCGCCCGCGGGGTGAGTGCTACTCCAGTCCCTCGACGATCCGGAAGTCGCGCTCGGCGGCGTTGTTGAACACCTTGAGCGCCGCCTGATACTGCGGTCCGTCATGGCAGGCGACCGCCGCCGCCACGCTGTCGAACTCGATGATCACGGTGCGCGCCACGATCCCGGCCTCGTAGGCCTTGGCGGCGTTGCCGCGCGCCAGCGGCCGCCCACCGGCGGCGGTGATCGCCGGCCCTGCGATCTTGGCGTATTCCGCCACCGCGTCGGGGTTCTTGATCGAGCGATAGGCGGATATCCAGTAGGCTTTTGGCATTGCAGTCTCCGTGATGGGAATGAGAGCGTGCGTGGCGGGACAGTAGCAAATGCGACGCGCTACTCCAGCCCCTCGACGATACGGATGTCGCGCACCGCGCCGTCGCCGAGCGCCTTGAGAGCGTCCTGGTAGCCGGGGCTCTCATAGGCCGCGACGGCCTTTTCCACGCTCGGGAACTCCGAGATCACGATGCGTTCTTTGAGGCCGGACTCGTAGGCCTTCGACGCCGTGCCGCGCGCCAGGTAGCGCCCGCCGAACGGCTGCACCGCGGGCGGCGCCAGCTTGGCGTAGGCCGCGAGCTTGGCGGGATCGCTGATCGAACGGTAGGTGGTGACCCAATAGCCCTTCGGCATCTCTGACAACTCCATGAAAACGGCGTTCCTCTCGGCGGACTCTACCGCATCGTGGCGTCTGTCACATCCCCGTGACCGTGAAACCGAACCGTCCCCCGCGCCGTATCCTCATCGAGCGCCGCATCCGCGGCGTCGAAACGGGGGCGGTCCGATGAAGCAACTCATGATCCTTGGCGCAATACTCGGCGCCGCAGCGGCACTTGGCGCGCTTGCGGCGCCGGGCGCATCCGCCCAGGAAAACTACGCCGCCTGGGCACCGCTCAAGAGCACGTTCGAGAGCACCGGCGGTGGCGGGATCACGATCAAGGGCTACGATCCGGTCATCGCCAACGCCAAGTGCGTCACCAGCTTCATGGCGGTCGAGCCGGGCGCGAACGGCAAGGTCTATTTCAATATCGTCGAATTCGACGCCGTGCCGGAGCAGGGCGGCACGCTGTGCAGCGGCGGCAAATGGCGCGCCGCCGACGGCAGCATGTCGGGAACCACGCCGCTGCGGCTGTTCTTCAAGGACGGAACCTTCCGTCGCTCGCCATGAACTCCTGAGACATGAGCTGTTGAATGGTGTTCTTGAAATCGCGGCGGCTGTCCCCATTTCACCGCGATGAGCAGCACGTCTCCGCGCGGCATATCTTTTGACATGTTCGGTTCCCGCGTGCGCGCCGACCGCGTGGCGCGGCTCGATGCGCTGGCCGCGTTGCTCGACACCGCGTTCATCCTGCCGGGAACCAACATCCGCTTCGGCTTCGACGCCGCGATCGGTCTTGTTCCCGGCATCGGCGACGCCGTCACGACGCTGATGTCGCTCTACATCGTGCACGAGGCGCACCAGCTCGGCGCGCCGCGTCACCTGATCGTGCGCATGCTTGGCAATGTCGCGCTCGACGGCGTGGTCGGCGCGGTGCCGATTGTGGGCGACGCCTTCGACCTGATGTGGAAGTCGAACCGCCGCAACATGCGGCTGTTGCAGCAGTGGCTCGCGGTCGACGGCAGCGTCAACCCTCCGGCGTGATCCCGAACGCCCGCTCGAACCGCTTCTGATACGCCGGCCAGACCTCCGGGTTGATCAGCCGCGGCGGCCGCTTGCCGTCCAGCATCAGGATCATCTGTTCGGCCGCGATCTTGCCCATGTTGGCGCGCGCCTCCTTGGTGACGCCGGCGGTGTGCGGACTGACGATCACGTTGTCGAATTGCAAGAGCGGATGGTCGGCCGGCGGCGGCTCCTTGTCGAACACGTCGATGCCGGCGCCCGCGATCGCCTTGCCGCGCAGCGCGTCGGCCAGCGCCCGCTCGTCATGGATGAAGCCGCGCGCGGTGTTGATGAAATAGGCGTGCTTCTGCATCAGTCCGAACTCACGGGCCCCGATCATGCCGCGCGAACTATCGTCGAGCGGGCAGTTGACCGAGACGAAGTCGGCGCGGCGCAACAGCTCGTCGAGCGAAACTTTTGTTGCTCCGCGCGAGGCGACCGTAGCCTCGTCGAGAAACGGATCGCAGGCCAGCACCTGCATGTCGAACAGTCCGCGGCACAGCTCCGCGACCCGCCGCCCGACATTGCCCAGCCCGACGATGCCGACAGTGCGGCCGTTGACGTCGTTGCCCATGAAGGCGTTGCGGTCGTGCATCGTGCCTTTGCGGAGCGTGTGGTTGGTCTGCACGATCTGCTTCGACAGCACCAGGATCAGGCCGAGCACGTGCTGCGCCACGGCCTCGGCGTTGCCGCCGGACTGGTTGACCACCAGCACGCCGGCCGCGGTGCAGTCGCGCACGTTGACGGTGTCGAAGCCGGCGCCGCCGGTCGACACGATCAGGAGGTTCGGCGCCTTCGCCAGGAGTTCCTTGTGGGCGTGGTACTTCACCGGCACCTCGTCGCGCGCCGAGCTGACCTGATAGGCGTGCGCCGCTGCGAGGATGGGAGCCGCCATTGCGTCGGCCGTATCGTTCTCCAGCTTGTCGAGACGGATTTCCGGCCGTTGCGCCAGGATTTCGGCGTAGCAGGCGTGGTTCAGAAAGCGCACATGGAACACGCGCTTGACGTTTTCCTTCATGTTGGCAGTCCTTGAACGGAAATCCGGGCGGGTGGGGCAAACGCTGTTTTCTAGCATGAGCGGCGGCATTCTGTCCGCCATGCGGTATCGCCGGGGCGTGCCGCATTTTCGCCGCGCCCGCGGGGTTTGACTTCCAGGCCGGCCCCGGGCATGGGGGCGGCTCCTGGAGAACCGACATGCAACGCCTTGTTCCGATCGCCGTTCTTGGTGCCGCTCTCGCCGTACTGGCGCTGCCGAATAGCGCCGTCGCGCACGACGCGCTGGTCGCCAAGCACGCCGGCGCCAACGGCGTGCCGGAATCGCTGGTGCGCCGCGTGATCCAGATCGAGAGCCGCGGCAACGCGCGCGCCGTGAGCAAGGGTAATTTCGGGCTGATGCAGATCCGTCTCGGCACCGCCAAGGCGATGGGCTATTCCGGCGGCGCCGAAGGCCTGCTCGATGCCGACACCAACATGACCTATGCGGTGAAATATCTCGCCGGCGCCTATCGTGCGGCGGGCGGCAACGAGGCGCGCGCGATCTCGTATTATCAGCGCGGCTATTATTACCAGGCCAAAGCCCAGGGCTTCTCGCCGTATGACGGCGCGGCACGTGTGACTGTGGTAACGGCAGAGCCGCCGGCAGCATCCACGCCCGCGCCAAGGGGCACGGTTGCGGACGGCACGGCGACGTCGACCGTGGCCGCGCTGGAAGCGGTCAACGCCGGCGCCAGCGCGCCCCCGCCGCGCCAGCAGCGCGCGCAACAGCAGGCCAAGCGCGACGCACCGGCTGTCGCCGCCGGTCCGCTGGCGCTTCTCGCGGAGGCTTTGACCTCGAACGACGCCAAGCCGCCACGCAAGCCCAAGCAGCAGCGCGCGCAGGCGATGCGGGCGGCGCCGCAGCAGCCTCCGCTGTATTGAGGCGATTTGCTTTCTACTGATTGAGCACCAAGATTTTCGATCCGTCACCCTGAGGTGCTCGGCGTCTTCGCCGAGCCTCGAAGGGCGACGGCCCGGCTGTTGCACCTCCTCGTGGATGTAGCAACATCGGGGCCGTGCATCCTTCGAGGCTCGCAAGCGCTCGCACCTCAGGATGACGGATTGAGGGTTTCCCTGTGGCGATAGCAGGAAGCTCGCCTGGCTTCTATTTTCCCACAAACCCCGCGAGCGCGCCGCGCAGCACCTCGCGTGCCGGCTCCGTGCCGTCGAGGGTGCGCACCGTGCGGCGCTTGATCTTCCAGCCATCGTCGGTGCGCACCAGCTCCCAGCGGTTGGCGGCGACGCGGTGCACGCGAAATCCTTTCGAGACGCCGTGGTTGGGCACCTCGTGCGGCTCGGCGGTCGGGTGCGGCGTCAGGATTTGCAGGTACGACGTGACCACGGCGCTGTCGCCGTCGAGCTCGATCCGCGGCAGCCCCGCGAAATGCGCGAGCCCGCCGGCGATCGCCGCCTGATGCCCCGGCATCTTGGTCCCGGCCGCGATGGTTTCGTTGCCGGTCGCAAACTTGGTGCCGCCGAGATCGAGCACGCCGTCTTCGACGTAGGCCGTGCGGGTGTAGTAGTCCGCGCCGGTGTCGGCGCTCGGCGGATGGCTGGCGATCAGGTTGTAGATTTCGAGCTTGTCCTCGATCGCGCGGATGCGGGATTCGAGGGTTGCAGCGGCTGCCATGGCGATCTCCTGGGCATCAGTCTTTCATTTCGTCATGGCCGGGCTTGTCCCGGCCATCCACGTCTTGCGAATGGTAGCCAAAGACGTGGATGCCCGCGACAAGCGCGGGCATGACGGGGAGGGAGTCTTGGCTTTTCCGCTCTACACCACCACCGTCAATCGCTTCGCCGCCCGCGTTACCCCCGTATAGAGCCAGCGCTGGCGGCTCTCCTGGAACGCGAACGACTCGTCGAACAGCACGACGTCGTCCCATTGCGAGCCCTGCGCCTTGTGCACGGTGAGCACATAGCCGTAGTCGAACTCGTCGAAGCGCTTGCGCAGCGGCCATTCCAGTTTGTCGATGGTGCCGTCGAAACATTCCGGCCGCACCGACACCTTGATGGCGCGGGTGCCGGCGCCGTCGTCGGGCTGCAGCCGCATCTTGATGATGTCGCGCCGCGTCGTCGGGCTTTCCTTCACCGACCACAGCCCGCCGTTGAACAGGCCTTTCTTGCGGTTGTTGCGCAGGCACACCAGCTTGTCGCCGGCCGACGGCAGCGGACCTTCAAATCCGCGCCGTTCGCGCATGCGCAAATTGTAGGCGCGGCGCGTGGCGTTGCGCCCGACCAGCACCTGGTCGGCCTCGATCACGCGCTGCGGATCGAGATATTGCTTCTCGACCACGCGGGTTTCCCCGTACACGCCGGGCTCAAGGCTTTCGCCGGCGCGCACCGCCATCGACAGCCGGATGATCGGGTCGTCCTGCGCCTGGCGGTGAACCTCGGTCAGCATCGCGTCCGGCTCGGTGTCGGTGAAGAAGCCGCCGCCCTGGATCGGCGGCAGTTGCGCGGGATCGCCCAGCACCATCAGCGGCACGCCGAACGATTTCAGGTCGCGGCCGAGCTCGGCGTCGACCATCGAGCACTCGTCGATCACGATCAGTTTCGCCTTGGATGCCGGTGCGTCGTCCCACAGGTCGAAGCTCGGGACCTCCTCGCCGCTTTCGCGCGCCTTGTAGATCAGGCTGTGAATCGTGGACGCCCCGGCGCAGCCCTTGCTGCGCATCACCTGCGCGGCCTTGCCGGTGAATGCCGCAAACAGCACCTTGCCGTCGACCGCTTCGGCGATGTGCCGGGCCAGCGTGGTCTTGCCGGTGCCGGCATAGCCGAACAGCCGGAAAATCTGCGGCGTGCTGCCCTTGCCCGGATTGTCCTTCAGCCATTCGGCCACGGCCTTCAGGGCTGCATCCTGGTGCGGAGAGAAAACCGGCATGAGGGCTTAATTCTTTCGGTGCTGCGGTGCCTTATATCGAAGGAACAAAAATAGAACAATATTTGATTGACAAGGTGTTTAATCCTAAATTATAGGGAAATGGTCCTGCTCACCGAGGGCGTCTTCGCGAGACGGTCGTGTTGGCGGAGCGGGGCGCGGCGCCTGCGGGCGGGCTTCGTAACCCCGCACTCGGGCGGTTCCGGGCATCAACCGGGCGACACTAGGGTTGCTTACAGGTGCTGACTGCATTGGCCCGGCGCGAATGCCGGGTTCAAGAAGCTTGGCCCGGGACTGAAAAATGCCGCGGTGGAGCGCCGAGAGGCGAGCGGCCTACGTCATTGGCCGCACCGCGCCTCGCAAGCGTGTGCCGGGCCGCGTCATGGTCCGGCTGGGGCGAAAGCCCCGTTGCGCCTTTCGGCGCTTCGCTCCCTCACATGGTGTGAGGGAAAAGGAATGAAGGCGCACCCGGCGCCTTTTCAAAGAATACGGGCGGCGGAGCGTTGGCTAAGCTGGCTGTTTGAAAATTGAATCGGGATGGAAGTGCAGAGCAAGCGCTATGAGTTCTACGAGTTGAAGTCCGCGCCACATCCTCCGCTGTCATGCCCGGGCTTGACCCGGGCATCCATGCGATAGTGCGACGAGCGACGCTCGTACGAATTGCGTTTGCGGAGAGCGTTCATGGATCGCCGGGTCAAGCCCGGCGATGACAGCGGTGTGTGGACGCGAGCGCAGCCTACGCCACGTCGGCGTCCGGCCCGTCGATCTCGGCTTTCATCTTCTTCAGCACGCGCTTGAGCGCGACGATCTCGGCTTCGAGCTTCGCCACCCGCGCCGCGAGATCGGCATCGCCCGGCTACGCGCTTCCGGTTTGCGGGAAGGAGACGCCCACCTCGTCGCCGTGCCGCCAGGCGACATGCGCGCGCAGCGTCTGGTCTTTCTGCGGAACGTAGATGTCCATCACATCCGGCATGGTCACGGGCTCGGAGAAGATCAGCCGCGCGCCGGTCGGGGAAAAATCCCGGATCAGGCAATCGACCACGTTGCGGCGGTTGTTGAAATAGATCTTGCCGCGCAGAAAGCTTTTCTGACGCGCCGCCCCGCGGCGTTCTGTCGAACGGAGTTCCGATTCATCGGTCATAGGTGCGATAATAGCACGGGGGATTTAACGAATTCTTTACCCGGCGAAATGTCCGGTCCCGGCGCTCGTTTCGCGCCCCCGCACTCGAAGCCGCTCAGTAGCCCGGCGGATGCCGCCGATAATAATCCCCGTCGTCGGCGCTCTGCTTGAACTCGGGATTGCTGGGCCATTCCAGATGGCGCGACAACATGTCGGTGCCATGACGCACCCGGAACAGCATCGTGCGCTGAGCGCCGTTGATGTATTCGTGGACCTCGCCCGGCGGATGCACGCAGAACGAACCCGGCACCACGTCGACCGTGCCGGTCGGCGTGCGCATTTTTCCGCCGCCGGAAAAGCAGAAATAGATTTCGGTGCAATGCGGATGGCAATGATGCGGGCTGATCTGGCCCGGCTCCCAGCAGGCCACAGTGTAGTCGCCGCTTTGGCCTTCACCGTCCTCGAGCTCCGCCAGGACCTTTTCGACGTGCTTCTTGGGATCCCACTCCTGCTCCTTGGCGAGATTGAAGACGTGCATCGGTATCCTCCCGTTCGAATTGTTGCCTGCATTATGCCGCGCAGCCGGGCGGCTGTCTCCGGGCATGATCCGGAAAAGTGGAAACCGGTTTTCCGACAGGATCATGCCTAAACAAAAGAGCAGCGGACGGCACGCGATCCAATTCCGCTGGGCGCTCTCTAGCGTGAAAGCCGTGGTCCTGATACCAAAACGGGCACTGGAATGGGGAAGGGACCAAGGATGTTCAAGAAGCCGAATTGCCCGGTCATCGCGATCGAGGAGCACTACTGGGACGCCGAGCTGTCCAAAACCTACACCGGTGTCGAGTCCGGCCGGCCGGGTCCGCAGCAGGAACGGCTGTTCGATCTCGGCGCGCTCCGTATCAAGGAGATGGACGAGACCGGCATCGACATGCAGGTGCTATCGCACGGCGCTCCGTCGGCGCAGAAGCTCACCGGCGACGGCGCGGTGCCGCTGACCCGCGCGGTCAACGACCGACTCGCCGCCGCCTGCGCCGCCAACCCCAAGCGCCTGGCCGGCTTTGCGGCGCTCCCCACCGCCGACCCGAAAGCCGCCGCTGACGAACTCGAGCGCTGCGTGACCAAGCACGGCTTCAAGGGCGCGATGGTCCACGGCCTGTGCAATGGCGTGTTTCCCGACGACAAGCGGTTCTGGCCGATCTACGAGCGCGCCGAGAAGCTCGACGTGCCGATCTACTTCCATCCCGGCTTGCCGCACGCCGACGTGATGGCGGCCTATTACAACGACTACGCCAAGGATTTCCCGATGGTGGTGCGCGCCGCCTGGGGCTACACCGTCGAGACCGCGACCACCGCGATCCGCATGGTGCTGTCCGGCGTGTTCGAGAAGCACCCGAACCTGAAGGTGATCATCGGTCACCTCGGCGAGACCCTGCCGTTCCTGGTGTGGCGCGTCGACCACGCGATCTCCCGGCCGGGCGCGGCGCGGCAGATCTCTTTCCGCGACATCTGGTGCAACAACTTCTGGATCACCACCAGCGGCAACTTCTCCAATCCGGCGCTGATGTGCTGCGTGCAGGAGATGGGCGTCGACCGCATCCTGTTCGCGGTGGACTGGCCGTTCGTCGCCAACCCCCCGGGGGTCGACTGGATGGCCACCGTCCCGCTCTGCGACGAGGACAAGGCCAAGATATTGAGCGGTAACGCCAAGCGGCTGTTGCGGATGTGAGTTTGCGCCCGGTGGCGTGATATAGGATGTGTTGCGCCGCCGGCGTGCGGGCCTGTAGCTCAATGGTTAGAGCCGACCGCTCATAACGGTCTGGTTGGAGGTTCGAGTCCTCCCGGGCCCACCACATCGCCGTTCGCATTTGTTCGCACGCGACCGTTGTCGTTCACAAGCCTCAGAAATCGTTATTAGAATTTTCCGCTGGCGTATGTGAATGCCCGCACATGTCCCCTTGCAGCCGGGAAAATTGACGGTATCTATGACGGTATCTGTAACGACGTCCTGTGCAGATACCGTCAGCCTTGGAGATGCTGCCATGCAATTGACCGATACGCGCATTCGCAGCGCCAAGTCGATGCCGAAGACGTACAAACTCAGCGACGGGGGCGGCATGTACCTGCTCGTCTCGCCGGACGGTTCGCGCTACTGGCGCATGGATTACCGTTTCGCCGGTAAGCGCCGCACCCTCGCTCTGGGCGTATACCCCACTCTGACGCTTTCGGAGGCTCGGGCTCGGCGTGAAGCGGCCCGGGCATCCCTGGCTGATGGCGTCGACCCGGGCGTGGTCAAGAAAGCTACGAAGCGTGCGGCCAAGCTATCGGGCGAGAACACGTTCGAGGTCGTCGCACGGGAATGGATAGCGAACCAGCACAAGCGGCTGTCGCAAGCCTACTGTGCCTTGATTGTTACTCGATTGGAGGCCGACATCTTTCCGGAGATCGGTTCCCGACCAGTTGCTGACGTTGACGCGGCAGAGTTGCTCGCGGCGCTCCGGAAGGTCGAGAAGCGGGGTGTTATCGAGACCACCCTACGGCTCCGGCAGACATGCGGCCAAGTATTCCGCTACGCCATCGCAACTGGGCGGGCAAAGCGCGACCCATCTGCCGATCTCAAAGGTGCGCTCAAGTCACCCGGCAGGCCGCGTGGCCGCAAGGCGATGCCGCTCGATGAGGTCCCTAATTTTCTGGCTGCGCTCAGAGCTTACGAGGGCGATCCGCGAACCCGCCTCGCTCTCCATCTCACGGTCCTCACTTTCGCCCGCACCACGGAGCTACGGGCGGCTCGGTGGTCGGAGTTCGAGGGCCTGGAGGGTATCAACCCCGTATGGCGGGTCCCTGCAGAGCGCATGAAGATGAGGCGGGAGCACATTGTACCGCTCGCACCGCAGGCTGTTGCCGTTCTTCAGGAGCTCCGTGCTTTGCCCCACTCGGAGGCGAGCACCTTGCTGTTCCCATCGCCTTCGCGTGAAGGGTACATGAGCAACAACACGATGCTCTTTGCCATGTATCGCATGGGCTACCACAGCCGCGCGACAGTTCACGGCTTCCGCGCGATGGCATCCACCGCCCTCAATGAAATGGGGTTCCGCCCTGACGTGATCGAGCGCCAACTCGCCCACGAGGAGCAGAACGCGGTGCGCGCCGCCTATAACCGCGCCGAGTATCTCGGTGAGCGGCGCGCGATGATGAACCACTGGGCCGACCACCTGGACGCATTGGCCGCCGGCAACGTGCTGCCCTTTAAGGCGAAGCACCCCGGCTGACAGCCAGGTCGATAATGTCTGCCCCGCCTCGATCCCGGTCGGATTGAGCCTCGCCCACCACAAGGTAGGCCATTAGTTCCGCGTCGGTCAGCTTGCGCACATCAACATGCTGCGGCGTGTTCACATGCGCGACCGCAGCGAGCTTCGGATGAACATAGGGCGCTGCCGCACATGCGGCATCGCAGGCGTTGTCGAGCGCCACCTCGATGAGCGCGTCGTCAGGCTCAGGTTTCGCCAGCTCGCGATCCGCCTTCGCGGCCCACCAGCGCATCTTGCGGATCATTGTCTCAAGCGGGGTGACGCCGGTCGATGCGATGCGCGCCTGTCGCGCAATCGACGCTCTATTAGGGACACCCTTTGGACGTCCGCCGCCGGGTCGTGCTCCGCCTCGTGGCATTGGTATTTTTCCTAAAGAGCCGAGG
>CAMDFO010000090.1 GCA_945897515.1 Rhodoplanes serenus | reverse complement strand
GTGGAACCCCGGTTCTATGTTGTTATTCCTCCAAAGTAGCGCCGCGCGAACGTCTCTTCACGAACTCGTGAAAATGCCTAATCTCGCCTTAAGTCTTGAGAACACGGAAGATTTCGTGACAGGCACCACAATGCCTAGTGACCCCTTCGAACAGCGCGCGAAACGTCGCAGGGTCCCGGATCCCGTCCTGGGCCGTCTTGGCGTCGGTGGCAAACCGCACGTAGGCCGCCCTGAACCCGTCGGGGTCATCCCAGATCCTGGCAGCGGCGCTGGTGTCGCCGCCGGTCTTGGAGTTTTCCGGGAACAGGTGGGGAGCCTTGCCGGCGACGTCCAGGAAGGTCGCAAACACTATCCGCGCGCGGTCGAGGTCGAACGGCAATTGCCCCGTGACCATCGCGGTGCCGATCTTGTGTTGCTCGTCGTTGGCACGCTCCAGCGCCTTGCGCGACGCGATCGGATCGCTCTGCGCCAGGACCGCAGTCGCGCCGAGTGCAATCGCCGCTGCCGCCCATGTCTTGCGGACCATCGCCGTCTCCCGCGGGTGTGCGGCATAGGGAACGCCGCAGGGGACGGATTCGTTCACATCCGCAACTGCCGCCGCCCCTCCTCGATCGCGGCCCACACCCGCTCCGGCGTCGCCGGCATGTCGATATGGCGCACGCTATAGGCGCGCCACAGCGCATCTACGATTGCGTTGATCACCGCCGGGCATGAACCGATGGCGCCGGCCTCGCCCGCGCCCTTCACACCGAGCGGATTGGTGGTGCAAGGCACGTTGCTGGTCTCGAACGCAAACGACGGCATCTCGTAGGCGCGCGGCAGCGCGTAGTCCATCAGCGACGCCGTCAGGAGCTGGCCGGAGTCCGGGTCGTACACCGTCTGCTCCATCAGCGCTTGGCCGATGCCCTGCACCGCGCCGCCGTGCACCTGGCCGGCCAGCAGGAGCGGGTTGAGCGTCACGCCGAAATCGTCGACCACCACGTAGTTGACGATGCGCGTCGACCCGGTCGCCGGGTCGATCTCGACCTCGACCACATGCGTGCCGTTGGGATAGGTCGGCGCGGGCGGCGTCCAGGCGTCCGAGGTGTGGAGCTTGTCCGGCGTGGCGTCGGGGCGATTGGCGAGATCGGCGAATGAGATCGCGCGATCGGTGCCGGCGATGCGCACCGTGCCGTCCGCGAACTCCAGGTCCTGGGCGCCGGCTTCGAGCGCGTCGGCCGCAAGCTTCTTCAGGTTGTCGGCGAGCTTCTTGGTGGCGCCGACCAGCGAGGCTCCGCCGCAGGGGATCGAGCTCGACCCGCCGGTGCCGGCGCCGCTGGCGATCAGGTCGGTGTCGCCCTGGATGGTGTGCACGCGCTCCGGCGGCAGACCGAGATGCTCGGCGATGAGCTGGGCATAGGAGGTGTCGTGCCCCTGCCCGGTCGATTGCGAGCCGATCAGGATCGTGATGTCGCCGTCCTTGCCGAGCTTGACGTTGGCGGTTTCGGGTCCGTTGCTGCCGCAGGCTTCGATGTAGGAAGCGATGCCGATGCCGCGCAGCAGGCCCTGCCGCTTCGCAGCAGCGGCGCGTTTCTTGAAGCCGCTCCAGTCGGCGGTTTCTTGCGCGCGCTTGAGATGCGCGGCGAAATTCCCGGAGTCATAAGTCTTGCCGGTCGCGGTGTCGTACGGCATCGCCTTCGGCTTGACGAAATTCCGCCGGCGCAGCGCGTCCGGTTCGACGCCAAGCTCGCGCGCCGCGACATCGACCAGCCGCTCGATCACATAGGACGCTTCCGGACGGCCGGCGCCGCGATAGGCGTCGACCGGAACCGTGTTGGTGTAAACGCCGCGCAGGCGAACGTTGCAGGCGGGAATGTCGTAGACGCCCGGCGACATGCCGATTCCGAGATAGGGGATGTACGGTGCATATTCGGACAGATACGCCCCCATGTCGGCGATCAGATCGACATCGAGCGCGAGGAAATGACCCTTGTCGTCGAGCGCCAGCCGGGCCGTGGTGAAGTTGTCGCGGCCATGGGTATCGCCGAGGAAGTGCTCCATGCGGTCGGCGATCCAGCGCACCGGCTGCTTAAGACGACGCGCCGCGAACGCCGCGAGCGCATACTCGCGATAGAAGAACAGCTTGGTACCGAAGCCGCCGCCGACGTCCGGCGTCACCACGCGGACCGCCTCGGGGGGCAGCTTGAGCATCTGGCTGAGAATATCGCGGATGCTGTGGCTGCCCTGACTGCCGAGCGTCAGCGTCACCCGATCGCGCGCGGTGTCGTATTCGGCGACGACGCCGCGGGTATCGAGATAGTTGGTGACAAGCCGCTGATTGACGAGCGTGACTTCGACCGTGCGTGCCGCCCGCGCGAAGGCTTCCGCGGTGGCGGCCTTGTCACCGAGCGCAGTCTCGAACGCGATATTGCCGGGCCGATCTGGCCAGACCCGCACCGCGTCACCCTTGACCGCAGCGACTGCGCCGATGACATGGGGGAGCGGCTCCCATGTCAGTTCGATGGCTTCCGCCGCGTCCTTCGCAAGCTCCAAGGTATCCGCCACCACAAATGCCATGGCATCACCGACATGGCGCACCTCAGAACGCGCCAGCACCGGATAGGCCGGCGTCGGAATCTCCACGCCGGGAATCCCCGCCAGGCATGGGATCGGGCCGATCTCCACCACATCGGCGCCGGTGAGCACGAGCCGCACCCCCGGCATGGAGCGGGCCTTGGCGGCATCGAGCGTGAAGCGTGCGTGCGCGTGGGGCGAGCGCACCACCACGGCATGGCGCTGGCCTTCGACCGCATGATCGGCCACGTAGCGGCCGCCGCCGCGCAGCAGCGAACCGTCTTCCTTGCGTTTGACCCCTTCGCCGATACCGAATTTCATGGGTTCAAACCTTATTCCGCTGGATGAGCCACCGCGACGGTCCGCTTTCGACTCAGCTTCTCCGCGAGCCAGCGCGACAGCACATAGAACACCGGCGTGAAGACCAAGCCGAACACCGTAACCCCGATCATGCCGGCGAATACAGCGGTGCCGAGCGTCTGGCGCAGTTCGGCACCCGCTCCCACCGCCCACACCATCGGCGTGACGCCGAAGATGAATGCGAACGAGGTCATCACGATCGGCCGCAACCGCAGCCGCGCCGCCTCGACCGCGGCGGCAAACTTGTCGCGGCCCTGGTCCTCGAGTTGCTTGGCGAACTCCACGATCAGGATAGCGTTCTTCGATGCCAGCGCTATCAGCACGATAAAACCGACCTGGGTGAGGATGTTGTTGTCCATGCCGCGCAACACCACGCCGGCAATCGAGGCGATCAGGCACATCGGCACGATCAGAATCACGGCCAGCGGCAGCGTCAGGCTTTCGAACTGCGCCGCCAGCACCAGAAACACGAACACCACCGCCAGCGCGAACGCAAAGATCGCGGTATCTCCCGCACGCAATTGCTGGAAAGCCAGCGTCGTCCATTCGTAGGCGAAGCCTTCCGGCAGGGTTTCCGCGGCGATGCGCTGCATGATCTGGATCGCCTGTCCCTGGGAATAGCCCGGAGCGGCGGCGCCATCGAGCTCGGCCGATGGATAGAGATTGTAGCGCGGCACGCGGTACGGCCCGGAAATGTCGCGCACGGTGGTGAACGAACCAAGCGGCACGGTGTCGCCGGCGTCGTTGCGAACCCGGATGTTGAGCACGTCGCGCGGATCGGCGCGGAATTGGCTTTCCGCCTGCGCGGTCACGCGGAAGGTGCGCCCGAACAGGTTGAAGTCGTTCACGTAGGCAGAGCCGAGATAGATCTGCAGCGCCGAAAACACGTCGGGCACGCGCACACCGAGCAGTTGCGCCTTGGTGCGGTCGATGTCGAGATAAAGCTGTGGGGTCGAGGTCTCGAACAGCGAGAACACCTGCGCCAAGCCCGGAGTCTGGGTCGCCTTCCCGGTCATGGCCTGGAGAGCCGACTGCAACGCCTCCGGACCGCGGCCGGCGCGGTCCTCCACCATCATGCGAAAGCCGCCGGCATTCCCGATACCGGCGACCGGCGGCGGCAACACCACCAGGACCAGCGCCTCCTGGATGGAAGCAAACTCCGCGAACAGCTTCCGTTGCAGGGCCTGCGCCGACAGCGCCGGATCCTTCGCCCGGTTCTCGAACGAGTCGAGCACGAGGAACACCGCGCCCGCGTTCGAGGCGTTGGTGAACGACGCGCCGGAGAAGCCGACAATGTTCATGGCGCCGACGATGCCTGGCGTCTTGAGCGCGATGTCGACGACACGTTTGTTCACGGCGTCGGTGCGGCTGAGAGCCGCGCCGGACGGCAGTTGCACGACGACGATCATATAGCCACGATCGACCGACGGAATGAACCCGACCGGCGTCTTGCGGAATTCGTTCAAGCCGAAGGCGAGAATCCCGACGTAAACGATCAACATGAGCGCCGCGAAACGCACCAGCCGCACCGCGAGCCAGCCGTAGCCGCCGGCCACCGCGTCGAAAGCGCGGTTGAAGCCCCGGAAAAACAAGCGGATCGGCGTGCCCCAGCGGCTGTGCTTCTGCTCGCCGTGCGGCTTGAGCAGCAGCGCACAGAGCGCCGGCGATAGCGTGATCGAGACCACAAGCGAGATGACGGTGGCGCCCACGATGGTGAGCGCGAATTGCCGGTAGAACTGGCCGGAAATTCCGGTGATAAAGGCCGACGGCACGAACACCGCGCACAGCACGAGCGCGATCGCGATCAAGGCGCCGCCGACCTCGTTCATGCTCTTGACGGACGCATCGTGCGGATTGAGGCCCGCCGCGATGTTGCGCTCGACGTTTTCGACCACGACGATCGCGTCGTCGACCACGATGCCTACCGCCAGCACCAGCCCGAACAGCGACAGATTGTTGAGCGAGAACCCGAACAGCGCCATGAAAAAGAAGGTACCGATCAGCGAGATCGGGATCGCGATCAGCGGAATCACCGCCGCGCGCCAGCTCTGCAAGAACAGAATCACGACCAGAACGACCAGCAGGATCGCTTCGAGGATCGTCTCCTGCACCGCCTCGACCGACTGCTGGATGAACTGGGTCGGGTCGTAGACGATGGCGTAGGTGATGCCGGCCGGGAAACGCTTGGCTACGTCCACCATGGTCGCGCGGATCGCCTTGGCGGTCGACAGCGCGTTGGAGGCCGGCCGTTGGAACACGGCCAGCGCCACCGCCGGGTCGCGATTGAGATAGGAGTTCGACGAATAATCCTGCGCCGCGAGTTCGATGCGCGCCACGTCCTTCAGCCGCACCACGGCCTGCGGCGTGGTCTTGACCACGACGTTGGCGAATTCGGCGGGATCGGCAAGCCGCCCGAGCGTCTGCACCGAGACCTGGAACGCGCCGGGGTTCTCGACCGGCGGCTGGTTGAGCACACCCGAGGCAACCTGGATGTTCTGGCCCTGAAGGGCCAAGGTCACGTCCGACGCCGTCAGTCCGACCGATTGCAGCCGGCTGGGATCGAGCCAGACCCGCATCGCGTAGTCGCGGCTACCGAACACGGTGATGGAGCCCACGCCATCGACCCGGGTCAGCGCGTCCTTGATCTCCAGGCTGGCGTAATTGGAGACGTACAGCGGGTCCCGCGACTTGTCGGGCGAATAGACGTGCACGACCATCATCAGGTCGGGGGAAGCCTTGGTCACGGTGACGCCGATCTGGCGCACGTCGGCGGGCAGCCGCGGCTGCGCGATGGCGACGCGGTTCTGCACCTGCACCTGGGCGATGTCGAGGTTGGTGCCGAGGTCGAATGTCACCGCGATGGAAAAGCGGCCGTCACCGGTCGAATTCGAGGACACGTAGAGCATGTTCTCGACGCCGTTGATCTGCTCCTCGATCGGCGCGACTACAGTCGAGGCGATCACCTGCGCGCTGGCGCCGGGATACTGCCCGGTCACGTTGATGGTGGGCGGCGCGATCTCGGGATATTGCGCGACCGGCAGACGCGAAAATGCGACCGCACCCAGGATGATAAAAACGATCGAGACCACGCTCGCAAAGATCGGCCGGTCGATGAAAAAATGCGAGATCCGCATGACTGTTCCCGCCGCTAGTTTGTCTTGGCCGGCGGGGCGCCCGGCGCGGCCGGCGGCGTCGCGCCCTCCTCCTGGGGATTGACCTTCTGTCCGGCGCGCGCGCGCATCAGCCCGTTGACGACAACGCGGTCGTCCGCGGTCAGTCCCTCCTTGATAACCCGGAGGTTGCCGTCCAGCGCCTGGCCCAGAGTGAGATACTTGGCAACCGCCATGTTGGCTTCGCCCACCACCAGCACGAACTTGCGTCCCTGATCGGTGCCGATCGCAGCGTCCGGCACGAGCAACGCTTCGTAAGGTTCGGTGGCCGGCACCTGCACCCGCGCGAACATGCCGGGCGTGAACAGGCCGTCGGTGTTGGTGAACTGGGCACGGCCGCGGATGGTACCGGACGAACGGTCGATGACGTTGTCGACGAAGTCCATCTTGCCCTGGTGGACGAACTCCTTTTCGTCGAGCAGCCGCAACGAAACCGGCGTGGTCATGCCGCGGCTGGTATCGTTGAGCGACTTGGCCAGCCGCTCGTAGCGCAGGAATGCCGCCTCATCGAATGTGAATTCGAAGCGGATCGGGTCGATCGAAACAATGGTTGCGAGCAGCGTGGTGGCCCCGGCGGTGCCGCCCATGACCAGATTGCCAGGCGATACGCGGCGGTCGCCGATCCGACCGTCGATCGGCGCGCGCAATTCGGTGAACTGCAGGTCCAGTTCGGCCTGGCGCACCGCAGCCTCCTGGGCCGCGACCTGAGACTGGGCGTTGCGGTAGGCCTGCTGGCGCTGATCGAAGACCTGCTCGGCGATGGTACGGTCGCGCACCAGTTGCTGCGCGCGCTGCAGATCGGCTTCGGTGAAGGCGGAGTTGGACTTCGCCTGCGTGAGATTGGCGCGCGCCTGATCCACCGCATTCTGGAACGAACGCTTGTCGACGGTGAATAGCAGGTCGCCCTGCTTCACCATCTGCCCATCGCGGAAGTGGACCTGCTCAAGATAGCCGGAAACGCGAGCGCGGACTTCAACGGAATTCACGGCGATGAAACGTCCGACATACTCGTCCCGGTCGACGACGCTGCGCTTGACCGGCTTGGCGACAGTCACGGTGGGCGGCGGCGGCGCGGCTTGCTGCGGCCGCTGGCTTTCGCCACAGGCCGCGATGGCCGGCGCCATCGCGAGGAACAGGACCAGCCGCGCGGAAGCAAGATGTGTCATGGAGCTTTGCTGCCAGGAAATCGGTTATGGTGCAATGCGGCAGGCGGATTGGAAGTGGGCCAAATCCCAGCACTCGCGCGATCGTGAAGGTCTTGGCCGTCTTATAGATAGGACGGCCGTCCCGCTTCACCAGGATCGATGATTCAGATCAAATTTCCCGATCGGCCGCCGGGGGCGCCTTCGCCTGCCGGCCGGCGCGAAACGCCGAAAGCCATTGCCGGCCGAAAAGCACCATGACCGCCCCACCATAGACCACCAGCCCGATCGCCGCGAGCGCCGCCAGCATGGCCTCGTCGCGCAGCCGCCATCCGCTCAGAGCGTCAGCCAGCAACCGCTCGCCGGCGAAAATCGCAACGCCGAGTACAAGTCCTGCGGCCGCCAGCTTGAGCGATGAGTGCCGCAGCCGGTCGTCGATGGTGATGAGACCCTGCCGCGCGGCGAACCAGAGCAGCAGCCCGAGATTGACCCAGGCGCCGATCGAGGTGGCGAACGCAAGGCCGACCTGCGCATAGCCATCCATCAGCAGGACTTTGAGCGCGACGTTGACCGCGACCGCGAAGAACAGCGCCTTCACCGGAGTGAAAGTGTCGCCGCGCGCCAGGAACGTCACCGCGGCGCTGCGGATCAGGACGAACGGCAAGAGACCGATCGCATAGGCCGTCAAGGTCGCGCCGGCAGCCTGCGCGTCGGCCGCGGTAAACGCGCCGCGCCCGAACAGCGCGCGCATGATCATATCTGGAACCAGCAGGAACGCGACAAAGCACGGAATCGAAAGCAGCAGGGTCAGCTCGACGGCGCGGTTCTGCGCGTGGCGCGCAGCCTTCTCCTCGCCTGCCGCCAAACGGCTCGCCATCTCCGGCAGCAGCACAACGCCGGCGGCGATCCCGATCACGCCGATCGGAAGCTGGTTGAGCCGGTCGGCATAGTACAGCGCGGAGAGCGCGCCGGCGGCGAGGAACGTCGCGATGATGGTGTCGGCAAACAGCGCGATTTGCGTTTCCGCCGATCCCACGGTCGCGGGCGCGAACCGCTTGAAGAAGGTCTTCACCTCCAGGTCGAACCGCGGCCAACGGAGTTTCGGCAGCGCGCCCTGCCGCCACGCGTCGCCGGCCACCAGCAGCACCTCGAGCACACCCGCGACCAGCACGCCCCACGCCGCCGCATGGCCTGCGGTCGGAAAGAACGCCGCCAGCGTCAGCGCCATCATCATCGAAAGATTGAGCAGGATCGGCGCCGCAGCGGGGGTGGCGAAGCGGCCGAGTGCGTTGAGGATGCCGCCGTAAAGCGTCACCACGCTGATCAGCAGCAGATAGGGCGAAGTGATGCGCGTCAGTTCGACGGCGAGTGCAAACCGCGCCGGGTCTTTTCCAAACCCGGGGGCCAGAATGCCGATCACGGCAGGCATGAACACCAGCGCCACGGCAAGCAGCACAAGCTGAACCGCGAGCAGGAGCGTGAATATCCGGTCGGCGAACAGCCGCGCCGGATCGGCGCCGTTTTGCTTGTGGATGCGTGCATAGGCCGGCACGAAGGCCGAATTGAAGGCTCCCTCGGCAAAGATCGCGCGGAAATGGTTCGGCAGCCGCAGCGCCACGAAGAAGGCATCGGCCAGCGGCCCGGCCCCAAGCACGGCCGCCAGCAGGATATCGCGCGCAAAGCCGGTGACGCGCGACAGCAGCGTAAAGCCGCCAACCGTGAGTATGCGTTGGATCATCCCGAATTCACTCGCCGCTCCGGTTGCGATGCGATTCGCGCGCCGCCGACGGCAGTCTGGCTATCGCCGGGGGTTTTTGGAATAGTGCCCGCGCATGACCAAGATCGTTCCCGTATTGTTGGCCGGCGGCGCCGGAACGCGGCTGTGGCCGGTATCGCGCGATGCCTTGCCCAAGCAATTCCTGCCCCTGATCGGCGAGCGCTCGACCTATCAGGAAACGCTGTTGCGGGTGGCCGATCGCGAGCTTTTTACGGCGCCTATCGTGGTGACCGGGGCCGACTTCCGGTTCTTTGCGAGGCGGCAGGCCGAGGACCTGCGGATCGACGCCACCGTGGTGATCGAGCCGATGCGCCGGGATTCCGGACCCGCGGTCGCGGCCGCGGCCGCACTGGCGAGAACCCGCGATCCCGATGCCGTGGTGCTGGCGCTGGCCGCCGACCATGTCATTCTCGATGCCGATGCATTCCGCGCGGCCTGCGTTGCTGGGCTCGAAGCGGCCCAGATGGGGCGCATCGTCACCTTCGGGATCAAGCCGAGCGAACCCAAGACCAGCTACGGCTATATCCGCCGGGGCAAGCCGATGGGACCGCGCGATGTCTATGCGGTCGAGGCCTTCGTCGAGAAGCCGGATGCGGCAACCGCCGGCCGCTACGTCAGCGAAGGCTATCTCTGGAACTCGGGCAACTTTCTGTTCCGTGCCGACGTTCTGCTGACGGAGCTGGCTCGGTTTGAGCCGGAGATGGTCCGGCAGGTCGAGGAGGCGGCAGCCGGCGCGGTCGACGATCTCGGCTTCCTGCGGCTGCAGCCGGACGCCTTCGCCCGCGCCCCGCAGAAGTCGATCGATTATGCCGTGATGGAGAAGACCGACCGCATGGCCGTGGTCGAAGGGAAATTCAGTTGGTCCGACATCGGCTCGTGGGACGCGATCTTCGACATTGCGCGGCGCGATGCGGCGGGCAATGCGGTGCATGGCGCGGTGGTCACCACCGACACGCGGAATTGCGTGATCCATACCGACGACCGCCTGACGGCTGTGATCGGCGTCGACGATCTGGTGGTGGTGTCGACGGTGGACGCGGTGCTGGTCCTGCCACGCTCGCGGGCGCAGGACGTGCGGGAGCTGGTGGCGAAGCTAAAGACCGCCGGCCGGTCCGAAGCGACCGATCACCGCCGCGGCCACCGCCCTTGGGGCTACTACGACTCGATCGACCGCGGCGAACGTTTCCAGGTCAAGCGCATCGTGGTGCAGCCCGGCGGAATACTCTCGTTACAGAAGCATCATCATCGCGCCGAGCATTGGGTCGTGGTGCGCGGAACAGCCGAAGTCACCATAGGCGCTGACGTCAAAGCCGTGCACGAGAACGAGTCGATCTATATCCCGATCGGCACCGTCCATCGTCTCGCCAATCGCGGCAGGATCCCGTTGGAGCTGATCGAAGTGCAGACCGGCAGCTATCTGGGCGAGGACGACATCGTCCGCCTGGAGGATGTCTACAAGCGCAGTTGAAGCGCCTAATTCCGGCCGAGCGCGTTTCGCACCGCATGGATGATGCGGTCCTGTGTGGGCTCGTCGAGATAGGGGTGCATCGGCAGGCTGATCACCTCGTCCGCCAATTGGTCGCTGACCGCGAGGCCGCCGTCCGCGACCGGGAATTGCCGATAGGCGCTCTGGCGGTGCAGCGGTTTCGGATAATAAATCGCGGTCGGAATGCCCTGCGCCTTCAACGTGGCGGCGAGTCCGTCCCGCACCCCTGGCTTGAGCCGGAGGGTGTATTGCGCCCAGACCGACGTCATACCTTCGGGAACGCGGGGCACGATCGCAACATCGCCGAGACCATCGTTATAGCGGCGCGCGGCTCGGTCGCGAGCAACGATTTCGTCGGGGAAAATCTTCAGCTTCTCGATCAGCACCGCTGCCTGGATGGTGTCGAGGCGGCTGGTCAGCCCGATCCGTACGTTGTCGTACTTGTCGCTGCCCTGGCCGTGGACCCGCAGGCTTTTCATGACCTCGACCAGCTCGGCATCGTCGGTCAGCACCGCCCCGCCGTCGCCGTAACAGCCGAGCGGCTTGGCCGGGAAGAAGCTGGTTGCGGTCGCCAGACCAAACGTGCCGAGCTGCCTGTTTTTGTAGGTTGCACCAAACGATTGCGCGGCGTCGTCGAGCACGAACAGGCCTTCCGCCTTGGCCACTGCGGCGATGGGATCGTGGTCCGCGGGCACGCCGAAAAGATCGACGGGGATCACCGCTTTCGGCTTGAGGCCCGCGCGCCTGGCTGTCGCGATGGCGCGCTCGAGGCTCGCCACGTCGAGATTGAAGGTTTCCGCATCGACGTCTGCCAACACCGGGGTCGCGCCGACCAGCACGACGACTTCGGCGGTGGCGCAGAAGGTAAAGGAAGGACAGATCACGGCGTCGCCCGGACCGATCCCCTTGGCGCGCAATACCAGCACCAGCGCATCAGTGCCGCTGGCGCAGCTCACCGCGTGGCGAGCACCGCAAAACGCGGCGAGCGCCGCCTCGAAGGTCCGGACCTCCGGTCCCAGGATGAACTGGCAATGGTCGACGACGCGCGCCACCGCTTCGTCGACGCTGCGCCCGAGACGCTGCCGCTGGGCGGCCAGGTCGATGAACGGGATCGGATCGGAATCGGCGCCGGCGCGCTGGCTCATCGTGCTCTTCATGCGAAACGTCGGCGGGTGTCAGCCGGCAACGCGCCGGGGTTCCGGACGCCGGGGCGCGACATTGGAATTGGGCTTGCTGTCCAGGCAGCGAATGGCGATTTCAAGACTGGCGACGCCCTCCTCACCGGTCACCGCCGGCGGTTTGCCTTCGCGGATGGCGTCGACAAAAGCGATCAGCTCGGCGCGCAGTGGCTCGTCGTGACCGACCGAAAGATGGCGCATCGAATAGGCGCCGTCCGGCTGAAAGCCAAAACATTCGGTCACCTGGCGCGTCAGCAGGTCGCCCATCACGTATTTGCCGCGAGTCGCAACGGTAACGTTGCGGGCCTTGAACGGCGTCAGCCAGTTCGTGTTGATGTGAGCCAGCACGCCCGAGGCGGTACGGAATTGCAGCAACGCAATGTCCTCGCGCTCGGCGACCGCGCTCGACAATTGCGGCTGCACTTCGACGATGTCGGAATCGGTGAACCAGCGGATCAGATCGATGTCGTGCACCGCGAGATCGATCACGACGCCCACGTTCGACATGCGAGGCGGAAACGGACCGACGCGGGTGATGGCGATGGACAGAATATCCTCGCCGCGGATGGCCTGCTTGATCGCCTGGACCGCCGGATTGAACCGCTCGACGTGGCCGACCATCAACGCGACGCCCGCGCGACGGGCGGCAACGAGGATGTCGCGGCCTTCTTCCACCGATGACGCGATCGGTTTCTCGACCAGCACATGGATGCCGCGTTCGATGCAGGCGACCGCCAGGTCGCGATGCAGATGCGTGGGAGCTGCGATCGTTACGGCATCGACGCCGAGCTTGACCAGCGCGTCGAGGTCGGCAACGGCTGGACAGCCGATGAGACGACCGATCAGATCGCGTTGCGCGGGATCCGGGTCGACCACGCCGGTGAGCTCAACGCCCGGCAGACCAGTGAGCACACGGGCGTGGTTCGAGCCCATGATGCCGACACCGACCACCCCGACCCGCAGCACCTTTCTTGTGCTGTCCTTCACGGCTCGCACCATGATCGACGCCAATCCCTGTTCGAACGGTTTTGTTTATGCCCCAGAAAGCCCTAGCATGGCGGATCGCGGCTGGCGACCGCAACCTTCAAACGGTGGTAAACACTTTTCGAGTCAAAGCATTACAGCGGAACAACCCGCCGCCGGCGGTCATTCGGCAGCCTCGGAGGTGCCCTGCGACCGCAAGGTGAGTCCCGCGGCCAGCGCATCTTCGCGGAATGCCTTAACGGCTCCAAGCGACAGTTCCGCCGGGGTCTTGGTCCCGAGCGCAGGCAGCTTTTGCAGCACGTCGGCCGGAGCCGTGATGATCTGGCAGCCCATCTCGTCGGCCTCGATCACATTGAACACCTCCCGCGTCGAAGCCCAGATGATCTCGACGTTCTGGGTCTTACGGGCGCGAGCGATCGCATCCTGCATGATCGGGCGATAGTCGATGCCGAGATCGGCGAGACGTCCCGCAAACACGGAGACGCAGGCCGGCGCCGCACCCGCCAGGGCGTCGACGGCTTTGGCAACCTGCTCGGGATCGAAGATCGCGGTCATGTTGACCTGCACGCCAGCGCGCGACAGACCGCGCACCGCCTCATAGAGCGGCTCGCCGCGGGTGTTGGTGACCGGCAGCTTGGCATAGACGTTCTTGCCCCAGGCCGAGATGATCCGCGCCTGCGCCACCATTTCCGGAATCTCGTCCGAAAACACCTCGAACGAGATATGCCGGTCCGGCACCGCGGCCACGAGTTCGCGGCCGTAGGTCTCGTAGTCGGAAACGCCGGCCTTTTTCAGCAACGAGGGATTGGTGGTGAAGCCCGCGATCCAGGACTTCTTGGCCATATCCAGAATCTGCGCCTTGTCGGCGCCGTCGGTGAATAACTTGACCTTGAGATCCGACAACTTAGGCATCTGCAAACCCTTGTTCGTGACTGCCGCCGCCAGTTCGTAGGAATTATGGGCTTGCGCCCGTTATGAACCAAGCCCGCGGTTCAATCGATCATGCTTTTGTGTTCTAGGCTTTTATGCACAGATGGGGCGAAGGGTGGACGAATGCGAAAGATCGCTGCGCTGGCGGCCAAGGTCGCGGTCTCGCTGGGCCTGCTTTACCTGGCGCTCGGGCGGGTCGATCTCGGCACGCTCGCAGAGCGTCTTCAGCAGATCGAGATCGGATGGCTGCTGGCAGCGATTGCCTTGCTCGGATTGCAGGTTTTCATGATCGCGCTGCGCTGGCACGCCATCATCCGGCAATGCGGGGCGAGCATTCCGATCAGCCGGGTCTTCCGCTACGCGCTGATCGGAGGCTTTTTCAATCAGACGCTGCCCTCTACAGTCGGCGGCGACGCGGCGCGCGTCTGGCTGGTCGCGCGCGATGGCGCGGGATGGAGCAAGGCCACGTATTCCGTGCTGATCGATCGCGTCGTCGGCCTGCTGATCCTGGCGCTGATCGTCGTCGTCTGCACACCCTGGTCGTTCGAACTCATTCGCAGCCCGCTCGGCCGCGCGGCGCTGGTGGCCATCGGGCTCGGCTGCATCGCCGGACCGGCGGTGTTCATCGCACTTGGCTATTGGCGCTGGAAATTCTTCGAGCGGCTATGGCTGACGCGGCATCTAGCGGCGGCCGCAGCCATCGCCAAGGACATCTTCACCTCGCGGCAGACCGGCGGGCTTGTCGCCGGCTTGTCGCTGGTGGTCCATGCTCTCACGATCGTGGTCGCGTGGCTGGCCGCACGAAGCGTGGCGGCGCCGTTCGAAATCGTCCACTCGCTGCTGTTGCTGCCGCCGGTCCTGCTGATCGCAACCGTTCCGATTTCGATTGCCGGCTGGGGGGTGCGCGAAGGCGCGATGGTGCTCGCCTTCGCCTATGCGGGATTGCCGGAAAGCGACGGGCTGCTGGTGTCGATGCTGTACGGGATTGCCCTGTTCACCATGGGGGCGATTGGCGGCGTGGTGTGGCTCGCAAGCCCCAGCGCCATGCGTCTGGGCGAAGCCGGCGCGGCGACCGGAGCAGACGCTCAGAGGCCGTGATATTCGCGGTACCAGGCCACGAAACGGTTCACGCCATCGGCGATCGGCGTCGAAGGGCGAAATCCCACGTCCCGCATCAGATCATCGACGTCGGCGTAGGTCGCTGGCACGTCGCCCGGCTGCATCGGCAGCATTTCGCGCCGCGCCGCTTTGCCGAGCGCCCGCTCGATCAGCGTTACCACTTGGGGGACGTCGGCGGGCTGGTTGTTGCCGATATTGTAGATGCGCCAAGGCGCCGCACTACGCCCGGGATCGGGTGCATCGCCCGACCAGGATGGATCCGGCGTTGCCGGTCGGTCGACCAGGCGGACCACCGACTCCACCACGTCGTCGACGTAGGTGAAGTCCCGGCGCATGTTGCCGTGGTTGAACAGCTTGATCGGTTGCCCTTCCAGGATCGCCTTGGTGAAAAGCCACA
This sequence comes from Rhodoplanes serenus, assembly GCA_945897515.1. GTDB lineage: Bacteria > Pseudomonadota > Alphaproteobacteria > Rhizobiales > Xanthobacteraceae > Z2-YC6860. Next base: position 821 of record CAMDFO010000090.1, on the reverse strand, counting down.
TCGCCATGTCCGGCCGGCCCCAGGGCCCGTAGACGGTGAAGAACCGCAATCCCGTAACCGGCAGCCTGAACAGGTGCGCGTAGGAGTGCGCCATCAGCTCGTTCGCCTTCTTGGACGCGCCATACAAGCTGAGCGGATGATCGACATTGTCGGTGGTGCGGAACGGCAGCTTCGTGTTGGCGCCGTAGACCGACGATGACGACGCGAACACCAAATGCCGGCAGCCGTTATGACGGCAGCCTTCCAGCACGTTGACGAAGCCTTGCATGTTGGCGTCGACGTAAGCGTGCGGATCGGTGAGCGAATAACGCACGCCCGCCTGCGCCGCGAGATGGATGACGTGGGGAAACCGCTCGGCCGCGAACAACGCCGCCATGCCGGCCCGATCCTCCAGGTTCATCCTGACGAACCGGAATGCGCCGGATGTCGTCAGCCGGGCCAGCCGCGCCTCCTTCAGCTTCGGATCGTAATAGGCATTCAGATTGTCGAGGCCGACGACGTGACGGCCCTGCTCCAGCAGACGCCGTGCCACGTGCGAACCAATGAAACCCGCCGCACCGGTCACCAGGATCGGATTGTCGTTCACAGGCGCCACAGTTCGATTCCTTCGGGCCGCTGGGCGCGATCGAGCTTCTGCTTGACGTCGAGCACCAGGCCTTTGCCGTCCTTCAGGAGCCTTTGCACCAAGCCCCAACCGCCGACCACATAATCCCGGTGCGCCACCGCCAGGATGACGGCATCCGCCGGCCGCAGCGCGTCCAACGGCGTCAAGTCGATCGCGTATTCGTGCGCGGCTTCCTCCGGCTGCGCCAGCGGATCGG
>CAMDFO010000089.1 GCA_945897515.1 Rhodoplanes serenus | reverse complement strand
ATGAGCGGCCGATCCGTTCCGAGCCAACTCGATCAGGTCTTGCCGCGATGCTCTGTCCAGGAAACCGGGCTGTATCATCCGTTCGGTAGAATCCCGATCGCGCCGTTTGGCAAGGAGGTTCTTCGGATTCTCGGTGAGTCGGGGTATATTACAACCGCCGCGGCATGAACAACGCGCGTGAACAGCAGCTCCGCAGCAGCGACTACTAAGCGTTCCTACAGGCTGCAGTGAAAGGGCCGGCGAAAGCCGGCCTTTTCATCATTTAGGCATGTTGGAAAGCCGGTCCAGCGCGCCTTGCAGAATGAAAATCGCGGCGTGCTGATCGATGACGGCGGCGCGCTTTTTTCGGCTTGCATCGGCGGCGATGAGGTCGCGCTCGACCGCGGCTGTGGAGAGGCGTTCGTCCCACAGCGCGATCGGCAGCTCAGTCAGTCTGGCGAGATTGCGGGCGAACGCCCGGGTCGATTGCGCGCGCGGGCCTTCGCTGCCGTCCATGTTGATCGGAAGGCCCAGCACAATGCCGACGGCGCGACGCTCCTGCGCCAGCGCCAGGATGCGCCCGGCATCGGCGGTGAACGCCCTGCGCGCCACGGTCTCGACGCCCGTCGCCAGCCGGCGATCCGGGTCCGATACCGCCACCCCGACGGTCTTGGTGCCGAGATCGAGCCCTATCAGAGCACCGCGCGGCGGCAGGTGGAGGGCGGCTTCGGTCAGCGGGAGGATCAGGGCAGGCATGGCGACGGCCTAGCATGGGCTGCGCCCAAGCACGAGGCGGCGGCAAATTCCCATGTTGGAACAGCGGCCCAGCCGCTCTTAAGGCTCGTTTAATCGGGGCGCGATAATGCTTCTCCTTCAACTTCCCCGAGGGAACACAGGGCTCCCGCTTCATGCGCGTCGTTCTGGTCGAGCCTGCTCTCGCGGAAGCCCAATCTGTGGCGGGTTTGCTAAAGGCGCGCCACCACGACGTCACCGTGTTCGCCGACGGCCAGGCGGCACTCGCCTACCTCAAGAACCATTCCGACATCGGCGCCCTCATCACCAGCGACGAACCGCTGTCGATGTCGGGCATCGAACTGTGCTGGGAGGCGCGGCTGGTCGCGACCACGCAGCGCCCGATTTACGTGATGATGATGTCGGCGGCCGACGACGATGGCAAGCTGAGCGAAGCGCTCGACAGCGGCGCCGACGACGTTCTGCGCAAGCCGGCCGTCGCGGAAGAACTTTATGCACGGCTGCGGGCGGCGGAGCGGTTCGCCTCGATGCAGCGCGAGCTGGTCCGGCTTGCCACCACGGACTCGCTCACCGGCATGTATAACCGCCGCGCGTTCTTCGAGAACGCCGCCGAGCTTTGCAGCCGGGCTCAGTCCGGCTACGCGCTGAGCGCGATCATGATCGACATCGATCACTTCAAGAAGATCAACGACGCTCACGGTCACGATGTTGGCGACGACGCTATTTGCGCGGTTGCGCGCGAAGCGATGCTGGAACGCGCCATCATCGGCCGTCTCGGCGGCGAGGAATTCGCGATGCTGCTGGATCGCGCGTTGCCCGAGGCGCTGGCTCTGGCCGAGCGGCTTCGATTGCAGATGGAGGCGATCCAGATCGGGGTCGAAGGCGCGCCGGTGAAGCTGACCTGCAGCTTCGGCGTGAGCCAATGGGAAACCGGCCACACCGTCGACCGGCTGCTCAAGCGCGCCGACATGGCGCTTTACGAGGCCAAGCTCAACGGCCGTAATCGCGTGATGGCTGCGGGCGATCCGCCGCTGACCTATAGCGAGGCGGGCCGCGTGGTTCGCTCGGGACGCCGGACCGCTTAAGCTTCTAGGCCTTCACAAAGCGGACTCGGGTGCCCCAGGGGTCGGCGGTGTCGAAGCCGCGGGCGGTCTTGGCGATCGCCACGTTCGCATTCTCAAGCCGCCTGCCGACCGTGTCGAGCGCGGCATCGTCGGCGGCCTCCATCGAAAACCACGACAGCCCAGCCCGGTCCGGATCGCGCCGGCCCGCACCTGGGCTGTGCCAGACGTTGGCGCCGACGTGGTGGTGATAGCCGCCCGAGGACATGAAGGTTGCGCCGCCGCGGGTGCGCTTGATGTCGAGTCCGAGCGTGCCGTTGTAGAACCGCTCGGCCTGCGTCACGTCGCCGACGCGCAGATGGATGTGGCCGATGCGAAGCCCATCGGGTGCGCCGTCGTAGGCGGCGTTGGCAGGATCGACGTCGCGCACGATGGCCTCGACGTCGAGTTGCTTGGTCTGCATCACGATCATGTCGCCGTCGCGCTGCCAGCGCTCCGGCGGCCGGTCGTTGTAGACCTCGACGCCGTTGCCCTCCGGATCGTCGAGATAGAACGCCTCGCTGACGCCGTGGTCCGAGGCGCCGGTGATCGGCACGCGGCTTTTCGCGATATGCAGGATCCAGCGCGCATGCGCCTCGCGCGTCGGCATCAGGAACGCCGTGTGGTAGAGGCCGGCGGTGCGCTCGTCGTCCGGCTTGGCGTCCGGCCGGTGCTCCAGCTCCAGGATTGTCACGCCGCCGGCGCCGAGCCGCGCCAGCTTGTCGGTTCGCTCCTGGACCGTCAGCCCGAGCAGGTCCTTGTAGTAGTTCGTCAGCAGATCGAGATCGCGGACCACGAGGCCGACGGCGCCGATGCGCAGCGGGGTGCGGCTGGCGAAAGTGGGAGTGGCTGAGGGGTTCGGTGCGTCCATGGCTTCTATATTGGCCGCCCGCGCCGCCAATACAACTCCCTCTCCGGGCCGGGAAAGATGCCTTCGCGGTGCACGAATGCGTGAACGACGCGGTCGATGGCATGCGCCGCCGGGCGGGCTCATAATGGCGGGCAACAACAACAGCCGGAGATGAACTGATGTGGCCCGACCGCCGTCTGATGGAGTTGTTCAAGATCGAGCATCCGATCGTGCTCGGGCCGATGGCGGGCGCGGTCGATGCCGATCTGGTGATCGAGGTCTGCGAAGCCGGCGGGCTTGGCTCGCTGCCGGTGGCGATGCTCAACGAGCAGCAGATGCGCGACCAGGTTGCCAAAATCCGCGATTGCACGGCCAAGCCGTTCAACGTCAATTTCTTCTGTCACACGCCGCCGGTGCCCAACAACGCGCGCGAGCACGCGTGGCGCGAGCGGCTCAAGCCCTATTACCAGGAGCTGGGGATCGATCCGGGCGCGCCGGTGCCGTCGAGCAACCGCACGCCGTTCGACGTTGCGCTCTGCGCCGCGGTCGAGGAGCTCAGGCCTCCCGTCGTCAGCTTCCATTTCGGGTTGCCGGAGGCCGCCCTGGTGAAGCGGGTCAAGGATGCCGGCTGCCTGGTGCTGAGTTCGGCGACGACGGTGAAGGAAGCGCGCTGGCTCGAAGCCAACGGCTGCGATGCCATCATCGCGCAGGGCGCCGAGGCCGGCGGTCATCGCGGCATGTTCCTGACCGACGACTTGGCGAGCCAGGTCGGCACCTTCGCGCTGGTGCCGCAGGTGGTCGACGCGGTGAAGGTGCCGGTGATCGCGGCCGGCGCGATCTCCGACGCGCGCGGCATCGCGGCGGCCTTGGCGCTGGGCGCCGCCGGTGTGCAGATCGGCACCGCCTACATGTTCTGCCCGGAGTCGAAAATCCTGCCGCCGCACCGCGCGGCGCTCAAGCAGTCGCGCGACGATGAAACCGTCATCACCAACGTGATGACCGGCCGCCCGGCGCGCGGCATCGTCAATCGCGTGATGCGCGAGGTCGGCCCGATAACGGCCATCGCGCCGGAATTCCCGTTGGCCGGAGGCGCGCTTGCCCCGCTGCACGCCAAGGCGCAGTCGCAGGGCTCGGGCGATTTCTCCTCGATGTGGTCCGGCCAGGCCGGCGCGTTGGGATGCGAAATGCCGGCAAGGCAATTGACGCGGGCGCTGGCGGAGGGGGCGCAGACGCTGCTGCGGAAAATGGCGGGGTAGGGCGCGCGGGTTGCCCCGCCGAAACCCGCTCTGCTATAGCCTCGCCCGAACGATCCATCCCGGGACGCCCCATGTCCGTCGATTCCGCCACCGTCCGCCGCATCGCGCATCTGGCGCGGATTGCAGTTGCCGACGACGAGGTCGAGCACCTGCGCGGCGAGATCAATTCGATCCTGGCGTTTGTCGAGCAGCTTTCCGAGGTCGACGTCGCGGGCGTCGAGCCGATGACCTCGGTGACGCCGATGGTGATGAAAAAACGGGCGGACGAGGTGACCGACGGCGGCGATGCCGACGCGGTGCTGCGGAACGCCCCGGCGCGCGAAGGGAACTTCTTTCTGGTGCCGAAGGTCGTAGAATAGACGAAGGAATGTCATCGCCCGTGCAGGCGGGCGATCCAGCGCTTATGTTAAGATGGATGCCCCGCCTACGCAGGGCATGACAGAAGTGGGATAGGCTGCGACAGCGGCGGAAGACGGACCGATACGATGTGCATGGCTTGCGAGGAAATGGACCTCTACTACCGCTACCTCGACGCGGTCGAGGAGGCGAAGCGCAAGGCGCAGCCATGGGAGTGCGAGGTGACCGTATTCCCACAGGATGGCGCGCCCTCCATTGCGTCGGCCAAGCCGGCGGCGGCCGGCAAGTCCGGCTTCGCGTGCGACGAGCCTGAATGAGCGAACTGACGTCCCTGACCATCGCGGCGGCCCGCGCGGGGCTGCGCGCGAAGAAATTCTCCGCGGCCGAGCTTGCCGAAGCGCATCTCGTGGCGATGGAGCGCGCGCGTGCGCTCAACGCCTATGTGCTGGAGACGCCGGAGCGGGCGCACGCCATGGCGAAGGCCTCCGACGCCCGCATCGCCAAGGGCGAGGCCCATGCGCTTGAAGGCATTCCGCTTGCCATTAAAGACATGTTCTGCACCGCGAACGTACGCACCACTGCGGGCTCGCACATCCTCGATAATTTCATTCCGACTTATGACTCCACCGTAAGCTCGCAGCTCTGGCGCGACGGCGCGGTGCTGCTCGGCAAGACCAACAACGACGAATTCGCCATGGGCTCGTCGAACGAGACCTCATTCATGGGTCCCGTGACGTCGCCGTGGCGGCGCAAGGGTTCGAACACGCCGCTGGTTCCGGGCGGCTCGTCGGGCGGCTCGGCCGCGGCGGTGGCGGCGCACCTTGCGCTCGGCGCCACCGGCACCGACACCGGCGGCTCGATCCGCCAGCCGGCGGCGTTCACCGGCACGGTCGGGATCAAGCCGACCTACGGGCGCTGCTCGCGCTGGGGCATCGTGGCGTTCGCCTCGTCGCTCGACCAGGCCGGGCCGTTCACGCGCAGCGTGCGCGACGCCGCGATCCTGCTGCGCTCGATGGCGGGGCACGATCCGAAGGACACCACTTCGGTCGACCTCGAGGTGCCGGACTACGAAGCCGCGGTCGGCGCGTCGGTGAAAGGCCTCAAGATCGGCATTCCCAAGGAGTACCGCGTCGACGGCATGCCGGCCGAGATCGAGAAGCTGTGGGAGCAGGGGCGCGCGTGGCTGGAGAAGGCCGGCGCGCAGATGGTCGAGGTCTCGCTCCCGCATACCAAATACGCGCTGCCGGCGTACTACATCGTGGCGCCCGCGGAAGCCTCGTCCAATCTCGCGCGCTACGACGGCGTGCGCTATGGCCTGCGCGAGCCGGCGCGTGACATCGGCGGGCTCTACGAAGCCACGCGGGCGAAAGGCTTTGGCAAAGAAGTTCGCCGGCGGATCATGATCGGCACCTATGTGCTCTCCGCCGGTTACTACGACGCCTACTATCTGCGTGCGCAAAAGGTGCGGACGCTGATCAAACAGGATTTCGAGGATGCCTTCGCATCGGGCATCGACGCGATGCTGACCCCGGCGACGCCGTCGGCCGCGTTCGGGATCGGCGAGAAGACCGGCGCCGATCCGATCGAGATGTATCTCAACGACGTGTTCACCGTGACGGTGAACATGGCCGGCCTGCCGGGCATCTCGGTGCCGGCCGGGTTGGACGGCCAAGGCCTGCCGCTCGGCCTGCAACTGATCGGCCGGCCGTTCGACGAGGCGACGCTGTTCTCGCTCGGCCAGGTGATCGAGGACGCCGCCGGGCGGTTCACGCCGGAGCGCTGGTGGGCGTGAGGATTGGTGCGGCGCAACAGCGTTAACCATATCTCGGCCCTATTTCGATTCTAAGTCATTACGAATTCAACGATTTTTCGCATGCTTGCGCGCCCGCACGGACGCGCCGATAAAGGCTTTTGGCGGGAACAAGGCTTTACCGGTTGATGCGGCCTCTTCGTACCCTGGCGCATGTGGCGGTCGTTGCGGGCCTGCTCGCGGGCTGTGCGTCGATCGACAATCAGCCGGTCAACCGGCCGCTCGCCGGCAATCTGCCGGATGCGATGATCGTCGGCACCGAGGGTACCTCCTACAGCGACGACCTGATGATCGGTCTGGCGTTCTCCGGCGGCGGGACGCGCGCTGCAGCGTTCTCCTACGGCGTGCTGGCCGAGATCGACCGGGTGCAGGTGCCCGGTCGTGGCGGCACGACCTCGCTGCTCGACCGCGTCGATTTCGTCTCCGGCGTATCCGGCGGGTCGGTGCTCGCCGCCTATTTCGGCTTGAAGAAACGCGCGGCGCTCGATGACTTCCGCGAACGCTTTCTGCTGCGCGACGCCGAGGAATCACTCAGCACCGGCGTGAGCCCGTTCAGCATCACGCGTGCGCTCGCAGGTGGCGTCAACGATTCCACCCAGTTCCCGCGCTGGCTCGACACCAATCTGTTCGAGGGCGCGACCTTCCGCGAATTCCGTAGCGACCGGCGGCCACGCGTCTGGATCAACGCCTCCGACATCTACAACCGCACCTCTTTCGTGTTCGGCGCCACCGCATTCGGCGCGCTGTGCAGCGATCTGTCGTCGTATCCGATCGCGGATGCGGTCGCGGCGTCGGCCGCCGTGCCGGTGCTGTTCGCTCCGGTGGTCATCCAGTCGTTTCCGCGCGAGTGCAACGCCAGGCTGCCGGAATGGATTCAGCGCGCGCGGAACAACCCGAACGCGCCGCCGATGCTGAAATCGTTCGCCGATGCGATCGCGCGCTATCACGACGGCTCGATGCCTTACGTCAAGCTGCTCGACGGTGGGCTAGTCGACAATTTCGGTCTTTCCGGCTTCACCATCGCGCGGATGTCCTCGGAGACGCCTTACGGACCGTTCACGCCGCAGCAGGCGGTGAAGCTCCGGCGTTCGATCTTCGTCGTCGTCGACGCCGGCCGGGCGCCATCCGGCGACTGGGTGCAGACCGTCGAAGGTCCGCGCGGCGTCGACCTGGTAATGGCGGCGGCCGACACCGCGACCGAGGCGGCGCTGCGCGCGAGCTTCACCGCATTCGAGAGCACCATGGCGGACTGGCAGCAGCAGCTCGTGCGCTGGCGGTGCGGGCTCTCGGCGGCACAGCGGCAGCGGTTCGGCGTCGCGCCGTCTTAAAACTGCCGCGACGTCAAGTTTCATGTTGCACGCGTCGCGTTCAACCAGCTCGGACCGGAGCGCGCGGCGGTGCTCAATGCGGTGCCGTCACGGTTCAAGCTGCCGGCCGATCAGGTCGACGCATTGATCGGCGCCGGCGGCGATGCACTGCGCGGCAATCCGGTGTTCCAGGAGTTTTTGGCAAGCGTCGGCGTCCGCGCGCCGGGCGGAATGATGCCGCCGCCGCGATTCCGGCGCTTCACGCCGCCCCGCGTCGCCGACGTGCCAGCCGCGGCGGATGGGCTCGCCGCGGCGATGGTTTCGCGCTGACGCGGGAACGTTGCGCGGGGCTCAGCCCGGCTCCAGCCCGTGCTTCCTGATGACCGGCGCAGCCGCGGGCGCAGTGAGAAATTTGACCAGCGCCTTGGCCTCTTCGGGTTGCTTGGCGGCCGTGTGGATGCCGCTGGAGAACATGGTCATGCGCTGCAGGTCGCCGGGCAACGGGCCGACATAATCGATGCCGGCGAAATGCACCAGTTCGCTGATCTGCTGGAAGCCGACCTCGGCTTCGCCGTTGGCGATCAGCGTGCCGACGAACACGCCCGACGGGGTCTGCTTGAGCTTCGGCTTGACCTCGTTGCCGATGCCCATTTTGTCGAACATCCCGACCACGTAGAGCCCGCTCGGCCCGGTGGAGTAGCCGATGCTCTTTGCGCCCAGCAGGGTCTTCTTCAGCGCGTCGGCTGTGCCGATGTCGGGTTTCGGCGCGCCCTTCTTGACCGCGAGTCCGGTGCCGGAGCTTGCGAAAGCGACCTTGCTGCCGGGGACCACCTTGCCCTTGGCGGTCTGCTCGTCGATGGCTCCCGCCGACATGATAACGAGATCGAACAACTCGCCATCGGCAAGCTTCTTCGAGACGTTGATCGTGCCGGAGTAGAACGTCGTGACCTTGTGGCCGGTCGCCTTCTCGAATTGCGCAACCAGCTCCTTGTAGGCGTCCTCAGTCGCCTGCGTGGAGATCACTTTGATTTCCGCGGCATTCGCGATGCTTGAAATCAGCAACGCAGCCGCCGCGATCAGCAGCTTGGTATTCATGGTCGCCCTCCCATGACGTGTTTTATGTCGCCGGAGGCTACGCCCTTGCGGCAACCGCCGATAGGAGGGGGCGCTGCGTAATCGGTCTGTCACTTGCGCTTGTTCGCGACGTTCTCCGGAACGATCTGCGCCTGGAAGCGGAACAGTTGCGGGTCGGCGGGATCGACCGTGATCATCACCCAATGCGAGTTGGGCGACCCGAAGGTCTCGACCCGCGTGAAGTTCTCGAACGGCCGGTTCGTCTTGGTGCTGTAAAGCGGCTGGTCAACCCGGAAAATGTGCGTGTCGCCATGCAGGAAGGCGACCGGTTTGTCGAAGCTCTCCATCTCCTCGGACAGCGCGGCGATGTAACCCTCGAACGCGGTCGGTACTGGTGGATTAGGCGGGTTGATGCCCAGGACGCGGTTGAACAGCAGGGTCTTGCGGGCCATGTCCCAGGAGTTCTCGAACGCCGGATTGGCCTGGGTCATGATGACCAGACCGCGGCTGCCGTCGGCCTTGGCGCGGGCGAACGCCTGTTTCATCCAGGCAATGACGGCGGTCTTGCGGGCGCGGTGCTCGGCGTCCATCTCCGGGGTGCGGCTGAAGTTGTCGTTGCTGCCGGTGATGTGCAGGGTCACGAAGGTGACGCCGCCGATCGACCAGCGCAGGTTCTCGCGATAGAGCGAGAATTGCGGATCGGAGGCCTGGCTCGCGACCGGCATGGTGCGGCCGCCGAGGCTGCGGCCCTCCGGATAGAACTTCTTGCGCAGCGCATCGAGCCGTTCGAGCGGATCGACCTTGCGCGCGGCGAGTTGATGGCAGTCGGCCCAGTCGTTGTCGCCGGGCGTCATCACGAACGGGTGGCGGATGGTGGCGAATTTGCCGACCAGCCAGTCGTTGACCTCGTCGGAGCAGGGCTGCATCGAGCGCCCCGGCGCCCGGTTGTGCGGGCGCGGATCGTTCTGCATGTCGCCGACGTGCACGACGAAAGCCAGCTCCCGGGCGTTGAGCTTGGCGATGACGTTGAGGAATTCCTGCTCCTCGACATGACTGTAGGGCATGTCTCCGATCAGCCCGAACTGGAAACTGCTCTGGGCCTTCGCGCCGGCGATGCCGCCGAGCGACATCGCGAAAGCAAGCGCGACGATGCGCGCCCATGTCCGAGACCTCATCGCTTCCCCCCGCGTGTACGTGCCGGCCTTGTTGCGACCGTGCCCTGTGCCGCCGGAGCTTACGACAATGTCACGCCGCGTCCATGCCGCAGGCTTCGATGATCGGCTTGGCGGCCGGTGCGGTGAGGAAACGCACCAGCGCCTTGGCGGCGTCCGGCTGCGGCGCCTTGGCATGCAGCCCGACCGCGAACACCGTGACGTTCTGTACCTCCGGCGGGAGCGGACCGATGTAGTCGATGCCGGCGACGGGAAGGAGTTCGCTCTTCTGTTGGAAGCCGATCTCGGCTTCGCCGCGCGCAACCAGTTCGCCGGCCGGCTCGTCCTTGACCCGCTTGAGTTTGCCGGCGATCTCGTCGGCGATCCCCATCCGCTCGAACAGCTTGCTGAGATAGACCCCGCTCGGGCCGGTCGAATAGGCGACCGACTTTGCGGCCAGCAGCGTCTTCTTCAATGCCTCGGGCGTGCTGATGTCGGGGCGGGGTGCGCCGGCCTTCACCGCGACGCCGACGCCGGCGCTCGCGAGATCGGTGATGCCCGCGGACGTCACGGCGTTGAACGGGATCAGTTCCTCGATAGCTCCCCGCGACATCACGATCAGGTCGACAACCTCGCCCTCTTTGAGCCGGGCCCGCATATCGACCGACGCCGCCCAGAGCGAGATCACGGTGTGACCGCTGGCCTGTTCGAAAGCCGGAACGAGCTGGAGATAGGCGGCCTTGAAGGCCAGTGAAATCATCACTTTGATGTCGGCCATTTCTTTGCCTTATGAGATAAAATAATAGGAGCAGGCGGCGGGGTTGCTACTCTAGCTTCGCGCCGCCCGCCGCGATAGGTAAGCCGCCGTCATGAACGTTCAGACCAAACCATCCAAGCTCATCAAAGGCTCAACCGGCGACTGGGAGGTCGTGATCGGCATGGAGGTTCATGCCCAGGTCAGCTCCAACTCCAAGCTGTTCTCCGGCGCCTCCACCGAATTCGGCGGCGAGCCGAACAGCCACGTCTCGCTGGTCGATGCGGCGATGCCCGGCATGCTGCCGGTGATCAACGAGGAATGCGTGCGCCAGGCGATCCGCACCGGCCTGGGCCTCAAGGCGCAGATCAATCACCGCTCGGTGTTCGACCGGAAGAACTATTTCTATCCCGATCTGCCGCAGGGCTATCAGATCAGCCAGTACAAATCGCCGATCGTGGGCGAGGGCGTGGTGACGGTCGATCTGCCCGATGGCGAGAGCGTGCGGGTCGGCATCGAGCGGCTGCATCTGGAGCAGGACGCGGGAAAATCGCTGCACGATCAGCACGCGAGTATGTCCGCTATCGATCTTAACCGCTCCGGCGTCGCGCTGATGGAGATCGTGTCGAAGCCGGACCTGCGCTCTTCGGACCAGGCGAAGGCGTTCCTGACCAAGCTGCGCTCCATTCTCCGTTACCTCGGTACCTGCGACGGCGACATGGAGAAGGGTTCGTTGCGCGCCGACGTCAACGTGTCGGTGCGCAAGCCCGGCGCGGAGCTTGGCACGCGCTGCGAGATCAAGAACGTCAACTCAATCCGCTTCGTTGGCCAGGCGATCGAGCACGAAGCGCGCCGACAGATCGAAATCATCGAGGACGGCGGAAAAATCGATCAGGAGACGCGGCTGTTCGACCCAGACAAGGGCGAGACCCGCGCCATGCGTAGCAAGGAAGAGGCGCACGACTATCGCTATTTCCCCGACCCGGACCTGTTGCCGCTCGAATTCGACGATGCCTATGTCGCGGAGCTTGAACGCCATCTGCCGGAGCTGCCCGACCAGAAACAAGCGCGCTTCATCAAGGACTTCGGCCTGTCGATCTACGATGCCGGCGTGCTGGTCGCCGAGCGGGCGACCGCGGAATATTTCGAGGCGGTGGCGAAGGGCCGCGATCCCAAGCTCGCGGCCAACTGGGTGATCAACGAGCTCACCGGGCGCCTGAACAAGGAAGGCAAGGACATTGCGGCGTCGCCGATCGGAACGACGCAGCTCGGTGCCGTGCTCGACCTGATCGGGGAGGGCGTCATCTCCGGTAAGATCGCCAAGGATCTGTTCGACGTGCTCTGGATCGAAGGTCCGGATGCAGACCCGCGGGCCATCGTCGAGCAGCGCGGCATGAAGCAGGTCACCGATCTGGGCGCGATCGAGAAAGTTCTGGACGAAATCATCGCTCAGAACCCCGACAAGGTGGCGCAGGCCAAGGCCAAGCCGGCGTTGATCGGCTGGTTCGTCGGGCAAGCGATGAAAGCGTCGGGCGGAAAGGCGAACCCGCAGGCGGTGAACGAGCTGTTGAAGACGAAGCTCGGACTTTAGATCGCCGCCGTCTCGTGCACGTCACGCGTCGCGACCGAAATTGCTTCGTCGATGCACTCGCGATGTCTTTGGCGATGGTGCTCGTCAGCGCAAACGATCCGCAAAACATCATCGTCAGCGAATCACTTTGACCCGATTCGCTCGTTTTTGATCGAATCCGCTCTCGCGCGTTGTCGCTTTGAGGCGATCTGTGGAAAATTTTTTCGACGTGGACAAAAACAACACATCGCTTGCGGGTCCGTCGTTGCGCGCGTCGCTAAAGTGCTTGCGTGAATCTGTTTTAGACAACACTCGTGGGTTTGTTCGCTGTGCAAAAACGCAGATCACACATGGGTTTTTGAGTATTGCCAAGAAATCGAACGATGTGACGTCGCGATGCTGAGATGCGCGCGCTTTACGGCGAGTGTTGACTTCACCGCACATGCGAAGCGCAGCGATTCTGGCTGTGCATATACGGTTCGTTAAGCGGCAACGCTGATTTTTGCTGCGTTGTGTAGTAATCGGAATGCAGTGCATGTCGATTCGCGACTGCACTGTTCCGACATCGCCACTCATCATGGCTAGGAGGGCAGCATGGCTAAGAAGAGAAAAGCAGCGAAGAAGGCAGCGAAGAAGACCAAGCGTAAGAAGAAGAGGTAGCTGTTTCTGACGCTGTTCAATCTTCGGCCTCTAACCCTGTCGAAGATTGCGTCATACGGTCCGTAAGCGCCGTGAGTTGGTGAGCTACGGCTTTCGACTTGAGGCGCTTCGGTTCCGAGACGGCAGAGGGCGTCGGCGAGACTTCGAGTCTCTCCGACGCCCTCGGTGTTTGTGGAGGGTTCGGCGATGGCCAAACGTCCGGCTGGCGGCAAGACCCGATCGAAACCCGGCAAACGTCCCGCGCGTCGATCGGCGGCGCGAGCCCGGTCCAAATCTCGGCCCACCGACCTGTATTTCTGGCCGACGCCCAACGGCTGGAAGATTTCCATCATGCTCGAGGAGTGCGGGCTGCCCTATACGGTCATCCCGGTGAACATCGCGCAGGGCGATCAGTTCAAGCCTGAATTCCTGAAGATATCTCCGAACAACCGCATGCCCGCGATCGTCGATCACGACGGGCCTGGGGGCAGGGCGATCTCGATCTTCGAGTCCGGCGCGATCCTGCAATACCTCGGCCGCAAGACCGGGCGGTTTTATCCGCGCGACGAGCGCCGTCGCGTCGAGGTCGACCAATGGTTGTTCTGGCAGATGGCGAACCTCGGACCCAAAGCCGGGGAGGCGAACCACTTTCGCACCTATGCCGCCGCGGAAAACCAGACTTATGCCATCGAGCGGTTCGGCAATGAGCTCCACCGTCTGCTGGGCGTGATGAATGCGCGGCTCGACGGTCGCGCCTTCCTCGCCGGCGGCTATTCGATCGCCGACATGGCTTGTATCGGCTGGGTCCGGCACGCCGAGCGGCGCGGCCAGGACATGGCAGAGTTTCCCAACCTCAAGCGCTGGCTCGAAGCGGTGCGGGCACGCCCGGCGGTGAAGCGCGGCATGGGCATCAGGGTCGAGGCCGCGAGCCAAGTCGATGTCGCGGACCCGAAGGTGCGAGCGGTGCTGTTCGGTCAGCGCGCGCGCTGAGGAACGATCGCCGTTTGCGCGGTCAGTTGCTGCGCGTCCAGACCATCGATTTGCAGATCAACCCGCCCAGCACGCAGCCCTGCACGTTCATGGTGTTGTTGTTGGCGAGTGTGACGTAGGACTTATAAGTGTTGCCGTCGTCGGCGTTGTAGATCTGGCCCTCCCACTTGTCGGGGCCATTGGACCTCATGCCGATCAGCACCGCCAGGCCCATCAGCCGGCGACCGCGCTTCGACGCATCGGAATTGTGCCGGTCGGTTTTCGGCTTGCCCTGGGCGTCGTTCGGATCGCCGAGCCACGCGACCGCGCCGCATATGCCCTCGCCGCAACGGGTGACCCTGATCTTGGTGTCGCCTTCGCGGTTGATCCAAACTCCTGCCGGATCGGCGGCAAAGCTGTGGCCTGCGGTGGTCAAATAGGCGGCGAATGCCACGGCCGCGGCGGATTTCGCAATTCGAATCATCGAGAATTTCTCCTTAGCTTTCACGACAACAACGTTTGGGAAACCAATTCGTTCGCGTCCAGAGGTCGGCCGAAAATGCAGGCTGCAAGCGGTTTTGTGCGAAGGGCTGTGCCGCCGTGCTTAATGCTGTGTTGCATGGATCGCGCCGGACTCAAGACATTCCATTCATGCCCGATTCATCGTGTCACTTAAACTGCTATTCAAATTTGATCTCCATCATCGCACCTATCGATCGGGGTGCCGATCTCATGGGGACACGACGCCCGAACAGGGACGGGCGCGGGGACAGGAGGCCGAAATGGCTCGTTATGAAATGGCCGATCTCGCCGGGCTGGGCGCCGGTGGTGTGGGTGAAGCGCCGTTGACCTCGGACACGCTGTTCGAGCTCGGCATGATGTACGCGAGCGGACATTCGGTTTCGGCCGATCTCGTCACCGCGCACAAGTGGTTCAACCTCTCGGCGATGAAGGGCAGCGCGGAAGCCGTGCGCCTGCGTCGCGAGATCGCCGCGGAAATGTCCGATGCAGAGATCGGTCAGGCGCAGCGCGCGGCCCGCGACTGGCTCAAGGCCCATCCCGAAAAACCGGCGGTCGCCGTGGAACCGATCCGCGCGGCGGCATAAAGCCCCGCGGGGCTGACGGCTTTTGTGACCTCGCCGGATTCGTTGGATACGCCGCAACGGTTTGACGCTGTTTCTGCGGTTCGCTAGGGATTGCGGGCCGCGGAGAGGTGGCCGAGTGGCTGAAGGCAACGGTTTGCTAAATCGTCATACGGGGTAACTCGTATCGTGGGTTCGAATCCCACCCTCTCCGCCATCCTGCTTCATGCTGACGCTCGCAGGACTTCCGACCGGCTTTGACGCGAAACACGATGCCCTTCGAAGCTTTGGCGACGAAGGGCGAGGCCGGTGAACTGCGCTTGGCTTGAGAGCGCCTCCACCTCCGCTTGACGTTGGATCACTGCGGCGCATGTTCGGATCGATCGAGCTGAGGGGCAGCGGATTTTCCATCCGGCGTGCGTGTGGCGGTCGGCAGCCTGGCCTTCTCTGTGAGCCACCACCGGCCTCTCGATCGCGTGCTTTTCAGCCGAGGGAGATCGGCCGAAACGGCGACCGATAGGCATCGCGGCTTCCGCACTCCGATTGGCCCATTCTGGGACAACGGCTCGAGCGACGACGTCGGATGGTGCGCTGGGGAGGTCGC
Source organism: Rhodoplanes serenus (assembly GCA_945897515.1). Classification (GTDB taxonomy): domain Bacteria; phylum Pseudomonadota; class Alphaproteobacteria; order Rhizobiales; family Xanthobacteraceae; genus Z2-YC6860. The sequence continues at coordinate 721 of CAMDFO010000089.1, read as the reverse complement.
GAAAAGGTCTCGCGCGGGGGGGTCTAAGTGTCTCTGAATTTACGCGAATCGGGCCTGTTTCAGCGATTCTATCCAGCGCGATTCCGGGCCTGTGGATAGCTTTGTTAACCAAGTGCCTTTTGTGCCACACCCGGCGAAAAACCATACGCCAGGCCTGTGGGAAGGTTTCCTTCTTCATTGCCTGTCGGAGGTCCTCGGCTAAGGTACCCAGGCGATGAAGGGGTGTATCCCGAGTCGCTCTGCTCGATTTCTCGTTTCGGAGTCGTCGAGCAGCTCGGGGATCAGGGGACCTTCGACGGAACCCTCCCACGATCAACAAAACTGGAGGAACTAATGAAGATGGTGAAAAGTCTCCTCCTCGGCTCGGCGGCAGGTTTGGTTGCCGTAGCTGGGGCGCAGGCGGCCGATCTTCCCGTCAAGGCCAAACCGGTCGAATACGTGAAGATCTGCTCCCTGTACGGGGCTGGGTATTACTACATCCCCGGCACCGATATCTGCCTGAAGTTCGGCGGCTGGGTGCGCTATCAGCACACCTGGGGCGCCGGTGGTGCGGTTGGCGCACAGCCGTTCAGCCAGACTTCGAGCCGCAACACCCGGACCGACACGGCGCATCACTTCCAGCGCACGCGTATGATCCTCAGCGTCGACACCCGTCAGCAGACCGCTTACGGCACGCTGCGGACCTACCTGACCCACGGCTTCTCGCATGACGGCGAGGGTG
>CAMDFO010000088.1 GCA_945897515.1 Rhodoplanes serenus | reverse complement strand
CCGGATCGCGTCGTTGTCCTTGAGCATGTGCTGGTAGAGCGCCACGTGCTTCGCCTCGCGGCGATAGTCGAGCTCCTCGCGCACGCGCGCGCCGATCTCCTTGATGATCTCGGTGGTATCGATCGCGGGATCGAACCTCCGGCGGATGGCAAACAGCACCGAGAGCTGGCTGAGGTCGGCTTCGACCGCGGACTGCATGTCGGCGTATTGCAGCTTGCAGGCCAGCGCCGCGCCGTCGAGCGAGACCGCGCGGTGCACTTGGCCTAGCGAGGCCGCCGCCGCCGGCTGGTGCTCGAATTCCTTGAACCTGCTCTGCCAGTCCGCGCCAAGCTCGGCCTGCATCCGCCGCTTGACGAAGGCCCAGCCCATCGGCGGCGCCTGGCTCTGCAGCTTGGTGAGCTGTTCGATGTATTCCGGCGGCAGCGCCTCCGGGATGGTGGCGAGAAGCTGCGCCACCTTCATGATCGGGCCCTTCAGACCTCCGAGCGCGGCGGCAAGCTCCGTCGCGTTCTTGCCGCGGTCGAGCTCCATCCCGAACAAGCGAGCGCCGGCCATGCGCGCTGCCACGCCGCCGACATTGGCGCCGACCCGGGCATAACGCCGGGCGCGGGCGGACAGGCGGTTTCGTTCGTCGTCGGAGGGCGGCATCGGCTCAGTGTAGCGGGAATTGCGGCCGGTGCGCGGCGTTCACTGCGCGGTCCAGCCGCCGTCCATCGGCAGCGCCTGGCCGCGCATTTGCGCCGCCGCGTCCGAGCACAGGAACACCGCGAACGCGCCAAGCTGCTCCGGCGTGACAAATTCCAGCGAAGGTTGCTTCTCGGACAGGAGGTCGATCTTGGCCTTCTCGATCGGGATGTTTTGCGCCTTGGCGCGCGCTTCAATCTGCTGCTGCACCAACGGAGTTAGCACCCAGCCCGGGCAGATCGCGTTGCAGGTGACTCCGGTCTTCGCCGTTTCCAGCGCGACCACCTTGGTGAGGCCGACGAGGCCGTGCTTGGCCGCGACATAAGCAACCTTCTGCACGCTCGCGACCAGACCGTGTGTGCTCGCGATGTTAATGATGCGGCCCCAGTTGCGCTCCAGCATCTGCGGCAGCGCGACCCGTATGGCGTGGAATGCCGACGACAGGTTGATGGCAATAATCGCGTCCCATTTTTCCGGGGGGAATTCGTGGATCGAAGCGACATGCTGGATGCCGGCGTTGTTGACCAGGATGTCGACGCGACCGAGTTCGGAGGTCGCCCGCTTCACCAGCGCCTCGATCTCGGCCGGCTTGCTCACGTCCGCCGGCACGTAAATCGCCTTGACCTTGAATTGGTCGGCGATGCCCTTGCGCAGCTTTTCGATCTCGCCGGCATCGCCGAAGCCGTTGAGCACGATATCGGCGCCCTGCCCGGCCAGCGCGCGGGCGACGCCGAGGCCGATTCCCGAGGTCGAGCCAGTGACGAGGGCGGTTTTTCCGTTGAGCATGGGAGACTCCAAGAGGAGAACTACGCTTTTGCAAAGCCCGTGGTGCATTGCAAGCGGCGTGCCGCCTGCCCGGTCCAGCGGGCTACTCCAACCCCTCCAGCTCCCCGATCATCCGCTCGATCACACCCAAGCCGCCCTGCCAGAACGCAGGATCCCGCGCATCGAGGCCGAACGGGGCGAGCAGCTCGGAGTGGTGCTTGGTGCCGCCGGCCGCCAGCATTTCGAGATAGCGCTCGGCGAAGCCGGTCTCCGACTTCTCGTAAACCGCATAGAGCGAGTTCACCAGGCAGTCGCCGAATGCATAGGCATAGACATAGAACGGCGAATGGATGAAGTGCGGGATGTAGGTCCAGAACGTCTCGTAGCCGGGCCGAAGGTCGATCGCAGGTCCCAGGCTTTCGCGCTGCACCTCCATCCAGATGTTGTTGATCTGCTCCGAGGTGAGCTCGCCGTTGCGGCGCTCGGTGTGGATCTGACGCTCAAACGTGTAGAACGCGATCTGCCGCACCACCGTATTGATCATGTCCTCGACCTTGGCGGCGAGCATGGCCTTGCGCTGCTTTTTGTCGATGGTCTCGGCCAGCAGCCGCTTGAACGTCAGCATCTCGCCGAACACGCTCGCGGTCTCCGCCAGCGTCAGCGGCGTCGGCGCCATCAGCGCACCGTTCGGCGCCGCCAGAACCTGGTGCACGCCGTGGCCCAGCTCGTGCGCCAGCGTCATCACATCGCGCGGCTTGCCCTGGTAGTTGAGCATCACGTAAGGGTGCGCCGACGGCACGGTCGGGTGCGCGAACGCGCCGGGCGATTTCCCGGGGCGCACCGGCGCGTCGATCCAGCGGTCCTTGAAGAACCGCTCGGCGATTGCCGCCATCCTCGGCGAGAACGCGCCATAGGCGTCGAGCACGGCGCTCTGCGCCTCCGGCCAGCGGATGGTGCACAGCGCTACCTGCGGCAGCGGCGCATTGCGATCCCAGTTCGGCAGTCTCTTTTTGCCGAACCAGCGCGCCTTGAGCGCGTAATAGCGATGCGACAGGCGCGGATAGGCGGTACGAACCGACGATACCAGCGCATCGACCACCTCGGGCTCGACCCGGTTGGCGAGATGCCGCGACTCCGCGACGTCGGCAAAGCCGCGCCAGCGGTCGGAAATCTCCTTGTCCTTGGCGAGCGTGTTGGTGATGTGGGTGAACAGCCGCAGATTTTCCCGGAAGGTCTTGGCCAGCGCCTCGGAGGCGGCCTTGCGGGTCGCCGGCTTGGGGTCCTGCAGCATGTTGAGCGTCGGCTCGATTGCCAGCACCTTGCCGCCGACCTTGAACCGCAGGCTGGACATGGTCTCGTCGAACAGCCGGTTGAACGCCGAATAGCCGGTCACCGACTTCTCGTGGAACAATTGCTCGACGCGATCTTCGAGTTGGTAGGGCTTGTCCTTGCGGATGTCTTCCAGCCACGGCCGGAAGTGGCCGAGCGCGGGATCGGCCATCGCCGCCTCCACGTCGGCATCGTCGAGGCGATTAAGCTCCAGCGTGAAGAACAGAAGATGCGAGGACGCCGCCGTGATGCGCTCCTGCATGTCGCCGTAGAATTTGGCGCGCACCGGATCGGTGGTGTCGCCGGCATAGAGCAGCCCGGCGAACGACATCAGCCTGCCGAGCAGATCGTCGATCCCCTCGTATTGCCTGACCGCTTTGACCAGCGCCTTGCCCGCCGCCTCGCCGCGCGCCAGCTCCGAAAGCCGGCCCTTGTAGGCGTTCTCCAAGGTCACGCATTCGGCCTCGGCCTTTTCCAGATCGCGTTTGACCTCCGGCGCATCGAACGCCGGATAAAGGTCGGCGAGATTCCACTCTGGCAGAGGTCCGAGCGATTTCGCCGGTGCCTTGGCCGGAGATTTGGCCGGGCTTTTGGCCTTCGCTTTGGCGCCGCCGCGGCGCGCCGGGGCACGCAGGGGAACGGGACTCTTGGGCGTGGCGATCATGCGGGCAAAAACCTTTGGGGCGGATGACGGACCGCCTCAAAGATAGAGCGACCCGCACGGACAGCAACATCCCGCGGGCCGATCTTGTTCGCACTGTGGCATTCGAGCCGAGGCGGCTCGCGCTCCTCAGACCAAGGCGGCGAACTGGGGCGCAAAGTGGGTCAGAATCTCGACCGGTTCGGCCATCGCGGGCTCGATCTTTTCCTCGTAGAACTCGCGCATAGCGCACCAAGTGACAGCGATCTGCGCGAGGATCGCCTGCTTCTTGCGGCGCAAAGCCGCTACCGCCTGCTCGGCGATCGGCAGCAGGTTGTCGTGCTCGAACAGCACGCGCCCGTTGCCGTCCTCCAGGATATAGAGGCGTCCGAGCCGCGAGATGCTCAAAATGCAGTCGTGCTCAGGGGCCGGTCCCAGGAGATAAAGCTGAGGATCGCCACGTTCGGTCTCGCCAAGCTCCCAACCGCTGGCCTGGCCACCGGGGATATGGACCGCGCAGGCGCCCATCAGCTTCTGCAGTTCCGCGCGCTGCCATCACTGTGGCATTGACGCGGTCCGGATCGGAAAGCTCACCACGTTCATTTCTTCACCTCGTAGAGCAGCCTGTAGAGTTCGGGTTCGTAGAAAGAGATCAGGTGCTTGGCGAACTCGGATGGGTTCGCACCCAGGGCCTTGGCCCAGGCTTCCATGCTGTCGGTCGGCACTCGGCCGAAGCCGTTCTCCACCTGGGAAACGAAAGTGTAGTACTTAAAGCCCAACTGCTCAGAAAGCTGGATCTGCGACAATCCCGCGCGCCCTCGCAATTCCTTCAGCCAAGAGCCGGCCTGCTTTCGCAGCTGCTTGTTCTCAGTATCCGCCCTACTAGCGAACTGCATCCGCGCGCCCATGGTCGAGGAACCTTCTTGCGTTTATCTAAGTTTCATGTTTACTAAACTAGTGATTTTGAAATCGTCTATCCATAGATGGACGGTAACACAATTCGCGCCTGCAAGAAGGGCGGTAACCCGGCGGCGGAAAGCCGCAGTGGGCGCGTGAAAGGCATGGAGACAGGCGCCATGACGATCACCAATCCCGCCAATAAGTCTCGGCAGGGCACCCGGCGCGCCGGCTTCGGACCGCAACTTGGATTCGCGGGCGCAACACTCGCGTGCTTTGCGGCATGGGCCGGCGGGATCGCCACCCTGCATGCTGATTTCGTGGTGCCGCTGATCGCCATGCTGCTGCTCATGTTCTCGGCGGGCTTCGCCGCCCTCGCCTGGCGCCACCCCGACGCCGACCCCACCGACGTTACCTACTGGGACACGGCAGGCGCACTTTTGCTGATCGGCTTGGCCGTCACGTCGGTGATTGATCCCCAACAGCTCGTGCGGATCGTCGCGACGCTCTGAACACACAACCTTGATCGCAGCCGACAACCCACCTCTCGAAAGGCAAAGACGCATCCAGTAACGCACGTAAATACCAGGCCGGGCCCCTCTGGCAGCCGCACGCTGCGATGTCGGACTGGAATTCCAGAAGGAGTGGCCCCCTTGCGCCTATTGTCTTGCAGCACCCCGTGCTGCGGAATCGCCTGTGTAGGTAATCGGACTGTTTACTCGCGCGGCATGTGGAGACATGCGGGTGCGACCGCGATCAGCGCAATGCTCATCGCGGCGGTTGTGTGGGGTGCCTCGCCCGCTGCGGCGGCCACCGCGACCGGCACGTCGGCCGCACAGCCGATGTTCGTGTTCGGCATTCCAGTCGACTTCATCCTGTTCGCACTGACGCTGATCGGCGTTGCGATCTTTCATCACAAGACGCTGCAGGTCGCGCTCACCGGCCTCGCGGCGATCATCATCTACAAGCTCGCCTTCACCGGCTTCAAGTTCGGTCCCGGGCTCGGCGGCCTCGGGCTGCACATGCAGCACGAAGCGGTGGTGCTCGCGAACCTGTTCCTGTTGCTAATGGGCTTCGCGATCCTGTCGCGGCACTTCGAGAACAGCCGCGTTCCCGACGAGATGCCGGCGTTTCTGCCGGATGGATGGAAGGGCGGATTGGCGCTGCTCGCCATCGTGTTCGTGCTGTCGAGCTTCCTCGACAACATCGCGGCCGCGCTGATCGGCGGGACGATGGCGCGGCACGTGTTCAGGGGCAAAGTTCACATCGGCTATCTCGCCGCGATCGTCGCTGCCTCGAATGCCGGCGGCTCCGGCAGCGTGGTCGGCGACACCACCACTACGATGATGTGGATCGACGGCATCAGTCCGCTGTCGGTGCTCAAAGCCTATGTCGCCGCCATCGCCGGCTTCCTGATCTACGGAATCCCGGCCGCCCTCCAGCAACACCGCTATTCGCCGATCCTCAAGGATGCGCCGCGCGGCCTGAAGATCGACTGGCCTTCGCTCGCGATCGTGGCGGCGATCCTGGTCATCGCGATCGGAGCCAACGTCACCGCCAACCTGAAATATCCGGCGCTGCTCGACATCGTCCCGGTGATCGGGCTCGCGGTGTGGATCGTGATCCTCGCTGCCGCCCCGGTGCGGCAGCCGGATTGGAAGATCATGCCCGAGACCTTCAAGGGCACGATCTTCCTGCTGGCGCTCGTCACCAACGCCTCGCTGATGCCGGTCGAGCAACTGCCGCTGGCATCCTGGCAGACCGCGCTCGGTCTCGGCTTCCTTTCCTCGGTTTTCGACAACATTCCGCTCACCGCGCTCGCGCTCAAGCAGGGTGGCTACGACTGGGGCTTCCTCGCTTACGCGGTCGGCTTCGGCGGCTCGATGATCTGGTTTGGTTCGTCCGCCGGCGTTGCGCTGTCGAACATGTATCCGGAAGCGAAATCGGTTGGCCGCTGGCTGCGCCACGGCTGGCACGTCGCGGTCGCCTATGTGGTCGGCTTCTTCGTGATGCTGGCGATACTCGGTTGGAATGCGGACGCGCCGCACAAGAAGCGCGTTGATCTGCCAACTCATTCAATTCACATGACACTGGGGGGTGCGTAATGGGTCTCACGTTGGTTCAATGGATGACGCTGCTCGTCTTTTTCGTGACGATCGCCGCTGTCGTCGTCAACAAGCTCGACGCCACCGTCGCGGCGCTGCTCGGCGTCGTGGTGATGATCTGGATGGGCACCATGTCGGAGGTTGAAGCAGCCAACCTCGTCGACTGGAACGTCATGGCGATCCTGGTCGGCATCTGGATCATGGCCGGCTATTTCGGCAGGTCCGGCGTGCCAAGCTGGCTTTCCGTGCAATCGCTGAAACTATCGGGCGGAAAACCGGGCCTGCTGGTGATGGTGCTGTCGATGCTGACCGGCCTGCTGTCGATGTTCATCGACAACGTGGTCTGCATCCTGATGATGGCGCCGGTCGCCTTGCCGCTCGCCCGCGCGCTGAAAATTCCGGCTACGCCGCTGGTGCTGATGATCGGCTTCTCGGCCAACTTCATGGGCACAGCGATGCTGCTCGGCGACCTGCCGCCGCAGATGCTGCACAGCGTCGCCGGCGCAGAGTTCTTCGACTTTATCTGGCAGCACGGCCGGCCGTCTTCGTTCCCGATCCTACTGTTCTCATTCACGCTCACGCTGGCCTTCATGTACTTCTATGGCTTCCGTAACATCGGCATGCCCGCAGGTGACGGCGCCGCCAGCATCAAATCCGACATCAAGGATCCGCTGTTCGCCTTCATCGCGGTCGGCATGTTCCTACTGACCGTGTTCGCCATGGCGATGCGCGAGTACCTGGGCATGAAGCTCGGCTTCATCGCGCTGACCGGCGCGGTCATCCTCGTGCTGATCTGCGAAATCCTCAGTGCCAACAACAAGATCAAGGATGCGCCGAGTTTCGAGCACATCGTGCAGGATCTCGATTGGCGCGCCGTGTTCTTCTACATCGCGCTGTTCGCGCTGGTCGGTGGCCTCGAGAAGACGCACATCCTCGACATGCTGGCCAACTGGATGAAGCCCATCTTCGTTTCTAACTATGCGCTCGGCGCCACGCTGCTCTATTGGATCACCATTCCGATCGTCGGCATCGTCGAGCACGACGCCTACATCCTGACCTTCCTCAACACCATCAAGGAGCTCGGCGCCCAAGGCATTCCGCCCTGGCCGCTGTGGTGGGTGGTGCTGTGGGCCGGCACGCTCGGCAGCAACCTCACGGTCGCGGGCGCGCCCGCGCTCTACGTGGCGCTGCGCATCGCCGAGAAGGAGGAAGACCGCAAGGTATCGCTCCGCGAGTTTCTGTCGTGGAGCGTCGCGTTCTGCCTGGTCAGCTCCTTCATTACCTACATTCTCGCCATGCTGATCTGGGTCCTGCCCTACTCGAACTGAGGAGATACGGATGTTCAAGAACGTACTCGTTCCGACCGACGGCTCCTCGCTGTCGCTGAAGGCGGCGGCGCAGGGTGTGGCGCTCGCCAAGGCGCTTGACGCCAAGGTGACGGGCTTCTTCGCCGCGCCGCCGGCCACGCCGATCGTCTACCGCAACAACCTCCCGGTCGGCTTTGCGCAGCCGGGAGAACACGCTGAGATGATCAAGAAAACGGCGGCGAAGCACCTGGAGGCGATCGAACGCCTCGCGAAAAAGGCCGGCGTGCGCTTCGAAGGCGTGCACGCCACCAACGACTATCCGGCGGACGCCATTCTCGACATCGCCAAAAAGAAGAAGTGCGACGTCATCGTGATGGCGACGCACGGCGAAGGCGGCTTGCGCGGCGTATTCATCGGCAGCGTCACGCAGAAGGTGCTGAACCAGTCGAAGATACCCGTGCTGGTGCTTCGCTAGCTGGACATTGCATACGATTCCGCCGCGGCATCCGGCTGCGGCGGAATGTTCGCGGAGCGAACAAGAACTAACTACAGACGCTTAATGCCGGAATGAGTTTTGCCACAGCGAGACGCGCGCACCCGACCGGGCCCCTCTGGCAGCTCACCACGAGCTGCGATGTCGGACTGGGTGCTGAAACACGAGGGACCCATGCAGCCGTCATCCGCATAGCCGCGTCCGCGGCCTGAACACCAAAAGCCGTCAGCGGATTCACGCCGACGCGCGCACAGATGCGCGCTCGCGGAAACCGTTGCCATTCACACGTTGCACGAGGATTTCGCATGAGCGCCTACTTCACCGCCGAAGCGCTGACCGCGCTGTTCCAGGTCATCATGATCGACCTGGTGCTCGCTGGCGATAACGCCATCGTCATCGGCCTCGCCGCGGCCGGCCTTCCCCAGCACCAGCGCGTCAAGGTGATTTTCTGGGGCATCGCGGCCGCTACCTTGATGCGCATCGGCTTCGCCAGCATCACCGTCCAGCTTCTCCAGATCATCGGCCTGCTGCTCGCCGGCGGCGTTCTGCTGCTGTGGGTGTGCTGGAAGATGTGGCGCGAGTTGCGCGCACACGCGCTATCGCTGCAGGCGGTCGACGCCGCCGCCGGGCAGCACGTCAGCTTCGACGCCGCGGCAGACGCACGCACCCCGCAGAAAACATATGGTCAAGCAATCTGGCAGATCATCGTTGCCGACGTTTCGATGTCGCTCGACAACGTGCTCGCGGTGGCGGGCGCGGCACGGAACTATCCGTACATCCTGATTTTCGGCTTGGTGCTGTCGATCGCGCTTATGGGCATCGCCGCGAACTTCATCGCGCGCTTGCTCCAGAAGCACGGCTGGATTGCTTACGTCGGCCTCGCCATCATTCTCTATGTGGCGCTGGACATGATCTACCGCGGCGCGCGGGAGATCTGGCCCTATGCGGAACGCATCGCGAGCTTGTTCTAGCGAGGCTGCGCGGCGCCCAAGCCAAACGAACCCACCGGCGCGTCGGCTACGTCCGCTGTCAAACGGGAGTAGCGACGTTGCCGCCATTCGTCCCGCATCTGACGCGCCTGACGCCAGATATCGGTCGATGGGGTCCGCTTTTTTTTAATCGTGACCGAGGCGTGAGCAGCAAGAGCCTGGCTGACTTGGCGCTTGTATCCCATGGCTTCCTCCAATCCGTTGGATGGAAGGTGGCACTTTGCGAAGCCACAAAGTAGTTTCACAAAAACGAAACTATGGACGCCTTATCAATCCCCTCGGACTACCCGAGCCGATCCCGCCCTCGCTTGAAAGCGCAAGACAAACGCTGACGCTTGCGTACGATCTTATGAGCAAGAATGCATACTTTGGGAGACGCTGATGAGGACTGGCTTTCCGCTCGTGCTGGCAGCATCGATCGGCCTTGTGTCGCTTGGCACCGCCGCCCGCGCCGAAACCCCGGATGAATGGGTCAAGCTCGGCGCCCGCGTGCATGGCGGGTACGGCGCCTTCATCCCGGTCGGCATCCGCATCGGCGAGGACGCCATGAAACGCCTCAACGCGCAGCCGCGGGAACTCGCCGTGCTCTACTACAGCGGCGAAGGCGTGCCGTGCGCCTGCTCGGTCGACGGCGTCATGCTGGCGGTGAGCGCAAGCCCGGGCCAGGGCAGCGTGCAGGTCGCAGCAGAAAAATCGCCGCCCGGCACCTTCGCCGTGGTCGTCATCCGCCCGCGCAAAGGCGGCGATGGACTGAAATACACCGTGCCGATTTCGGTCATGCCGAAACTCGGACAGATCAACAGCACGATCCAGGATCCGCTCGCGCGCCACAGTGCGGTGATGAGCCTGCCCGACCTGTTCACGGTCGAGCCGGCGAAGTAAGGCCGTACGTCCACACCGCCGACCGAGCAGCCGGCCTGAGGTTCCGGCCCACTTAACAGGCCATTAAGCCAACCCGGCGAAACTGCCCCGAAACGGTACAGTTCGTGTTGCGTGGAGTGGTCATGGCCGAGCGTGTTCTCATCGTCGACGACGATCCGGTTGCACGTCGTCTGCTCGACAACATGGTGCGCAAGTTCGGCTACGAGCCGGTGATTGCCGAGACCGGCGATCAGGCCGCCACCCTTCTCACCGGCCCCGCTCCCGAGCGCTTCGATTGCGTCGTTCTCGACCTGGTGATGCCGGATCTCGACGGCCTCGGCGTGCTCGCGCGCATGCGCGAGGCTGGCCTCAACATTCCGGTCATCGTGCAGACCGCCCACGGCGGCATCGATAACGTCGTTTCAGCGATGCGCGCCGGCGCGGCCGACTTCGTGGTGAAGCCGGTCGGCGCGGAACGGCTGCAGGTCAGCTTGCGCAATGCGCTCGACAAGAGCGCGCTCGAGGACGAACTGGCCCGCACCAAGCGCACCCGCTCGGGAACCCTCGGCTTCAAGGACATCGTGACGCGCAGTCCCGCGATGCTCTCGGTGCTGCGCACCGCCGAGAAGGCGGCAGCCTCCACCATCCCGGTGCTGGTCGAAGGCGAGTCCGGCGTCGGCAAGGAATTGATCGCGCGCGCCATCCACGGCTCCGGCGAGCGGCGCGCCAGGCCGTTCGTCGCGGTCAACTGCGGCGCCATTCCCGACAATCTCGTGGAGTCGATCCTGTTCGGCCACGAGAAGGGCGCGTTCACCGGCGCAACCGAACGCCACACCGGAAAGTTCATCGAAGCCTCAGGCGGCACGCTGTTCCTCGACGAGGTGGGAGAACTGCCGCTGTCGGCGCAGGTGAAGCTGTTGCGCGCCATCCAGGAAGGCGAGGTCGAGCCGGTCGGCGGCCGCAAGCCGGTCAAGGTCGACGTGCGGCTCGTCTCCGCCACCAATCGCAACCTGATCGACGACGTCAAAAGCGGACGCTTCCGCGAGGACCTGTTCTATCGCTTGCACGTGTTTCCGATCGGCGTGCCGCCGCTGCGCAATCGCGCCGAGGATATCCCCGAGCTGGTGCGCCACTTCCTGGCGCGCTTCTGCGCGGAGGAAGGCAAGCGCATCCGCCACATCAGCGCCGAGGCGATCGCGATGCTCGGCCGGTATCGCTGGCCCGGCAACGTGCGCCAGTTGGAGAACGCGGTGTTCCGCGCAGTGGTGCTGGCGGAAGGCGAGAACATCGGCGACGACGAGTTTCCCCAGATCGCGGCGCAGCTCGCGGCTCAGGGCGAAGCGAACGCGGAGAGCCCGCCATCGTCGCCCGCGTTGCCCGACGCCATGCCCGCGATGATCGAGGTGCCGCCGCTCATCGATTTCGGACCTGGCGCAGGACCAGGCATGGTCCCCGTGTCCCACGGTGAGATGGCGCTGCTCGACGACCAGGGCGAGATGCGCGCGCTGGAGGACATCGAGTCCGAGGCAATTCGATTCGCCATCGCCCGTTACCGCGGCCAGATGTCGGAGGTCGCCCGCCGGTTAAGGATTGGACGCTCCACGCTTTATCGAAAACTGGAGAGTCTGGGGCTCGCCGACAAGGCCGAAGGTGCTGAAAACCCGCAGCAAAGCGAGCCCGTCCCGGTGCGGTAACTATGCTTGTAGAAAGCCGGGAAATCGTTGGTTTTCCATTGCGTTAACGGGCACGCAAACGGCGCATTGAATTGCGCTGGCCGCATCTCGCGGGCGGCTGACTGTCGGTCTGTTACGTCGGGTGCGAAGCGATGCGCGCCCCGAGGGACTGGAGGATGAATTCCATGCGTAAGGCACATCTGGGCATGCTGACTGCCAGCACCGCCGTGGCCATGATCCTGAGCGCGGCAACGGCCGGCGCGCAGCAGCGTGGAATGCCCGAACCAACAAACGTGCAGCGGCCTTATGAGCGCGGCAGCGTGACCAAGCCGATGCAGCCAGCGCCCGCCGAGTCGCACGGCCGGCTGGCGCCCACCGAGGCACAGGGCCGGTTCTCGCCGTCGCTGAATACTCAGCCGAACCCCCGCATCATCACGACCGCACCGATCGGCGCGCAGCACAATGCACGCGCCGTTGCTCCGGCTGTCGAGCCGCCTGCTCCGACCCGGGTTTCGGCGCCGGCCCAAGCACAGGCGCAAGTTCCGGTTCCGCCGCAGGCCACTGCGCAGGTTGAACCGCCGGCTCCGGTCGAGGTTCAAGCGCCGGTGGAAACCCCGGTCCAGGCTCAGCCGCAGGCTTTGCCGCCTGCAGCGGCCCGCGCCACCCGCGAGCCGAGCGTCGCACCGCCGGTCGCCAGCACGCCGGCGCGACCCGAGACCGTGGTCGCGCCCGTTGCAGGCTTTGATCTGCCGTTCAGCGACAAGCTCGGCGAATTGATTGCCAACAAGGCGAAGATCGAACGCCTGATCCCGCGCAAGAACGAACGCGACGCAGTCGTTGCGCTCTACCAGAAGAACCGCTTCACGCCGCTGTGGACCGACCGGGGCATGGAGAGCAGCCGCGCCAAGACCGCAATCGCGCATCTGCAGGGTATCGACGCCGATGGCCTCGACCCTGCCGAATATCGGATGCCGAACCTGGCAGCGACCAGTGCGGAAGCGATGGCCGAGGCCGAACTGGGCTTCACGGTCACGCTCCTGACCTACGCCCGCCATGCGAGTAGCGGCCGCGTTCACTTCTCGCGGGTCAGCCCGAACATCGAATACAAGGAAACCTTCGACCCGGCCGACGCGCTGAACAAGCTCGCATCGTCGAGCGAGCTGGCGCGCACGCTGGATCAATTCAATCCGCCGCACCCCGGCTATAAGGCACTCAAGGCCAAGTATGCCGAGTTGCGCAACGAGACCGTCGAGTCAGGCCCGGCGCGGATTGCAAGCGGCCCGGTTCTGAAATTTTCCCGCGACCGCAATGGCCGCGAGATTTCGATGATCGACCCGCGCGTGCCCCTGCTTCGCGAGCGGCTCGGCCTCGCAGCGGAGCCCAACAACAACTACAACCGGCCGCTGGCCGATGCCGTGGCAAAGTACCAGAAGGCGCGCGGCCTCCAGGTGAGCGGCCAGCTCACCGCCGCGACCATCGCCTCGCTCAATCCGATGAGCCGCGACAAGCAGATCGAAACCGTGCTGGCCAATCTGGAGCGCTGGCGCTGGATGCCGCGCGATCTGGGCAAGACCCACGTGGCGCTCAACATCCCGGACTTCCATCTCCGCGTCATGAACGGCGGCTCGCAGGTGTGGAAGACGCGCGTGGTGGTCGGCAAACCGTCGCAGGCGACGCCGCTGATCACGGAAACCATGAAGTTCATCACCGTCAACCCGACGTGGAACGTTCCGCAATCGATCATCTACCAGGAGCTGCTGCCGATCTACGAGACCTCCGACCGCGCCGTCTTCGAGAAGATGGGGCTCAAGGTCGAACGCCGGCAGAACGGCGAGATCCGGGTGTTCCAGCCATCGGGCGAACGCAATGCGCTTGGCCGCATCCGGTTCAACTTCCCCAACAAGTTCCTCGTCTATCAGCACGACACCCCGGAGAAGCACTATTTCGCGCATGACAAGCGCGCCTACAGCCATGGCTGCATGCGCGTGCAGGACCCGCTGAAATATGCCGAAGTGCTGCTGTCGTTCGCCGCACCGCGCGGCCAGCACACCCAGGAGAGCCTGCGCCGGATGTACGGCGACGAGGAGCGGCAGATCGACTTCCAGCAGCACATCCCGGTCCACATCAGCTACCAGACCGCGTTCGTGGACGAAGGCAAGCTGCAGTTCCGCGAGGACATCTACGACATCGACAGCGCGCAGATGGCTCTGCTCAAAGGCGCCGACCGCAAGGTGGCCGATGTCGGCATCGAGCGGCCGGCCGATCCCAACTTCAAGCCGACCGGCGAGCACCGTCAGCGGCTCCAGAGCGCGGCCCGCAACACCGAAGGCCCCGGCAGCCCGTTCTCGCTGTTCGACCAGCTTTTCCGGTAAATCGCGCGAAATTCGATCTAAATCGCAACGGGCCGGGGTCATCCCCGGCCCGTTCGTCATTTTCCCCGAACCCCCTGGATTTTGCTGGCCTTTTTTCGCCATACTCCCCGCTTATGGCGTGGGGACTGGCGGTTGGGGCGCGCGGGGGCAGTAAGTCCGCATTAACCCTTCCCGGTAACACTGCGTTAGCCATGTCCGCGCGGCTGAAAAGCCGTTGTGGGCGAAGTGTTTGGGCGATGTAACGCGAGATCGCACGTGCAGTTTTGTACCGCGCGCCTACCGGGCTTTGGGTCCATCCGAACTGGCCATGGGCTTGGCTTGACTGCGCTGGTTTTGGCTTTGGGCATGGCTCCGCAGGGCGCCGGCGCCTCGGACAACCGAACCATCTCGCTGCATAACATCCACACCCACGAAAACCTCACCATCACTTACAAAAAGAACGGCCGCTTCGACGACGAAGCGCTGAAGAAGCTGAACGCCTTCATGCGCGATTGGCGCAAGGACGAAGAGGTCCGGATGGACCCGCAGCTTTTCGACATGCTGTGGGAAGTCCACGCCGAGGTGAAGGCCAGCGGCCCGATCCACGTGGTCTGCGGCTATCGTTCGCCGGCCACCAATTCGATGCTGCGCAGCCGCAGCGGCGGCGTCGCCAAGACCTCGCTGCACATGCAGGGCAAGGCGATCGACTTTTCAATTCCGAGTGCGGAGGTTGCGGATGTGCGCGCTGCGGCGCTGCGCATTCAGGGCGGCGGCGTCGGCTACTATCCGACCTCGGGCATTCCCTTCGTCCATATGGACGTCGGCAGCGTCCGCCATTGGCCGCGCATGACCCGCGACCAACTCGTCAAGGTATTCCCGGACGGCCGTACCCTCCACGTCCCGACCGACGGCAGTCCGCTGCCAGGATACGAGCTTGCGCAGGCCGACGCCGAGCGCGGCGTGAGCCGCCGTCCGGCCGAACAGCGGCCGCAGCGCAGCCTGCTGGCGGCGCTGTTCAGCGGAGCGCAGGACGTCGAGGAGGCCGCCGACAACACCGCAACGACGACCACCGCCAACCGGCCTGCCGTTTCCGCAGCACGCCGCCCGGCGCCGCCCGCGCCTGCACCGGCTCCTGCTGTGGCCGTCGAAGCCGCGGCAGCCGTTATCCCATTGCCGCCGACCCGGCCAACCTTCCAGATCGCTTCCGCCACCGAGCGGCGGGTCCCGGCGCCGGCGCCGCGCCCGGTCAACCTGGCGTCGCTGTCGCCGAACCAGATCATCAGCGAGCGCGGCTATTGGCAGGGCCTGCCGGATAGCGTGCCGGAAATCAGCGCCGCCCGGCGCACCGGTTCGCAGACCGCATCCGCCGATCCCGACTCCACCGCAAGCCTTAGCCATTTTGTCCGCAACGACCGGGTTCCGACCGAGGTCGCGCTGGCCTACGCCGCGCAAAGCGAGCCGGCGGGCTCCCTGAGCCAGACGACCGGCTCCGCTTCCGCCGTAACCACGCGAGGCTCAGCCTCCGTCGCCGCCAAGGCCTCGGATCAGCAGCCGGCCTCCAAGGTGCGCGCGGTGAACGCCGCCGAGCGCCTCAACGATCCCTGGCTGCGCGGGGTGGTGATGGCGCCACGAATGCAGACCTCGCTCACCACGACACTGTTCGGAGCGCCTGATTTCCGAACGCTGCGCCCGTTCATGCAGAAGCCCGCGTCGACCGTGATGATGACGTTCAACACCGATCCGTACCTCGGCATGACCACCGATGCGTTCACCGGTAGCGCCGTGGTGTTCCAGGCGACAGTGACGTTCGGCATGCGCACGGCGATGCTGCAGTAGACGCCGGCTTCGTCACCGGCGGACTAGGGTCTGTACTCACATAGTTTCTTGAAAAATCATAGTGATCGTGATTCACCGTGAGCGGAGGTGAATCATGCGATTTGATTTGAGTGATGACGAATGGGCTGTTTTGGAGCCTCTGATGCCGAAAGCTCGAAAGAGCGCCCGC
>CAMDFO010000087.1 GCA_945897515.1 Rhodoplanes serenus | reverse complement strand
CGACGCCACAAAATCGAAAACTACTTCTGTCGTATCAAGGATTGGCGCCGCATCGCCACACGTTACGACAAGCTCGCCCGGAACTTCCTTGCCGCCGCGACCCTGGTCGGTGCACTCTATTGGATCAAGTTGTGAGTCCAGACCCTAGTTGATCTCCTTCGCGGATACATACTTGGAGACTTCTTTGCTGGCGGTAGTGCGGCGGTGAATAGCGTAAAGCGACCTGTGCAGCGCGTTATGCGGCCGGTCCAGATCGCATTAAGAACATAACAAGAACAAAATTGCAAGCGGCAAAATATGCACTCGTTATAAGAATATAATCCTTTACACCGTCACGCTCCGCTGCTACACCTTCCGCATCCTCCACAACTGCGCATCCAGCCATGACTCCCCGCATCTCGCAGCGGGCGGACGCGCGCGAGCGTTTTCGCCGCGGCGCCGCAGCGACCGATCTTGTTCCGGAAACGCGCGAGCAATATCGCGCGCCGACGCAACTGGAGATCGCGGAGGGCACGGAGACCATGCGTGCGGGGAAACAGCAACAATCCTCGCTCACCGAGCGCGTGCGCGCGCTGTACGAGGGCGGCGCGATGCCGGTCGCCGACATTGCCGCGATGCTCGGGGTGCACCAGCGCACGCTGTACAAATACGTGCAGCGGGGCGGCTGGCGGCGGCGCTACCGGCTGTCGCGGCCGCCGGCCGATATCGCGCCGGTTGCGGCCAAGCCGCGGCGGCCGGGCAACGCCGGATGGAAGGGTGCGGGCGGGCGCTTCATCCGGGCCGAGGAGGTCGGCTTGCCGCATCCGGCCGGGCTCAAGGCGCTCGATCCGGCCGGCGCCGCGCGCGCGACGACACGCTGCGAGCGGGCGCAGGCGTTGGCCGGTGCGGCCGCCGTGAGCGCGAAGACGACGACGGACATTGCGACGGAGATGCGCGCGCTCGGCCTGCTCGCGCAGGCGATGCGCGATCTGCGCGCCATCGGCGCCGCGCGAAACAAGCCTGTGAGCCAGCGGCAGCGCGTGGCGGACGACGCCAACGCGCGGCGGGCCGGCATGGTGGCCGAGATCGAGCGCCAGACCGCGCTCGGGCACGAGCGCAACGCGGCCGCGGCGCGTCCGGCGGCGGCCGGAGCCGCCGAGCCGAGCCCGCCCGCGCCGCGGGGCGGGCCGCGCATCCGCCATCTATGAAATAACCAACAGTTGCGGCAAGGTGCACCCGCAATGTCCGAATCCAAAACCCCGCCCGCGCCCCACGCGCCGCTCGACCACGCCACCATCCGCACCATCATCGTCGGCATCCTGCTGGCGTCGTTCCTCTCGGCGCTGGAGCAGACCATCGTCGGGCCGGCGCTGCCGACCATTGGGCGAACGCTCGCCGACGTCGAGAACCTGTCGTGGGTGATGACGTCGTATCTGCTGGCCGCTACGGCAGTGACGCCGCTGTTCGGCAAGCTCAGCGACATCTACGGCCGGCGCGCCATGATGCTGATCTCGATCGTGATCTTCATCGCGGGCTCGATCGCCTGTGCGCTTGCCCCAACCATGGGCACGCTGATCGCGGCGCGCGTGCTGCAGGGCATCGGCGGCGGCGGCATCCTGCCGCTCACGCATACGATCATCGGCGATCTGGTGTCGCCGCGGGAGCGGCCGCGCTATCAGAGCTACACCGCGATCATGTTCATGATCGCCAGCATCGTCGGCCCGATGCTGGGCGGCGTGCTCACCGACTACGTGCACTGGACGCTGATCTTCTGGATCAACGTGCCGCTCGGCATCGTGGCGCTGGTGCTGACCGACCGCACGCTGTTGCGGCTGCCGCGCAACGACCGGCCGCACAAGCTCGACCTCCTGGGCGCGACCCTGATGGTTGCTGCTGCGCTGTCGCTGATGCTGGCGATGAGCTGGGGCGGCACCCGTTATGGCTGGGTTTCGCAGGAGATTTTGGGGCTGGTCGCGGCGTCGGTGGTGCTGTGGCTGGCGTTCGCGTGGCGGCTGAAGACCGCGCCGGAGCCGTTCATTCCGCCGGAGGTGCTGCGCGAGCCGATCGTGCTGGCGGTGACGATCTCGGCGTTCTGCTCGGTCGGCGTGATCATCGGGCTGTCGACATTTCTGCCGCTGTATCTCGAGCTGGTGCTCGGGATGTCGCCCAGCGGCTCGGGCACCTCGCTGATCGTGTTCCTGGCGGCCGCAACCGTAGGGTCGTTCTGCGCCGGGCGGCTGATGAATCGGCTGACGCACTACAAGCTGGTGCCGGTCGGCGGGCTGGTGATGGGCATCGTCATGTTGGCGGGGTTTGCACTCAAACCGGCGGGGCTGTCGCTGTTCGAGGTCGCGGTGCTGCTGTCGATCGGCGGCGCGGGGCTCGGCGTGATGTATCCGGTCACCACCACCATCGTGCAGAACGTGGTGGCGCCGCATCAGCTCGGCACCGCGACCGGCGCGCTGAATTTCTTCCGCCTGCTCGGCGGCTCGCTGATCGTCGCGGCGTTCGGCGCGATCGTGCTGGGCGGCGCCAGCGCCCGCGGACATGGGCTGGCGCTGGACCTGCTGGGCGGCGCGGCGCAGACCGGCGCCGATTTGGCTTCCTCGTTCCGCTGGGCGTTCGCGGCCGGCGCGCTGTTCCTGGTGATCGGCCTGATCGCTGTGTTGCTGATCGAGGAACGCCCGCTGCGTGGCCCCGACAAGCCGGCAATGGTGCCGCCGGTTCCGGGCGGAACCGCGACATAGTTTCAGGCGTGCCGCCACATGGCAGACCCGCAACCGCGGCTCTTGTCATCGCGTCGCCGCGGGACGATGTTGCGCCGGTCCGGGATGACAGCTTAAGCGATTTACAGCGACCGACGATGAGCCCATTGCAACGGGCGGTGAAAACAGCCGAGCCGAGTCCAGCCGTTAAAGAAACCGCCGAGCCTCGCTTGGATGGCGAGAAGCCGCGCGCGCCGGTGAGCCACGCCGAGGTCCGCACCATCTTCTTCGGCCTGATGCTGGCGACGTTCCTGGCCGCGCTCAATCAGACCATCATCGCCACCGCGTTGCCGACCATGGGCCGGCACTTCGCCGATTTCGAAAGCCTGTCCTGGCTGGTCACCGCGTATCTGCTGACCTCGACCGCGGTGTCGACGCTCTACGGCAAGCTCTCCGACATCCACGGCCGCCGCGCGATGATGCTCGCCGCCGTCGGGCTGTTCATCGCGGGCTCGATCGTGTGTGCGCTGGCGCCCAACATGACGGTGCTGATTCTCGGCCGCGGACTGCAGGGCATCGGCGGCGGCGGCATCCTGCCGCTGGCGCAGGCGGTGATCGCCGACGTGGTGGCGCCGCGCGAGCGCGGCCGCTACCAGGCGTACATGGGTGTGGTGTGGGTGACGTCGGGCGTCGGCGGGCCGGTGCTCGGCGGCGCGCTGGCCGAGCATTTCCACTGGTCGCTGATCTTCTGGATCAACGTGCCGCTTGGCCTCGCCGCCGCGTTCCTCTGCTACCGGAACCTGGCGCGCATCCCGCGCAATGAGCGCCGGCACAAGCTCGACATCCTCGGTGCGGTGCTGATGATGGCGGCGGCAATCCCGCTGCTGCTGGCGCTGACCTGGGGCGGCACGCGTTTTCCATGGTTGTCGCTGCAGATCGTCGGGCTGATCGCGCTGTCGCTGGTGCTGTCGGGGGTTTTCGCCTGGCACCTGATGCGTGCCGATGAGCCGTTCCTGCCGCTCACGGTGCTCAACAACCAGGTGATGCGCTGGGGCACGGCCGCGGCGTCGTTCAACATGGGCACCTCGATCGGGCTGACGATCTACGTCCCGCTGTATTTCGATCTGGTGCACAAATTAAGCGCGACCGAATCCGGTCTCGCCCTCATTCCGATCGCGCTCACAACGCCGGGCTCGCTGCTCGCCGGCCGCGTCATGCTGTACTGGAAGCGCTACAAGTGGGCGCCGATCGTCGCGCTGTGCTGCTGCATCGTCGCGTTGGGCGTGCTGGTTTGGTGGCCGGGCATGCCGCTCGGCTACGGCATCGCGCTGATGTGCGTGATCGGCACCGGCATCGGCGTGGTCTATCCGGTCACCACCGTGTCGATTCAGAATGCCGTGCCGCACTACCAGGTCGGCGTCGCCATGGGCGCGATGAACTTCTTCCGCGCACTGGCGAGCGCATTTGCGGTGGCGGTGATGGGGGCGATCGTGCTGGCCGGGCTCGGCGCTGCGCCCGGGCGCACCGGCATAGCGCTGATGACCGGAACGGTCGACACCGCGAGCATCGACGTCGCACGGGTGTTCGGCTGGGTGTTCCTCTCGGCGATGATCTTCCTCACGATCAGCCTGATCTGCCTGATCGTGATGGAAGAGCGTCCGCTGCGCGGCGGCACGTCGTCCGAGCCGCCGGCTTCGCCGGCCGCGACGCCAACGCCGGTGCCGCCGCCCGCGCCTGCGCCATAGGCAAAAGCGCGCGGTGTGCTATCGGCTTCGAGCGTTTTCGCTTGGCTCGCTTTCCATCGACCCGCTCGCTTCGCGCGCGGTGTCGACCAAAGTCCCGATCGCGTCGGATTGATGCGCCAGCCGGACCCAGGCGAGCGCCATGTTGAGGTGAATGTTTTTCTCGTTCGGCGTTTCGGCGTCGGTGGCTTTTTGCAGACAGTCGGCCGCGTATTCGCGGAATTTTTCTGGGGTACTCATCAACGCCATCCCCGATTCATGTGGCCACGCCCCCAGTTACTCAAATGCAGCCAACGGTGGCATGTTCCGATGGAACTCGGTGACGGGCCATTTTTGTTAGAGCGCAGACTTTGATTTATGTATCGCTTTGAATTTGCTGGATAAAAAATTGGCCCATGTGACTGGTTTGCCACGGTAGGAACCGCCGCTCATGCCGCCGGATGAGTTCTTCCCCATCATGGTACCGGTCGGCCGGTTTTTGATTGGGGTGCGACTCAGCTATCAGACAGCCGTCAGGCTCGGGGGAGCGGGGACGCTTGAAGACATTCCTGAAATCCGTGCGCACCGAATGGGCGCGATGGCTGCGCCGCCGCCGCGCCTATCGCACGCAACTGGCCTATGCGGTGTGGGATCTGCGCGAGCGTTACGGCCCGGCTGCCTACGGCATTGCGCGCAGCTCGGCGCGACAGACGATCGGCTTTGAGCGGCGGCGGTTTTGGATGAAGGTTGCGGAGAGACTTCGTCGCGACCGGATGGCCGCGGATTTCAACGGACCCTAGCCGGCCTGCCGCACCAGCGGCTTCTTCTTCGGCTCATCGAGCCTGGCTTCGGTGCTGCTCCAGACATGATAGGCGGCGCAATACGGACAGAAGATCCGTCCGCCTGCGACGGCGGGATGCCGGGCTGAATCGATTCCGGTAAAGACATAAGGGCCGGTGTACTGACACCGGATCACGATCCTGGCCATGACGGCCTCCTCAAGCCCCTCTGAACTTGCCGTCACAACGACTGGGTCACTCCATTGGTTCCCCCGCGCAACTCGCCCGCGCCCTATGAGGCGCGGGCGGATTCGTATGCCTAGGCGTCATGCCAACGGCGCTGGACGATGACTCAACACATCGTCATGGCCGGGCTGCCCCGGCCATCCACGTCTTGTTTGCAAAAGAAGAAAGACGTGGATGCCCGGCACAAGGCCGGGCATGACGAAATGATCGGTCAGTGCTCCAGGCCGCGAGCGTCAGCCGGCGGCTTTCAGGTTCACCTTCTTCTCGGCGATCGTGGTCAGTTTCTTGTCGGCCGATTTTTCCTCGTTGAGAGTCGTCTGCAGCAATTTGCTGACGGCGCCATGGCCGAGTTCGTCCGCCCACGACACCAGCGTGCCGTAGCGCGTGATCTCGTAATGTTCGACCGCTTGCGCGGCGGCGATGATCGCGGCGTCCAGCACCTTCTTGTTGTCGACCTCGCCTGCGATGTCGTTGGCTTCGTCGATGATGCCGTCGATCGCCGGGCACCTCGTGCCCTTTGGCTCCTTGCCCAGGAGCTGGAACGCCTGTTCGAGTCGGCTGATCTGCTTCTCGGTCTCGCCCAGGTGACTCTTCAGCACGGTCGTGAGTTCGCGGTTGGTCGCCTTCTCGATCATGTCGGGGAGCGACTTCACGATCTGATTTTCCGCGTAATAAATGTCCTGCAGCACGTGCAGGAACAGGTCGTCCATCGTCTTGATGTCTTTCGAGAACAGTCCCATGACCGTCGTCCTTTTCGATGAATGCTATGTGCGGTTTCGCGCGTTGCCGAACAGCGACGCCGGCGCAAGCGCCGTGCCGTGTTTCAAGTCGTCAACGGACGAGCGGGAAGCATGTTCCCCGCGAGCGGCGCTAAAGCAGGGAAAGAGTCTGCTGCGGCAGCGGAACCGTGATCTGCGCGCGCAGTCCCTCGCGGTCGTAATCCAGAACGGTCTGCGCGCCGATCTGCGACGACAGCACGTGCCGCAACAGCCGGGAGCCGAAGCCTTCGCGGTCCGGCGTTCTGACCGGCGGGCCGCCGCGCTCGGTCCACACGATCTCCAGCGTGCTGCCGTCGGCTTCGATGCGCGCGCTCCAAACCACTTCGACCGATCCGCCCAGCTCCGCCAGCGCGCCATGCCTGACGGCATTGGTGGTCAGCTCGTGCACCGCCATGGCGACCGGCACGGCGATCTCGGACGACATCTCGATATCCGGGCCGGACAGCTTGATCCGCTTGGAGCCGTCGTCGAACGCGCTCAGCTCGGTGGTCAGCAGATCCTTGAACGACACGGTCTGGCGCGTCGTCTCGGTCAGCAGGTTGTGGGTCTTGGACAGCGATGCGATGCGGCCGACGAAGGCCTGCTGGAATTCCTCGATGGTCGAGGAGTGCCGCGCGGTCGAGCCCATGATGGCCTGCACCGTTGCGAGCGTGTTCTTCACGCGATGATGCAGCTCGCGCACCAGCAGCGACTGCCGCTCCTCGGCGCGCTTGCGATCCGAAATCTCCAGCAGCATGTTGACGCCGCCGACCAGCTTGCCGGAGGCATCGTGCAACGGCGTGGGAAACGGGATCAGCGGAACCCGGGTGCCGTCCGGCCGTTCGACGATCGCCTCCATGCCGCGGATCGGGCGGTCTTCCCTGAGTGCGACCGCCATCGGGCATTGGTCGAGCGGCAGCGGTGTGCCGTCGGCCCAATAGAGCTTCCACGAGCCGCACCATTCGGTCTCGCCGAGCACCGGCTTGCGGCCCCAAATCTCGGCGGCGGCTTGGTTGTAATAGGTGACCCGCCCGGCGGCGTCGGTGGTGTAGAGCGCGGCGGGGAGGGCATCCAGGAGGTTGGTAAACCAGCGCTCGCGTTCCTGCAGGGTTTCCTCGGCGGGACGCCGCTGGCCGCCATCCACCACGTGGAGCAGCGGTTGCGTTTCGGCGCCGGCGACGCGCGACTTTTGATCCATACGATCCCCCGCCGATGCCCGGTGTCGGCTATCGGACACTTTCGCCCATTCGTAAATGCGCCAACAGGGCAATGGTTCCAACGTGCAACCAAGTTGGCCTGCCATCGCGTCGCAGGCATCCCAACATGGGACGGCGACGGCCTGTTCAGGTCTTGTCGGGCTCTTCCACGGCATCGTTCGCACGCGGGACCGCCGGGGACATTGCGTCCGAACACCTGAACCATGCAGCAGGCGAGCGCGAAGCGGACTGCAGGTCGGCCTGCTGGCAATCTATTGATATTGCATATGTTTTTCCGAAGGCGCGGCTGAGTTATCCACAGGCTGCCCGGGCGTCTCGCGGTGTTTAATCCTGTTTGTAGGAATTTAAACTTGACAGCGTGACGCTGGCCCGATACGGTTTGGGCACGCTCAAGATTTGCGCCGGACAACTGCGGCTCTCGCCCTGCCGCCACACCGTTTCCTTGTTCTTCGCGCCCGCTGGTTCGGACGCGAATCAAAGGAACCCGATGCCCAGGCTGCGCTGCTGTCTCTCCTGTTTTGTCGAGCTTGATCGGATCGCGCTGGCGGACGGCAGCGTCGTGCTGATGTGCGCCCCTTGCGACACGATCGGGGTGGAGCGGGAGATCGCGATCGGCGGGCGGATGTGGATCGGCGGGACGGCGCAGAAACCTTCGGCGGCAAGGCCGCGCCGGCACTCGCCAGCGCTGCGATGATCTGCAGGAATAAAATCCTTGACGCCGTGACGCTGCTCCGATAGGGTTTCGGCACGCTCGAGAGCTGCGCCTGGCGGTGACGCCGGCGCCATCGGAATACCCCGCACATTTTGTCGACATCGCATCTGCATCAGCGCGGAGGATCAGCCGTGACCGCACGCCCGTTGCCGCTCGAAACTGCTCATCTCATCCGCGCCGCCTATGCCGAGAACGAGCTCTCCATCGCGGAGATCGCCGAGCGTTTTGGCGTCAGCAGGGGGTCGGTCGGCTATTGGGTCAAGGGCGGCCCATCGGAAGGCGCGCGCCATCTGCCGCCGATGCCGCCGCGCTATCCCAACCGCGCGCGCAAGACGCGCAGTTCGCATGATCGGCGCCTCGCGCTGGTGCGCCGGATGTGGCGCACCGCCGAAACCCAGGTGCGCGACATCGACAAGCGCCTGCGCGCCGAAGGGCAGAAGCCGGACGAACGCGAACGCGACATGCGGCTGTTCGCAACTTTGGCGAAGACGCTGCGCGAGCTGACCGCCGCCGAGCGCGGCGAAGGTCCCAACACGCCTGACGGGAAGGCCGCGAAACGCAATGACGATACCGTGCCTCGAAACATCGACGAGCTTCGACGCTCTCTCGCGCGAAAGCTTGAAGCGATTATTGCCGCACGAGATTCCTCTCCTGGTGGCGGCGGGTGACGCCGAAGAGATCGAAGTCTTCCATTCGCTATGGGACACCTTCGCGCACGATTATCAAAAGTCGCCGCCCGGCGACTGGACCACCTGGCTGCTGCTCGGCGGACGCGGCGCGGGCAAAACGCGCGCCGGCGCGCTGTGGGTGAAGCAGATCGCGAAGGCCAATCCCGGCCCGATCGCGCTGATCGGCGAGACCGAGCACGACGTGCGCGAGGTGATGATCGAGGGCGTCTCGGGGATTCTCGCGGCGCACGCCGACAGCGAGCGGCCGACCTGGATTCCGTCGCGCCGCCGGCTGGAATGGAATAACGGCGCGGTGGCGCAAGCCTTCTCCGCCGAAGACCCGGAAAGCCTGCGCGGCCCGCAGTTCGCGGCCGCGTGGTGCGACGAGCTCGCCAAGTGGCGCCACGCCGAAGCGACATTCGATATGCTGCAGTTCGGGCTGCGCCTTGGAGAGCGGCCGCGGCAGGTCATCACGTCCACGCCGCGGCCGATCGCACTGATCAAGCGCCTGGTGACCGATCCGAGAACGATCGTCACCCGCGCGCGCACGCATGACAACGCGCACAACCTCGCGGTGTCGTTCTTCGACACCGTGGTCGGCCGCTACGAAGGCACGCGGCTCGGCCGCCAGGAGCTCGACGGCGAGATCATCGAGGAACGCGCGGACGCGCTGTGGACCCGCGGCGCGCTGGAGGCTTGCCGCGTCGCGCAAGCGCCGCCGCTCGCGCGCATCGTGGTGGCGATCGATCCGCCGGCGTCGTCAAAGCAGGGCGCCGACGCCTGTGGCCTGGTCGCCGCGGGGTTAAGCGAAGACGGCACGATGTACGTGATCGCCGACGAGACCGCGGCGGGGCTGACGCCCGCGGGCTGGGCGCGGCGCGCGATCGCGCTGTGGCGCAGGCTGGAGGCCGACGCGCTGGTCGCGGAGGTCAACCAGGGCGGCGACATGGTGCGCGCGGTGATCGGCGAAGCCGACAACACGGTGCCGGTGATCGCGGTGCGCGCGCACAAGGGAAAGTATCTGCGCGCCGAGCCGGTCGCGGCGTTGTACGAGCAGGGCCGGGTGAAGCACGCCGGCGTGTTTCCGGCGCTGGAAGACGAGATGTGCGATTTCGGACTGGACGGGCTGTCGTCGGGACGCTCGCCGGATCGGCTTGACGCGATGGTGTGGGCGGTGACGGCGCTGAGTTTTGGGGCGCGGCATCAGCCGCGGGTGCGGGGGTTGTAGATTTTTCCGCGCGCGCTTCGCGATGCGTCTTGGCAATTTCGGAACTGACTGACGCGTGCGCGCCGCGACTGCGGAAGGCTACGCGCGTCTTGATTACAAGGATTATATCGCATGCCCAAGTATGAAGGCGCATGGGAGGAGCATCAACGCAAGCGCTGGACTGCTTCTGAGCGCAGTTCCCTGGCTGCGCGAGTTCGGGGCATCCATCCAGTCCTATCGCGATCCACCGAAAACCCTGGAGGAATTGCAGCAGGCGGTTACCCCTAACACGACGCCTGGGTATGACGACCATCACATTGTGAATCAAGCCGCTCGTAAGGAACATGACGAGGAAAGAGGGTTTCCGAAATCATGGATTGATAGCTCACAAAACATCGTCCGCATCCCAAAGTGGAAACATTGGGATATGAATGCATGGTATGAGAAGCCAAACAGCGAGCGGCCGTTTAGTGGACTATCGCCGAGGGAATACCTGCGTGGAAAAGACTGGTTAGAACGATATCAACTGGGTCTGGATGTTCTGATTAGACATAAGGTTCTCAAGCCATGAAGCGCATTGAGCTTCAAGATCTGACCGTTGATCAACTCGTTGAACGTTTCGTCGACCTTGCATTAGCGCAAGATCACGCCAACGACATGGATGACATTCGGAAATACAATCGCCTCTTTCCCCAAATGGAGGACGTCAGATACGAACTGCAAACCCGGCCGGGCAATCCGCGGCGGGCGCTCTTGCCTCTGCTGGAGCATCCGAGTGCCCAGGTCCGCTTCCTTGCTGCCATTACGGTGGCGCCGGTCGAGCCCGAAGCGGCGCGCCGCGCGCTTCAGTTGATGTGGGACCGGAACGAGTATCCCCAGGCGGCGGATGCGTACTCGGCGATTCGGGCGATCGACAATGGGAGGACCGACAATTGGGATGTGCCAGAGCCGGATCAGCGGCCGATCACATCGGCAAAGTGAAAGCAGGACATCGCGGAGGTCGACCAGAGCGGCGACATGGGATCTGCGCGCCGAGCTGGTCGCAGCGATGTACGAGCAGGCTGTTGAAGCACGGGAATGTCTCTAGACACCCGCAGGAAGGGTACCCCGAGTACATTCTTGCTGGCGACGAACAACGCGATGCACGGTTCGCGTTTCAGCGCAAGCTTTGGGGGACGGCCTCCACGGGATTAGCGCGATCTTTGGAAGTCGACCGCACCGCAGGAACTCTCCCGCCCTCTTCGCGTTATCCCGGCACAACCGACGTTGGACAGGGAGCGAACCGATGCCGATTATTCTGTGGTTGCTGGGCGTGCCGATCAGCCTGATTCTCGTGCTGATGCTGTTTGGCGCGTTTAGCTGATCTGCACTCCGAGTTGAAATCGAAAAAGGGTCCGCATCCAGCGGACCCTTTTTCGCTTCCATCTCATCGCTTCGCATCCTTCCCGAAATCCCGCGCCCCACAGGAGCGTGCATGTTCGAACGTCTCAAACACATCTTCGCCGCGCCCGAAGCCAAGGCCAGCCGCACCGCGCAGGTGCTGGCATTCGAATCCGGAGGGCGGGCGCGCTGGACGCCGCGCGATTATGCGGCGTTGGCGCGCGAGGGCTATGTCGGCAACGCCATCGTGCATCGCGCGGTGAAGCTTGTCGCCGAGAACGCGGCCTCGGTTCGCTACCTGGTCTACGAGGGCGCGGCGGTGCGCGACGCGCATCCGCTGCTTGACCTGTTGGCGCGGCCCAATCCCCGGCAGGAGGGCGCGGCGTTCCTCGAAGCGATTTGCGCGCATCTGCTGATCGCCGGCAACGCCTATATCGAAGCGGTGACGCTGGACGGGCAGGGAACGAAACAGGTGCGCGAGCTTCATGCTCTGCGTCCCGATCGGATGCGCGTGGTGCCCGGCGCCGACGGCTGGCCGGAGGCCTACGACTATGTCGTCGCCGGCCGGACGCTCCGATTTTCGCAGGACGCCGAGCCGCTGCCGCCGATCCTGCACCTGTCGCAGTTTCATCCGCTCGACGATCATTACGGTCTGGCTTCGATGGAAGCCGCGGCGGTCGCAGTCGAAGGCGGCGACGGCGATCTGCGCTACAAGCTGAGCAAGGAAAGCAGCGCGAAGACGCTGTCGTTCTTGTTTCAGAATAACTATTCCGGCCGGGCTGAATTCGGGTTGGTCGGCGATGACGACTTCCGCGTCAAGGTCTCGCCGGACGGCTCAAGCTGGTACGACGGTTTGGCGATTGCCAGGTCCACCGGCGTGGTGTCGATTCTGCCGACCACAGCCGCGGTTTCCGCGGCCACGGGCGCGCTGAAGGTTGCCGGGGGCCTCGGGGTTGCCGGCGCGGCCTATATCGGCGGCGTCTTGAATGCGGCCGGGGCGTCGACTCTCGCCGCCTTGTCCGCAACCACGGGCGCCTTTTCATCCACGCTCGCCGTCACAGGCGCGACGACACTGTCGTCGATGCTTACGTTCACCAACAATTATCCGAGCGAGCTGATCCGTCTGTACAACGGCGGCGCATCTATCGTTTATTCGATTGGAATTGGCTCCGGCGGGATGATTTTTGCATCCG
This sequence comes from Rhodoplanes serenus, assembly GCA_945897515.1. Classification (GTDB taxonomy): domain Bacteria; phylum Pseudomonadota; class Alphaproteobacteria; order Rhizobiales; family Xanthobacteraceae; genus Z2-YC6860. The sequence goes on along the minus strand of CAMDFO010000087.1, from coordinate 4,108 downwards.
GCGATCAGGGCTTTGTGTTCAACAACAACAACCAGGCAGCCTCGGGCACGGGCGGCGCCACGCTTGTCACGATTGGCCATACCGGCATCGTGGCCGTGTCGAACACCGCAGCGTCCACCTCATCCAGCACGGGTGCGATGACGGTCGCGGGCGGCATTGGCGTTGCGGGCGAAGTGTGGGCCGGTTCCGCGGTCCACTTCGGATCCGGCGGCAGCGACGCGGCGGGGTCGCTTTACGCCGACTCGAACTGGGGGTTGATCCTCCACGCATATACGCCGTCGCCCGCCGTCGCCGAGTTCATGTTCGCGAACGCGGCCGGTACGGAGCGGGTCCGCATCGGTGTCGCCGGCGGAATGGTTATCGGGGCGCCGACCGGCGGCGACAAGGGCGCCGGCACATTGAACGCCACCGCTGTCTACGACGACAACACGCTGCTGACCTGCTTTGGCATCGAATACCTGATCGACGGCAAGATCGACCTTGCGAAATGGGACGGGTACAGCCCGACCGGCCGCAACGATCTCGTGCATCGCTTCTCCGCAATGATCGCCTCGTTCGATCCGCGCGATCACAAGCAATATGTCGCCAAGATGCTCGCGGACCGGGCATTGCCCGGCATGCCGCTGGAGGACGAATGGCGGCCCAACACCCTGGCCCTCGGCGAGATGCACAACCGGCTCTGGCTTTCGACCGAACTGCTCGCATCGGCTTTTGCCGGCCACGTCTCTCAGACCGAGCGCCGGCTGGCGGCGCTCGAAGTGCGTCATCACTAAGGAGATCACCATGGCTCTCGACATCGGCACCGAAAGCGTCGTGCTTGCGGTGAAGGAACGAACCTGGCGGATCGAGATCTTTACCGATCTCGGCATCGATCCGCTACTCCGCGCGCACCGCGAAAAGGTCTGGCTTCGGCCCGACGGCTCGGCCGCGCAGCGGGAAATTCTTAGTCCCGTCGAACGGCGTCTCAGCCAGATTTCGGTGCAAGCCTTTGACGGCATGACCGGCGCGCAACTCGCCGCCACGATCGCCGGCGCCACCGATGCGCTGCGGCTTGAAGACATTGCAGCGCTTGCAGCGCAGGAGGGCTGACATGAACCAGCAGCAGGCCGCAACTCTCATGGGATACATCCGGCGCGCAGCCGCCACCGTGCCGACCACGCTTGCCGAAGCCGAGATCATGCAGCCGGCCTTGCAGGCGATCGCCGGCGTTGCGATCGGTGCGCTCCACTGCACCGTTGCCGACGCCGCCTCGCAAAGCGAAAGCGCCGCGCCGGCCGTGTAGCGCCGGATTTCATCGCGAATGGGTCATGGCCGCCGCGGGGCGGCTTTTTTACAGGAACTCCCGACATGGAACTGGACTGGAAGGACCTTGCCCAAACGGTCATCGGACTGGGTGCGCCTGCGCTCGGTGCGGCGCTTGGCGGACCGTTCGGAGGCGTGGCCGGAAAACTTCTCGCTGAAGCGATCGGCGCGCCTGCGCCGACGCCTTCGGCTGTGAACGCGGCCGTCGTCGAGCGTGCGGCGGAGTCGACCTTCGCTGCGGAAGCCGCGCAACGCGCCGAGGCGGAATGGCTCACGGTGCTCGCGGAGATTGGCAAGACCCAGGTTTCCGAGGTGGGCCAGACCCAGCGCGCCGAGATCGCCAGTGGCGACCGGCTGCAACGCTGGTGGCGTCCGCTCTATGCCTTGGAGTTGTCGCTGGTGGAATGCCCGGCGTTCGCGCTGACATTGCTGCATGCGCTTTGGTTGGGTCACGAGCCGGGCATCAACGGTTTCGCCAATCTGTCGGGATTGTTTATGGCCTATTTCGGCGCCCGCTTTGGCGTCCTAGGCGTGTATGTGACGGGTCGCACCAAGGAAAAGCGCATTTGCGCAACTGGGGTGTTAACGCCATCTCCGATCACCGAATTGGTGAAGGCGATCGTCAAGAAGAAGTGATAGAGCGTTCAGGCATGGTTCACCGACTGATTCTTAAGAAGCAGCGATGATCCGGACCCTTTCAGCCGTAACGCTCCTGCTTGCCCTGTCTGGGCCGGTGACGGCCGTGGCCGATGAGCCACGCAAATGTCTCAGCGCGCCGGAACAACGGGCCGCCATCGCCAGGGGGCAGGTTATCCCGCTGGCGGCCGCTATCCGTTCGGCGCGGGGTTCCGTGCGCGGCGGCGGCTCCCGGGAGGTGGTCAAGGCGCGCCTCTGTCGGCAGGATGGGGCGCTCGTCTATGTGCTGACAGTGCTCGCGCGGGATGGCAAAGTGTCACGGGCGACCATCGATGCCGGCAGTGGCAGAGTCGTGGTGGACGCAACGCGCTGACCCTGGAGGGTTCCCCTTTGCGTCTCCTCGTGATCGAGGACGATCCCGATCTCAACCGCCAACTGGCCACCGCTCTCACCGACGCGGGCTATGTGGTTGACCGCGCCTTCGACGGCGAGGAGGGCCATTACCTTGGCGAGACCGAGCCCTACGACGCGGTGATTCTCGATATCGGCCTGCCCAAGATGGACGGCATTTCGGTGCTGGAATCCTGGCGCCGTGCCGGCCGCGCCATGCCGGTCCTCATGCTCACGGCGCGCGACCGCTGGAGCGACAAGGTCCAGGGTTTCGACGCCGGCGCCGACGACTATGTCGCCAAGCCGTTCCATCTCGAGGAGGTGCTGGCGCGGGTGCGTGCGCTGCTGCGCCGCTCGGCCGGCCACGCCAAGAGCGAGCTGACCTGCGGTCCGGTCCGCCTCGACACCCGCACCGGCCGGGTCACGATCGACGGCAACCCGGTCAAGCTCACCAGCCACGAATACCGGCTGCTGAGTTATCTGATGCACCATGCCGGCCGGGTGGTTTCCCGCACCGAGCTGGTCGAGCATCTCTACGACCAGGACTTCGACCGCGACAGCAACACCATCGAGGTGTTCGTCGGCCGCATCCGTAAGAAGCTCGGCGTCGATATCATCCAGACCGTGCGCGGCCTCGGCTATCTCCTCACACCGCCCGATGCGCGCTAATTCGCTCGCGCTACGTCTCTTCCTTTCGGCCACGGTCTGGACCGTCGTTATCCTGCTGGTCACCGGGTTCGTGCTGTCCGGGCTCTATCGCCAGGCGGTGGAGCGCGCCTTCGACCGCCGCCTGGGCGTGTATCTGAAGACGCTGACGGCAGATGTCGCGTCCCCCGAGGAATCGCAGGAAAAGTTTGGCCAGCTCGGCGAGCCGTTGTTCGAGCTGCCGCTGTCGGGCTGGTACTGGCAGGTGACGCGGCTCAATGCGCCCAAGCCCGAGTATCGCTCGTCACGTTCGCTGTGGGATCGCGCGCTCCCCAACCTGCTGCAGGACGAGCGCGCCGAAGCCAGCACCGACGGCACCCGGAAAGCATACGTGCAGGGTCCCGAAGATCAGCGGCTGCGGCTTGCCGAGCGGATCATCGATCTTGGCGACGAGGGTCGCTTCCTGGTCGCGGTCGGTGGCGACGCGGTCGAGATCGAGGAAGAGATTCACGCCTTCGACCGCGCGCTGGTCAGCACGTTTGCCGTGTTGGCGGCCGTGCTGCTGCTCACCACCATGTTCCAGGTGCGGTTCGGCCTGGCGCCGCTCAAGCGTATATCGGAGAGTCTCGCGGCGATCCGCTCCGGCACGGCCGAAAGGCTCGAAGGAGCGTTCCCGGTGGAGATCGCGCCGCTGGCGCGCGAGACCAATGCGCTGCTCGAAGCCAACCGCGAGATCGTCGAGCGTGCGCGCACCCACGTCGGAAACCTGGCGCACGCGCTCAAGACTCCGCTGTCGGTGATGTTCAACGAAGCCAACGCGCGGCCAGACGATCCGCTCGCATCCAAGATTGCCGAGCAGACCAATATCATGCGCGACCAGGTCGCGCGGCATCTGGAGCGCGCGCGGCTCGCCGCCCGTGTCGCTGTGGTCGGCACCATCACCGATGTCGTGCCGGTGGTGCAGGCGCTGGTGCGCACGATGGAGAAGACCCATCACGGCAAGGATCTGGCCATCGAGCTCGACCTTCCGGCCGAGGCGCGTTTCCTGGGCGAGCGGCAGGACCTCGAGGAGATGGCTGGCAACCTGATCGACAACGCATTCAAATGGGCGAGCGCGCGGGTTGCGATCGAGGTC
>CAMDFO010000086.1 GCA_945897515.1 Rhodoplanes serenus | reverse complement strand
GATGATGTCGGCGGCGATGCGCGAAAAGGTGGTGCCGTTGCCGCCGTAGCCCAGCGCGGCCCAGCAGCACGGCATTCGCGGAATGCGTCCGATCCTCGGCAGTCCGGTGTCGCTGGAGCCGAACGATCCGCACCAGGCGAACTCTGCCGCCGTGTCCAACTGAGGCAGCAGCCGGCCGAGCTTGCGCTGAAGCGCTTTTGTCTTGCGCTCCAGCAGCCGGTCGCGCGCCGCTTCGTCGGAAAACTCCTCGTCCTCGCCGCCGCAGATGACGCGGCCGTCCGGCGTGGTTCGCACGTACATGTAGGGATCGGACGCCTCCCAGATCATGCATTGCTCCGGCCATAGCCGCTTCGGTTGAGGGAAGGTCGCCATCGCCCAGGTCGAAATGATCTGGTGGCCGCGATGCGGCACGTGCTTGGGCAACTCGTAGCCGGTTGCGAACACGAGGTGCTTGCAATGGATGCTTCGGCCGTTCGCGGCCGTGGCCGTCACGCCGCCTTTCCTGGGGTCGATGTCGGCAATCTCGACCGGACAGAACAGCCGCGCGTTCTGCGTGCAGGCCGCGCGCAGCAGCGCGAGCGTCGCCTTTCGCGGATCGATCGTGAGGTCGCCATAACCCAGCAGCGCCGCCTGCTTTGCGATGCCGAAGCGCTCGCGCAATGCCTTGCGGTCAAGAAGCAGGCTCGCGAGGCCGGCGGCCCGGCGTGCATCGTGCTCGCGTGCGAGGCCATCGGCATCGAGCGTGTCGCCCGCAAGATAGAGCGCATCGCGCTGCGCAACATCAGGCACATCGAGTTCGCCGAGCCGCGCCGCAATAGAATCGACAGCGAGCCTGGATCGCCGCCACGCCCGCACCGCGTTGCCTTTGCCGATTTTGCGCGAAAGCTGAATCAGCGGCGTATCGATCTCGTACTGCACCAGCGCCGTGCTGGCAGGCGTCGAACCTTTGGCCGGCCCGCGCCGGTCCACCACCACGACCTTGAGGTCGGCCGCCGAAAGCGCATCGGCGACCATCGCTCCGGTGATGCCGGCGCCGATCACCAGCACATCGGTCTCGATGTCCCGCTTGAGCGTACGATGGGGGACGGGCGAGGCCCGCGACGCCTCCCAGACCGAACGGCCGGTCCGCAAATCCTTTGGCTTGGTAATCACTGCAATATTCTCTCAAATCGACCTGGACATAACGCATTGGCCGGGGATTCGATCCCTGCCGCCCTGATGGAGCCTCGCGACTCGTGGTAACAAGCCCGCATGATCGGCAAGCTCAAAGGCATCATCGATTCCTACGGGGAGGATTTCATCGTCCTCGACGTGCAGGGCGTCGGCTATCTGGTGCATTGCTCGTCGCGGACGTTGCAGGCGCTGCCGGCGCCGGGCGAGGCCGCGACCTTGTCGATTGAGACCCACGTGCGTGAGGACCAGATCCGCTTGTTTGGTTTCCAGAGCGACGCCGAACGCGAGTGGTTCCGGTTGCTCCAAACCGTGCAGGGCGTCGGCGCCAAGGTGGCGCTCTCGGTGCTCAGCACGTTCAAGCCGGGCGAGCTCGCCGAGGCTATCGCGATGGGCGACAAGGCCTCGATCAGGCGCGCGCCCGGCGTCGGGCCGAAGGTCGCGGAGCGCGTCGTCATCGAACTGAAGGACAAGGCGCCGGCCTACACCGCGCTCGATCCGGCGGTGATCCAGCTTTCCGGCGCGGTCAACGAGAAGCGCGCGCCGCGGCCGGTGCTCGACGCGGTCTCGGCGCTGGTCAATCTCGGCTACGGCCAGCCACAGGCGGCGGCCGCCATCGCCGCGGCCAATCGCGCGGCGGGCGAGGGCGCGGAGACGGCGCAGCTCATTCGCTTGGGATTGAAGGAGTTGGCGAAGTGAGTGCTCTCCAGGCCGCGCGTGCGCCTGTGCGGGGCCGATTGTCGCGCATATCCCGCACCACGCTGCTGTTCACGGTGGTCGCGCCGCTGATCGGCGCTTTGATGCTGTTCGTCGAGACGGTTGCGATCGGCTACTCCAATTCGCGCGACTTCAGCTCGCTTTCCCGTTGGCCCGATCTGTTCAGGCAGTCGATGATCGTGGGCCTACAGATCGGAGCGCCTTACGCTTTCCTGACGGGAGTGGTGTTCGGCTTGCTGGCCGAATTTGCGCGCGCACGGCAACTCTGGTGGGCGCTCGGCGTTGCGCTGCTGCCGCTGACGTTTGCGCATTGGCTGTTGCCGGTGCTCGGCGACCCGATCTGGGCCTGGGGGACGTTCTGGCTGACGCATGTGGTGATCTATATCGCCGTGCCGACCACAGTGTGCTGGATGATATGGCGGCGCTGGCTGGGGCGCGCGTCATGAGCACACCGCCTCGCCGCATCGTCACGCCCGAGCGCAAGGACGAGGACATCGTCGAAGCCTCGCTGCGGCCGCAACGGCTCGCCGAGTTCATCGGCCAGCAGCAGGCGCGCGCCAACCTGTCGGTGTTCATCGAGGCCGCGCGCGCGCGCAAGGAGGCGCTCGATCACGTGCTGTTCGTGGGACCTCCAGGGCTTGGCAAGACCACGCTGGCGCAGATCGTGTCGCGCGAGCTTGGCGTCGGTTTTCGCGCCACCTCCGGTCCGGTGATCGCCAAGGCCGGCGACCTCGCAGCGCTCCTGACCAATCTGGAAGAGCGCGACGTGCTGTTCATCGACGAGATCCACCGGCTCAATCCGGCGGTGGAGGAAATCCTCTATCCGGCGATGGAGGATTTCCAGCTCGACCTGATCATTGGCGAAGGCCCGGCGGCGCGCTCGGTGAAGATCGATCTCGCGAAGTTCACGCTGGTCGGCGCCACCACCCGCGCCGGGCTGCTGACCAATCCGCTGCGCGACCGCTTCGGCATTCCGATCCGGTTGAATTTCTACACCGAGGCCGAGCTTGAGGACATCGTCAACCGCGGTGCTCGCGTCATGGGCATCGGCATGACCCGTGACGGCGCCAACGAGATCGCGCGGCGCTCGCGCGGCACGCCGCGCATCGCCGGCCGGCTGCTGCGCCGGGTGCGCGACTTCGCCCACGCCGACGGCGTCGAGAAGATCGACCGCGCGCTCGCCGACAAGGCGCTGCTGCAGCTCGAGGTGGACGCCGCCGGTCTCGACGCCATGGACCGGCGCTATCTCACCACCATCGCGATGCACTACGGCGGCGGTCCGGTCGGGGTCGAGACGCTCGCCGCCGCGCTGTCGGAGCCGCGCGACGCCATCGAGGAGATCATCGAGCCGTTCCTGATCCAGAAGGGCCTGCTCCAGCGCACGCCGCGCGGCCGGCTCATTACATCGCACGCCTTCAAGCACCTGGGCCTCGCGGAGCCGGCGCGCGATGCGTCGCAGTTCGGGTTGTTTGCGGGGGATGAGGAGTAAGTCGTGTCCGCCAATATCGCCCTCGACGGCGAAATCCGCGACGGCCGGCACACTCAGCCAGTGCGCGTCTATTACGAGGACACCGATTTTTCCGGCGTCGTCTATCACGCCAGCTATCTCCGCTTCATGGAGCGCGGCCGCACCAACTATCTCCGGCTGATCGGCGCCGACCATCGCGCGCTGTTCGAGCAGGCCGAGAAGGAGGCGCCCGGCTTCGCCTTCGTGGTGCGCCGGATGACCATCGAGTTCCTCAAGCCCGCACGGATGGACGATGTGCTGGACATCGTCACCGAGCCATCCGAGGTCAAAGGGGCATCAGCAACGCTGCGCCAACGCGTGATCCGCGATGATCAAATCCTCGTCGAGGCGTCGGTGCAGGTCGCCTTCGTGTCCGGGGGCCGGGCGCGTCCCATTCCCAAGCCCTTGCGCATCGCCATGGCGGCGGACCAGGACAAGGCCGCCGCAGGCTGACCGGCTGCTGGCTTTTCGACAAACGTGACGACTCGCCCCCGGTCATGTAAATGCTCTTCACATGAGCTGGTCCAAGAAGGGCGGCGGAGAATCCCGCGGCTACCACCACGGCAATCTGAAAGAGGCGCTGATCCGCGCGGCGCTCGATCTGATCGCCAAAAAAGGTGCGGCGGGCTTTACCTTCGCTGAGGCCGCGCGCTGGGCCGGCGTCAGTCCGGCCGCGCCCTACCGGCATTATCGCGACCGCGACGAGCTTTTGTCCGATGTTGCCCGCCGCGGCTTCGATCTGTTTCAGGCGGCGCTGGTGCGCGCCTGGGATGACGGCCGGCCGGATCCCGCGACGGCTTTCGACCGCATGGGCAAGGCCTATCTCGAATTCGCCCGCAACGAGCCTGCCTACTACTCGGCGATGTTCGAAGCCGGCGTGCCGCTCGATGGCCATCCCGACCTCCGCCAGTCCAGCGATGCGGCGTTCGGCGTGCTCCGGGGTGCGACTGAAAAGTTGATTGCGACGATGCCGGCGCAGAACCGACCCCCGGTCATGATGATGGCGCTGCACATCTGGGCGCTGTCGCACGGCATCGCGTCGCTGTTCGGCCGCGGCGATTCCGCGCGGCGGCCGCTGCCGATGTCGGCGGAGGAATTGCTGGAGGCCGGAACGCTCCTATATCTGCGCGGTCTCGGTGTGCCGGACAGCTCGAAAACCACCCGATCCTAGGCAAAACGGGCCTCTTGACAGCCGGCGGGTGCCGCTCTAGTTATGTAAATGTTATTAACATTCACACGCGAGGCTCACGATGCCCATCGTTGCCAAACTCGATGAGTTAGGAAAACCGGCCTGGATCGCCTTGATGGTCCTGGCCTTCTTCGTGTTCTGGCCGCTGGGTCTTGCGATCCTGGCCTTTGTCATATGGAGCGGACGAATGGGTTGGTGCAGTGGCCGCGGCATGAGCCGCTGGCAGAACGGTGCGGCTCGCACGCAGGGGCCCGGCACCTGGTGGCAGCCGCAGCAGAGCAGCGGCAACCGTGCCTTCGACGACTACCGCGCCGACACCTTGCGGCGTCTGGAGGAGGAGCAGCAGGAGTTCCGCGACTTCCTCGACCGCCTGCGCATGGCGAAGGACAAGTCCGAGTTCGACCAGTTCATGGCCGACCGGCGCAACCGTCCCGCGCCCGACGCGCAGCAACCGCAGAGCTAGACGAGGTCGACTGCATCGAGCCGTCCGTCGCATCGCGACGGGCGGCTCGATGCGTTTTTGCGCATGCTGGAATCCACCCCCGCGGGAAGCGGTAACCGTTCATTAACCCAAATCGCGCGGACTACGCGGGAATGACCGGAAGGGTGCCCTAGTTTGGCCAAGTTTCGCGGGATTTCCTGACCTCTGCCGATGGTGGACGGCGGGACGTTTTCGCGAAAGTCCGGTGTCTGACGCAGCCGCGCATGGCGGGCCGCGCTGGCGCCGTTGGTCCTTGCAAGCGCGTCAGGCCGGCTCGACCGAAACCGTGCGGCAGGACGCGATCCCAAAAAGGACCGCCGAAGGGACTGGATCACATGAACCCTGGAGACGTGGCGCAGTCGGTCTTGCCGCTCACCTCCTCAGACCTGTCGTTGCTGTCCCTGTTCCTGCAGGCGCATTGGCTGGTCAAGGTGGTGATGCTTGGGCTGATGGGGGCGTCGGTTTGGGTGTGGGCGATTGCCCTGGACAAGTTCTTCCTGTTCATGCGCACCCGCAAAGCCAACGACAGCTTCGAGCAGGCGTTCTGGTCCGGGCAGTCGCTGGAAGACCTCTATCGCACGGCGTCGGCCGGCCAGGCCCAGTCGATGGCGGCGGTGTTCGTGGCCGCGATGCGGGAATGGAAGCGCAGCTTCGAGACCCAGACCCGCTCTTTTGCCGGATTACAGACCCGCATCGAAAAGGTCATGGACGTCACCATGGCGCGCGAGATCGAGCGCCTGGAGCGCCGTTTGCTGGTGCTCGCCACCGTCGGCTCGGCCGGGCCCTTCGTCGGGCTGTTCGGCACGGTGTGGGGCATCATGACCAGCTTTCAGTCGATCGCCGCGTCCAAGAACACCTCGCTGGCGGTGGTGGCGCCCGGCATCGCGGAGGCGCTGTTTGCGACCGCAATCGGCCTTATCGCCGCCATCCCGGCGACCATTTTCTATAACAAGTTCGTGTCCGAGGTGAACAAGCAGGCCCAGCGCCTGGAAGGGTTCGCCGACGAATTCTCCGCGATCCTGTCGCGGCAGATCGACGAGCGGGGGTAGCAGCCATGGCCATCAGCGGCGGCGCGCATTCCGGGGTGTTCGGCAAACGCCGGCACCGGCGCAACCCGGTGATGGCCGAGATCAACGTCACCCCGATGGTGGACGTGATGCTGGTGCTGCTGATCATTTTCATGGTGTCGGCGCCGTTGCTCACGGTCGGCGTGCCGATCGACCTGCCGCAGACCCAGGCCGCAAGCCTCGACGCCGCGGACAAGGAGCCGCTGGCGGTTTCGGTCAACACCAAGGGCCAGGTGTTCCTGCAGAATTCCGAGATCAAGCTCGAAGAGCTGGTGCCGAAGCTCAAGGCCATCACCGAGGCCCGGGGCGGCGCCGAGGAGCGCATCTATGTGCGCGGCGATAAGACCGTCGATTATGGTACGGTGATGCGAGTAATGGGGCGGCTGTCGGCCGCCGGCTTCCGCAAGGTCGCGCTGGTGACTGAAGTGGAGCAGGGCTCTTGAAACTTCCGGAGATGAAAACCGGTCTTGCGATCTCGGCCACGGCGCACGCCGTGCTGCTGGCGTGGGGACTGATTTCATTCGCCGCCCGGCCGCTGGAAGCCAAGCACACCGACGCGATGCCGGTCGACATCATCTCCGACACGCAGTTCTCGCAACTCACCAAGGGCTCCAAGAACGCGCCCAAGGAAGCGCCGCTCAAGCCGTTGGTCGAGAAGGTCGCCGAGCCGAAGCCGGTCGAGGACACCGCGGCCAAGATTTCCGAAAAGCCCGAGATCAAGGCCGCGTCGGCCGAACCGCCTCCGCCGGCACCCGCCGAAAAGCCGCCCGAGGCCAAGCCCGAGAATAAGCCGCCACCGCCGAAGGTCGACGCGATCGCTGAAGCCTTGAAGAAGGAAGAGGCGCAGAAAAAACGCGAGCAGGCGCGCGCCGAAGCCAAAGCGAAAGCCGACGCGAAGAAGCAGCAGGAGCAGCAGCCGAAGTTCGACCCCAGCCAGATCGCCGCGCTGCTCGACAAGCGCGCGCCGCAGCGCCTCGCCTCGACCGGCAACGAGCTCAATCCGACCGCCGGTCTCGGCGTTCCGACCGGCAGCGCGCCGAAACTGTCGCAAAGCGAGCTCGAAGCGATGCGCGCCCGGCTGATGCAGCTTTGGAATCCGCCGGCCGGCGTCGCGAACCCGCAAGAGATGATCGTGAAGATCCGGATTACTCTGGGCCGCGACGGCAAGCTTTCCGGTCCGCCAATGGTGCTCAGCAGCGGACGCGGGCCGGTGTTCGAGGCGGCGCGCGACAACGCCATCCGCGCCCTGTTCCGCGGCCAGCCGTTCAACATGCTGTCGCCGGCGACCTACGATCTTTGGAAAGACATTGAGATCACCTTCGATCCCCGCGACATGTTCCGTGGATGATGGGCGATCATTTCAGGATGGTTTGCGGATGAGCGACGACCGAATGAAATCTTCCGGATGGATGACCCGGCGGGCTGTTCTGCTCGGCGCCGGCGCCACGGCGGGGGCCTATGCGGGCTTGAACCTGCGCCCCGCCGGCGCGGTGGTCAGCATCGACGTCACGCAGGGCAACGTCCAGCCGGTGCCGATCGCGCTGCCGGACTTCGTCGGCGGCGGCGGGGGCGACAGCGAGGTTGCACGCAACGTCACCCAGGTGATCGCCGCCAATCTCAAGCGCTCGGGTCTGTTCGCGCCGATCGATCCGCAGGCCTACATCGAGAAGGTCAGCAACATCGACGCGCTGCCACGCTTTCCCGACTGGCGTGCGATCAACGCGCAGGCGCTGGTCACCGGCCGGATGACTCGTCAGACCGACGGCCGCCTCAAGACCGAATTCCGGCTGTGGGACGTGTTCGCCGCCAACCAGCTCACCGGCCAGCAGTATTTCACCGTTCCGGACAACTGGCGCCGCATCGCCCACATCATCTCGGATGCGATCTACGAGCGCCTGACCGGCGAGAAGGGCTATTTCGACAGCCGCGTGGTGTTCGTCGACGAGTCCGGGCCGAAGGAGCGCCGCGTCAAGCGTCTGACCATCATGGATCAGGACGGCGCCAACGTGCGCTATCTCACGCGCGGCGACGATCTCGTGCTGACGCCGCGGTTCTCGCCGTCGACGCAGGAAATCACCTACATGTCGTTCGGGCGGGGCGAGCCGCGGGTGTTCCTGCTCAACATCGAAACCGGGCAGCGCGAGGTGGTCGGCAATTTCCCCGGCATGACGTTCAGCCCGCGGTTCTCGCCCGACGGCCAGCGCGTCATCATGAGCCTGCAGCAGGGCGCCAACTCGAACATCTACGTGATGGATCTGCGCTCGAAGGCGACGTCGCGTCTTACCGACGGTGCGTCGATCGACACGGCGCCTTCGTATTCGCCGGACGGCCAGCGCGTGTGCTTCGAATCCGACCGTGGCGGCCGGCCGCAGATTTATGTGGTCAGCGCCAGCGGCGGCCCGGCCCAGCGCATCAGTTTCGGCGAAGGCTCGTATTCGACGCCGGTGTGGTCGCCGCGCGGCGACAACATCGCCTTCACCAAGCAGGGCGGCGGCCAGTTCTCCATCGGCATCATGAAGCCGGACGGCTCGGGCGAGCGCATCCTCACCGCCGGCTACCACAACGAAGGTCCGACCTTCGCGCCCAACGGGCGGGTGCTGATGTTCTTCCGCGATCCCGGCGGCAGCGGCGGGCCGACGCTCCACACCATCGACATCACCGGCCGCAACGAGCAGCGGGTGCCGACGCCGGGATTTGCCTCGGACCCAGCCTGGTCGCCGCTTTTGACTTAGAAAAGGCCCACATCGGCGGGGGAAACAGGGGGCCGGCCGGCTGCCCTGATCCCGCCCTGTTCACGCCCCATTAACCATGACAGAACGTTTCCATGGGTGGGACGGATTTTTGGTCCGCAGCAACGTCTCGTCAAGGTTGACGGAACGTTCGCTTAACGAACCTGGCGCTAGATCGCAGCCTAGGTCCGGTAACGAGGCCGAAATGGAGGCACCGGGATGTTGAGTGTTGTTCGTAACTTCCGCGCCGTGCGGCTCGCCGCCGCCCTGGTCGCGGCGCTTGCCGTGACGGCTTGCGCTAACAAGAACCCCGCCGACGACTCGCTGGCGTCGGCCGGCGCTGCCACGCCGGGCAGCCAGCAGGACTTCGTGGTCAACGTCGGAGACCGCGTGTTCTTCGAAAGCGATTCATCGGAAATCACCGCGCAGGGCCGCGCCACGCTGGACAAGCAGGCGCAGTGGCTTCAGTCGTATTCGAGCTACGCCTTCACGGTCGAAGGCCATGCCGACGAGCGCGGCACGCGCGAATACAATATCGCGCTCGGCGCCCGCCGCGCCCAGGCGGTCCGCGACTATCTCGCCGCTCGCGGCGTCCAGGCGTCGCGGATGCGCACAGTCTCCTACGGCAAGGAGCGGCCGGTCGCGGTCTGCAACGACATTTCGTGCTGGTCGCAGAACCGCCGTTCGGTGACGGTGCTCGGCGCCACGTCCTAGGATTTCGATATGTGTCGACGACCGGCGCCTGAGGGCGCCGGTTCGCGTTTCCGTGCCGGCCAGCCATGTGGAAAGTCACACTTTGGTCGTGATCGGCCAGATATGATTGTTCCACCGCCGACAGCTTGATGGTCTGCCATGAGCCGATCCATTTTCAGTGCGCTCACAGCGCTTGTGCTCGCGGCGGCTCTCGCTGCGCCGGCGGCTGTCGCGCAGGAGCAGCAGCGCGGCCTGCTCGATGGCTTGTTCGGCGGCAGCCGTTCGTCCGAGCGGTCGCCGCAGTCCGACCCGACTGAGCTGCAGCTTCGCATCAATCAGCTCGAGGCGCAGATCCGCCAGCTCACCGGCACGGTCGAGCAGCTTCAGTTCCGCAATCAGCAGCTCGAGCAACAGCTTTCCGGCGGTGCACCTCAGGTGGCGCAGCCGATGCCGGGCGCCCGTCCGCCGGCGCAGGTCATGGCGATACCGCAGTCGTCGCTGCCGCCGCCTTCGGTACCGGCCGCTCCGGGCCGCCGCTCCGACGTGTTCGACCCGTCGCAAGCGCCCGGCGCTCCGGGTGCGCCGCAGCCGCTCGGCAGTCCGAACTCCGCCAGCATTCCCGCCGAACCGCCTCCGGTCATCACGGCTGACACCCCCATTGGGGCGCCGGGCGGCAGGATGGCGGCGGGATCGCCGCTCGACTTGTCGAGTCTCGCCACCAATGTTCCCGGCGTGCCCGCGGCTCCCGGCGTCGCCGCTGCGCCGCAGACCGGTGCGCCGCTGCCGCCGCCGCCGTCGCGCCGGCTGAGCGCCACCGGCAGCGCCGTCGCGCCGCCTTCGGAAACGCCGAAGGATTACTACGACCTCGGCTATGGCTACGTGCTGCGCAAGGACTATGCGCTGGCGGAGGACACCTTCCAGAAGTTCCTGACGAAATTCCCGACCGACAAGCTTGCGGCCGACGCGCAGTTCTGGCTCGGCGAAAGCATGTTCCAGCGCCAGCGTTACGACGACGCGGCGGAGGCGTTCCTCGCCGCCTCCACCAAATACGAGGGCTACGCCAAGGCGCCCGATTCGCTGCTGCGGCTCGGACAATCGCTCGCGGCGCTCAATCAGACGCGGATGGCCTGCGCAACGCTGGCCGAGGTCGGGCGTAAATACCCGCGCGCTTCCAATAGTGTGAAACAGGGCGTCGACCGAGAACAGAAGCGTGTCCGCTGCTGACGGCACCCCGGTCTCCGCTGAAGAAGCGGAGGCGCTGTTTTCGCATCTTTCCGAACATCCTGCATTGGTGGTCGCGGTTTCAGGCGGGCCGGACTCGGTCGCGCTGCTGGTGCTGATGGCGCGCTGGCGCGCTTCATCGAAGCATCCACCGAAGCTGATTGCGATGACGGTCGATCACGGGCTGCGTCCGGAATCCGCGGCGGAAGCGGAAGCGGTCGGACGGCTGGCGCGCTCGCTCGGCGTGCCCCACCGCACGCTGCGATGGACCGGGCGAAAGCCGAAGTCAGGCTTGCCGCAGGCGGCGCGGTTGGCGCGTTACCGGTTGCTGGCGGAAGCGGCGCGCAAGGCCGGCGCCCGTCACGTGCTCACCGCGCATACGCTGGACGACCAGGCCGAAACGATCCTGTTCCGCATGGCTCGGGGGAGCGGTCTCCTGGGTTTGACCGGCATGATGCCGGAGTCACCCGTACCGGTGATCGGGGCTGCGGGGATCATGCTGGTGCGTCCCCTGCTGACCGTGCCGAAGTCCCGGCTTCTCGAAACCCTCCGGGCGGCACAAATCCCGTATGCGACCGACCCAAGCAACAGCGATCCGCGCTTCACCCGGCCCCGCATCCGCGCGCTTATGCCTCAACTGGCAAAGGAGGGACTGACGGCCGAGCGGCTGGCCTTGCTGGGCCGCCGAGCCGAACGAGCCGAGCAGGCGCTGATGCACATGGCCGTCGCGTCTATGAAACGGTTAGCGGCCATCTGGCCTCCGAGCGAATCCGTGCAGATCCAAGCAGCGGGGTTTCTGGACTTGCCGGAGGAGGTTGCCACCCGGGTCCTGTATTGTGCGATTGCGTCGATCGGGCATGACGCCCCACTGCAATTGGGCAAGCTTGAGGCTCTGGGTTCAAAACTTCGGGGTGCGGCCCCCTCGCGCCGCTATAGGTGCACCCTGGCCTGCGCCATGATCACCCTCAAAGGCGAGCTTCTGACCGTCGAGCGCGCGCCCGCCCGCCGCCGTGCCCCGAAACGGCCTTAACCAAACGCAAAAGTAGCGGGAGCATGATGCCCGGACGGGTATCCGGCAGGATAGAATGCGTTGGATTCGCGGGCTTTTCGTTGGCCCGGTTCCCTTGGCAGAGGGGGACTGCGGACCTACATTGACCTGGGACCCTAGGACTTGGGACGGTTTGCTGCCGCGACAATGTGAGCACCTGAACGCGCCGCCGGCACTCCGGCGTGCCATGAAAGATTCCGGATGAACGCCAACCTTCGCAACTTCGCCCTCTGGGTGATCATCGTTCTCTTGCTGCTCGCGTTGTTCACGCTGTTCCAGAATCCAAGCCAGCGCACCGCGGCTCAGGACATCTCCTTCTCGCAGTTGCTGACCGAGGTCGACCAGGGCCGGGTCCGCGACGTGCTGATTCAGGGCCCGGACATCCACGGCACCTTCACCGACGGCCGCACCTTCCAGACCTATGCGCCGAACGATCCGACGCTGGTGCAGCGGCTCTACGGCAAGGGCGTCACGATCACCGCGCGCTCGCAACAGGACAGCGTGCCGTGGTTCGTGTCGCTGCTCGTCTCATGGCTGCCGTTCATCGCGCTGATCGGCGTATGGATATTCCTGTCGCGCCAGATGCAGGGCGCGGGCGGCAAGGCGATGGGATTCGGCAAGAGTCGAGCAAAGCTTCTGACCGAAGCGCACGGCCGCATCACCTTTGAGGATGTGGCCGGCGTCGACGAGGCCAAGCAGGACCTGCAGGAGATCGTCGAATTCCTGCGCGATCCTGGAAAATTCCAGCGCCTCGGCGGCAAGATTCCGCGCGGCGTGCTGCTGGTCGGCCCTCCGGGCACCGGCAAGACGCTGATTGCGCGTGCCGTGGCTGGTGAAGCCAACGTGCCGTTCTTCACGATCTCGGGCTCCGACTTCGTCGAGATGTTCGTCGGCGTCGGCGCGAGCCGCGTGCGCGACATGTTCGAGCAGGCCAAGAAGAACGCGCCTTGCATCATCTTCATCGACGAAATCGACGCGGTCGGCCGTCATCGCGGCGCCGGCCTTGGCGGCGGCAACGACGAGCGTGAGCAGACCCTCAACCAGTTGCTGGTCGAGATGGACGGCTTCGAAGCGAACGAGGGCATCATCCTGATCGCCGCGACCAACCGTCCCGACGTGCTCGACCCCGCGCTGCTGCGTCCCGGCCGCTTCGACCGTCAGGTCGTGGTGCCGAACCCGGACGTCGTCGGCCGCGAGCAGATCCTGAAGGTCCACGTGCGCAAGGTGCCGCTGGCGCCGGACGTGAACCTGAAGACCATCGCGCGCGGCACGCCCGGCTTCTCCGGCGCGGACCTCGCGAACCTGATCAACGAGGCGGCCCTGATGGCGGCCCGCCGCAACAAGCGCATGGTCACCCAGGCCGAGTTCGAGGACGCCAAGGACAAGGTGATGATGGGCGCCGAGCGCAAGTCGCTGGTCATGACCGAGGAAGAGAAGATGCTGACCGCCTATCACGAGGGCGGACACGCGGTGCTGGCGCTCAACGTCAAGGCCACCGATCCGGTGCACAAGGCCACCATCATCCCGCGCGGCCGAGCGCTCGGCATGGTCATGCAGCTACCGGAGCGCGACAAGCTGTCGATGAGCTTCGAACAGATGACCTCGCGGCTGATCATCATGATGGGCGGCCGCGTCGCCGAGGAGATGATCTTCGGCCACGACAAGGTCACGTCGGGCGCGCAATCCGACATCGAGCAGGCCACGCGGCTGGCGCGCATGATGGTCACGCGCTGGGGCTTCTCGAAAGAGCTCGGCGCGGTGTCCTACGGCGAGAACCAGGACGAGGTATTCCTCGGCATGTCGGTCGCGCGCACCCAGAACGTCTCCGAGGCGACCGCGCAGAAGATCGACATCGAAATCCGCCGGCTGGTCGAGGAGGCGCACGAAGAGGCGCGCCGGATGCTCGAAGAAAAGCGCGGCGATCTTGAAACCCTCGCCAAGGGCCTGCTGGAGTTCGAGACGCTGTCCGGCGACGAGATCAAGGACTTGCTCGCCGGCAAGAAGCCGACCCGCGAGTCGGTGATCGAGCCGGCCGCGCCGCGCTCGTCCGCCGTGCCGCCCGCCGGCAAGGGCCGGCCGCGCACGGAGCCCGGCACCGGCCCGATGGAGCCGCAGCCGCAGGCGTAAGATTTGGCAAGCCGTGATGAAACGCCCGCCGCAAGGCGGGCGTTTTGTTTATGCGAACCCGCCGGCGCTCTGCGCACCGGGGGTGGATCGTCGAGGTATCAGTTCGCTGCGAAGCAATAGATCAGTCCGGCGCCGCCAGAACTCTTCAACTGGTCCGCGCTACAGCCGCGCGATGGATGCGAGGCGTTCCATGATTTCGACGGTGCGTCGTCGCGCAGTCCCATCCGGTCGTGATGACCAACCATGGCCGAGCCTTCCCCGCTCTTCGTCCAGTTGCCGCAGGTCATGTCCTTGTCGGCAGGGAGTGCGCGTCCATTCTCATCCGATCCGGTGAGGATGTCGTGCTGGTTGACAACGAACAGCCGACTGGGAATGCGCCTGCCGTTCTCGGACAACCCGGCTTCGGTGTCGATCTTGTTGTTAGCGGAATGCAGATCGTCGACGCTGCTGGCAATCTGCAGGCCCGCAGCGTTGACCCATGGGCCCTTGCCGATCCGGTCGCGCGCATTGACCGCCACCGCGCCGCCCACGGCCTGCACGCTGAGGTAGGCGCGCCAGGTCTTGCCACCGGCGCCGGCCTTGGCTGCCAGCGCCTGGCAATGGCTGTCCGCCCCAGCGATGCCGCCATAGTCTGCGCCCTTGGGTCCGCCGGTGCTGGTGATGAAGAAGGTCATGTTGGGAAACTGCGGCGGCGCCTGTTGCGCCCGCAATTCTCCATTCAGAACGAGCGGCGCGGTCGCCGCCATGACGAATGCCGCAATCCGAAATTTGCCGTGCATGGAATTCCCCCCCCCCAGCGTGTTTGATTGAAAAGGCTTGTTCGATGTGCGTCGAGATTCCGCTCCTAAGCGGATTGACTGCCCGCGGAGCCTACCACGCTTCATCGGCGCCCCTTCAGGACATTTTGGAGCGGCATGTCTGATTTCCGCGACAGCCAACTTCGGCAGGTTTGCGCTATAAAGACATATGCCGCTGCAAAACCGTGTCGATCCGTTTGGCGAACTGTTTGCGGACCGCGCGCGCGGCCTGTTTATGGGCAACCGCGGCGGGCGTATCCACAGCGACGACCGAATGCTGGCGACGCGACGTTGGGCATCGCGCCAGTGGATCTGCTGCGTGCTGCAATTCAACGACCGGCAGCGCGACGTGTGGGGCCGCTTCTACACCGAGCTGTTCTTTCTCGACGAGGTGACGGCGTTGTCGGCCGGACACCGGCCTTGCTTCGAATGCAGGCGCAAGGATGCCGAAGCCTTCGCGGACGCCTGGGCGAAAGGACACCGGCAGAGCCTGCGTCCGCGCGCGGGCGAGATGGACGACAACCTCCATGCCGAACGCCTCGATCGTCGGGCCAAACGGCGTCATCGTCGGAAGATCGACGGTCTGCCGGACGGCGCGTTCGTCGCGCTGGAGGATGACGCTTATGCGGTGCGCGGCGGTGAGCTGCTGCGCTGGTCGGCGTCCGGTTACGATGGCCGCACGCGCCGGCCGACGAAGCTTACGGTCGATGTGCTGACGCCGCCGTCGATCCTTGCAGTGCTCGCCGGCTATCGGCCGCAATGGCATCCGAGTGCCGGAATCTAGTCTCGAGCATGAGCGGTTTGAGTTGATCGCTCCCAGGTGGTGGTGACCCCCACCCGATGTGCTTCGCAAATCGACCTCCCCCTTTCAGGGGGAGGTAAGCTAGTCTTGCGGCACGATCTTGCTTCATTCTAACGACAGCGCGTCATCGCCGGTCCTTTCACTTCATCGCCGCCTTGATCGCCTCCACGCCTTTGCCGGAGCGCGCCGCCTCGATGATCTTGGCTTCCTTGGCGGCGAGGCCGGCGGCCGCGGCCTTCATGGGCTCGATGGTTTCGAGCGGCACCACCACGGCGCCGTGACGGTCGGCGTGGATCAGTTCACCGCTTCGCACTGCCATGCCGTGGATGTTCACGTTCACGCCATAGTCCACGACGTGCACGAAAGCGTGCGAGGGGGCGATCGAGCCGGCCAGCATCTGGAATCCGGGCGCGACCTGCGGGATATCGCGGATCGATCCGTTGGTGATGGTGCCGAGACAGCCCAGCGCCTGGTGGATGTTGGTCTGCACCTCGCCCCAGAACGCGCCGAAGCCAACGATGTCGTCGAGGTCCTGGATCACCGCGATGCTCGGCTGCGGGTTGCTCGCGACGTAATCGAGATAGTCGAGCCGCTTGTTCATGTAGCCGGCCTCGCCGAGCGGCACGCGGTCCTGCGCCCGCATGGTGACGGTCTTGGCGAAGCCGACCATCGGCGGCAGGTCCGGGAACGGGCAATGCAGATGCCGCACCGTGTAGCCGAAGCCGCGCCGCTCGGGCGCCACGACCTCCAGCAGGTTGCAGACGGTCGGCGTATCGATGGAGCGGAGGAACTCGAACTGGGCAGGCGACGGCATGGCGGTCATTGTGGTTTCCCGATACTGGCGAGACTTGACGGGTGAGACTTGGGCTCGCGGCGGCTTATGCTATCGCGATTGTTGTCCTAATGCCGCCATATCCGTCGGGTCTTGTGGCGATGGGAAGGCGGACTGGAGGCGACATGTTACGCAAAGCGGCGATTCCGCTCGCGATTTTCATTGTTTTGGCCCCGTCGGCCTGGTCCCAGACCGCTCCCGTTCCGACCCCGCTGCCCCGGCCCGCCAAGGCCCAGGTGCCGGCGCCGCGCGGGATCGCACCGGTTTCGCAGTCCGCAAATCCCACCTACGACGAAGGCACCTACCAGCGAATCAGCTCGGCGATGCTGAGCTATTCCGGCATCGAGGTGCGCGGCGGCTGGCCGTCCTTGCCCGCGAAGGCAAGGCTTGAGCCCGGCGCCACCGGGCCGGACGTGGCGCTGCTGCGCCAGCGGCTGTCGATCACCGACGATCTGGCACACGAAAAGGCCCAGGGCGAGGTTTACGACGAGGCGGTCACCGAGGCGGTGCGGCGCTTTCAGGCCCGTCACGGCTTGACCGAGACCGGCAGCGTCGGCCCGCAGACGTTCGCGGCGCTCAACGTGCCGGTGAAGCGGCGCATCCGTCAGCTCGCGGCCTCGCTCGACCGGCTGACCGAGATCAATTTCACGTTCGGCCAGCGCTATGTGGTGGTGAACATTCCGGCCGCGGTTGCCGAAGCGATCGAAGGCGACAAGGTCGTGCACCGTTACGTTGTGGTGGTCGGCAAGGTCGACCGGCCGTCGCCGACGCTGACCACGTCGATCACCGCGGTCAATCTCAATCCGACCTGGACGGTGCCGCTGTCGATCCTCAAGAAAGACATTGTCACCAAGATGCGCAAGGACCCGGGCTACGTGACGCGCATGAAGATGCGCGTGCTCGACGGCCAGGGCGGCGAGATCGATCCGAAGCTGGTCGACTGGAAGTCCGACCGTTCGCCCAATTTCACCGTGCGGCAGGATTCCGGCGCCGGCAACGCGCTCGGCGCGGTGCGGATCGACATGCCGAACCCGCATGCGGTTTACATGCACGATACCAATCACAAGAACCTGTTCAGCGCCGACTACCGTTTCCAATCCTCGGGCTGCGCACGGGTGGCCGAGGTCCGCGATCTCGCGGCTTGGCTGCTGGAGGACAATCCGGGCTGGAGCCGCCGCGAGCTCGACGCCGCCATCGCCAAGGGCCAGCGCACCGACGTGCGGCTGACCCGCAAGGTGCCGGTCGCGTGGGTGTATTTCACCGGCTGGGCCACTCGCGACGACGTCGTGCATTTCCGCGACGACGTTTACGAGCACGACGAGTTCTCGATTGCGCGCCCGCAGGTGGCGGCGGTGACACGCCCGCTGCAGACCGCCGCGCGCGCCTCGGGCTTCGTGCTGCAATCGGCGGACGTGAAGCCGTTCACGATCGAGCAGGTTTCGTATCTGGATAGCCGGTAGCGCAATCTCATGTCCCGGGCGCGGCGCAGCACCATAGGCGACGCTTCGCGTCGGCGTATTTAAGACGGCCGCCGGAGGCGGCCTGATGGTGGTGCGCTGCAGACCCGGGACCCCGGTATCTTCGGCACGTAACCGGGGTCCCGGGTCTCGCTTCGCTCGCCCGGGACACAAGCTCAAACAAAATCCCTCAACCCCG
>CAMDFO010000085.1 GCA_945897515.1 Rhodoplanes serenus | reverse complement strand
TTGCGGTCTGTCACATGCGATTGCGGCGTTGAGCGAACCAGCGAGCGCAGCGACGCGTAGACCGGTTCGCCTCTACGCCGCCATAGCTCTCTGAATGAGCGGCAGGCCGAGTCGAGTATATCGTCGGCTTGCTTGGCAATCCCGATCTTCTCATCATTCCCAAGCACACTAACGTCGCCGCGGGCGTGCGTCGTGATCGTCCTGCTGGTTGCTACGATGGCTGCCGATGACGTCGCGGGAGTGGACGGACGCCAGGCGGAAATGCGCCAGACCTCTGAACGCGCTGACGCAAGAGACCGAGAGCGCCGCCGGCTTTTCGGAACGGCGCTCGATCTCATCTGCATCACCGATCGCCGGCGCGCAAGACGCTGTAATAGAGCGTCTCCACGGAAGTGGATAGCAGGACTGTCTTGACTGGTCGTCGAGCCGTTGGACTGCCAACCACATTCAGGCTTCGATACCGTTGCAGCCCGGGGTCGACGTAGTCATGCCTATGAGATGTGCTCGACAATCGGGTACCTCTGCTGATAATTCCACTGAGATGTCGAATGACTTGCCAAGGGCCGAGCCGCTACTGGACGTCAGCGGCCTCAAGACACATTTCGTGACCGACCACGGCGTGGTGCGCGCCGTCGACGGCGTCAGCTTCCACATCAACGCGGGCGAAACCCTTGGGCTGGTGGGTGAATCGGGCAGCGGCAAGAGCGTCACCGCGCTCAGCATCATGCGGCTGATCCGCGAGCCGCCGGGGCGCATCGCCGAAGGCGCGATCCGCTACAACGGCGTCAACCTCCTGGACCTGTCCAACGAGCAGATGAGGAAAATCCGCGGCAAGGAGATCGCCATGATCTTCCAGGAGCCGATGAGTTCCCTCAATCCGGTGTTCACCGTCGGCGAGCAGATTGCCGAGGTCATCCGCCTGCACGAAAAGCTCAGCCGCCGCGATGCCATGGACAAGAGCGTGGAGATGCTCCGCCTGGTCCACATCCCGAACCCCGAGCGGCGGATCAAGGAGTATCCGCACCTGCTCTCCGGCGGCATGCGGCAGCGGGTGATGATCGCCATGGCGCTGTCATGCAATCCGAAGCTGCTGATCGCCGACGAGCCGACGACGGCACTCGACGTCACCATCCAGGCGCAGATTCTGGAATTGCTCAACGAATTGAAGGCCAAGCTCGGCATGGCCGTTCTGCTGATCACGCACGACATGGGCGTCATCGCCGAGACCGCCCAGCGCGTGGTCGTCATGTATGGCGCCCAGGTGGTGGAGGAGGCGCCGGTCATGGACCTGTTCCGCGAGCCGGAGCATCCCTACACCCAGGGCCTGCTGCGCTCGATTCCTCGCATCGACCTGGCTGCGACCCGACGACGGCGGCTCGAACAGATTCCGGGCACGGTTCCGACGCTGCGCGGCAACATCAAGCCGGGCTGCCGGTTTGCGCCGCGGTGCCGGTTTGCCGAACCGATGCATTTCGAGAACACGCCGCCGCTCCACGAGGTGCGTCCGGGGCACAAAGTGGCATGTTTCCTCCGATGAATACCGTCGTCGCCCAGTCCCTGCTGCAGATACGCAATCTCAAGAAGTATTTCTCGATCCGCGGCGGCGTGTTCTCGCGTGAGAAGGCGCGGGTGCACGCGGTCGACGATGTCAGTTTCGAGATCATGAAAGGCGAGACGCTGGGTCTGGTCGGCGAGTCCGGCTGCGGCAAATCGACCACCGGCCGTGCGATCCTTCGGCTGATCGAGCCGACATCGGGCGAGGTCTGGTTCCAGGGCGAGAACGTGACCAAGCTCGACAAACGGTCGATGCGGCATCTCCGCAAGGAGATCCAGATGATCTTCCAGGACCCCTATTCCTCGCTCGATCCGCGGATGACGGTCAGTTCGATCATCGGGGAGGCATTGCTGGTCCACGGACTGGCGCCCGGCCGCAAGGCACGCGAAGCGCGGGTGGTGGAATTGCTGGAGACGGTCGGGCTCTCGTCCGAGCACATGGGCCGGTATCCGCACGAGTTTTCGGGCGGACAGCGCCAGCGCATCGGCATCGCGCGCGCCCTGGCGGTCAATCCCAAGTTGATCGTGTGCGACGAGGCGGTCTCGGCGCTCGACGTATCGGTGCAGGCCCAGGTGGTGAATCTGCTGGAGGATCTGCAGGAGAAGTTCGGGCTGACCTATCTGTTCATCGCCCACGATCTCTCGGTCGTCGAGCACATCTCGACGCGGGTGGCGGTGATGTATCTGGGCAAGATCGTCGAGCTGGCGCCGGCCAAGGAGCTCTATATCAATCCCCGCCATCCCTATTCCGAGGCCCTGTTATCGGCGGTGCCGGTGCCCGATCCGACGGCCAAGCGCGAGCGGATCATCCTGGAAGGCGACGTCCCAAGCCCGGTGAATCCGCCCAGCGGCTGCCGCTTCCACACCCGCTGTGCATTGCGGGTGCCGTCATGCTCACAGAACGAGCAGGTACTCACGGAAGTGTCGCCGGGCCATTGGGTGGCCTGCCAGGTTCGCACCGGCGCTGTCGCCAACTGACGGCGATTGCGGCTTTTTAGACTGCGCAGCCGACCAGAAACGGTGCGTCCCGACGCGGCCGGGTGGCGCCCCGTTTGCCCGCAGGGTGCTTCAAAACGCCCCATCTTCGTTGACTCCGGATCGCGATATTATAGATTTGAACACTGGGTCAAAGTTTTTTAATCCCGGTTCAAATTGAAAATGGCGGAAGACGCGATGGTGCGAACCCCTGCTTCGTCGGCCAGGATCAAAAGCGCGCCGGCGCGCAAGAAAAAGGTCGTGCGGTGGAACGGCGCGCCCGGATTGAAGGGTCAGCGCCGGGAAGCGATCCTGCGGAGCGTCGGAAGCGTGTTGCGGAATTCGCGCCTGTCGTCCCTGACCATCCAGGACATCGCCAGCGAACTCGGGATGACGAAGGGCAACCTGTATTATTACTTCAAGGACAAGCAGGATATTCTTTATCAATGCCATATGCGCTGCATGGAGCTCAGCCTGCGCGCTTTGCAGGAGGCGATGGCAAACGACGGTGCTCCCAGCGAAAAGCTTCGCATTCTTCTCATCGGCCATATCCACGGCATCCTGGATGACGGCTTCGGCAGCATTCTGCAGACCGACCTGGAAAGCTTCTGGCCGGATCAGCGCAAGCGCTATATCCGCAAGCGCGACGACCTGGAGCGCGGCGTCCGGAGCTTGATCGAAGCCGGCGTTCTGCTCGGCGAGTTCGAATGCGACAACGTCAAGCTTGCCGGTTTCTCGATCCTCGGCGCCATTAATTGGATACCGAAATGGTATCACCCGAGCGGACCGTTTTCCTCCGACCAGATTGCCGAGGAAATGACGGATTATTTCCTGCGCGGGCTGCAACGCCACGACGGCGTCGCCCGGAAAGCTCCGCGCGAACGGAGCAGCAGCAAGAACGGCACGAACAACTATCACCGGATGCTCGCAACCTAGGAGCTGGCGATGACGATTTCTGGCCCATCAAATACCGATGCCGTGACCCGGCGCGATGTCCTCAAGACCGGCGGCGCCGCGCTTGCCGCCGCTGCGGCGGGACCCCAGTGGGCGCTAGCTCAGGGCGCGCCCAAGCGCGGCGGCACGCTGCGCGTCAGCAACGGCGGCGATCCACCCGATTTCGATGTGCACCAGTCGGCGACGTACCTGACTCAGTTTGTGACGGCGCCGTGCTACTCGACGCTGCTCCGCGCCGACCCCAACGATTACGACAAGCTGATCCCCGACCTCGCCGAGAAGACCGACGTCTCCGCCGACGGCAAGACGGTCACGTTCCATCTCCGCAACGGCGTCAACTTCCACAACGGAACGCCGCTGACCGCCGATGACGTCATCTACAGCCTGGAGCGCATCCGCAAGCCACCGCGCGGCATCGTCAGCCCGCGCAAGGGCCTGCTGGGGAACGTCGACTCGATGGAGGCGCGCGGTTCGCACACCGTGGTCGTCCATCTAACGCAGCCGCAGCCCGACTTCCTGTTCATGGTCAGCAACGCGTTCAACGCCATCATGTCCAAAAAGGTGGCCGAGCCGCTCGATGCCCAAGGGCAGGGCATGAAGCGCCAGATCGTCGGCACCGGACCGTTCCGCCTGACCCAGTCCATCGACGGTCAGATCTATGAGCTGAGCCGGTTCGACGGCTATTTCGGCCAACCGGCCTATCTGGACAAGATCCAGTTCTTCCCGATCCGGGGCGAGATCGAGCGCGGCGCGGCGCTCCAGGGCAAGCGTATCGACGCCGGCTTCTTTTTCCCCAACGAGGGCGTGCTCCAAACGCTGCGCAGAGTTTCCGGCATGACGGAGCTGCGCCGGCCAACGCCGACCTTCATCAACCTGATCCCCAACATACAGCGCAAGCCGTTCGACGATATTCGCGTTCGCGAGGCGCTGTCGCTCGCGATGGACCGTGAGTCTTTCATCAAGACGGTCGGTCCCCTGGCCGGAGCATTCTTTCACAGTCACGGGCTGATGCCGCCGGGCAGCCCGTACAGTCTGAGCGAAGCGGAGATCAAACAATTCAGCGGCTACGATACGCTCCCGGGACTTGGCGGCAACATCGCCGCCAATCGCCAGAAGGCGATGGCCCTGCTCGAACAGGCCGGCGTCCCCAAGGGCTTCAAGGTCGTCATCCTCACGCGCGGCGATCTGCCGGCATTCCGCGATTCCGCCATCAACCTCTCGGCTCAGTTCAAGAACATCGGCTTGGACGTCACCGTCGACGTCCGCGATACCGGAACGTTCTACACGATGGAAACCACGGGCAATTTCCAGTTGGTCGCCCACTCGGTCGGCATGGGGGGCGCCGTGCCCGATCAAATCCTGGGCGAGGGCTACACCAGCTACGGCGGCCGCAACTACGGAAACTGGAAAGACGACTCGCTCGACAATCTCTTCCGCGAACAGTCGCGGGAGCTGGACCCGAAAAAGCGGGCGGCCTTGATCAAGCAGTTCCAATTGGCGTTCCTCAAGACCTACTACCAGATCAATCTGGCCTGGGTCGGCTACGGCGCCGCGCACTGGAACACGGTCAAGGGCTGGAAGGCGTTGCCCGATATTTACGCCAACATGCAGATGGACAAGGTCTGGATCGACGCCTGAGCCGCGCGGGCGGCAAGAGAACGGATGTTCAGCTTCATCGTCCAGCGTTTGATGGTCGGCATCGTCACACTCTTCGGGGTGGCCGTGATGGTGTTCCTCATCATGCGCGTGATCCCGGGCGATGCAGCCGTCATGCTGAGCGGCGCCGGTGCCGGCGCCGTCTCGGAAGAGGAGCTGGCGCAGGTCAGGACACAGATGGGTCTCGACCGGCCGCTGGTCGTCCAGTTTGTCGATTGGGCCGGCCATGTCGCCAGGTTGGACCTCGGCACGTCGCTGCGGACCGGCAATCCGGTGTTCGACGATATCACCCGGCGGTTTCCATACACGCTGCAGATCGTCGTGATGGCCACGCTGATCGCGGTCTTTCTCGGCATCCCGGCCGGCGTCCTGTCGGCGCGTTACGCAGGCACATGGATCGATCAGTTGCTGCAGGCGCTGAGCATCGGGGGACTGGCGGCGCCCTCGTTCTGGGTCGGTCTGATCCTGATCCTGGGGCTGGTGTCGTTATTCCAGTGGAGCGCGCCGCTGCTGTGGGAGCCGTTCTGGGTCAGTCCCGTCAAGAGCTTCACCCAACTCATCTGGCCGGCGCTTGCCGTGGGCCTGCGCCAGTTGGCGCTGATCGCGCGAATGACGCGCTCCATCATGCTTGAGGTGCTGGGCGAGGATTACATCCGGACCGCGCGCGCCAAGGGCCTGTCCGAATGGCACGTGGTGATCCGTCACGGCCTGAGCAACGGTCTGCTGCCTGTGGTCACGCTGATCGGCTTCGAGTTTTCCGCGCTGTTCGGCGGACTGATCATCACCGAGGCGGTGTTCAGCGTGCCCGGGCTCGGGCAATACGTGGTCGCCTCCATCTTGAATCGGGACTATCCGGCCGCCCAGGGAATCGTGCTAGTCCTGGCCGGCATCGTCGTTCTGGGCAACCTGACGGTCGATCTGATCTACGGCTGGCTCGATCCGCGCACCCGGTTGCGGGGGGCGGAAACATGACGACATCGATCGGATTGCCGGCGGCGGCTGACGGCGATGTCGTGGCCGTACTGGATGCTGCGCCGTCTCGTGGGGGCCGGTTGCGCGCGTTGGGTCGCATCAGCCGGCGGCACCCGCTCGGCGCCTTTGGCGCGTTCGTGCTGCTCACTATCGTCGTGGTGGCGGTCGGTGCGCCGTACATCGCGCCGTTCGATCCGATCGAGGGCGACACCGCCGCGCTGTTCAGCCCCCCCAATTCGACCTATTGGCTCGGCACCGACGCGTTCGGGCGCGACATTCTTTCTCGCCTGATTTACGGCGCGCGCGTTTCGCTGATGGTCGGGATGGGCGCCAGCCTGCTCGGCGTCGTGGTCGGCGCATCGCTCGGAATCGTCGCGGGCTATCGCGGCGGCTGGGCCGATATCATCACGCAGCGGGTCATGGACGCGATGTTCGCGTTCCCGATGCTGCTGCTGGCGCTCGCCATGGCCGCCGTGCTGGGGCCGTCGCTCCAGAACGTGATCATCGCGCTCGCCATGCCGATCGTGCCGCGCGCGGCCCGCATCGCCCGTTCCAGCGTGCTGGTGCTCAAGGCCACCGCGTTCATCGAAGCGGCGCGCGCCACCGGGTGCAGCGACACCCGCATCATGCTGCGCCACGTGCTGCCCAACACGTTCGCGCCGCTGCTGATCATCGCTACGGCCTATCTCGGTCTTGCCGTGGTCCAGGAGGCGGCGCTCGACTATCTCGGCGCCGGCATCCAGGAGCCGGAACCGTCGTGGGGTCTGATGATGTCCGGCGCCGCGACGTCGCTCGCGCTGGTGGCGCCGTGGATCGTCATATTTCCCGGCCTCGCGATCTTTCTGATGGTGCTTGCTTCGAATCTGCTGGGCGACGCCATCCGCGATCTTCTCGATCCCAAGCTGCAACGCGACTACCCGTGAAAGCAATTCCCAGGGAAAAATTCTAATGGCCAAGAGTGTGCTGCATACAAGTCTCTGCGATGACCTGAAGATCGAGTATCCGATCTTCCTCGCCGGCATGGGCGTGAAAGGCCACGCCACGCCCCCCGAACTGGTGGCGGCGGTGTGCGAGGCCGGCGGCATGGGAATTCTCGGCTGCTCGTGGCTCGACTCCGACGAGGTCCGCCGCCGCATCCGGGCGGTTCGCAATCTGACCGACCGGCCGTTCGGCGTCGACCTGCTGCTGCCGGCCAGCATGACCGATGCGACGCCCGACCGGGCCGAGAT
Source organism: Rhodoplanes serenus (assembly GCA_945897515.1). Lineage (GTDB taxonomy): Bacteria > Pseudomonadota > Alphaproteobacteria > Rhizobiales > Xanthobacteraceae > Z2-YC6860. The sequence goes on along the minus strand of CAMDFO010000085.1, from coordinate 11,186 downwards.
GCGCGCGCGGATCGAGCGCGATCATCCCAAGCACATGGCGTTTGCGCGTTCGCTGATCGAAAAGTTCGGCCTCAAGACGGTGACGCCCACGGGCGGCGTGTTGTCGGCCGATTTCATCCGCCGCCAGGTCGACGCCTGCCTGGAGGAGCGCATCGCGGTGTTCGCCGCCGGTCTTGGCGATCCAGGCTGGGTGGTGCCGCTGGCCCATCAGGCCGGCATAAAGGTGATGGGACTGGTCGGCAACGTCCGCAATGCCAAACGCCAGGTGCAGTCCGGCGTGGATTACGTGATCGCCCAGGGTTACGAGGCCGGCGGTCACACCGGCACCATCGCCAACTTTCCGCTGATCCCCATGGTCGTCGATGCGGTGAGCCCGGTGCCGGTGATCGCGGCGGGCGCCATCGCTGACGGACGCACGCTGCTGGCGGGCCTGGCGCTCGGCGCGGTCGGGGCCTGGGTCGGCACGGCGTTTCTGCTCGCGGAGGAATCCCAGCTCTATCCGGCCCATCAGGACGAGATCATTCGAGGCGCCGCGGAGGATTTCGTGATCACGCGGGCCTACACCGGCAAGACCGCGCGCGACTACCGCAACGACGTCATCAAGGCCTGGGACGAGTCGGGCTTGAGGGCGCTGCCGATGCCGCTGCAGGGCGTGCTGCTGGACGATCTGATTGCGTCGGCCGAGGCGGCCGGAAGGCCCGAACTGATCAACAATCCGGCGGGCCAGATCGCCGGCATGCTCACGCGCAAACGCCCGGCCCGCGAGATCTTGCTTTCGATGGTGGCTGAGGCCGAAGCGGGCCTCGATCGGCTCGCGGCGATGCGGAGCTAGCGCGATGGCCGTCGCCCCTCAACTGCCGGCGGCGGGGCCGCTGGCCGGGCTGTCCGTCGTCGAGCTCGGCGACGGCACCGCCGGTCCGTACGCGGCCAAGCTGCTCGGCGATTTCGGCGCCGAGGTCGTGAAGGTCGAGGGCCCAGACGGCGATTCGACGCGGCGGCGTGGACCGTTTCCCGACGGCCGCCCGGATCCGGAAGCGAGCGGGCTGTTTCTCTATCTCAACATCAACAAGCGCGGCATCGTCCTCGATCTCGATGGCGAAGACGGAAAACAGGCACTCGACCGCTTGCTTGCCGACGCCGATGTTTTCATCACCAATCTGCCGGCCGAGCGATTGAAAACCGCAGGCGTTGCGCCGGCCGCATTGCGCGCGCGCCATCCCCGCCTGATCGTGACCACCATCTCGCCATTCGGGACGGACGGCCCCTGGGCCGAGCGGCGCGGCGACGAGCTGGTGACCTATGCGATGGGCGGCATCGCCTACAGCACGCCGGGCATGCCGGACGCCGCCAACGATCTCGAACGGGAGCCGCCGCTGCACCCCGCGTGTTTCGCCGCCGAAACCATCACCGGCCTGGTCGCGGGCCTCGCCACGCTGACCGCCGTTTTGGGCCGGGCGCGAACCAACGACGGCTGCCATCTGGAGATCAGCCAGCAGGCCGCCGTGGCGTCGATGCAGCATCGCGACATCTCCACTTATTCGTACTGGGGCGGCACCTACAATCGGCTGCTCAATCCCACCACGATTGGGCGCATGCCGAACTTCTATCTGCCGTGCCGGGACGGTTACGTCACGATTCCCGCGCCGATGGACCTGCACTGGGAGCGCCTGGTCGAGGCCATGGGCGAGCCGGCCTGGGCCAGGACGCCAGCGTTTTCCGACGGCCCCGCCCGCACCGACAACTGGATCGAGCTTCGGATGCGGCTGATCGACTGGACGATGACGCTGAGTGGTGACGAGCTGTACGGGCTGGCCAACCAGACCCAGCTTCCGATTTTCCAGTTCTACCCGGTGCGCAAGCTGGTCGAGTCCGAGCAGGTTCGCGAGCGTGGCAGCGTGGTGGATATCGATGTCGGCAACCGACGTGCCCAGATGCCGGGCGCACCTTTCATGATGCGTGCGACGCCGTGGAGTTTGCGGCGGCCCGCGCCACGACTCGGTGAACATACCGCCGCAGTCCTCGGCGATCGGACGGGAGTGCCGGCATGAGCACAGCGCCCCTCCCTCTGCCGCTCGACGGCGTCCGCGTGCTCGACCTCGGACAGTTCATCGCCATGCCGTTCTGCGCGCTGTGGCTTGCTTGGCTTGGCGCCGAAGTCATCGTGGTGGAGTCGCGCCGCCGCATGACCTCGCGCACCGCGCCGCCGTTCGTTCCCGGGATGGAAGGCAATCCCGACGCGAGCGGATACTTCAACCAGATTTGCAGCTCAAAGAAGAGCTGCACGCTCGACATGACCACCGCCGCCGGCCGCGACGTCGTGCGCCGGCTGGCCGGTAAGGTCGACGTGATGATCGACAATTACTCGACCGGCGTGCTCGAGAAGCTCGGGCTCGGCTACGACATGGTCGGCAAGCTCAATCCTGCTCTTATCATGGTGTCGTGCGGCGCATTCGGCCGTTCCGGGCCGATGAAGAACGCCAGGGGCCTGCACAGTGCGGTGAATCTTTTCAGCGGCGTCGCCGATGTTACCGGCTACGTCGACGGCGAGCCGCGCATCCTGGGCGGCGTGCTGCCCGATCCGTTGAGCGGCACCTACGGAATGTTCGCGATCATGGCGGCGCTTCATCACCGCAGCCGCACCGGACAGGGCCAGTTCGTCGATCTCGCGATGTATGAGTCGATGATGACGCTGATTCCGGAGGCGGTTATCGACCTCACCCTCAACGATGCCGATCCGCAACGCGCCGGCAATCGCGACCGACAAAAGGCGCCGCACGGCATCTATCCCTGCCGCGAAACCGACACCTGGGTCGCGATCAGCGTGGAAGACAGCCGGGACTGGAACGCCTTCTGCCAGGCCGCAGGACATGTGGAATGGCTCGGCGATGCCCGCTTCGGCGATGTCGAAAGCCGTCTAGCGCATGTCGCGGCGCTCGACGCCGCGGTCGAAAGCTGGACTCGTCAGGTCAGCGTCGGCGAGGCCGTGGACAAGCTGCAGGCGGTAGGCGTGGCCGCCGGTCCGGTGCTGCGCTGCGATGAACTCCTGGACGACGCTCAGCTCCAGGCCAACGGCAGCGTCGTCTCCATCGATCATCCGACCGCCGGGCCGCATCGCCAGCTTGGCCTGCCCTGGCGCATGGACAGCCTGGGCGTCGAATACCGCCGGGCGCCGCTGCTCGGCGAACACACCCACGAAATCCTCACCGGACTGCTCGGCATCGACGAGGCGGAATACGCCCGCCTCGAGGCCGACGGCGTCCTGTCCTAGCAAGCGAGACCGACAATGGAATTGAAGCTGACCGCAGACGAGGCTGCATTCCGAACCGAGGTGCGGGACTTTCTCAAGCGCGAGTTGACGCCCGAGGTGTGGCAGGCCCACCGCGACCTGAATGAACAAGGCATGTGGACGCCCGACTTCACCAAGGCGTTCCGGCGCAAGCTGGGCGCGGCCGGCTATATCGGCATGGGCTGGCCGAAGGAATACGGCGGCGGCGGACGAAGCCGGGTCTACCAGGCGATCTTCTGGGACGAGATGGAGTATCACCGCGCCCCCGGGCTCGACCGCTCCATCACTTATGTGCCGAATGCAATCATGGCGCTCGGCTCGGCGGCGCAGAAGGCCGATCTCCTGCCGAAAATGAGCCGCGGCGAGCTGTCGTGGTTCGTCGGCTACAGCGAGCCCGATGCGGGGTCCGATCTCGCCAGCCTGAAGACCCGCGCCGTCGAGGACGGCGACCATTTCGTCATCACCGGTCAGAAGTCGTTCTCGAGCGACGCCCACATGGCCGACTATGGCTGGATCGCGACGCGGACCGATCCGACGTCATCGAAGCATCGCGGGCTCAGCATGTTCATCGTGGACATGACGCTTCCCGGCGTCACCGTGACCAAATATCCGACGCTCGCCGGATGGACCCATCACGCCGTGCATTTCGATCAGGTCCGGGTGCCGCGCTCGATGATGGTCGGTGAGCTTCATCAGGGCTGGAAGGTCGTGATGGGCGCGATCGATTTCGAGCGGGCGGCGCTCTCGGGCGCCGGTCTCGTCGGCTACCAATTCGACCGCCTGCTCGCCTGGTGCATGCAGGATCGCGAAGGCGCGGGCCGCAAGCTCGACGATCCGCTGGTGCAGGACGAACTGGTTCGTCTCGCGATCGAGGCCGAGGGGGCCCGGCTCATGAGCTACTGGCTCGCATCGCTGCATGCCAAAGGCTTCAAGCCCCAGCACGAGACGTCGCTGGCGCTGCTGGTGAAGCGCGAGACGGCGCGCCGGTTGGACGTGGCCGGTCTCGAACTGCTGGGGCCGTTCGCGCCGCTGCGGACCGGATCGCCCTGGGCGGCGCTGGAGGGCGAGGTGGAGGTGGAGTACCGCGACCATCTCTATTTCCAGTTCGCCGCCGGCGGCTTCGACATCACCCGCAACGTCGTGGCCACGCGCGGCCTCGGCCTGCCGCGCTAGCGGAGAGAGCATGGACATCACGATCGACGACGACCAAAGACTGCTGCGCGACACCGCGTTGGCGTTCGCGCAGAAGGCGCTGACGCCGGCACGCATCCGCGAACTGGAAACCACCGAACACGGCTTCGACGCCAAGGTCTGGCGGCAAATGGCCGAGATGGGCTGGGCCGGCGCCGTGTTCCCGGAGGAGTACGGCGGCTCGGGGGCCGGTCTGCTCGAACTCGCGCTGATCGTCGAGGCGCTGGGCCAGGCGGCCGTGCCGAGTCCGATCTACTCGACGGTGGTCGAGGCCGGATTGCTGCTGCTCGACGCCGGTTCGCCGGCGCAGCGCGAGAACTATCTGCCGCGCATCGCCGCGGGCGACGCCATCATGACGACGGCGATCACCGAGCCCGGCGGCGGTCTCGCGCCCGGCGAGATCCGGACCAACATCACGCCCGCCGGCAACGGTTTCACGGTGAACGGCACCAAGCTGTTCGTGCGCGACGCCGGCGCCGCCGAGGGCATCATCTGTCTTGGCCGTTCGGGTAAAGGCGAGACCGACCTGACGCTCGTGATCGTGCCGCGCGACGCGCCGGGTCTCAAGCTGCGGCGGTTGCAGGCGGCCGGCGGTGAATCGCTGTGGGAGGCGATCTTCGACAACGCGACGGTCGATGCCGACGCGATCGTGGGCGAACCGGGAGGCGCATGGCCGCATGTCGCGCGACTGCATTTGCGCGGTGCGGCGCTGAAGTCCGCCGAACTCGTTGGCATCGGTCAGGCCTCGCTCGATCTCACGCTGAGTTACTCGAAGACACGCATACAGTTCGAGCGGCCAATCGGCAGCTTCCAGGGCGTGCAGCATCACTGCGCCGAGATGTATCGCGACCTGGAGGTGAGCCGGCTTCTGGCCTGGCAGGCGGCCGCATCGCTGGGCGAAGGATTGGCGGGCGATCGCGAAACCGCGATGGCCAAGGCCAAGACCAGCGAAGCGATGCCGGCGCTGACCCGCACCGCCCATCAGATCCACGGCGCTATTGCCTACTATCGCGACTATCCGCTTGAGCTCTACTACCACCGCGCCATTGCCGCCCAGGCGGCCTACGGCGATGCCGGTCATCACCGGCGCGCGCTTGCCCGCCTGCTCCGCGAGGATCTCGGGCGTTTCCGAGGGGACAGTCCACATGACTTACCAGTTCATTACGTCTGAGCAGGGCGACGACGGCATCGTCGTCGTCACCATCAACGATCCGGACGCGAAGAACGCGGTCAACTGGGTCATGAACAAGGAGCTGGTCGTCGAGATCGACCGCATCGAGGCCGATCCGAAATCCCGTGTCCTGATCGTGACCGGCTCAGGCCGGATTTTCTGTTCCGGCGGCAACATCAAGCGCATGACGTCGGAGGGCAAATCCCTGGAGCCGCCCGATCCGACGCTGCGCGAGGAGATGTTTCCGCAGGAGGCCGACATCCGCGCGGTGGTGACCGGGTTGCGTCGGCTGTCGAAGCCCGTGATCGCCGCCGTAAACGGTCCCGCGGTCGGTTCGGGTCTTGGCATCGCTGCCGGCTGCGATGTCCGCATCGCGTCCCGCGCATCGCGGTTCGGCTGGGTTTTCGTGCGCCGCGGCATCGTGCCGGACGACGCCAGCCTTGCGTTGATGCCGCAGATCATCGGCTACAGCCGCGCCTTCGAATGGGGCGTGACCGGCCGAACGATCGACGCCGATGGTGCGCTCAAGATCGGCTTCGTCAGCGAAGTGGTCGAGCCGGACCAGCTTCTGCCGCGCTGCCGCGAACTGGCGCGCGAGATCATCGACAATTGCCCGCCGCTCACCGTGCAGGCGTTCAAGCTGGCGCTCACTGAATCGCTCTACCAAAACCTCGACGATGCGGTCCGGTTCACCGAGCGGGCCCAGAAGGTCGTGCGCGCCACCGCGGACCATTCCGAGGCGCTCAAGGCTTATGCCGAGAAGCGTCCGCCGCAGTGGAAGGGCCGGTAAGCGATGCCCCGACTGGCCTTGGAGCCTGCGGACTATCCGTTCTTCGACTACCGGCGCTTCACGTTCTCGCTCGGCATTGTCGCGGGCGGAAACGTCTGGCTTTCCGGCAGCACGGCGGTGCGCTTCGATGCGGCGCGCAAAGCCATGGTCGTGGATGGCGACCTTGTGGCGCAGGCCCGCGTGATCTTCGACAAGATGCGGGTCACCCTGATGGCCGGCGGCCTGGGCCTCGATGACATCGTGCGGGTGGTGCAATACGTCACGCCGGCCGCACTCACCGATTTGCCCAAGCTGAATGCGTTTCTTGCCGAAGTGTTTAGCGGCGTTGCCCCGACGGTCACCACGATCGTCGTGAAGCGCCTGCTCCGCAGCGAGGCCTTGATCGAGATCGAATCCGTCGCCGCCCGCGGCGGCGGCTCCATGGTCGAGCACCTGCCGACCGTGGCCGAAGCCGATGTCCGGACCGCATGGGCGCGCGCGGATGAACGGCTGGCGGCCCGCGGTCTGGAGCGCCGGCATGTCGCGCGGGCGCTCGAACTGTTTACCCCGGCCGCCGCCGGGTCCGCCGGACGTTCCGAAGTCGATGCCGGTCCCGTCATCCGGGTGGTGATGCCGCGTATGGTCGATGCCAACGCAGGCGTCCAGATCGAGCTCGCGGCTTCGAACGGCGGCAATGTTCTGTTTGTCACAGCCACAGGCGATCCCGCTGCGGGCGACGTCGTCGGCCAGTGTCGCGAAATCTATGCCCGGATCGGCACGCTGTTGGCCGCGGCCGGTGTCGGGCTCGATGCGGTCGTGAAGACCACCGAGTTCGTCACCTCCGCAGGGCTCGACGCCTACCGCAAGACCGCCGATGTCCGGCGCGAGGTGTTCGCGTTGCCCTATCCGGCCGCCACGGGTGTCGTTTGTGAAGGGCTGATGGAGACCGGCGCCGATCTCGCCGTCGAGGCGGTTGCTGTGATGGAGACCCGATGAGCACGCAGATCAGCGACGAGCTGAAGAGCTGGATCGGGCGCGAAGCCACGTACACAGCGCCCGAAGAACTCGGGCGGGCGGCCATCCGCTACTTCGCGCTCGCGCTCGGCGACGACAATCCCTTGCATCACGACGAGGTGCTTGCCCAGAGCACCCGTCATGGCGGGATCATCGCGCCGCCGACGTTGGTCTGCGAGACCAATCAGATTTTCCAGAACGCACCCGACGAAAACGGCTACATCGGTCATAGTTGGCCGCTGCCGCTGTCCAGCAGTCGTTTCATGCGCGGCAGCAACGAGTACGAGTTCCACCAGCCGACGCGGCCGGACGATCGTATCACGGTGGCGTGGCGCATCGTCGACATCTACGAGAAGGATACTCGCAAAAGCGGCGCGATGATCTTTGTCGTCTCGGAAGCCCGCTATACCAACCAGCGTGGCGAACTGCTCGCGGTGAACCGCGAAACCAACATTCATCAGCCATGAGCAAGCCCCACACACGAGTGTTTGAGGATGTGGCGGTCGGCGAGGCCCTGCCGCCGTTGCAGGTCGATGTCACGCTCACGTCGCTGGTTATGTACGCGGCTGCGACCTGGGACTTCCACCGCTACCACTACGATGCGGATTTCGTGACGAAGCTCGGGATGCCGGCACCGTTCATGGACGGCCAGATGGCGGGAGCGTTGCTGGCACGGCAACTCATGCAATGGGGCGGCGCCGACGCCTTCGTCCGCAAGCTGAGCTACCGGCTTCGCGGGACCGTCTATGCGGGCGACAGCATCGTGTTGCAGGGGACCGTGTCGGACAAGTGCGTCGAGCAGGGCAGGGCGCTCGCGTTGTGCAGCCTCTCCATGACCAAGTCGGACGGCACCCAGATCGTGCGCAACGCCACCGCGGCCGTCGAATTGGGGCGCCGATCCCCGTGATCCTAGGGAATCAAAACGACCCGGCCGGCGACGGCATTGTCCTCGACCAGTCGATGGGCGGCGGCCGCTTCTTCGAGCGGCAGCGTGCGGTCCACCACCGGCCGCACGGCGCCCGACGCGACCATGCGCAGCGCCATCTCGAGTTGGCGGCGCGACGTGCTGACCGCGCTGCGGATTTCGAGGCCGCGACGGTAGATCGTTGCCATGTCTACCTCGACCGTCGCGCCCGTCACCTCGCCGACCAGCACGATCCGGCCGCCCGGCGCCATCGAACGCCGAATGTCGTGGAAAACTGCGCCGCCTACGGTGTCGATCGCGATGTCAACGCCGCGTCCGGCCGTGGCTTCGCGAACGCCCCTGGCAAAGCCGTCACTCGCCACCACCACAGCATGGGCGCCGGCCTTTTCGAGCGCGCGCACCTTGGCGGGCGAGCGCGTGGTCGCCACCACCCTGGCGCCCACGGCGCGCGCAATCTGAATCGCATGAATGCCGAGTCCGCCGGCGCCGGCAACGAGCACGCTCTCGCCCGGCCGTGCCCGCCCGGTGTCGCACACCGCGTTGAATGCGGTGCCGACTGCGCAGCCCACGATGGCGCCGGCCGCGAAGTCCACGTTGTCGGGCAGACGAACCAGATTGTCGTCGCCGACGATGACATATTCGGCGTAGCCGCCGGATGCTTCTTGACCGAGGAAGCGCAGGTCCGGGCACAGCGTCTCGCGATCGGTGCGGCACATCGAGCAGCACCCGCAGACATATTCGCGCTGGGTGGAGCACACCCGTTCGCCGACCGTGAGCCCGCGTGCATCGGGGCCGAGCGCCACCACTTCGCCGGAGATTTCATGGCCCAGCACGAGCGGATCGGCCAAGCCGCCACGGCCCGGCCCCTGCCGGACCAGGATATCGCGCCGGCAGACCCCGCAGGCGCGCACCCGCACCAGCACCTCGCGCCCCTTCGGCACCGGCACGTCGATGTTGCGGAGGACCAGGACGTCGGGCGCTCCGTGTCCTTCGGTGACGACGGCTCTCATGGCGCGATGCAACTCACGTTGTCTTCTCCTTGTTGTGGACCGACCTTTAGCAGAACGACAGCATCAATGCCGAACGGAAAACGCCAGCGATGACGATCGGGATCCTCTCCTCCGGCGCCTACATTCCCCGGCTGCGGCTGGCGCGCCGCGCGATTGCCGAGACCCATTCCTGGTTGAACCCCGCCTTGAAGGGGCAGGGCAAGGGCGAGCGCGCCATGTGCAACTGGGACGAGGACCCCGTGACCATGGCGGTCGAGGCCGCGCGCGACGCGCTCACCGGACGCGACCGGTCGTCGATCACCGCGCTGCATTTCGCCTCGACGACGTTCCCGTTCCTCGATCGCCTCAATGCCGGCATCGTCGCCGCGGCTCTGGATCTACCTTCCGGCGCATCGTCGCTCGACATCGCCGCGACCCAGCGCGCCGCCACGTCCGCGTTGGCCGCGGCGCTGGCCGGCGCCGGCGAGACGCTGATCGTGGCGGCCGAGCAACGCCGTGCCAAGGCGGCGAGCCCGATCGAGATGGCGGCCGGCGATGGCGCCGCGGCGATCGTGGTGGGCGAGGGCGAGCCCATAGCGAGGTTGCTCGCGAGCGCGACCCATACCGCCGATTTCGTCGATCATTATCGCACCGCCGAGTCGACCTATGACTACCAGTGGGAGGAGCGCTGGATCCGCGATGCGGGCTACCTGCGGATCGTGCCGCCGGTGATCGGCCGCTGCCTCGACCGGGCGGGTCTGAAAGCCGCCGACGTCAGCACGTTCTGTATGCCAGCCGTACTTCCCAAGGTCGCGAACGCTGTTGCGAAAGCGGCCGGCATCCCCGACGCGGCGGTGCGTGACAATCTCCACGCCGAGTGCGGCGAGACCGGTGCCGCGCATCCGCTGGTCATGCTGGTCGCGGCGCTCGAAACGGCCAAGCCGAGGGACCGGATCCTCGTGGTCGGCTTCGGCCAGGGTGCGGACGCGCTGCTGTTCGAGGCGACGGAGGCGATCGCGAGCCAGCCCGCACGCCTCGGCGTAAAGGGCCATCTCGCGAGACGGCGCGAGGAAACCAACTACGCCAAGTTCCTGGCGTTCAACGACACCATGGAGATCGAACGCGGCATGCGCGCGGAGGTCGACAAGCTCACGCCGCTGTCGGCGATGTGGCGCAACCGCGAGACCGTGACGAGCTTTATCGGCGGCCGCTGCAAGGTGTGCGGCACGCTTCAGTTCCCGAAGAGCCGGTTTTGCGTCAATCCGAACTGCAACGCGCTGGACAGCCAGGAGCCGCATCCGTTTGCCGACAAGATCGGCCGCATCAACTCCTACACGGCGGATCGCCTGACCTATTCACCCTCGCCGCCGGCCTGCTACGGCATGATCCAATTCGAGGACGGGGGGCGCTGGATGATGGACTTCACCGACATCGACGCCGACCAGCTTGCGGTCGGGCAGGCGATGCGCATGATGTTCCGCGTCAAGGATATCGATACGCAGCGCGGCTTCCGCCGGTACTTCTGGAAGGCCGCTCCGGCCACGCCCGAAGCAGGGAGAGCCTGACATGCCCAAAGGCATTCGCGACAAGGTTGCCATTCTAGGAATGGGCTGCTCGAAATTCGGCGAGCGCTGGGACATGGATGCGTCCGACCTGATGGTCGAGGCCTACGCCGAAGCGCTGGCCGACGCCGGGATCGAGACCAAGCAGATCGATGCGGCCTGGCTCGCAACGGCGATCGAGGAGCAGCACGTCGGAAAATCCGCCGTGCCGCTCGCGGTGGCGCTCCGGCTTCCGTTCATTCCGGTGACGCGCGTGGAGAACTATTGCGCCAGCGGCAC
>CAMDFO010000084.1 GCA_945897515.1 Rhodoplanes serenus | reverse complement strand
TGAGCGCGGACAAACTGAGCGCGTCAGTGAGCACATCAGGGCCGACAAAACCCGGCGCGTCGGCAACACTTCAGTATTGGACGCGATCATCAGCCCGCAACGGCGTTCAACCACGCGCCGAAAACGTCATTGTTCGAGGTGCCCTTAAGTCTCTACGGCCGCGCCAGCGGGGCGAGTTGCCCGGGCGGCGGGGACGGCGGTCCGTAGATCTCCGGCGGCGGAGACGGCGGGCCATACTGCTGACCCTCCAGCAGCAGCCGCATTTCGCGCCGCTGCTCGGGCGTCGGTTCGAGGCCGGTCATGTCCGGATGTTGGGCGAACTCACCGGCGTTGGTGTAGTCCCGCGTCGCATTGCTGCTGCGCAGGAAGTTCTGCAACGGATCGTCGGAATTGTGGCTCTGTGCGATCTGGACCGACGCAGCCGCAGCACCCTTCTTGTCCGCCTCGATCGCAGCGTCGATGTCGGCCTCGGTCACGTTGGGATCGCGGCCTTCTCTGTCGCGCATTGCAGCGAGCTGGCGGCGAAGCCGGTCGCGAATGCTTTCCTTGGGGCCGCCTGCCGTCCGGGCGCCGCCACCGCCGGCAAAGCACTGCCGTCCCAGTTCGTTGAAATAGCAGGGATCGTCGGCCAGCGCGTTTGCCACCTGCATCTGAAGTTTCTTTACATAAGCCTCGATCGCACAGTTGGTGCGGACCACAGCATTCCTTTCCCAGCCGCACGACGCTTTGATGTCGGGGTCGCTGTCCATGATGAGACGCGCTTCCTGCGTCTGCATGCAGCGGTTCCATTCCGGCGTGCGCTCGGCATAGCTGCACGCCATGCGCGCCCGCTCCAGGACCTCGTTCGGATTCGTCAGCACGCGCGGGTTCAGCGGATCGTCGGCGGCGGGCGCCGCGTTGAACGGGTTGGGACCGGAGTTCGGGAGCGCTCCGCTGTTGCGGCGGCGCGCTTCGTCCACGCGGTTGTCGTCCTTGGTCGCGGCGTATTGCTTGTCGACGATCGCGAGGTTGCGCCGCACGACAGCGATGTTGCGGCTATCGCCGCAGCGGCTCAACAGCGCAATCGCCCGCTCGTAATATTGTTTGGCCGCCGCGGGTTGCGCGCGCAACAGGCTGTCATTGCCGTTCTGCATGTCAGCCGAAGCCTGGCGGAAGTTCTCCATGCAATAGGCGTGGCGTGCGGCGGCCTGACGCGCGGCCTCCGCATTCGCGGCAGCCTGCTCGGAAGCCCGCGCCTGCTCGGCTTGGTGCGCCGCCTCGAACAGAATTCCGAGCGCGTAACCCGCGACTGCACCTGCAGCGGCATAGTTCACGCCGCCTCCCCCGCCGCCATACACGATCCCGCCGCGACCGCCGCTGCTGCGATAGGTGGTCCCGCCGCCGCCGGAGAAGCTGCCGAGCGACTGGCAGGACCAGCCGCCGAAGCCGCCCGGGGTCGGTTTCATGCCTTGGCCGGCCGGACAGGCGATAGCAGCGCCCGGCAGCGTCACTGCTAGCAGCAGCGCCGGCGGTATCAGCCGCCATCGACGGATGCATCGGTGCATGTTGAGCCCCAAACTCGGCACCAATATGCCACCGCGACGGCGCACGGCAAAGCGCGAGGATGGAGTCAGGCCGCCGACATTACCCTTACGCCGGCGCCCCAGCTTCGGAATTGGTTACTTCTGACGGATGTTCAGCGTCGTGGCCAGCGCCTGCATGGTCTCCCATTCCTGCGCCATGGCCCGGCCCATCTGCTCCGGCGTGCTCGAAACGATCGGCGTGCCGTTCTCCTCCAGCCGCTTTTGCACCACCGGATCCTTCGAAGCCTGGATGAAGATGTCCCGGACTCTATTGACCAGTGCCGGCGGCATGCCCGCGGGTCCGGCGAGCGCGAACCAGCTCGCGACCTTCTCCTTGCCGAAGCCGAGTTCGTCGAGCGTCGGCACGTCCGGCAGCCGGTCCCAGCGCTGGTCGGCGTCGAGCGCCAGCGCGCGTAGCTTTCCATCGGCGATCAGCGTGCGCGAGGTCGACAGCGTCGGCCAGGAGAAATCGACGCGTCCGGTCACGAGATCGGCCATCATCGGACTGCCGCCGCGGTAATGCGCGGTCTCGAACGGCACCTTGGCGGCCAGCAGGATTTTTGCGCCGAGCAGGTGCGACGGCGATCCAAGACCCGGCGTGCCGAAGGTCAGCCCGCCCGGCTTCTTGCGGCCCCACTCATGGAATTCGGCGAGCGTCTTTGCCGGAACGCTCTGCGGCACGGTAAGCACCACCACGCTGTTGAACAGGTAGGTGATCGGCGAGAAGCCCTTCACCGGTTCATACGTCGCATTGCTGACCGCCGGCACGGTGGCGTGCTGCGAACCGGAGAACACCAGCAGGGTGTAGCCGTCCGGCGCGGAATTCTGCACCGCCGCTGCCGCCACGCCGCCGCCCGCCCCGGTGCGGTTCTCCACCGTCACGCGCTGTCCGGTGATTTTCGCAGCCGCCTCGGCGTAGAGCCGCGCGGTGGTGTCGGTGATGCCGCCGGCCGCGAGCCCGACCATGATGGTGATCGGCTTGGTCGGGTAATCCTGCGCCTGCGCGGCGGTCGACAGTACGGCGAGCGCCGAAGCCAGGACGAAGCGGCGCGTGAGCTTGGGCGTCATCGGTTCCTCCAACGAATTTCTTGGCGTGCGGCTCGATCGGCGATGCTAGCATTACTTCGCTAGGCCAGCAGCCTTCAGAACCGCATCCCACCGCGCCGTGTCGTGCTTGATGCGCTCGGCGAAATCCTCGGGGCTGCCGCCCAACGGCTCCAGGCCCTGAAGCCGCATCTGACGCGAAAGGTCTTCGGACCGAAGCGCGTCGTTCACCGCCTTCGAAAGTCCATCGACGATCTCGCGGGGAATGCCGGCCGGCGCCAGCAACCCGATCCAGATGCTGGAATCGACGCCGGGCAATCCGGCCTCGTCGATCGACGGTAGGTTCGGAATCATCGCGGAGCGGCGTGGCTGCGCGACGGCGAGCGCGGTGAGCTTCTTGTCCTCGATAAGCTGCAGGACATTCGCCGCCGACGAGAATGCGATCGAGATGCGCCCCGTCATCAGATCGGTCGTCGCCTGTGCCGTGCTGGGATAGGGCGCGATCACCAGGTTGGTGCCGGCGCGCTGGTTGAACAGCGCCGCGGCGAGATAGCCGGTGGTCCCCACCTGAGTGCCACCGAAGGTGAGCGTCTCCGGCTTCGCCTTGGCCAGCGCGATGAACTCCCGCACCGTCGTCACCCCGAGACCGGGATAGGCCGTGAGCACGAACGGAACGCTGGCGAGCAGCGCGATCGGCGTCAGGTCCGTTCCGAAATCGAATCCGGGGTTGACGGCGGTCGCACCGCGGATCGTGCTGGACGATGTGGCGACGAACAGCGTGTAGCCGTCCTTCGGCGAGCGCACCACGGATAGCGCGGCGACGTTGCTCCCCGCGCCAGGCCGGACCTCCACCACGAACGGCTGGCCGAGCGCCGCGCCAAGCTTCTGCCCGATGGTGCGGGCTGTCAGGTCGGAGACCGAACCCGCGGCAAAGCCGACCACGATGCGCACGGGCTTGCTCGGGTAGGTGTCGGCGGCCGCAGACGTTGCGGCGAGCGCGCAGAGCGCCAGCACGGCGGAAGCCCATCTCGTCATTGTCATCGTATCCTCCCCGACACGCTTTTTGTTTCGGATGCGCCGCCTTACGGTTCGCCCGAAGTCTTGATCCGAACCTAGCATGTTGTGCCTAGGCATGCGTGCGGACTTGGTTGCGGTCAGCAGGGCGTTCGTACTTAAGCGCAACGCCAAAAACCCGGCAGCGCCGATGTAGACGGAGCGGTTTGACCACGAGCCGCAATAGACAAGGAAGCGGCCGGTCCGAGGGCCGGCCGCTTGTTATCGTTCAGGTCAGGTCTTCGCCCGGATTTTCGGACGTTGTTTTAGTAGGAGCTGCTGTACTTGGTCGAACGCTCGAACCGAGCCTGCTCACCGCGCGGCGCGGTCATGGCCGCCCGCGACTCGTTCCAACCGCCCCGCGGCTTCATCGCATTCGCGCTGAAATCTGAGCCCGGCACCTGAACGATCCCCGATCCCGTGCGAATCTCGCCAATGTTCTCAAAGGCAAATGCCGAAGCGGAGCTGAGAACAGCGGCGGCAATCAGCGCAATCTTGGTCTTTACAAACATATCAGTTCTCCTGTTGGCGATGAGCACTGTTGCTCATCTGCCATCGCGTTGGTTACCCAAGACAGGCGGGTTTTGGATGCGCTCAACACAGAGTCGTGGCCGGGCCACAAAATTCGATCACGGGGCCGTGTTCGGCCGGATCGAGACGTGCCTGCAAGCTATTTGGCCGTACCCTGGTGGCCGTCGAGTCCGATGCCGTTCGTCAGGTGGCCGAACAGCTCCGCCAGCTTGCGCCGGTCGGCGTCCGGCAGCGGCGGCTTGAGCAGCGACGCAACGTTCATGCGCAGATGCCCGGCATCGCCGGTGCCGAACAACACGATGTCGACGCCGGGCTCGTGACGCGCGAACCGATAGGCCGCCTCGATCACGTTCGCGGCGCCGCCCTCATGAATGAGAAAGCCGAGCGGATCGTCGGTCTCGCCGAGCCACTTCTCGACCAGACCCTTGGCGGCAAGCTCGCGCATTTCCCGGGCGATGCGCGGCGGATCGGCGAACATGCTCCGCACCGCGAACATCAGCAGCGTGCCGATGCCCTTTTCGCGCGTGATCGGAAACACCTGCTTGCGCGCGATCTGGTGCATCATGTGGAAGCCCACCATGAACACCTCCCAGACCGGGTCCTTCATCGCCAGCTTGAGCGCCTCGTTGCTGTGATCGGTGATCGGATCCTCGGTGAGGCCGATATGCTTGATCTTTCCCTTCGCCTTCAGTTCAAGCAGTGCGGGGCCGAGCTTGTTCAGGGCATGATCGTATTCGGGCGCGTGCACGCCATGCAGATTGAGCACGTCGACATGGTCGGTGCCCAACAGGCGCAGGGAATTGTCCAGGCTCTCGACCACGCGCTCGGGCGTCCACCACTCGCCGTTGCGGCGAACCGACGCCTTGGTGGCGACGACGACCGATTGCCGCGGGATCGACTTCAGCGCCTTCCCAACCACGCCTTCGGTGCCGTAGGCCGGCGCCGTATCGATGAAATTGATGCCCATGTCGACCGCATCGAGGATCAGCCTCGCGGATTCATCCTCGGATTTCCCGGACTTCAAACCGAGTCTGCTGAACCCTCCGGTGCCCAGACCGGCCACACTGACCTTCAGCCCAGTCTTGCCCAACGTCGTGTATTTCATTGCAATCTTTCCATGACCTCTGAGTGGATGGAGAGTAGCTTGAACCTGACGCGCTTCCGAAGCATTTTGCGGGACATCGAGCAGAAGGAATGGTGATGGCGGAAGCGCGGCCCAGTATCATGATCGTTGGAGGCGGGATCGGCGGCTTGTTCGCCGCGAATGCGCTGATCGCGCGCGGCCTCAAGGTATCGGTTTACGAGCAGGCCCCTGAACTGGGCGAGATCGGCGCCGGCGTGTACCTGACGCCGAACGCGGTGCGCCACTTTCAGAGAATCGGACTCGAACCGGCGGTTGAGAAGTGGGGAGCACGGGTGGGCCCCAACTCACACTACTTCCGGCACGACGGCACGCCGATCGCACCGGTGCAGGTATCGGACTTGTCCGGCTGGAACGCGACGTTCGGGATGCACCGTGCCGACCTGGTCGACTTCCTCGCCGCCAAACTTCCCGCCGGGGTCGTCAACACAGGACACCGCGCCACCGGTTTCGAACAGCGGGGCGACGTCGCCCGCGTCACCTTCGCCAACGGCGCCACCATCGAGGCCGACGTGGTTGTCGCCGCGGACGGAATCCATTCGGAGCTTCGGCCCTACGTCTTCCCGCCGTCCAAGCCGGTCTTCCACGGCACCATCTCCTATCGCGGCCTCATCCCACGCGAGCGGCTGCCCGATTGGCCGATGGACCGCTGGCAGATGTGGGCCGGCCCGTCGAAGCACTTCCTCGTCTTCCCGGTGCGCCACGGCGAGATGGTGAACTACGTCGGCTTCGTGCCGACCGACGAGGAGATGAAGGAATCCTGGTCCGCCCCCGGCAACCCCGACGTGTTGCGCGCCGAGTTCGAAGGCTGGGACCCGCGGATCGGCAGTGTGCTCAAGCAAGTCGATCACTGCTTCCGCTGGGCGCTGTACGACCGCGAGCCGCTGCCGACCTGGAGCAAGGGCCGGCTGACGCTGCTCGGCGACGCCGCGCATCCGATGCTGCCGCACCTCGGCCAGGGCGCCAACCAATCGATCGAGGATGGCATGGCGCTGGCGACGATTTTGGCACGGGTGGACAATGCCGGCGTCCCGGCGGCGTTGCTCGCCTACGAACGGCTTCGCCGTGAAAGAGTCGCGGACGTCCAGCTTGGCGCGCGCCAGAATGGGCTGCGCGTCGATTCCGCCTACACCGATCTGCGTGTCCGCGACGCCGAGCTCGCCGCGCACGCCGAATTCCGCAAGCACCTGTATGCCTACGATGTGGTGCCGGAGGCCGAGAAGGCGGCGGAGGGGTTGGGGTAGTCGCGCGTCCCAGCCTGGGCGAACGTACCGGCGGATATCTCTTCGTCGGAGGCATCTGCGACGCGCAGAAGTTGATATAGTCCTCCGAGAGACCGGAGGACCGCCCATGAATGCGATGCTGCGTGCACTCTTCCTCGTCCTGTTCCTCGGTGCGCTGATCCTGCCCTCGTCCGCGCCGCTGGCGCAGGACTATCCTTCGAGACCGGTCCGCATCATCGTACCGCTCGGCGCCGGCGGCCCGACCGATCTGGTGGGCCGCTACCTGGCGCAATACCTGGGCGAGCATTTCAAGCAGTCGTTCTTCGTCGAGAACCGCCCGGGCGCTGCCGGCATCATCGGCACCGCCGAGGCGGCGAAGTCAGCGCCGGATGGCTACACGCTGCTGGTCGTCGCATCGCCTCACATCAATCTGGAACTGCTCAACCACAACCGGCCGTACCAGTTGATGCGCGACTTCGTGGCCGTGGCGCCGGCCTTCTCATACGACGCGGTCATGGCGGTGCACCCTTCCGTGCCGGCGACGAACCTCAAGGAGTTCATCGCGCTCGCCAAGTCGCAACCGGGCAAGCTCACCTATGCGTCGTCCGGCCCGGGCTCGAACAAGCACCTTGGCGGCGAACTGTTCAAGCTGATGAGCGGCACGGACCTTCTCCACGTCGCGTACAAAGGCAGCACCGGCGCGCGCAACGACCTCATGGGCGGCCATGTGCACATGATGTTCGACGAGGTTCCGTCCTCGGGACCCAACGTGCTCGCCGGGCAGCTTCGCGCGCTGGGCGTCACCGGCGCGAAGCGCTCTCCGGTTCTGCCGAACGTGCCGACCGTTTCGGAGGCCGGCTTGCCGGGCTACGAGCACACCGGATGGTCAGGCATCATGGTCCCGGCCGGAACGCCAAGGCCGATCGTCGACCTGCTCAACGCCGAAATCAGGAAGATGGTCGCAAAACCCGAGGTGAAGGCCAACTGGGAGAAACAGGGCGCGGAAACGATGTCGATGACGCCGGCGGAGTTCGACGCCTATTTGCGTGAAGAGCTCGTCAAGTGGGGCAAGGTCGTGAAGGACGCGAACATCAAGTTGCAATAGGCGGATGTAAGATCATCGCAACCGCCGGCCAAAATGCCGGCGGTATTTTTTGTTCCCGGGCAAGGCGAGCGAATCGCCGACCGCGTTATTTCGCACCCAGAAGCTTCTGCACGCGCGCCTTCTGATCGGGCGTGATGCCGCTTACGACCTCGACCACGTTCTTGTGGGTGCTGGCCGGGTCGAGATATTCGATGATCCGCTCCATCTTCTCGCCGTCGGCGATCAGCTGCGGATTGTGCAGCGTCTCTTTCACGATGGCCTGCAAGTAGGCGAGCCGCGCCGGCGGAACGCCGGGCGGCGCCATCAGCAGGCGGCCGAGCCCTTCGATGTTGGCGAGGAAATCCATCGCCCACACCCGGTCGGCATCGATCTTCGCGGCCTCGAACACGGTCGGCCGGTCTTTGAAGAACTGCGACTTGGTCCGCGACATCGTCCCCAGCGCCCAGTTCTGCTTGCTCTTCACGAAATGGTTGGCGGACGATTCCGGCACATAGACCGCGTCCATCTCGCCGCGCGTCACCGCGAGGCCGGCGTCGGCGCTGCTCTTGTATCCCTGCACGATCTGGCAATCGAGCTTGAGCGCCTCGCAGGTGAAGGCCGCGCCGAGGCCCAGCCCCGAGGTTCCGCCCGCAGAGGCCCAGCGCCATTTCATCTTGGCGTCGACCGCCTGCTGGACCTCGCGGATGCGAGAGTCCGGCCCCACCAGCCAGAGTCCCGGAGGCGCACCCACGGTCGCGAGATAAGAGAACTTGCCCATGTCGTAGCGCGCAGCCTGATCGCCGGTCAGTTGCGCGACCGCGGCCATGGTGCCTTGCGTGAGCGAGATCGTGAGGCCGTCGGCCGGCGCCATGTACAGGCGGTTGACCGCGACCAGACCGCCGGCGCCCGGCACGTTCTCCACGATGACCGTGGTCCCGAGCGTTCTGGAAAGATAGGGCGCGATCAGCCGCGTGAAGACGTCGTAGCCTCCGCCGACTCCGGAACCCACAATCATCCGCACGGTCTTGCCGGCATAGAATGCTTTCTCGGCATCCTGCGCCCGCACTGGCGAACCCGATACGGTCCAAAGGACCGCAAGCAATAGAAAGAGAATCCGACGTGTCGTGATCATGAATGCTACCTCCCCAGGCAGCATGGTTCTATCACGGGCGCGGCTGCACAGCACCCCCGCTGCCCCGGCCTCCGGGCGGCCTTTGCGACGCGTTGTTCGCTCAGCCCATCTTCGCATTCCCGAAGGGGCCGGCGCTGTGGCGCTGGCTCAAGCGGCCGAATGGCGGATTTGCATGGTCGGCCCCTATCTGCCCCAACAGATCGCGCAGGACGCTTCGGATTATTTCGTCATCTCGGTTCTGCTGTCAGCACGTGGCGCCGACACCCGCGTCTTGATCGCCGAATAGAACGGTTTCCAGAGCAACCAAATTTCCCACTCAAATTCTTTGAATGCACCGATCCCCAAACATTGCCTTTTGATTTTTTTTCGCCAAGCTAACCGCGTTTATAAAGACGCTGGGGGAAATAATGAAATTCATAAAAATCAACGGAACGAAACTCGCCGATATTCTTGGCATCAGCGAAACTGCCCTCAAGCAAAAAATAAACGGCAGAGCCGGCGACGACACCATCTCCAGTGGCGACGGCAACGACAAGATCAAAGGCAAAGCCGGCAACGACTGGATCGCCGGCAGCGGCGGTAACGACGATATCGACGGCGGCAAAGGCACGGATGTTGCCGTCTACAGCGGCGTCTTCGCTCAATACAACATTTCGTTTTCGCAGAAGGGCGACAAGGGCACGGTTTCGGATTCAATCGCAGACCGTGACGGAACCGACTCTCTCAAGAACGTCGAATTTCTGAAATTCAGTGACGGCATCTATGACGTCGTCAACGACACGTTTCATGTCTTTAACCGCGCGCCCGTATTGGCTGCGCCGTCCAGCATCGCCTACAGCGACACTGCCGGCGACGACACGTTCGATACCGCCGTTGCAACGCTCTCGGCCAACGATCCCGACGGCAACACGCTGACGTTCGGCATCGTGGGCGGAGCCACCGACCTGACGCACGCCGGCTACAACGTTTCCAAACTATCCGGTTACGGCACGCTCTATCTCAACAGCGCAACCGGAGCCTACGCGTTCGTGCCTCAAGACGGCGCGATCGAAGCGATCAAGACCAACGCCAACATTAGCTTCACGCTTACTGCATCCGATGGCACGGCGGCCGACAGCAAAACGCTGACGATCGCGCTCAATGGCGCGAACGATGCGGCCGCCATTGCCGGTTCATCCTCGGGCGCGGTTTCGGAAGACGGCGCGTCGACCGCAAACGGCACGCTCGCGGTGCTCGACGCCGATTCCGGCGACGCCCAGTTCCAGGTGCCACCTTCGTTGACCGGCGCTTATGGCACCTTCGGCTTCGACGCAGCGACGGGTGCGTGGAGCTATACGCTCAACAACGGCGCCGCCAACGTGCAGGCACTGTCCGCTGGCGCTACGGTCCATGACACGCTGACCGTGGTTTCGGCTGACGGCACAGCGAATCGAACCATCGACGTCGCCGTGAGCGGCTCCAACGACGCAGCCACCATCGACGGCACCGCTGCCGGTGCGGTGTCGGAGGACGGAGCACTGAACGCCAGCGGCGTGCTCGCGGTGCATGACCTGGATACCGGCCAAGGACATTTCCAGACACCGGCTTCGCTGTCAGGCACTTATGGATCGTTCAACTTCGATGCGCTGACAGGCACCTGGAGCTACGCGCTGAACAACGGCGCCGCCAACGTACAGGCGCTGTCCGGTGGCGCCACGATGCACGATACACTGACCGTGACCTCGGCTGACGGTACATCCAGCCGGGTGATCGATGTTGCCGTGAACGGCACCAACGATGCTCCGACGCTCGCCGCGCTGGTGCCGACCGGACAGACCTTCGACGAGATCGCCGGCCTCGGCTTGTCGGGAACGATGGCCCTTGCCGACATCGACCTCGCCGACGGACACACGATCAGCTTCCAGGCTCAAGGCACATCGGCACTTTCACGCCGCTGATCAGCAGCGACTCAACCGGCACCGGCCACGGCACAATTGGCGTGAGCTATACGCTGACGCCGAGCCAGTTCATGGCGTCTGGCGGCAACATCCCCGTTACCCAAGACTATCTCGTGACCGTGAACGACGGGCACGGCGGTACCGCTTCGCAACTCCTGAGCATTCCTTTGGCAGATATCATCGCCGGCCTCGGTGGCGGCGGCGAAAATCAACCGCCGGCGTTCAACGGAGGCAACACACTCGGCCAGATCACCGATTCACCCTTCCTCACCACGCTCACGGCCCACGGAACGCTGTTCTTTTCAGACCCGAATGACGGGCAGAATCACGTGGTGTCGGTCGGCAACCCGATTCTTGCCGGTCATACCTATCAGGGCAGCTTCGTACCGGGGCCGGCGGTTATCGGCACTTGGCAATTCGGCTTGCTGGAGCCCGATCCTGTCGCACACACGTCTGGGCGGATCTCTTGGACCTATTCAGTTCCGGAATCCGCCGCACGTTCGCTTTCGCAAGGCGAAGTCGAGAGCCTGCTGTTCCCGGTCATGGTTTCAGATGACCAGGGCGGCCAGGCCACGCAAATGGTCAGGATCGACCTGTTTGGTGGCAACGAGTCGCCGTTCCTCCTTCCACCCGGCACGGTGCTGACCGCGAACAGCAGCATCGCGCAATATCTCCTGCCGCCCGCCCAATTGGCCCACAGCCAGTCGCAATCCTTCTCGATCACGGAAAATGGTTCGACGACCGGCAGCGGCAGCCATCACACGCTCAGCGGCAGCATCGCTTATGTAGACCCGGACGGCTTCGACCATCCCTCGGTCTCGTTTGCCGTTACGGATATTCGTCATGACGGAGAGGCCGACTTCAACAATCTGGTTCAGCCGCTGATGGATGGCTTTCACTACACCGTCGACCAGCACGGCAACTACGGCACCATCTTCTGGACATACGATGTCTCGGACAGCGCGCTGGATTTTCTCGCGCAAGCCCAAAACCTCGGTGTTGCGGGAACTTTCGTCGTCAGCGACATCGGCGGCTCTTCCATGTCGCAGTTGAACATCGCCCTGAATGGCGCGAACGATGCGCCTACGATCCCGGGACCGGACACGACCCACGTCACGCTCAGCCTTGCGGATCACGATACTTTCGGCAATTTCGTGTTCAGCGATCCCGACTGGTTCCCCGACGGCCACTCTGTCCAATTCGTGCCGCAAAATTCCGAATCGCACGGCTTGATGTCTGGAGGAACCAACGTGGAGGGCGGACGAGGTCAAGACGGAACGGTCTCCTGGTTCTACTCCGTGGACCCGACCGGAACGATCGGGCCGAACCAGCACGATGTCTTCGATGTCATCGTGACCGACCATTCAGGAGCCACCGCAACACATACCGTCGATATTTTCCTGGTTTGAGCCGGCACCCTTCCCTCCCCCGCCGACTCCCCCCATATTTCGCCGGATGGCCAAACCTCCCGGCAAAAAAACCCGCGATTATGCGCGCCCGACGCGGTCCAAGGCGCACCGGCCGGACTCCGCACCGGCCGATCCCGCGCTCGACCGGCTGCTCAATCCCGGCATCGAGAAGGGCACCGCCGGGATGGGCTCGGGCACCGGCCTGACCCCGCCGCCGGACAATTCGTTCGAGCGGCGCGCCGACCGCCGCGGCGAGCACATCGCGCGCAAATCCACGCGCCAGGAGTTCGACGAGGCCCCGCAGCGCGGCTATGTCGCCAAGGGCGGACCGGAGCGATCGAGCCATCCAGGCGCGGCGCTCGACATCAACGCCGAGCTGCGCAAGGCGCTGGGTTTCGACACCACCGATCCGAGCAAGCCGATCGTCGAGCGCACGCCCGGCGAAGAGGACGAGTGGAGCACCTTCGCCGATCCGAAGAAGGAAAAGCGGGTGATGCACCGCCCGACGCCGCAGCCGATGACGCTCGGCGTCACCGCGTCAATGCAGGCGCTGGACAAGCTGCTGCGCGAGGGCCGGCCGGAGTTCGGCGGCACGACTTGGACACCGCACCGCCCGCCGCGCCCGGACAAGTCGGAGGGGGGCCGCCGGATCGAGCTGAAGTCCGAGATGACGCCGAAGGGCGACCAGCCGACCGCGATCAAGGATCTGGTCGAGGGCGCGAAGCGCAGCGACCGGACTCAAGTGCTGCTCGGCGTCACCGGCTCCGGCAAGACCTTCACGATGGCGAAGGTGATCGAGGCGACGCAGCGTCCCGCGATTATCCTCGCGCCGAACAAGACGCTGGCGGCGCAGCTCTACGGCGAGTTCAAGAGCTTCTTCCCCGACAACGCGGTGGAGTATTTCGTCTCGTACTACGACTACTACCAGCCGGAAGCCTACATCCCGCGCACCGACACCTACATCGAGAAGGATTCCTCGATCAACGAGCATATCGACCGCATGCGCCACTCGGCGACGCGCGCGCTGCTGGAGCGCGACGACGTCATCATCGTGGCTTCGGTGTCGTGCATCTACGGCATCGGCTCGGTCGAGACCTACTCGGCGATGACCTTCAGCATCAAGCGCGGCGAGAAGCTCGACCAGCGCCGGCTGCTCGCCGACCTGGTGGCGCTGCAATACAAGCGCACGCCGGATTTCGCGCGCGGCGCCTTCCGGGTGCGCGGCGACGTCGTCGACATCTTCCCGGCGCACTATGAGGACCGCGCCTGGCGGGTGAACCTGTTCGGCGATGAGGTGGAATCGATCCACGAGTTCGATCCGCTCACCGGCCACAAGACCGACGAGCTGGAGTTCGTGAAGGTCTACGCCAACTCGCACTACGTCACGCCGCGCCCGACCCTGATCCAGGCGATCTCCGGCATCAAGCACGAGTTGAAATGGCGGCTCGACGAGCTGCACGCCGCCGGCCGTCTGCTGGAGGCGCAGCGGCTCGAGCAGCGCACGCTGTTCGACCTGGAGATGATGGAGGCGACCGGCGCCTGCGCCGGCATCGAGAACTATTCGCGCTATCTGACCGGCCGCAAGATCGGCGAGCCGCCGCCGACGCTGTTCGAATACGTGCCGGACAACGCCCTGGTGTTCGTCGACGAGAGCCACGTCACCGTGCCGCAGATCGGCGGCATGTTCCGCGGCGACTTCCGGCGCAAGGCCACGCTGGCCGAATACGGCTTCCGGCTGCCGTCCTGCATGGACAACCGGCCGCTGCGGTTCGAGGAGTGGGACGCGATGCGGCCGCAGACCGTGGGCGTCTCGGCCACGCCCGGCCCGTGGGAGATCAACCAGGCCGGCGGCGTGTTCGCCGAACAGGTGATCCGCCCCACCGGGCTGATCGACCCTCCGGTCAATATCCGCCCCGCCCGCACCCAGGTCGACGACCTCGTGGGCGAAGTTCGCGAGACCGCGCGCCGCGGCTATCGCTCGCTGGTCACCGTGCTGACCAAGCGCATGGCCGAGGACTTGACCGAATACCTGCACGAGCAGGGCATCCGGGTGCGCTACATGCACTCCGACATCGACACCCTGGAGCGGATCGAGATCATCCGCGACCTGCGGCTTGGCGCGTTCGACGCGCTGGTCGGCATCAACCTGCTGCGCGAGGGCCTCGACATTCCGGAATGCGCGCTGGTCGCGATCCTCGACGCCGACAAGGAGGGCTTCCTGCGCAGCGAGACCTCGCTGATCCAAACCATCGGCCGCGCCGCGCGCAACATCGAGGGCCGCGTCATCCTCTATGCCGACCAGGTCACCGGCTCGATGACGCGCGCCATGGAAGAGACCGACCGCCGCCGCGAGAAGCAGCGCGCCTACAACGAGGCCAACGGCATCACGCCGGAGAGCATCAAGCGCCAGATCAACGACATCATGTCGAGCGTGTACGAGCGCGACCACGTGCTGGTCTCGACCGGCGCGGGCGACGGCGGCGCGTTCGAGGATGCCGCCACCATCGGGCACAATTTCGGAGCGGTGCTGGCCGATCTCGAAACCCGGATGCGCGCCGCCGCCGCCGACCTCGACTTCGAGGAGGCCGCGCGGCTTCGCGACGAACTGAAGCGCCTGCGCGCGACGGAAATGGCGGTGGTCGACGATCCGACCGCGAAGGTTCTCAAGCTGCCCGCGAAAGGCAGCAAGGTGCACAAACCCGCGCTCGACGAGATGGGCATCGCGCAATACCACGAGGTCGCGCCCCATCGCCCCGGCGCGAAGGGCAAACGCCCGGCTCCGCGCAAGCCGACGCTCGACGAGATGGGACCGGGCGTGGAGTCGATCCCCGCGCGCCCGTCCGGCAGCCCGCGATCCTCGATGGGCCGGCCCGGAATGCACGGCGGATTCAAGCCGCGCGGGCGCTGACACGGCGGCCATCACACGCGCCAAATCCACAGCACCCTATGCGGGCTTTAACCGTGTGTTAACTCATAAGTTGCGGGCGCATTGTTTTCCTCCACAATCAGAACGGGCAGCCACTTCACGGGGGGTGGCGCGGTGTGGCGTTGGTCCTCGGAGTTGTCATGCGGTTCGCACCGCTGTCTGTTGCATTCGCCGTGCTTGTGTTCGCGCTCGCCCCCGGCAAGGCCGCGGCGCAGGACTCATCGTCCGCAGCTTCGGCTTCCGCCCAACGTTACTTCCTCGACTTCCGCGCGCGGCCGACGCCGTTCCCGACGGGTCACACCTACTTCGTCTATTGGATTCAGGATTCGACCGGCTCGGTGGTCGAAATTCATTTCGGCGGGCTCCATCCAGTCGGAGGACCGTCGGTATGGTCGCTCGGCGTGCTGTTGCCGGTGCCGGCGACGGAGCACTCGCCCCGGGAGGACAAACTGCATCGGCCGCACGCGGTGTACCGTGTCGAATTGTCGGAGGGCCAGTTCGCATTCCTGAAGCGCCGGGTGGCAACGCTCCGGCGCAAACATCCGCTCTGGCACGGGCTGACGATCAACTGCAACGCCTTCGCAGGCGAGGTCGCGCAGTCCCTCGGCATGCGTGTGCCGCACCACCTGCTGATGCCCAATCTGTTCGTGGCGACGCTTCGCGCCCTGAATCAGCGGCGCTTCCGGTCTTAGGCAGACACGCCCAGGCTCACCGCCCGGCCTGCGGCGCCACCTTCGCGGTCTGATTGCTGCGCTTGAGCGCATCCGCGACGAAGCCGTTCGCCTTCATGTCCTCCACGAACGCCGCGAGATAGCGCGCGCCCGCCACCCGCCCCTTCGGCGTGCCCATCGCCTGCCGGATTTCCTGGAACGCGCCCTCCATCACCCGGTACTCCGGATGCGCGGCCGCATAGGCCTCCAGCGGATTGCGCACGCCGGCCGCGGCGTCGAGCTTGTCCTTGACGAACATCTCGATCATGGCGCGGCCGCCGCCGACCGGTGCGCGCACCACCGTGGCGCTCTTGATCGTGCGCGTCAGGTAGAGGTCGTAGGCCGAGTTCAGGCCGACCGCGATCTTGATGCCCGGCTTGTCGACGTCGGCGACCGCCTTCAACGGCGAATCCTTGCGCACCATGTAGGTGCCGTCGATGATGGCATAAGGCGCGGTGAACTCGATCTCGGCGGCGCGCACCGGCTCGATCGCGATGAAGCCGACATCCCAGGCGCCGGCCTTGGCGCCCTCGAACACCTTCCCGGCGGCTTCAAACGGCACAAGCTCGACCGGCACGCCGAGCCGCTTGGCGAGCGCGTTGGCCAGATCGGGCGTGATGCCGCGCGCCTCGCCGTTCGGACCCTTCTGCGCCAGCACGCCATTGCCGAAGTTGATCGCGGCGCGCAGCTTGCCGGTGGGCGCAAGGTCTTTCATCACGTCGGCCGGAATGGCGGATTGCGCGGCGGCGGAGAGCGCTGTGCCGGACAGCAAGAGCGCGGCAAGAACGAACCGGCGTACCAACCGATGCATGACGATCCTCCCGACGCGGGCCGGGCGGCGCGATCGCCGTCCCTCCCCGCTTGGCCGCAAGGGAACGCGATCCGGCGCGGCCGCGCAAGCCGTTGAAACCGCAAACCTTGCGCCGGCGCTGGCACCGCTGTTCCGCCTGCGCTATGCGTGACCTGGAAGTGCCGCCGCGAATGGGCAATCGCCGGCCAACATCGGGGACGGACCATGCGCGTCGTGACTGTGTTGCTGTGCCTCGCGCTCGCCGCATGCGCCGGGACGACCGGACTCGACACCGATCCGCCCGCCACGCCCGCAGCGCCAGTCGCGGCCACCGAGCCGGCGGCGGCCGACGCTGCACCCGCGGCGCGGCCCAGCGCTCCCCAGGCCGCGCGCGGCACATCCGCGCCTCCGGCGCCTCAGCCGACGCCCGAGGTCTCCCCGCAGGAGCGCCTCATGCAGGCGAGAACGGATTGCTGGAGCGAGGTCGACAAGCAGCGGGCGCTGCGAACCATCGACACCCGCATGGCGTGGGTGGAGAAGTGCATCGCGGACAGGACGAAGGCGCGGGCGGGGCGGTGAGTGGGATGCGCGGCGGGAAGAAGCGCGAGCAACAACTTCATTGCATTTACTACGGCAATGCCGTAGTATCGTTGCTCGATGCACACCGTCGTCGAAACGCCACCTTATCTTTCCGAAGCGGAGCGTTTGTTTAGCCCAGACGATCGCGCCGCCATCGTGGATACGGTGTCGGCCAACCCGCAAGGCGGCGTCGTAATTCCCGGAACGGGCGGCGTTCGCAAGCTCCGGGTCGCCGCCAGCGGACGCGGCAAGCGCGGTGGCGCACGCGTCATCTATGTGTTCGGCGGCGACGATCTACCGGTTTTTCTTTTGGCTGTATTCGCCAAGAATGAGCGGTCCGATTTGACCCAGGCGCAACGAAACGATTTGGGGCGCTTAACAGCGTTTCTGCTGGACAATTATCGGAGACGGTCATGACCAAGCGCGCCTTCGACAAGATCAAAGCCGGACTCGACAGTGCCAAGGCCTATCTGGACGGCACGGCGGACAAAAGCCTTTATCGGGTCCACGTTCCCGAGAAGGTCGACGTCCGAAAAATCCGGACGCGTTTGGGCCTGTCGCAGGAGGCGTTCGCCGCGACCTACGGCTTCGCGCTCTCGGCGGTGCGCGACTGGGAACAGGGCCGTCGCAAGCCGGAGCGGAGCGCGCGCATTCTGCTCAAGATCGTGGAGAAGGAGCCCGAGGCGGTGACGCGCGCGTTGGCGGGCTAAACGAGCGAACCCGACGACGAACAGGTAGTTAACAGGGCATTAAAGTGACTCGGTTATGAAAGCCCAATGAAACTGGGCTTTGAAGAGTCGCAAACCCCTTACTCAAGCGCTTCGCAGAACGCCAAGGCATGGACCGAGCGCTGGGTTGGCGCTTGGGCCTATTGTCCGAATTGTGGAAACTCAAAGATCAGCCAATTTGCCGCAAATAGACCTGTCGCCGATTTCTTTTGTCCTTCGTGCAACGAAGAATATGAACTTAAAAGTCAGAAAACAAAATTTGGCACCAAAATTCTTGATGGCGCGTATCGCACGATGTGCGAGCGCTTGGCGGCTACAAATAATCCAAATCTCTTTCTGTTGAACTACAATTTGAAACAGCTCGCCGTCGTCGACCTTTTAATCGTTCCCAAGCATTTTTTCGTTTTGAAAATTATTCAGGAGCGTAAGCCTCTCGCGTCGACGGCAAGACGTGCTGGGTGGATCGGCTGTAATATTCTGCTGAATCAGATTCCATCGGCTGGAAAGATTTTCTTGGTCCGAGCTGGATTGCCTCAACCGAAAGAAGCGGTCCTTACCCAGTGGCAAAAGACACTTTTCCTTCGAGAAGAAGGGACAGAGACACGGGGGTGGTTGATCGAAGTGATGAAATGCGTGGAAGCCATCGGAAAAAAAGAGTTTAATCTTGACGATGCCTATCGATTTGAAAAATCGCTAGCCGCCCTCTATCCAAACAATAGGCATGTAAAACAAAAAATTCGGCAGCAACTTCAAGTGTTGCGGGATCGGGGATATCTCGATTTTGTCTCGCGAGGCTATTATCGTTTGCGATCCTAACGCGACGAGGGAACAGATGGCTTGGTTCCTTAATCACTACCTTTGCTACCGCTGCGACACCCCATGGACGGACGAATGGTCGTGCATGTGCGACGACGATTGTCCGCACTGCGGCGCGAGGCATACATCGCCGTACAAGAGCAAAGATTTGACGACGGTGATCGAAAAGGACGGCGACACATTTGTTGTATACCCCGACTCACCGAGAATCCGAAGAACCTCCTTGCCAAACGGCGCGATCGGGATTCTACCGAACGGATGATACAGCCCGGTTTCCTGGACAGAGCATCGCGGCAAGACCTGATCGAGTTGGCTCGGAACGGATCGGCCGC
>CAMDFO010000083.1 GCA_945897515.1 Rhodoplanes serenus | reverse complement strand
CTCGGCCTGGGCATACGAAACGCCTCGATCCTTGATCAGGCGCACAGCCTCAAGCTTGAACTCTCTCGTAAACTTCCGCCGCTCCATGACGCACCTCCGGTCCCATGAAAACACCTAACTCGGTGTCTTCGGAACCGGGGGCAGGCCATCCATCATTGTCTTCATGTTCGCTTACTGGGATGAAGAAATCCGTCCTCAGATTGCGCGGATCAGAGGTGTATCGGTCAACGACATCAAAATAGATGCCTTGGGCGACCTCCGGCTTTTACGTGTGAGCATCATTCATAATGGCGGCATCTTGTCGGGGGCAAATCATGCCAAGCTGAAGAAGATGAATGGTCTGTGCAAACCGGATGCAACAATCATGTTCACACACGATGCGATGCATAAGGTCTTTGTATTCATCAAGCAGGCCATCGGCGAGATCATCCTTCATTACACCGGACATTTGCCGGGCGCGCCCAACCCCTCGGAAATCGTTGGCGTTGCCATTCAAAGCGGTGGGGGTAAGCCGTAAGGCGTGCAAGTGGCTAGGCCGCAAGCGCACAAACGAGACGGAAGCCCCGCAAACGTTGTTTGAGGAAGCAAGAGTGGCCCGGATTTAAGCCGAGCGAAATTTGCTTCTATACAATCCTGTTGACATAATTCCTTTTATATGATTATATTCCCTCATCCCGCTCATTGAGGGGCGTCAACCGGTGGCGCTTGTTGGTGGAGCGGGATGTGGCGCCTGCGGGTCCGGCCTAGCCAGCCGACTCCCGGGAGGCCTCGGGGCTCCGCCCTACGGACACTACGATCCGTGTGCAGGGAGCCTGCTGGACCACCGGAGCGGCGTTCGCTCCGGGCGGCAAGCGCGGCCCGAGGTCAGTGGACGGCCCAAAGCCCCCACGAAAACGCCGCGGTGGAGCGCCGAGAGGCGAGGGCGCCGATCGCAAGGCGCCCGACACGCCTCGCAAGCGTGTGCCGGGCTCTCGCAAAGCCTGGCGGGGCGAAAGCCCCGGCGCCTGTCGGCGCTCCGCTCCCCTCGCAAATCGAGGGGCACTGTTCAAAAGCCGGGCGCAAACGCGCTGCGGCGACGAACCGGCATGCATGTTCAATCCCGAGAATGAACGACGCGATGATTCAAACCGAGATGAAATTTTCGGTGATGGCCGCCCGAGCAACGCAGGCCGCTCGCCGCGCTGAACCCAAATCGCGCGAGGACCGACCAACAGGCGGCACGTCTCCGTGGGCTACCGCTCGCGGGGTCGGCATGCCATATGCTGTTCATCTGACCGGAGGCTTTGGCCATGGATCTCGGCGTTAACGCATTCGTCATCGTGCTGGTCGTGCTCGTCGTCCTCACGCTGCTCGCGGGCGTCAAGACGGTGTCGCAGGGCTACAACTGGACCGTCGAGCGGTTCGGGCGCTACACCCGCACGCTCACCTCCGGCCTCAACCTGATCGTGCCGTTCTTCGATCGCATCGGCCGCAAGGTCAACATGATGGAGCAGGTGATCGACATCCCGCAGCAGGATGTCATCAGCAAGGACAACGCCACGGTCATGGTGGACGGCGTGGCGTTCTTCCAGGTGTTCGACGCCGCCAAGGCGAGCTACGAGGTGACCAACCTCGATCGCGGCATCATCACGCTGACGATGACCAATATCCGCTCGGTGATGGGCTCGATGGATCTCGACCAGATGCTGTCGCACCGCGACGAGATCAACGAGCGTCTGCTGCGCGTGGTCGACGCCGCGGTGTCGCCCTGGGGCGTCAAAGTCAACCGCATCGAGATCAAGGACATCGTGCCGCCCGCCGACCTGATCCAGTCGATGGGCCGGCAGATGAAGGCCGAGCGCGAGAAGCGCGCCGAAATCCTGACGGCCGAAGGCATGCGGCAGTCGGCGATCCTCAAGGCCGAGGGCCAGAAACAGTCGCAGATTCTCGAGGCCGAAGGCCGCAAGGAAGCCGCGTTCCGCGACGCCGAAGGCCGCGAACGTCTTGCCCAGGCCGAGGCCAAGGCCACCGAGATGGTCAGCGAGGCGGTGTCGCGCGGCGACATCGCGGCGCTGAATTATTTCGTCGCCGAGAAATACATGAAGGTGCTGGCCGAGATCGCGCACTCGCCCAACCAGAAGATGCTGATCATGCCGGTCGAGGTGACCAGCGTGCTCGGCTCGCTTGCCGGCATCGGCGAAATCGCCAAGGCGACGTTCGGCGAGGGCGCCACCCGCGGCGCGCCCGCCACGACGCCGAGCGTTCCGCCGCGCCGGCCGACTGGCCCCGGTGCGGCGTGACGGCATCGCCATGATCGCCACCATCGTTGCGCTGGGCGCATGGAGCTGGGTGATCGCCGGCGCGATCCTGCTCGGGCTTGAGCTCGCGGTGCCCGGCGCCTTCATGATGTGGCTTGGCCTCGCCGCGGTCTGCGTCGGGGTGATCTCGCTGTTCATCGACTGGTCGTGGCAGGCGCAGGGCATTGCGTTTGCGGTGTTCGCGGCGGCGTCGGTGCCGCTGTGGCGGCGGTTCGCCCGCAAGGTCGGGCCGGCCAGCGACGCGCCGTTTCTCAACCGCCGCACCGAGGCGCTGGTGGGGCGGGTTTTCACCCTGGAAAAGCCGATCGTCGACAGCGTCGGCAGCGTGCGGATCGACGATTCGATCTGGCGGGTCAGCGGGCCGGACCGGCCGGCCGGCAGCCGGGTCCGGGTGATCCGGGCCGACGGCGCGAACCTGACGGTCGAGCCGGCCGAATAGGGCATGATCCGGAAAAGTGGGGACCGGTTTTCCGAAAAGATCATGCCCAAACGAAAAAGCCCGGTAAGACCCCATTAACCACAATTCTTTAACCCTCGTTAACCAGGCCGCCCGGCGGCGGCCGGCCGACCGGCTTTCGTCCGTCCCTTCCGGAAGGGGCGTGCGAGCGCCGGCGCGATGCATTGCGCTGATGGAGGTCGCTTCTGCGCGGTTGCTCCAAAGGGTTGGCTCTGGCGCTCGGCGTGCTGGCGGCGGCGCTTGCCCATTTGGGGCTGGCGACGATGGCCTTCGCGCAATCGCCGTTCCAGCCGTCCTTGACCGATCCGCAAAACCAGCAGCGCTTCGGCCGTCAGCCCGACGCGGTGACGCGCGATCAGTCGATCAGCGGTCCGGATCCCGCGGCCGCCGGCAACACCGGCTTCGATTCCACCGGATCGATCCGCAGGAAGAAAAAGAAGCCCCGGCCTGGAGAGCGCAACCTCGGCGGCAAGCCCGCGCCGCTCCCGTCGCCGCCGCCGCCGTCCAACCAGCCGCCGCAGATCGCCGCGCGCGCAACCTATGCCGACGTTTACAAGCCGCCGGATGCGCCGGTGCGGCGTCCACTCGTTCCGTACGGCGATGCGTTCGAGCCGCTCGGCGTGCGCGCCGGCGATTTCATCCTGCGGCCCTCGATCGAAGTCTCGCGCGGCTACGACTCCAATCCCGCACGGGTGCCGAACGGCCGCTCGTCGCAATTCACGCTGGTCACGCCGGAGCTGGTGGCGCGCTCGGACTGGTCGAACCACGAGCTCGGCGCCAACTTGCGCGGCAGCTACAGCGCCTACGACTCGATGTCCTCGCTCAACCGCCCGGCCGCCGACGCCAAGGTGTTCGGACGCATCGACGCCTCGCGCGACACCAAGTTCGACCTGGAAGGCCGCTTCTCGCTCGGGACCGATTACCCCGGCAGCCCCAACGTCGGCGCCGACATTGCGCAACTGCCGATTTCCACGACGTTCGGCGGCACCGCAGGCGTGACGCAGCGCTTCAATCATCTGGAGCTGAGCGCGAAGGCAACCGCCGACCGCACGCGCTATGGCGCGTCCAAGCTCACCGACGGATCGAGCTTCAGCAACCGCGACCGCGACTACAACCAATACGGTGGCCAGCTTCGCGCGGGTTACGAGTTCGTCCCCGGCCTGAAGCCGTTTGCCGAGATCGCGGCCGACAAGCGCGTCCACGATCTCAAGCTTGACCGCAACGGCACCCAGCGCGACTCGCAAGGATTGACCCCGCGGATCGGCACGACCTTCGAGCTGACCCAGATGCTCACCGGCGAAATCTCGGTCGGCTATCTGACGCGGCAATACGCGGACCCGGGGCTCAAGGCGCTGAGCGGCATTGTGGCGGATGCCTCGCTGGTCTGGGTCGCCAGCGGGCTCACCACCGCGACGCTGACCGCAAGCTCGCGCGCCGAGGAATCTGTCGTCGCCGGAGTGTCGGGCGCGCTGCGGCGTGACGCCGGATTGCAGGTCGACCACGCGTTCCGGCGCTGGCTGATCGGAACGCTGAAGTTCGGCTACGGCTTCGACGAATACGTCGGCATGGGACGCGAGGACCAGCGCACGTCACTCGGCGCCGCCGTCGCCTACAAGTTCAACCGCGAATTCTCGGTCAAGGGCGAATTCCGCCAGGAGTGGATGCGATCCAACACGCCGGGCGTGGACTACAGCGCCAGCGTTTTCCTGCTGGGTGTGAAATTGCAGCGGTGACGGATTGCGTAGGACAGCCGCTACTTCTTGCCGAGCAGCTCCTCGATCTCCTTGCGGAACGCGGGCGCGATATCGTCGCGGGCGAGCGCATAGGCGACGTTGGCGGCGAGGAAGCCGACCTTGGAGCCGCAGTCGAAGCTGCGCCCCTCGAACTTCACGCCGTAGAACGGCTGCGTTTTGGCGAGCCGGATCATCGCGTCGGTGATCTGGATCTCACCGCCCGCGCCGCCCTCCTGGGTGCCCAGAAGATCGAAAATCTCCGGCTGAAGAATGTAGCGGCCGGTGATGATGAGATTGGACGGCGCGTCCTCGCGCTTGGGCTTCTCCACCATTTGGGTGATCGCGAAGGTGTTGCCCTTGGTCTTGCCGACGCCGACCACGCCGTACTGGTGGATTCGGTCGGCCGGCACCTCTTCGACTGCAATCACGTTGGCGTTCTGCTTGGTCGCGCGATAGGCCTCGATCATCTGCGCGAGGCAGCCGGGACTGTGCTGCACCAGCACGTCCGGCAGCACCAGGGCGAACGGCTCGTTGCCGACCAGCTCGCGCGCGCACCAGACCGCGTGGCCCAAACCAAGCGGCGACTGCTGGCGGGTGAAGCTCGTGGTGCCGGGGCCGGGCAGGTCGCTCGCCAGCAGCTTGAGGTCGGAGTGCTTGCGGCGCTCCTTGAGCGTCAATTCGAGCTCGAACTGGCGATCGAAGTGATCCTCGATCACGCCCTTGTTGCGGCCGGTGACGAAGATGAAATGCTCGATCCCGGCTTCGCGCGCCTCGTCGACGACATGCTGGATCAGCGGCCGGTCCACCACCGGCAGCATCTCCTTGGGCATGGCCTTGGTGGCGGGCAGGAAGCGGGTGCCGAGGCCGGCCACGGGAAAGATCGCTTTGCGAATCGGTTTCATGCCGGACCGGAGGATGTCGGGCTGGGATGCCCTGGTGGCGTCCAGGTAAGGAAAAATCGCCGGTGATTCAATAGGTCGCGGCGCCACGGTTTAACCGCGGGCGTCAATTAACGAGATGGTACGAGGTCGGTGGCACTTTTCCGTCAGATTCTTTGTCCTGGATAGGCGGCGGCGATGTTGCGAGAACGGATGATTGGGAAGCGCGCGGTTCTGGCCGGATTTGCCATGCTCACGGCGGTGACTCTGGCCGTGCTGGCCCAAGCTGCGCCGGCCCATGCCGCGCCAGCCTGCCGGAACACCGGCAATTTCGATCGCTGGCTGGACGAGTTCAAGCAGGAGGCCGCGCGCGAGGGCATCTCACGCCAGACGATCGCCGCGGCGCTCGACGGCATGACCCTCGACCCGAAGGTGCTGCAGCGCGATCGCGGGCAGGGCGTGTTCCAGCAGCCCTTCATCATATTCGCCGGGCGCATGACCGGAACCGGCCGCTATCAGAACGGCTTGCGCCAGATGAAGAACAACGCGCAGCTCCTGACCCGGATCGAGCAAAAAACCGGCGTGCCGCCGGCGGTGGTGACCGCGTTGTGGGGACTGGAAAGCGACTACGGCTCCTACAAGGGCGGCACCTTCAACATCATCCAGGCGGTGGTGACGCTTGCCTACGATTGCCGGCGCTCGGATTTCTTCCGCAAGCAGGCGCTGGATTCGCTGCGGATCGTGCAGCGCGGCGACCTGCGTCCGCAAGAGATGATCGGCAACTGGGCCGGCGAACTCGGGCCCACGCAATTCACGCCGTCCGACTATTTCAAGAACGGCGTCGATTTCGACGGCGATGGCCGCGTCGACATGATCCGCAGCATCCCGGATGCGCTGGCGTCTGCGGCCAACCTGCTGGCGAGCTTCGGCTGGCAGCGCGGCCAGCCTTGGCTGCAGGAGGTGCGCGTGCCGGCGCAACTGCCATGGGAGCAGTCCGGTCTCGACGTCAAGCATCCGCGTTCGCAATGGGTGCGCTGGGGCGTC
The DNA here is from genome assembly GCA_945897515.1 of Rhodoplanes serenus. Taxonomy (GTDB): domain Bacteria; phylum Pseudomonadota; class Alphaproteobacteria; order Rhizobiales; family Xanthobacteraceae; genus Z2-YC6860. Next base: position 13,793 of record CAMDFO010000083.1, on the reverse strand, counting down.
GCGTCCGCTCACGGCGCGCCGCTGCCGGCGGACAATCTGCCGGCGTCGCTTATTCTGCCGATGGGCCGCAACGGCCCGGCGTTCCTCGCCTATCCGAACTTCAAGGCCTACACCGATTGGAACGCGGCGATCGTCTACGCCACCACGGCGGCCTATTTCGCCACCCGGCTTGCCGGTGCGCCGGTGATGGGACATGGCCGCGACACCGTGGAGCCGCTGACCCCGCAGCAGCTTCAGGAATTGCAGCGGCTGCTCATCTCCCAGCGCTTTCTGGAGGGCGAGGCGGACGGCAAACTGGGCTCGCAGACCAGGGCCGCGGTGAAGCAGGCCCAGCTCAAGGTCGGCCTGCCGGCGGATGCCTATCCGACCCAGGAGCTGGCGGCGCGTCTCAGCGCGGCGCGGCGCTGATCTTTTCGGCGCCCGCCGGAGTGTGAACGCCAGCGTTAAGATTAGCTCAACCATATCTTGCCCCAATGGGCACCTGGGTTGGTAGCCGCGTACGAGGCAGCGTCATGGCGAAGAGTTCCGCATTCATGTACGGCACCGCAGGGGCGGTACTGGTCGGGCTGACAGCGGCCCTGACAGCGTGCATGGAGACGACGGGCTCGACATCAAAGCCCGAGAGCTTGCAGGCCTACGCCCAGGCTCAGCCATCGCAGGCCCAGCCGCCGGCACCCGCCGTGCCCGCAACGGTCGCTCCGTCGCCAAATCCTATCCCCTCCGCATTGCGCGAATGGACCGGCGAAGACGGCTCGTCTGGCCATCCGCTGATGAAAGCCAGCGCGATCCGCGCGGCGGCAGCCAATTTCCAAAACTGCCTGGAGGGCATGTTTCCGCTCGCCGCCAAACGCGGCGTGACCCGCGCAAGTTTCGACAAGCACGCCAAGGGCCTCACGCCCGACCTGCGGATCATGGACCTGGTGGATGCGCAGCCTGAGTTCACCAAGGCGTTCTGGGACTATCTCGATATCCTGGTGAACGACGCGCGCGTGGCGAACGGCCAGGAGATGCTCGCCAAGCACAAGGCCGCGTTCGACAAGGTGGAGAAGGCCTACGGCGTCGATCGCCATTTCGTCACCGCGATCTGGGGCGTGGAGTCGAACTACGGCACGCTCGGCGGCGACCGCTCGGTGCTCCGCTCGACCGCGACGCTTGCCTGTGTCGGACGCCGTCAAGCTTACTTCCGCGACGAATTCCTGGCCGCGCTGGATATCCTGCATCGCGGCGATGTGCGGCCCGAGCAGTTGAAAGGATCATGGGCCGGTGCGTTCGGACCGACGCAGTTCATGCCGACATCGTTCAAACGCTTCGCCGTGGACTTCGATGGCGACGGCCGCCGCGACGTGGTCGACACGCCGATCGACATGATCGCCTCGACGGCCAACAACCTGAAGAAGGACGGCTGGGTCACCGGGGCGACCTGGGGCTACGAGGTGGTGGTGCCGAAGGGCTTCAATTTTCTGCTTGCCGATCGGTCGAAGCAGATGAGCCTGGCCGAGTGGGCGAAGCTCGGCATCAAGCGCCCCGGCGGCAAGCCGTTCCCGCGCCCGGACGACAAGGGTTATCTGCTGGTGCCGGCAGGCAACCAGGGACCCGGTTTCATCATGCTGCACAACTTCCGGGTCATCATGAAATACAACCCGGCGGAGGCTTACGCGCTCGCCATCGGCCATCTCGCCGACCGCCTTCAGGGCGGCGCGCCGTTCGTGCAGGCGTGGCCGCGTCACGAGGCCGTGCTGTCGCGCGAGGAACGCCGTGAGTTGCAGGAGTTGCTGTTGAAGAAGGGCTTCGACGGCGGCCAGCCGACCGGCCGGCTGGGTCCGAAATCGCGCGCCGCGATCCGCGACTTCCAGGCTTCCATTGGGCTGACGCCCGACGGCTTCGCGACCGCCACCATCCTGGCGCGGCTGCGTTCCCGGTAGGGGTCCGGGCGGTAACCAATCCGGCGGCCTTTCGATTGACAATTTCTCCCTGCTATTGACCGATGGCAGGGCGGCGGCTGGACTGAGCGGCTGGCCTGGAAGACCATCGGCTGGATTGGGCAATGGCGGAAAAAAGCCTGCGTATCCAACGATTTGCGATCATGGCCGGTCTGGCAGCCGGCGCTCTGGCGCTCGTCCTTGTTGACAGCGCCCAGGCGCAGCGTGGCTACCTGTTTGACTCGCTGTTCGGACCATGGCCGAGCCGCCCCAGGGCGCCGGTGGAATCGCGTTCGACGCCGTCGGACTATTCCAAGGCGCCCGCACCGCGCCGGGCCGAAGTGCCGGCCACCAGCACCGTGCTCGTGCTGGGCGATTCCATGGCCGACTGGCTGGGTTCCGGCCTTGAGGATGCCCTGGCCGATACGCCCGAGGTTGGAATCGTGCGCAAGATCCGCGCCTACTCCGGCTTGATCCGCTACGAGGCGCGCTCCGACACGCCGGACTGGACGCAAGTGGCTCGCGAACTGGTTGCGTCGGAGAAGCCGAATTTCATCGTGATGATCGTCGGTCTCAATGATCGCCAGGCGATCCGCGACCGCCTGCCGCCGGCCCGCGGCGCGGCTTCGCAGCCGGCGCCTCCTGCGGCCTCGCCGGCAACCACGCCGCCGCAGCCGCCGGAAACCAACGCCGAGCAGGATTCTTCGGAGACGCCCGCCTCCGCGTCCGAGCCGCAATCGCGCTCGCGTGTCGCAGGATCGCACGAGTTCCGTTCCGAGAAATGGGTCGAGCTCTATACCAAACGCATCGACGACACGATCACGGTTCTCAAGAGCCGCAACGTGCCGGTGTTCTGGGTCGGCCTGCCGTCGGTACGCGGCACGCGATCCACGAGCGAGATGATGTTCCTCAACGACCTGTTCCGCACCCGCGCCGAAAAAGCCGGGATCGTCTACGTCGATGTATGGGATGCCTTTGTCGACGAAGCCGGCCGCTTCACCCTGCAAGGTCCCGACTTCGAAGGACAGATCCGCCGGCTGCGCACCACCGACGGCGTGCACTTCACCAAAGCCGGCGCGCGCAAGCTTGCGCATTATGTCGAGCGCGAGATCAAGCGTGCGTCGCTGCGCGGCCCGGTGGCCGTGGCGCTGCCTTCGACCGAACTGCAGCCCAATACTCCGGGCGCCCGGCCGGATGGAGCGACGCCGCGTCCGCTGGCCGGACCGGTGGTGCCGCTGACGTCGCCCATGGACGCGAGCGAAAGTCTGCTGGGCGGCGCCAATACGGCGGCCGCGGCCGGCCATGTGACTGCAACGCGCGTCCTGGTGAAGGGTGAGCCGGTGGCTTCGCCGGCGGGCCGCGGCGACGATTTCGCCTGGCCGAGGCGTGACGTGGCGCCGTTCGGCGCCGACCCGGTGGTTGCGACCACCACGTTGCCGCTGCCGGTGATGCAGGCGCCGCCGGCCAAGACCACGGTTGTCGCGCCGAACGTCGAACCCGCAGTTGCCACCGCCAACGCCCCGCGCCGGACCGCAGCGCGACCGCGATCGGATAACGAGCGAGAGCCGCGCGCGCAGCAGCGCGGATCGTCGTTCCCGTTTTTCTTTCCGTTCCGCTGGTAGCGGTAGTTCAGCGCGGCAGGCTGGTCGTTCCCATCAGGAACTTGTCGATGGCGTGGGCGCATTGCCGGCCCTCGCGGATCGCCCAAACCACCAGCGACTGGCCGCGGCGCATGTCGCCGGCGGCGAACACTTTCGGCACCGACGTCTGATAGGCCATCTGGTCGGCCTTGACGTTGCCGCGCGGATCGAGCGCCACACCAAGAGACTTGATCATGCCGTCGTGCACCGGATGCACGAAGCCCATGGCGAGCAGCACGAGATCGGCCTTGATGTCGAACTCGGTGCCGGGGATTGGCTGAAACTTGGCGTCGCCGCGCGCGCAATGCAGCGTGGTCACCTTGCCGTTCTCGCCGGAAAGCTTCGTCGTCAGCACCGCGAAGTCGCGCTCCACGCCTTCCTCGTGACTGGACGAGGTGCGCATCTTCAGCGGCCACAGCGGCCAGGTCAGCGACTTGTTCTCGTGGACCGGCGGCTGCGGCATGATCTCGAAATTGGTCACCGACAGCGCACCCTGGCGGATCGAGGTTCCGATGCAGTCCGACCCGGTGTCGCCGCCGCCGATCACGACGACATGCTTGCCGGTGGCGAGGATAGGCTCGACGTTGCCAACGCCTTCACCGCTGACACGTCGGTTCTGCTGCGGCAGGAAATCCATCGCAAAGTGGATGCCCGCGAGTTCGCGGCCCGGGATCGTCAGGTCGCGCGCCTTCTCGGCGCCCCCGGCCAACGCCACAGCATCGTAGTCCTTCAGCAGTGCCTCGACCGGCACGTCGACGCCGATATTTGCGCCGTAATGGAAAGTGACGCCTTCGCCCTCCATCTGCTGGACGCGGATGTCGACGATATTCTTTTCCATCTTGAAGTCGGGGATACCGTAACGCATCAACCCACCCGCCTTGGCGTGCTTCTCGTACAGATGCACGTCGTGCCCGGCGCGCGCGAGCTGTTGCGCGCAGGCCATGCCGGCGGGACCCGAGCCCACCACGGCGACCTTCTTGCCGGTCTTGTGCGGCGTCAGCTCGGGCTTGATCCAACCGCTTTCGAAGGCGCGGTCGGCGATCGCGCATTCGATGGTTTTGATGGCGACCGGGTTGTCGTCGATGTTGAGCGTGCACGATGCTTCGCACGGCGCGGGGCACACCCGTCCGGTTACTTCAGGAAAATTGTTGGTCGAGTGCAGGTTGCGCGCCGCCTCTTCCCAGTTGCCGCGATAGACGAGATCGTTCCAATCCGGAATCTGGTTGTTCACCGGGCAGCCGGTCGGCGCAACCACGGTCTGATCGGTGCCGTGGCAATAAGGCACTCCGCAATCCATGCAGCGCGCCGCCTGCTCGCGCACGGCCGGCTCCGGCATCGGCAGTACGAACTCGTGCCAATGGCGAATCCGTTCTGCGACCGGCTGATAGTCGCGGTCGTCGCGCTCGAATTCGAGGAAGCCGGTGACCTTGCCCATGTCCGCTCTACTCGGCGGCCTGCATGGAGCGCGCCTTGTCCATTTCGGCAAGCGCGCGGCTGAACTCCAGCGGCATTACCTTGCGGAACTTCGGCAGCGCTTCGCGCCAGTTCGCCAGCATGTCAGCGCCGCGCACCGAGCCAGTGTAGTGCACATGCTTGCTGATGAGGCCATGCAGGCGCTCGGCGTCATATTGCGTCATGTCGGCGAGGTCGCCGTGCATCTCGCCCTCGACCCATTCCGGCATCTCCTGGAGTTCGACCATGGCTCGGTTGCAGCGCTGCTCGAAGCTGCCGTCTTCGTCGAACACATAGGCAATGCCGCCCGACATTCCGGCGGCGAAGTTGCGGCCGGTCGAGCCCAGCACCACGACGATGCCGCCGGTCATGTATTCGCAGCCGTGATCGCCGGTGCCTTCGACCACGACCGTGGCCCCGGAGTTGCGCACCGCGAAGCGCTCGCCTGCGATGCCGCGGAAATAGGCTTCGCCCGCGATCGCGCCGTACAGCACGGTGTTGCCAATGATGATCGATTCCTCCGGCACGACGCCGGTGTCGGCCGGCGGCTTGATGACGATGCGGCCGCCCGAAAGGCCCTTGCCGACATAGTCGTTGGCGTCGCCTTCCAGTTCGAAGCTTACGCCGTGCGCCAGGAATGCGCCAAAGCTCTGTCCGGCGGTGCCCTTCAGGCTCACCTGGATGGTGTCAGACGGCAGGCCCTCGTGGCCGTATCGCTTGGCCACTTCGCCGGAGAGCATGGCCCCGGCGGTGCGATCGATGTTGCGGATATTGGCGCGGAGCTTGACCGGCGTGCCGTGATCGAGCGCGCCCTGCGCGTCCTCGATCAGCTTGCGGTCGAGGATGTCGTGAATCTTGTGATCCTGCCGTTCGCTTCGATAAATCCCGACGCCGTCGGGGGCGACCGGCTTGGTGAACAGCTTGGAGAAGTCGAGGCCCTTGGCTTTCCAGTGCTCGATCACCTTGCGCTGGTCGAGCATCTGCATCTGGCCGATCATTTCGTCGAAGGTACGATAACCCATCGTCGCCATGATCTCGCGGACCTCTTCGGCGACGAAGAAGAAGAAGTTGATGACGTGCTCGGGCTGGCCGGTGAAGCGCTTGCGCAGCACCGGGTCCTGCGTCGCCACGCCCACCGGGCAGGTGTTGAGGTGGCACTTGCGCATCATGATGCAGCCGGCTGCGATGAGCGGCGCGGTCGAGAAGCCGAACTCGTCGGCGCCAAGCAGCGCACCGACCACCACGTCGCGTCCGGTGCGGATGCCGCCGTCGACCTGCACCGCGATGCGGCTGCGCAGCCGATTGGCCACCAGAGTCTGGTGGGTCTCGGCGAGGCCGATCTCCCAGGGGGAGCCCGCGTGCTTGAGCGAGGTGAGGGGACTCGCGCCCGTGCCGCCCTCGAAACCCGAGATCGTCACATGGTCCGCGCGCGCCTTCGACACGCCGGCGGCGACGGTGCCGACGCCGACCTCGGAAACCAGCTTCACCGACACGTCGCCGGCCGGATTGACGTTCTTCAGGTCGAAGATGAGCTGCGCCAGGTCCTCGATGGAATAGATGTCGTGATGCGGCGGCGGCGAGATCAAACCTACGCCCGGCGTCGAGTGGCGCACCTTGGCGATGGTGGCGTCGACCTTGTGGCCGGGCAACTGGCCGCCTTCGCCGGGCTTGGCGCCCTGCGCCATCTTGATCTGCATCATGTCGGAGTTGACGAGATACTCCGCGGTGACGCCGAAACGGCCGGATGCGACCTGCTTGATCGCAGAGCGCATGCTGTCGCCGTTCGCCAGCGGCTTGTAGCGATCGGATTCCTCGCCGCCTTCGCCGGTGTTCGACTTCCCGCCGATGCGGTTCATGGCGATGGCAAGTGTGGTGTGCGCCTCGCGTGAGATCGAGCCGTAGGACATTGCGCCGGTCGAGAAGCGTCGCACGATGCTCTTCGCAGGCTCGACCTCTTCGATCGGGACCGGTTTGCGCTCGTCCTCGTCCGCACCCTTTACGCGGAACAGCCCGCGAATGGTGATGAACCGCTCCGACTGCTCGTTGAGGAGGTTCGCGAACGCACGGTATTTCTCGTAGGAATTGCCGCGCACAGCGTGCTGCAGCGTCGAGACGGTCGTCGCGTTCCAGGCGTGGTCCTCGCCGCGCACCCGCACCGCATAATCGCCGCCGACGTCGAGCATGGCGCGGTAGATCGGCGCGTCGCTGAAGGCGTCGCGGTGGCGGCGCACCGATTCTTCGGCGATCTGCGCCAGTCCGACCCCTTCGATGCGGGTCGCGGTGCCGGTGAAATAGGTGCTGACGAATTCCGCCGTCAACCCGACCGCGTCGAAAATCTGCGCGCCGCAATAGGATTGATAGGTCGAGATGCCCATCTTGGACATCACCTTGAGCAGTCCTTTGCTGATTGCCTTGGTATAGCGCTTGACGATTTCCTTCTTGTCGATCCGGAACTCACTCTGCATCGCGATCAGCGTCTCGAACGCGAGAGAGGGATTGATCGCTTCGGCGCCGTAGCCGGCGAGACAGGCGAAGTGGTGCACCTCGCGCGGCTCAGCGGATTCGACAACCAACCCGACCGACGTGCGCTTGCCCTTGCGGATCAGGTGGTGATGCACGGCGGCGCAAGCCAGCAGCGAGGGGATCGCCACGCGGTCGGTGCCGGCGAGGCGATCCGACAGAATGATGATGTTGCAGCCGGTGCGCTCGGCGTGCTCGGCCTCCGCGCAGAGCGCATCGAGCGCAGGCTTGAGCCCATCCGCGCCGGATTGCGCAGGCCAAGTGGTGTCGAGCGTGCACGACTTGAAATGCGAGTCGCTGACCGTGGAGATCGAGCGGATTTTTTCCAGATCCTCGTCGGTGAGGATCGGTTGGCGCGCCTCGAGCCGCTTGGTGTTCGACAGGCCTTCGAGGTCGAACAGGTTCGGCCGCGGCCCGATGATCGACACCAGGCTCATCACCAGCTCTTCGCGGATCGGGTCGATCGGCGGATTGGTGACCTGCGCGAAGTTTTGCTTGAAGTAGGTGAACAGCAGTTTCGGCTTGTCCGACAGCGCCGAGATCGGCGTATCGGTGCCCATCGAGCCGATGGCCTCCTCGCCCATAGCCGCCATCGGCGACATCAGAAGCTTGAGGTCTTCCTGGGTGTAGCCGAAGGCCTGCTGGCGATCGAGCAGCGAAAGGTTGGACAGCGGCGCCGCCGCGCTCGCGGCCGGCAGGTCCTCGAGTACGATCTGCGTGCGCTCCAGCCATTCCTTGTAGGGGTGGCTGTGCGACAGCGTGGCCTTGAGCTCCTCATCGGGAATCAGGCGGCCCTGGTCCAGATCGACCAGCAGCATCTTGCCCGGCTGCAATCGCCACTTCTTGACGATGTCCTTTTCCGGAATCGGCAGCACGCCCATCTCGGACGCCATGATGATGCGGTCGTCGCGGGTGACGAAGTAGCGCGCCGGGCGCAGGCCGTTGCGGTCGAGCGTCGCGCCGATCTGGCGGCCGTTGGTGAAGGCGATCGCGGCAGGGCCGTCCCATGGCTCCATCACTGCGGCGTTGTACTCGTAGAACGCGCGGCGCTCCTCATCCATGAGCGGATTGCCGGCCCAGGCCTCCGGGATCATCATCATCATGGCATGCGGAAGCGAATAGCCGCCCTGCACCAGGAATTCGAGCGCGTTGTCGAAGCACGCGGTGTCGGACTGGCCTTCGTAGGAGATCGGCCAGAGCTTGCTGATGTCATCGCCATAGAGCGGTGAGGACACCGACGCCTGGCGCGCCGCCATCCAGTTGTTGTTGCCGCGCAGCGTGTTGATCTCGCCGTTGTGCGCGATCATCCGGTAGGGATGCGCCAGCGACCAGGTCGGGAATGTGTTGGTGGAAAATCGCTGGTGCACGAGCGCCAGCGCGCTCTCGAAGTCCGGCTCGTGCAGGTCGGGATAATAGGTGCCGAGCTGATCGGCCAGGAACATGCCCTTGTAGATAATGGTGCGACAGGAGATCGACACCGGATAGTAACCGGACAGCCGCCGCTCGTATTGACGATAGATCGCGGCCGAGATCGACTTGCGCAGGATGTAAAGCCGGCGCTCGAAATCGTCCTCGCTGAGCTTGTTTTTGCCCTGTCCGATGAAAACCTGCATGTGGAAGGGTTCGGTCGGCTTCACCGAGACGCCGAGCGTCGAATTGTCGATCGGCATGTCGGTGCGCCAGCCCAGGATGGTCAGGTCTTCCTGCGCCGCGACCTGCTCGAAGGTCTTGCACACCAGTTCGCGCCGCTCGGCGTCGCGCGGCATGAATAGCACGCCGATGCCATACTCGCCGGGATTGGGCAGCGCAAAGCCGAGCTCGCGCGTCTTGCGCGCGAAGAATTTGTGCGGGATCTGCACCAGGATGCCGGCGCCGTCGCCGGCGCGCGGGTCGGCGCCGACCGCGCCGCGATGCTCGAGGTTGACCAGGATGGTCAGCGCGTCCTCGACGATGCGGTGCGACTTGCGGCCCTTGATATCGGCGATGAATCCGACGCCGCAGGAATCCTTGTCCAGCGCCGGATCGTAGAGACCGCGCGCCTCGGGAACGCCGGGATCGGCGGAATTCTTGTAGAGCAGGCGCGCGTCGACGTCGGGCGTGGCGGAAACCGCGTCCCCATTCGTCACGCTGCGTGGTCTGCTTTCGCTCATTCTCACGCCCTGCCGAGCAACCGATCCAACCAAGAGTCGGCGCACTTACCCCGTTCACGGCGCCGATACGGCACCGCGGCCCGCGGCGAACCATGTTTGAGGGCAGCCTTCTCGCGGGCCGCTTGCCGGCGTCTCGCGTTAGCTGCTCATGTTGGGCGTCGTTCGATGTGCGCGCAAGTGCATCAAACGACGCGCCGCCAGGCGCTCGTCCCGGGTGGCTCGCTATTGGGACAGCAATACTGTCCTATAAGGCCGAGCATTGCAAATGTTTCCCGCGTGGACAATGACCTGGGCATGAACTTCGCGAGCGACAACACCGCCGGCATGGCGCCGGAGATCATGGCGGCGCTCACGGCGGCCAACGACGGCTTTGTGCTGGGCTACGGCAACGATGACCAGACCCGGCGGGTCGAGCAGCGGATCGGGGAACTATTCGAGCGCCAGGTGGCTGTATTCCTGGTGCCGACCGGGACCGCGGCCAATGCGCTGGCGCTCGCCCACGTCAGCCCGCCTTGGGGCGCGGTGTTCGCGCATGCCGAGGCCCACATCATCACCGATGAATGCGGTGCGCCGGAGTTCTTCGGCGGTGGGCTGAAGCTCATCGGATTGCCCGGCGTCGGCTGCAAGGTTTCGCCGCAGACCCTGGCATCCGAGCTCGCGCCATACACCGGCCATGCGCCGCACCAGGTCATCCCCGCGGCGCTGTCATTTGCGCAGGCTACCGAGGCCGGCACGATCTATCGGCCGGACGAGATCGCGGCGCTCGCCGGGATCGCGCATGCGCGCGGCATGAAGGTGCACATGGATGGCGCGCGCTTCGCCAACGCGCTGACGCGGCTCAACGCCAGCCCAGCCGAGGCAACCTGGAAGGCCGGCGTGGACGTGCTGTCGTTCGGCGCGACGAAAGGTGGCGCGCTGGCGGCTGAAGCCGTGGTGTTCTTCGATCCCGCGCTCGCCGAGCACATGGGCGAGCGGCGGAAGCGCGCCGGGCATCTGCTGTCGAAGCACCGCTTCCTGTCGGCGCAGTTCGAGGCCTTCCTGGCGAACGACTGCTGGTTGCGGCTCGCGCGTCACGCCAATGCGATGGCCGATCGGCTGGCTGGCGGTCTTGCGGCCGTCGGCTGTGCGCCAGTCTGGCAGGTGGAGGCCAACCTGGTGTTCGTCGTCATCTCCAAGACGGTCGAGGCGCGGCTCAAGGCTGCCGGCGCCCGCTATTACATCCGCCATAGCGCGAACCTGCCGGAAGGCGTGATAATGACGGACGACGACGTCCTGATTCGGCTCGTCGCTTCATTTGCAACGCGCGAGACCGAGGTCGACCGATTCATTGAGCTCGCCGCAAAGGGGTGACACCAGCGCCCCAGCACCGCCCCAATCGGCGCTATCGTGGAGGCGGGTACTGGTGGCGAGAGCGGAGCGGACCCTGGTGGGGAGATCGTGGTGAAACAGAAGCTGCTTTATGCGGTTCTGCTGCTGACGCTGGCGAGCCCGGCTGCCGCTGAGCCGATCCGCGTCGCACAAGCCTCGCCTCCGGCGCTGCCGCCGCATGAGGTGTTGACTATCATACGGTCCACCGGCCTGCATCCGCTCGACCGTCCGGTCCGCCGTGGCCCGACTTACGTGCTGCGCGCTATGGAGGGCCGCGAAGAGGTACGCGTCGTCGTTGATGCCTGGGACGGTAGTATCTTGTCGGTCAGGCCGATGATGACGGCGCGAGCGTCTCGCCCGATCGAACCGCTCGATCCGGACGAACCTTATGAGCGGCTGTCGCCGCCGGGTGCGATCTATCTGCCGCCCGACGCCGCGTCGCGCGGAGTTTACCGCTCCGGTCCGCCGATCTACGAGACGGAGCCGCCGGCGATCTACGGATCGCGCCCAGCTGGACGGCCCTTGTCCGCTCGTGAGATTGATCGCGATCCGGAATCGCTGTCCGACCCGCAGGTCATTCCGGCGCCCGATGGGAGCGAGACCGGAATGCTGCCGCCGCCGCCCGCCCGTTTTCCGCAGCGCGCCGCTCCCGCGCCCGAACCGAAGGCGAAGCCTGCGCCGCGGCGTGCGGCCTCCAACGTGCCGGCGAGTCCGCCGCTGCCGAAGCCGCGTCCGGCTCGGCCCGCTGCATCGGTTCCGGCTGGCGAGGCTCCGCCCGAGGCGTCGGCCCCGGCAGCGCTCCCCGAGCGTAAATCCGACAGCCTTCCGCACTGAGGTTTGCGTTACGGCATCGCCGTCGTAGGCGGCCGCGGCCCGCGAAATTGTTTCACCAGCAGGGCCAGATAGTTGCCGTAGTGGCTGCGCTCCGCCGGCGCGACTGCATCGGGCAGGGCGTTCCAGGGCAGCTCCGGCCGGTCGTGGTGCACGGCGTGCAGATTCTGGTTCAGCATGAACAGCGCGGCCCAGCGCGGCGCGGTTGCGTTGTGCGCCGACGCGCCGATCGCAGCCGGCGTACCGTAATGCGGCAGGTTGTCTTGCAGCGATACGATCAGCCCGCGCAGGATAATCCCCATCAATAACAGCGGCCACCATGCGCCATACAGATAGAATGCGCCGCCGTAGAGCAGTACCAACGCGACCGCGTCCATCCTGACGCGGGCGATGCGCCGGTCGAGCCCGCGGCTGGCCGCGCGCCGCAGGATGGCGAGCGTCGGATCGTCCTTCGCCATCGCGCGCCTCAGCAGGCGGTCGATGACATTGCGTGGCAGCAGCATCGCAAGCGTGGCGAGGATTTCGCTTACGTACAGTCCGCCGAGCAGATGCGCGTAATACCGAATGGCGGCATAGACGCGGCTTTGTCCTGGATCGATCACGTCCGGGCGATCGAGCGCGTGACGGTTGAAGCGATGATGCGACAAGTGGCCGAAGCGGAGCACGTCGAAGGCCACGCCGGAGCAGATTGCCAGGACCCGCCCGACACGATCGTTTTGCATAGAACGCGTTATCAGCCGGCCATGAACGGCTTCGTGCAACACCGCAGAATTGAAAGGCGTGCTGAGGAACAGCACCACGACCAAAACACCCGCCAGGACCGGCGACTGCGGCAATACGATCAGCGGCGCGAGCACAAGCTGGCATGCCGCGAGCGCAAAAGCGGTGATCGTGAGCAAGGCGTTGGCGCGATATGGGGTCGTTGCAGCGGCGTTATTCATCGCGAGTCTCGGGTTGCCTGAACAGCACGACAAGGCTGCCGCGTCGTCAAGCGCCGATCCGGAATAGCGGGTCTGCGATCACCTAAAAATGAAAGCGCCCCGAGGGTATCTCGGGGCGCTCCACTCCGCGGAGGAACCGCTGAGGTCATGCCGTCGGCTGCTTAGGCAGCTTTGGCGTCGACCACCTTCGGCTGAGCCTTGCCGTTGCCGATGGTGATCTGGCGCGGCTTCTTCGCCTCGGGAATCTCACGCACGAGTTCGACGTGCAGGAGACCGTTCTCGAGGGACGCGCCCTTGACCTGGACGTAGTCGGCAAGCTGGAATTGGCGCTCGAAAGCGCGGGCCGCGATGCCCTGGTAGAGCACCTCGGCAGAGTTGTCCTGCTTGACCTGCTTCTCGCCCTTGACGGTCAGCGTGTTTTCCTTCGCCTCGATCGACAGTTCGCTCTCGCCGAAGCCTGCTACGGCCACGGTGATGCGATAGTCGTTCTCGCCGGTGCGTTCGATGTTGTAGGGCGGATAGCCCGGAGCGGCGTCAACGCCGTCCAGCATCGCGAACAGCCGGTCGAAACCGACGGTCGAGCGATAGAGGGGAGCAAGATCGAAAGTTCGCATAGCATATCCTCCTTTGAGCGACATGCGGCAGTCCGCCGGGATTGGCCGGACTCCGTTGCACAGCCCGCAATGGGCCTGCGCAGGCCTGGATATGGTAAGCATTTTCGGGCGTGCAAGAGGTTAAACAGCGTTGTTTTTGCAGGGTTTTTAAAGATTTTTCCGCTTTGCGGCCATGCTCCGCACGGCCAATTGAGCCGGCGACATAGCCTGCTATACCCCGTTCACGTCACAACCCGAAAATCCTTTGGGTTGATGATGCGGAAATTGTCGGTGACTGAATCGCAAAGGTCCGGCCAATTCCGAGGAACTGTTTCACGCAGGAACCCGAGCGTCGCATCGGCGAATTGGGTGCAAGTCG
>CAMDFO010000082.1 GCA_945897515.1 Rhodoplanes serenus | reverse complement strand
GTGCTCCGACCCGACTGCCGTCGTTCACTGAGCTGAATTTTCGCGGCATTCGGTGAGGCCAAACTCGGGTGGGGAGCCTCGCTCCCCACCCGATGCAGCGTGTCAACATCACGCGGGGGCTGGCCATGATGAACGTCCTGGAAAAAACGCGGCGCGCACTCTGGCTCTTCGTCGAGCTCGGTTTCCTCGCCATCCTGTCGGTCATCCTGATCTACCTGTTGCTGGGCGAGAACTCCGGCGACTTCGTCCAATCGGTCGCCCGCAACGTGATGACCTTCGCCAACGGCGTCGGCACGCCGAGCCTGATCGGCATCGGCGTCATCCTGGCCATCATCTATCTGGTGATGCAGCGCATACGATAAGGCCGCCCTCATCGGACGGCCTTAAACTCCCAATCGTCGTTCCGGCGGCGCGTTTGCGCGCCTTGCGGCCTACGCGGTCTCCTTTACCGGCAGACCCTTCTCCTTCATCAACGACTGCAACTCGCCGGCCTGGAACATCTCGCGGATGATGTCGCAGCCGCCGACGAACTCGCCCTTGACGTAGAGCTGCGGGATGGTCGGCCAGTTCGAATAGGTCTTGATGCCGTTCCGCAGATCGTCGGAATCCAGGACATTGAGACCCTTATAGGGCGCGCCGAGGTAGTCCAGGATCTGCACCACCTGCGCGGAGAACCCGCACTGCGGGAACTGCGGGGTGCCCTTCATGAACAGCACCACGTCGTTGCCCTTCACTTCGTTGTCGATGAACTGCTCGATAGCCATGATCTCGTCTTTCTGGAGCTGGAGTTTAAGCCGAATTTACCGCTCCGGGATGCCGGTCTGCAATGCCAGGGCGTGCAGCGCTCCGCCCATTTGGCCCTTGAGCGCCTCGTAGACAAGCTGATGCTGCTGGACCCGCGACTTGCCGCGGAACGACTCGGCGATCACCGTGGCGGCATAATGGTCGCCGTCGCCGGCCAGATCGCGGATCGTGATCTCGGCGTCCGGAATGCGGCTTTTGATCAGCTTTTCGATCTCGTTGGCAATCATCGGCATCGCCAAGGCCTCCGTGGAGCAGACCTCAGGGTGGGCCACCCGCCATGTAAGTAGGGAGCCACCCCTCGAAGCGCTCGTTGAGCACCTTTAGCTGAATCGGCCGCTCGCCGGAAAGAGATATCGTGGTGCCGCCGACAGTCCCGAGCAGACTGGCCGGCACGCCGGCCTCCGCCGCCCGCGCCAGCAGGGCTTCGGCATGGCCGGCCGGCACGGTCACGACATAGCGCGCCTGATCCTCGCCGAACCAGAAGGCGTGCGGCGGAGTATCGGCGGGGGCGGGCTCAAGCGTAGCGCCGAGGCCCGACGCCATCGCCATCTCGGCGACCGCGACCAGCAGCCCGCCGTCGGACACGTCGTGCGCCGCCGTCGCGAGCTTGTCCTGGATCAGGGCGCGGACGAAATCGCCGTTCTCGCGCTCCTCGACCAGGTCGACCGGAGGCGGCGCGCCCTCCTCCCGGCCGCAGAGGTCGCGCAGATATAGCGACTGCCCGAGCCAGCCGATGGTCTCGCCGATCAGCACGATGGCTTCGCCCTCGGCCTTGAACGCCAATGTCGCAGCGGTCGTGAAATCGTCGATCAGTCCGACGCCGCCGATGGTGGGCGTCGGCAGGATCGCGCGGCCTTGGGTTTCGTTGTAGAGCGAGACGTTGCCGGACACGACCGGGAAGTCGAGCGCCTTGCAGGCGGCAGCGATGCCGCGCACGCAGCCGACGAACTGCCCCATGATCTCGGGCCGCTCCGGATTGCCGAAATTCAGGTTGTCGGTGAGCGCAAGCGGTTTACCCCCGACCGCAGTGATGTTGCGCCAGGCTTCGGCGACGGCCTGCTTGCCGCCCTCGAACGGATCGGCCTCGCAGTAGCGCGGCGTGACGTCGGCGGTGAGCGCCAGCGCCTTCGGCCCGTCGAGCACGCGCACCACCGCGGAATCGCCGCCCGGCCGCTGCACGGTGTTGCCGCCGATGACGTGATCGTACTGCTCCCACACCCAGCGTCTGGAGCACAGGTCCGGCGTGCCGATCAGCTTTTCCAGCGCGTCGGGCAGCCGCATCGGCGGGCGCACGTCGATGACCTTGATCACCGGGAGCTTGGGCATCTCGACGAACGGACGCTTGTACACCGGCGCCTCGTCACCCAGCTCCTTGATCGGCAGGTCGACCATGACAATGCCGCCATGCTTGACGATGAAGCGCTTCGTCGGCGTGGTCTCGCCGACGATTGCGAAATCGAGCCCCCATTTGCGGAAGATCGCCTCGGCTTCCTTTTCCTTCTCGGGCTTGAGCACCATGAGCATGCGCTCCTGGCTCTCCGAGAGCATCATCTCGTAAGCGCTCATGCCGGTCTCGCGGGTCGGGACCTTGTCGAGCTCCAGCGTGACGCCAAGATCGCCCTTCGCGCCCATCTCCACCGCCGAGCAGGTCAGCCCGGCCGCGCCCATGTCCTGGATCGCGATCACGCAATCCTTGGCCATGATCTCCAGGCAGGCTTCGAGCAGCAGCTTCTCGGAGAACGGATCGCCGACCTGCACGGTCGGTCGCTTCTCCTCGGCGCCCTCGCCGAATTCCGCCGACGCCATGCTGGCGCCGTGAATGCCGTCACGTCCGGTTTTCGAGCCGAGATAGACGATCGGCATGCCGACGCCCGATGCCGCCGCGTAGAAAATCTTGTCGGTGTCGGCCAAGCCCACGGCCATGGCGTTGACCAGGTTGTTGCCGTCGTAGCGGGTGTGGAAACGCACCTGGCCGCCGACCGTCGGCACCCCGAACGAATTGCCGTAGCCACCGACGCCTGCGACCACGCCCGACACCAGATGCCGCGTCTTGGGATGGCTCGGATCGCCGAAGCTCAAGGCATTGAGGCATGCGATCGGCCGCGCCCCCATGGTGAACACGTCGCGCAGGATGCCGCCGACGCCGGTCGCCGCGCCCTGATACGGCTCGATGAAGCTCGGGTGGTTGTGGCTCTCCATCTTGAACACGACGGCCTGTCCGTCGCCGATGTCGATGACGCCGGCGTTCTCGCCCGGCCCCTGGATCACGCAAGCGCCGGTGGTCGGCAGCCCGCGCAGATGCACCTTGGAGGACTTGTACGAGCAATGCTCGTTCCACATCGCCGAGAAGATGCCGAGCTCCGTGAAGCTCGGCTCGCGGCCGATCAGCTTCAGGATGCGCTCGTATTCGTCCGGCTTGAGGCCGTGCTCGGCAACCAGCTCGGGCGTGATGCGGGGTTCGTTGCGGCTCACGGATTGTATTTAGGCGCTTCCACGTAGCATTTCATCCGTCATGGCCGGGCTTTACGCCGCCATCCACGCCTTAATTGCGACGGACACGTTCAATGGCGACAGTCACGCCGCCTGCTTGAGATGATCCACAAGCCCCGCGAACAGCCCGCGCCCATCAGTGGGGCCGAGCGCCGCTTCCACGTGGTTCTCCGGGTGCGGCATCATGCCGAGCACGTTGCCCCGGTCGTTCAAAATACCGGCGATGGCATTGATCGCGCCGTTGACGTTCCACGCCGGATCGAGGCTGCCGTCCGGGGCGGCGTAGCGGTAGAGCACGCGGCCATCGCCTTCCAGCTTCGCCAGCGTCGCCTCGTCGGCGACGTAGTTGCCCTCGCCGTGCGCGACCGGCACGCGCACCACCTGGCCGGCGTTGTAGCCGCGGGTGAACGGCGTGTCGGAACGCTCGACGCGGAGATAAACGTCCTTGCAGATGAACTTCAGCGCCGCGTTGCGCATCAGCACGCCCGGCAGCAGCCCGGACTCGCAGAGGATCTGGAAACCGTTGCAGACGCCCAGCACCAGCCCGCCCTTGGCAGCGTGCGCCCGCACCGCGTCCATCACCGGCGCGCGCGCCGCGATCGCGCCGCAGCGCAGATAGTCGCCGTAGGAAAAGCCGCCAGGGATGACGACGAGGTCGGTGCCGGCCGGCAATTGCGGCTCGGCGTGCCACACCATCGCCGGTTCCTGCCCGGAGATAAGCTTGAGCGTGCGCGCCATGTCGCGCTCGCGATTGATGCCGGGGAACACGAGGACGGCGGCTTTCACCCCGTCACCTCGATCCGGTAATTCTCGATCACGGTGTTGGCGAGCAGCTTCTCGGCCGCCTCTTTCAGAGCGGCCTCGGCCTTGCCCTTGTCGGCGCCGTCAAGCTCAATGTCGAACACCTTGCCCTGGCGCACGCTGGCGACCCCGCCGACGCCGAGCGATTTCAGCGCACCCTCGATCGCCTTGCCCTGGGGATCGAGGACGCCGGTTTTCAACGTGACGGTGACGCGAGCTTTCATCGATCTGGAGATATCGACGATTCCGCTGGGCCGCAACCGCGTCAGACCGGCAATCCCACGCAAATCAGCGGCAATACTCACGTCATTCCGGGGCGCTCCGAAGGAGCGAACCCGGAATCCAGAGCAGAATTCCGAAAGCATCCCATCTTGGCTGGATTCCGGATTCCGGCCTTCGGCCGGCTCCGGACGAAAGCGCGCGCTACGCGTGCGCCGGCGCCGACTTCTCCAGCATTTGGCCGCGGCCCGCCACGTGGCCGCTGTCGCCAGCGAGCCGCATGGCGCTCCAGAACGACGACTGGGTGCTGGTGACCACCGGAATACCGTGGCGTTGCTCGATCGGTTCGGCCACTCCGAGCGTGAGCAGGCCCCCGCACGAGATCAGCAGCGCGTCGGCCCCGCCGGCCGCCGCGATCGCCTTGGAGCTGAGATCGATGATGTCGGTCTCGCTCTTGCTGCCGGGTCCGCCGAATTCCGTCAGGCCGAACCCCTCCAGGGCCAGCACTTCGAACCCCGACTTTCGCAGAAAATCGGCGAGCCGGTTGTTGACCTCGTTGGCATAGGCGGTCGCGACCGCGATGCGCTTGGCGCCGACGCTGCGCAGTCCGTCCACCACCGCCTCGCTCATGGTGCTGATCGGCAGCCCGGTGGCGTCGCGCAACTGCTGCAGCAATTTCTGGTGCGCGTCGTAGCCGCGGTAGAAGGTGAGCGAGGTGCCGATCACCATGATCGCATCGACGCCCTGCTTCGACAGTTCGATCGCCGCCGGCAGGATGCCGTTCCAGGCGGCGTCGTAACCTTCCGGCGTCAGCGCCCGGACGCCGACGCCCTTCGGGATAAAGCGCACGCCCGGATACATCATCGGGCCTTCTTCCGGGACCCGGTCGGTGGCAAACGGCACCACCAGCCCGATGGTGAGATCCTTCTTCGTCATCGTCGTGCTTCCTTGGTTGCGGCGGCGCGTCAGTCGATGCTGACGCCTATCCCCTTGATGATTCCGGTCCAGCGCTCCGATTCCTTGCGGATATGCTCCGCGGCCTGCGCCGGCGTGCCGGTCATCGGCTGCATGCCGAGCCCGGTGAAATATTTCTGCGCCTCAGGCGTGCGCATGACGTCGCCCAACGCGTTATTGAGTTGCGTCACGATCGATTCCGGCATGCGGGGCGGTCCGACCATCATCTGCCAGGTGTTTGCCTCATAGCCGGTGACGCCCGCCTCGTGCAGCGTCGGCACCTCGGGCATATGGCTGGCGCGGGTGGCGGTGGTGACGCCGAGCGCGATCAGCTTGCCGGAGCGGATCAGCGGCGCGGCCGGTCCGGCGTCGGCGAAATAAATAGGCACATGACCGGCGACGACGTCGTTCTGCGCCTGGCCGCCGCCGCGATACGGCACATGCTTCATTTCGATGCCGGTCATCATCATGAACAGCTCGCAGAAAATGTGGTGCACCGCGCCGACACCAGCGGAAGCATAGGTCAGTTCGCCCGGCTTGCTCTTGGCGAGCGCGACCAGCTCCTTCACGCTGTTCACGCCGAGCGACGGATTCACCACCAGCACGAACGGCACGGTGGCGAACAGCATGACCGGCGAGAAATCCTTGTTCGGATCGTAGGCCAGCCGCTTGTAGAGGCCCGGAGCCGCCGCAAAGGTCGAGGCGGTGCCGACCATGAGTGTGTGGCCGTCGGGATCCGAGCGCGCGACCGCGGTGGCGCCGAGCGTGGTGCCCGCGCCGGCGCGGTTCTCGACGATGAACGGCTGGCCGAGGCGCTGCTCCATGCCTTTGACGACGAAGCGGGTCAGCGCGTCGGTGCCGCCGCCCGCCGGGAACGGCACGACGACCTTCACCGGCCGGTTGGGATAGGTCTGCGTGCTTTGAGCGAACGCGCCGCCGGCGAGGAACGAGGACATACCGACGAAAGCAGCGCCAGAAAAGACGAAGGTTCGGCGACGCACGTTTCTCTCCCGTCTCGTTCCCGTCCTGCCCAGTCAAGCATTGCAGGTTGTCGTCAGCTTAAAGACGCCGTTGGCCAGCACAAGACCGGCGAAACGTCACGCTCACCGCCGCTGCCGCTCCTCGTCCCACTGCCGGCGCGCATCGCCGAGCGGAAATTCGACCCGCGGCAACGGCGCCGGCCGCGGCGCCAGTTGTGCGGGACTGAACTCCGGCGTGTATCGCTCCAGCGTCAAGGCGGCGTCGATCTGCCGGAGATCGTCGATTGCGATGGGGCCGTTGTCCTCCCGGAAAAACACGCCGAACAGCGACAAGCAGCGATCCTGTAACGCGACCGCGACGCCGCGAACGATATTCCCGGCCGAATTGATCAACACCGCGCGCGCCAGGCCGCTGGTTCCGAGCAGCGTCACCGGTGTCATGTCGGTCACCGGGGCCACGCCGCGCGGCAGGAAATTCGTCATCACCCACAAGCCGGTCGCGACCGAGCGCGGGTCGAGAGCGAATTCAATCGCGCTGGCCGATTGCTGCCCGATCTCGTCGCGCAGCTTCCGTTCGTCGTCAGGCCCGACGAACGGTGCGAGCCCGATCCGCAATACGCCCTTGGCAACGTCTGCCGCCGAACAGGTCGGACAGAACGCGATCTCGCCGCCGTGCGCGGGAACCCAGGACCAGCGATTGTCCCGGATTGCCAATCGCGCGCCGATGGGTTGCGTGCCGTCGAGCCACTCGGCTCCGATTCTGCCGTGCTCGATCAGGCGGCACGCATCGGCGGCACGGCCGGTCGAGGCTCCGATGGCCAGCAGCAGCAAGCAAGCCCACGCGGAACGTCGCGCCAAGATCGCAAAGATTGCCAAGACCGCCAGCCTCAAAAGCGGCGGGGGCCGACTGGCCCCCGTGTCGATGCGTACGATGGCGAACATAAGCGAGCCCGGCGCTTTGTCAGCCCTTGACCAGGATCGGACCGGTACCCTGCGGCCGCTCGCCCTCGTTCATGATGCCGAGGCGCTTGGCGACTTCGGTGTAGGCCTCGATCAGCCCACCCATGTCGCGGCGGAAGCGATCCTTGTCGAGCTTGTCGTTCGACTTGATGTCCCACAGCCGGCAGGAGTCCGGAGAAATCTCGTCGGCCACGACGATCCGCATCAGATCGTTCTCCCACAGCCTTCCGCATTCCATCTTGAAGTCGACCAGACGGATGCCGACGCCGAGGAAGACGCCCGACAGGAAGTCGTTGACCCGGATGGCCAGCGCCATCACGTCGTCGATCTCCTGCGGAGTGGCCCAGCCGAACGCGGTAATATGCTCCTCCGACACCATCGGATCGTTGAGCTTGTCGCTCTTGTAATAGAACTCGATGATCGAGCGCGGCAGTTGCGTGCCCTCGTCGATGCCGAGCCGCGTCGCCAGCGAACCCGCGGCAACGTTGCGAACCACCACTTCGAGCGGGATGATCTCGACCTCGCGGATCAACTGCTCGCGCATGTTGAGCCGCTTGATGAAGTGCGTTGGCACCCCGATATCGTTGAGGTGCTGGAAGATGTATTCCGAAATCCGGTTGTTGAGGACGCCCTTGCCTTCGATGACCTCGTGCTTCTTGGCATTGAACGCAGTCGCATCGTCCTTGAAGTGCTGGATCAGGGTTCCAGGCTCCGGGCCCTCATACAGGACCTTCGCCTTGCCTTCATAGATGCGGCGGCGGCGGCTCATCGGGACGTACCGTGGTTTGTTAAAATCCATTTGGATGCCGAGGTTCCATTCTGTTGAGGCCGCGGCGGCGGAAGCAGATGGCGCGAGTGCAGCGGAATCGAAACGCTATCCGTTCACACGCGAAACCTAACCGATCATGCTATGCAGTACAATCGACATAGGCCGAGTTCGCGATAAGCGCAACCGCACAGATTCCGCCGCCGGCCGATTGCCTTGACCCCTCTGACCCGATATGCAAGGCGCAACGTTTGCGTCGGCGCGGCCGACGCTTCCATGCAGCAGCACGAGGCGCGTGATGACGACTTTCGATAAGCGCGAAGAAGGCTTCGAGAAGAAGTTCGCACACGACGAGGAGTTGCGTTTCAAGGCGAACGCGCGACGCAACAAGCTGCTCGGACTTTGGGCGGCGGAGAAGTTCGGGATGAGCGGCGCCGACGCCGACGCCTACGCCAAGGAGGTCGTGGTTTCCGACTTCGAGGAAGGCGGCGACGAGGATGTGTTCCGCAAGGTGCGCAAGGATTTCGACGCCAAGAGCGTGGCGCAATCCGACGCCCAGATCCGCACCGCGATGCTCGACCTGATGGAGCAGGCCATTGCCCAGATCAAGGCCGGCACCTAAGTCGCGTCCGCGTTCCGCGGCCAAGCGCAAACCGGCGCGCCGCGGCAAGGCCTTGCGAACCAGTGCCTCGAAGCGGGCGGGCGGGGTCGACACGTCGGCCTGGTTTGCCGGCAAGAGCTTCAGCTTCGATTGGACGTCGTGGCATTTTCCCAACTGGATCAAGCTTCTGGAGCCGTATCGCGGGCGCAGCCTGCGCGTCCTGGAGATCGGTTCATGGGAGGGCCGCTCGGCGCTGTTCTTCCTCAACCACCTGCCCCGCGCGCGGCTGACCTGCATCGACTCCTTCGAGGGCGGCAAGGAGCATCGCGCGACGCCGGACTCGCAAGCCTTCCTCAAGCGCGTCGAGAAGTGGTTCGACGCCAACACCGCACCGTTCAAAAAGCGTGTCGAGAAAATCAAGGCGCATTCCGCGCCGGCGCTCGCGGAGCTTGGCATCAGGCGGCGCCAGTTTGACGTCGCCTACATCGACGGCAGCCACGTCGCGGCCGACGTCTACAGCGACGCCGTGCTGACGTAGCCGCTGATCGCGCGCGGCGGGCTGGTGATCTTCGACGACTATCAGTGGAAGGAAGATCCCGAGCCGCTGCACAATCCAAAGCCGGGCATCGACGCCTTCCTCAAGGCGATCGAAGGCCAGTACCGCGTCGTGCATCGCAGCTACCAGGTCGCGATCGTCAAGCGATAGGCCTGCCTTTCCGGCGCCTTCGGGGCCTCATCGCGGATATAATCCCAAAGTCTTAAATCCGGCGTTCTCAATCCAAAGGTTTTTTGTCCATGTCCCTCCCAGGCTTCTCGCTCGCTCAGCGACTCGTTGCCGGTGAAACCGTTTATGCCGGCTGGTGCGCCCTGCCCGCCCCGATCATCGTCGAGACCTTGGCGCGCGAAGGCTTCGTCGCGGTCAGCATCGATCAGCAGCACGGGTTGTGGGATACCGCCGCGACGGTCGTCGGCATCGCCGCGATCCGCCAAGGGGGCGCCGCGCCAATCGTGCGCGTGCCGCTCGGCGCCTTCGATGTGGCGAGTCGCGTGCTCGACGTCGGCGCCGAAGGCGTGATCGCGCCGATGATCAACACCGCGGCGGACGCGCGCGCCTTCGTCGCCGCGACCAAATACCCGCCGATCGGGGAACGGAGTTGGGGCCCGATGCGCGCCGCGGTGCTTGCCGGCATCGCCGACCTCAAGCTCTATCTGCACGAAGCCAACGCCAATATCGTCACGCTTGCCATGATCGAGACCCGCCAGGCGCTCGACAATCTGGATGCCATCGCCGCGGTGCCCGGCATCGACGTGCTGTTCGTCGGCCCGTCCGATCTTTCGATCACGCTGTCGGATGGCAAAGTGCTCGACCCGCATTCCGCGGAGGTCGATGCCGCGCTCGACAAGGTCATCGCCGCGGCAAACAAGGCCGGCAAGGTCGCTGGGCTCTACTGCGTCAACGCCGAGCGCGCCGTGGCCTGCGCCAAACGCGGCATCCGCTTCCTCGCTGTCGGCAGCGATCTCGCGATGCTGCGCGCCGGCGCTGCGGCGCAGTTGAAGGTGCTGAAGGGCTCGTGATCGGCGACATCACCCTCACGCCGTCATCCTGAGGTGCCCGCGCGAAGCGCGGGCCTCGAAGGATCACGAAGCCGCTGCTGCAAGGGACTCCTATGGGTGCGTTCGTCTACATGCTGCGCTGCTCCGACGACTCGTTCTATATCGGCAGCGCAACCGGTGACGATCTGTCCAGGCGGATCGAAGAGCACAACGCCGGAAAGCACTTCGGCTATACGTGGAGCCGTCGTCCGGTCCGCTTGGTCTGGTAGGAGCACTTTCCGCAAATTGCCGATGCGATTGCGGCCGAAAGGCAGATCAAAGGCTGGAGCCGCGCCAAGAAGCTTGCGTTAGCCAAAGGCGAATGGGAGCGCGTGCAAAAACTGGCTAAACGGCGCGCTGGTGAACCTCTCGACAATGCCGGTTGATACACCCAGCCCCTTCGAGGCTCGGCCTTCGGCCGAGCACCTCAGGGTGACGAACCGAGAGTATTCGCCCAGAGGCGGGCTACTTCCTGCGCACCTACTTCAGCGTCACGCGAAAGTTCATGTTGGCGCCGATGGTGAAGCCTTCGACCTGCTGCTGGCCCTGGTGGCGGTTGACGTTGACGTTGACGGCCTCGATCCGGCAGTCCTTGGCGATGACCTCCTGCAGGATCGCGCATTCCTTCATGGCGAGACCGTACATTTGCCGGCGCGCCCGCTCCTGTGCCGCAAGCGCCTGATCGCCCGCGGGCGCCGGCACGAACATGTTCATCACGACGTTGACGCGCACCTGCTGCTCGGCCTGCTGTGCGATCGCGCGCTGCACCTCCGAAAACGTCTGCTGTGCGCCTGCAGCACTCGCACCCAGCGTCAGGACAGCCGCCAGCATCACCCGCTTCATCGCCAAGCTCCCGTTTTTTGCACGGCCGGATGGTTACAGGCGCGACGTTGGAATGCGGTTAGGAGACGACGCGAAAACTGCGGTTCCGGTTTACGGTTTGGAAGCCACGTCCGCCGACGGCAGCGCATCGGCGAGCCGGTCGAGAACCTTGGCCGCATCCGCCTCCACGTCCGCGACCGCCACCTCCACCACGCGATAGTCGCGCGCGGTGAGCCAGGCACAGCGCTCGCCCCGCGTCTTGCGCGCCTCGGCGCTTTCGTCGCCCGCCACCAGCTCGACGGCAAGCCGCAGCGGGAACGACACGATGTCGGGAATGTGCTGGCCGACCGGCACCTGGCGCTTGAAAGCGTGGCCGGCGAAGCGCCGGTCCTTTATCAGCGCGTCCCACAACGCGCGTTCGGCATCGGTCGGATTCCGGCGCAGCAGCCGCGCCAGGCCGCGCACCGGCGACACTCCGCCCGGCGCCGCGCCCTGGCTGCCGTGCTGGGCCAACAGCGCGCGCAGCATTGCGGCTTCGTCGTTCTCAAGGATGCCACCACGCGCCGGACCCTTGCGGCCGTCGGCGATGGCGGTAATGACGCCGTGCAGGGTCTGCATGTCCTGCTGCGTCGGCTCCATCCGGAGCACGATGTTGCGCAGGTTGGTCAGCATGGTGGCGCGCTTCTCGGGCGGCCGGAAGAACTCGACGTTGTCCAGCTCGCGTTCGAGCGTCGTAAAGAACGCCAGAACCTGCTCCTTGCCGGCCGGGGCCGAGCGCTGCGGCATGGCGAACGGCAGCCCGCTGCCCGCGAGCTTGAACCATTCGTAGGCGACCAGCAGCACCGCCTGGCCGAGATTAAGCGAGGCAAACGCCGGGTTGACCGGAAAGGTGATGATGCGGTCGGCGAGCGCGACCTCGCGGCCCTCCAGCCCGTAGCGCTCGCGGCCAAACAGCAGCGCCACGTTGTCGCCGGCCTGCACGCGCGGCAGCATCAGCCGCGCCGCCTCCGGCGCGTCGATCACCGGCTTGGCCTGGTCGTGCGCCCGCGCCGTGGTGGCAAACACCAGCGTGCAGTCGCCGATCGCCGCCTCCAGCGTGTCGTAGATCGCCACCCCTTCCAGAATGCGGTCCGCGCCGGCCGCCAGGATGCGCGCCTGCTCGTTCGGCCAGGGCTCGCGCGGCTTGACCAGGCGCAGCCGGGACAGCCCGAAATTCGCCATGGCCCGCGCCGCCGCCCCGATGTTCTGGCCGAGCTGCGGCTCGACCAGGACCACCACCGGACCCGGCAGGTCCGCCCATTCCCTGGTCTTATCGGTGCCAGCCCCTGGCATGCAGTGCTCCTCGGCGGGCAAATGCCCTGAAGGCGAAAGCCCCTGCCCAAGCCGGCCGCTTGCGTCAAGCCGCGGCGCCGTATCCGGCCGAAACGCGCCTATCTCGCACCTGCTAACAAGGCTTTTACCGGCGGAGCGCGGATGCTATAGGGCGCGCCGAACTCCCGTCAGTCGGATTTCCGGTTGGCGATTTCCGTGCCGAGAACAATTCATTTGAGGGCCCGAGGGAGAAGCCATCCCATCGCGCCCGCCAATGTTCAGTTTCCGGTCGGCCCAAACAAGCACGGCGACCAGAGGTGCAAGCATGCCAGATCTCGAAATCATGTGGACAAAGGTCGATGAAGCCCCGGCGCTCGCGACCTATTCCCTGCTACCGATCGTCGAAGCCTTCGTGGGCGCGGCAGGTGTGTCCGTGACGTTGAAGGACATCTCGCTGGCCGGTCGCATCCTCGCCAGTGTCTCCGACAAGCTCCCCCCTGCGCAACGGCTCAACGACGAACTCGCCGAACTCGGCGCGCTTACGCTGAAGCCCGAAGCCAACATCATGAAGCTGCCCAACATCTCGGCGTCGATCCCGCAGCTCAAGGCCGCGATCAAGGAACTGCAAGGCAAGGGCTACGGCGTTCCGGACTATCCGGATAATCCCAAGACGGACGCCGAGAAGGACATCAAGTCCCGCTACGACAAGGTGTTCGGCAGCGTCGTCAACCCGGTATTGCGCGAAGGGAATTCCGACCGCCGCGCGGCCGGCGCCGTCAAGCAATACGCCCGCAACAATCCGCACAAGATGGGCGCCTGGACTCCTGACTCCAAATCGCATGTGGCGTACATGCCGGGCGGCGATTACTACGGCTCGGAAATCGCCACCACCGTCGCGGCGGCGACCAACGCCCGCATCGAGCTGGTCGGGGCCGACGGCAAGGTTACGGTGCTGAAGCCGAAGACACCACTTGAAGCTGGGGAGATCATCGACGCAGCGGTGATGAGCCGCAAGGCGCTGCGCGCCTTCTTTGCCGAGCAGATCGAAGACGCCAAGAAGCAAGGCGTGCTGTTCTCACTGCACGTGAAAGCGACCATGATGAAGATCGCCGATCCCATCGTGTTCGGCCATGTCGTTTCCGAATTCTTCGCCGATGTGGTCAAGAAGCATGCGGACACGCTGAAGCGCCTCGGCGTCAATCTCAACAACGGCTTCGGCGATCTGCTGACGAAGATCGAGACGCTGCCGGAAGCCGAGAAGAAAACGATCAAGGACGACATCGCGGCCGAGTATGCGAAACGGCCGGGCCTCGCCATGGTCAATTCCGACAAGGGGATTACCGGCCTGCATGTGCCCAGCGACTTCATCATCGACGCTACGGTGCCGGCGATGATCCGCGAGTCCGGCCGCATGTGGGGCCCCGACGGCAAGCTGCACGACACCAAGGCCGTGATCCCGGATCGGGCCTACGCGAGGCTATTTCAGACGGTCATCGACGACTGCAAGGCCAACGGCGCGTTCGATCCCAAGACCATGGGATCGGTTCCGAATGTGGGGTTGATGGCGCAGAAGGCCGAGGAATACGGCTCGCACGACAAGACGTTCGAAGTTCCCGCGGGCGGAACGGTTCGCGTCGTTGCCGATGACGGCAAGGTGCTACTGGAGCGCCCGGTCGAGACCGGTGACATCTTCCGCATGTGCGAGGTCAAGGACGCGCCGATCCAGGACTGGGTCAAGCTCGGCGTGCGCCGCGCGCGCATCACCGGCGCCCCGGCGGTGTTCTGGCTTGACAAGAACCGCGCGCACGACGCGCAAGTCATCGCCAAGGTCGAGAAGTACCTGAAGGATCACGACACAGCGGGGCTCGACATCCGCATTCTGGCGCCGGTCGAAGCGATCAAGTTTTCGCTCGAGCGCATCCGCAAGGGGCAGGATACGATCTCCGTTACCGGCAACGTGCTGCGCGACTATCTGACCGACCTGTTCCCGATCATGGAGCTCGGCACCTCGGCCAAGATGCTGTCGATCGTTCCGCTGTTGGCGGGCGGCGGCATGTTCGAGACCGGGGCCGGCGGCTCGGCGCCCAAGCACGTGGAACAGTTCCAGCAAGAGGGCTACCTGCGCTGGGATTCGCTTGGCGAATTCCTCGCCCTCGGCGCGTCGCTCGAACATCTGGCGCAGACCTACAAGAACGCCAAGGCGCAGGTTCTCGCCGACGCGCTCGACACGGCCATCGGCCAGTTCCTCAAGTTCAACCGCAATCCGGCGCGCAAGGTCGGCGAACTCGACAACCGCGGCAGCCATTTCTACCTCGCCCTGTACTGGGCGGAGGCGCTGGCTGCGCAGACCAAGGACGCGGAGCTGCAAGCCCGCTTCAAAACGCTGGCCGAGACGCTCGCCAAGAACGAGGCCAAGATCAACGGCGAACTGATCGCCGCGCAAGGCAAGCCGGTCGATGTCGGCGGTTACTACCTGCCCGATGACGCCAAGGCGTCGGCCGCGATGCGTCCGAGCGCCACGCTGAACGCCGCGCTCGCCGCGCTCTGACGCGGAGTCCGGGGCGGCGTTTCCAGAGGCTATATAACCCGCTCGATGACGAACTCATCGAGCGGGTTCTCAATTGCGGCGCAAGGCCGCCTTTCTTGCCGGTGTCGGGCTCATGGGGAGCCGCAAGGAACGTCCCTTCCGATTCGGTTTTACTGTCGCGCAACGCTCTTTTCGCGCGACGTCGCACGCTTTCTCCACACCCGTCGGTCAACCATGACTTTTATGGTCGCCACGAGGACCAGCGCGCAAAGAGCCGCTTTCGACATCGTCTCCATCGTCCCCTCGATCAGCATGCCATGGACCACGCTGCCGCCGACGATGACCACCGCGAGGGACATATGGGCGATGCGCCATGTTCGCAGTCCCAATCGCCGGCGGAGTGCCGCCAAAACCGCGACGGCGAAGATTGCCCACATGGCGATCACACCGAAGGGTGAGAACGGCGTCGGCGACACGAACAGAAGGGCGTCAACCATGTCCGGCGGACTGGTGATCCAAAGGCCCCCAACGTGGATCACCACCGCCGCAACCAGCGCGCCTCCGATCCGGTAATGTGCACGCCGTCCACGATGAGCCGACAGTCCCGGCAGGTATCCGCCAATCAGCAGAGGCTGAACGAGCACGAGACCCAGTGCGATAATCCCGGCGAATCCGGCCAGTATGTAGACTGGGCCGCGCCATTCGTGCAGCGGGCTCAACGCTGCGAGCGCGATCGGCACGCAAATGGCGGCTGCTAGGGCGGCCCAGATCAGGGTCCCCTGGGCCAATCTCCATCCCTTTGTTCCCAACTCGGTCAGGCCGGTTGAAGGATGAAGTGCGCCTCGAGGCTCTTCTCTTTTGCGCTCCGCATCACAGGACGCAGAAAGACGGTTTTGAATTCACCGCTGTCATAGGCGAGGTGACCATGCGGTTGGCCAAAAATGGGAACAATCTGCGGCATCTCGAGACGGAACGCCCCGTTCTTGTCGGTGAGCGTGGCTCCATGACTCTGCGGTTCGTGCTCCTGCCCTTCGGTTGTGTGCGCCCAAATCTGGACGCGTTGCCCGGCAAGCGGAGCCCCGTCGCCTGCGCGGCGTACGGTGCCACGCATCCAGAAGCCGCCCTTGCCGATCCGGTCCACGATCGGCGCGCCCTTGCGATAGTTGTTCGACCCGCCCGACATCGATGAGGTCGGCGCGAGACCTTGCGCGCCGGCCGGCAACAAGAGCCCGGAAACCCCGGTCGCGAGAACGGAGCCGCCAGCGGCGAGAATTTTGCGGCGGTTGAGTACGACGGTGGTCATTTCATTCCTTCTGGCGGCCGTGCGGCGCTCCACTGAGAGGACGAACAGGCGCGGGACGCCCTGAATCTAGAGCGGTTGCGACCAGTTTCCAATTGAGAGAGGCGAAGAGCGCGACAGGTCGCAATAACAGTTTGGTGAATGGATGTTCCGGCCACCGGCATCGTTGACCTTCGCCCGTTTGGGCATCGTCGCGAGAGCTGCTGGAGAAATTGCTTGGTGCCGCCATCGCGGCTTTGCTCCAAGCCGTCAGAACGCGAAGCGCGGTTGCTGCCTTTGCAAGGACCGCGAGGCAAAGCGGCCGCACGCGGCTTTCATGACACAAACGCCAATGCTATAGAGCCCGCCACGGCTGCGGAGGGCGGCAGCGTCTCAATAAGCGCGCGCCTAATTTTTCGTCAAATCCGACGGCCATTGCCGATGCCGGCTCTCAAAAGGTGCTTCTTAAAATGGCGAAGATCAAGGTCAAGAATCCCGTCGTCGAGATGGACGGCGACGAGATGACTCGCATCATCTGGCAGTTCATCAAGGACAAGCTGATCCATCCTTATCTCGACATCGACCTGCTCTATTACGATCTCAGCGTCCAGAAGCGCGACGAGACCGACGACCAGATCACCATTGACGCCGCGAACAAGACCCGCGAGGTCGGCGTCGCGGTGAAGTGCGCGACCATCACGCCGGACGAAGGCCGGGTGAAGGAATTCGGCCTCAAGAAAATGTGGCGGTCGCCGAACGGCACGATTCGCAACATCCTCGGCGGCGTGATCTTCCGCGAGCCGATCATCTGCAAGAACGTGCCGCGCCTGGTGCCGGGCTGGACCCAGCCGATCATCATCGGCCGCCACGCCTACGGCGATCAGTACCGCGCCACCGATTTCCGGTTCCCGGGCAAAGGCACGATCACGATCAAGTTCGCCGGCGAGGACGGCAAGGTGATCGAGCACGAGGTGTTCCAGGCGCCGGGTTCCGGCGTCTGCCTCGCCATGTACAACCTCGACGACTCGATCCGCGACTTCGCCCGCGCCACGTTCAACTACGGCCTGAACCGGAACTACCCGGTCTACCTCTCGACCAAGAACACCATCCTCAAGGTCTACGACGGCCGCTTCATGGATATCTTCCAGGAGGTGTTCGACAAGGAGTTCAAGGCCGAGTTCGACAAGCGCAAGCTGACCTATGAGCACCGCCTGATCGACGACATGGTGGCGGCGGCGATGAAGTGGTCCGGCGGCTACGTCTGGGCCTGCAAGAACTACGACGGCGACGTGCAGTCCGACGTGGTGGCGCAGGGCTTCGGCTCGCTCGGCCTGATGACCTCGATGCTGATGACGCCGGACGGCAAGACCGTCGAGGCGGAGGCCGCCCACGGCACCGTCACGCGCCATTACCGCCAGCACCAGAAGGGCCAGGAGACCTCGACCAACTCGGTGGCCTCGATCTTCGCCTGGACGCGGGGCCTCGCACACCGCGCCAAGCTCGACAGCAACGACGCGCTGGCGAAGTTCGCCTCGACGCTGGAGAAGGTCGTGGTCGACACGGTCGAGGCCGGCTTCATGACCAAGGACTTGGCGCTGCTGGTCGGCCCCGATCAGAAGTGGCTGTCGACCACCGGCTTCCTCGACAAGATCGACGAGAATTTGAAGACGGCGATGAAGGCCTGACGCCTGCTCACTGAAGCGTGGTTCGCGAGAAATGGAGAGGTGGCCGAATGGCCGCCTCTTTTCATTTCGCCGTATTCCGAGAAGCACAAGTTGGTGTCCCGGACGCGGTGCAGCGCGTAGCGGTGCACCGCAGATCCGGGACCCCGGTTTCTGAAGTGAGCTGGGTCCCGGGTCTGCACCGCACCACCAAGAGGTGCTGCGCTGCGCCCGGGACACGAGAGCGGCGTCACACCAGCCGCACCGCACCAATAAGCGGCCCGTGCGCCCTCACCCCGCCAGCGCAGCCTCGATCGCCTTCAGCGCATCGTCCGCCTTGGAGCCGTCGGGACCGCCGGCCTGGGCCATATCGGGCCGGCCGCCGCCGCCCTTGCCGCCGAGCGCCTCTGCGCCCTTGCGGACCAGATCGACGGCGTTGAAGCGCCCGGTCAGGTCGGGGGTCACGCCGACCACGACGCCGGCCTTGCCGTCGTCGCTCAGGCCGACGATGGCGACCACGCCGGACCCGACCTGCTTCTTGCCCTCGTCGGCGAGGCTGCGGAGGTCCTTCAGATCGATGCCCGACACCGAGCGCGCCATCAGCTTGACGTCGCCGACCGTACGCACGCCATCGGCACCGCCGTCGCCGGATTTAGCCCCGCCACCCATGGCTAATTTTCGTTTTGCATCAGATAGTTCTCGCTCGATCTTGCGTCGTTCGTCGAGCAGCGACCCGATCCGCGCCGGCATATCCTCAAGCGTTACTTTAAGTTCCGAAGACGCCGCGCGAGCCAGTTGAACCATCGTGTTGGCGGCCTTGCGCGCGGTCCTGCCGGTCAGCGCCTCCAGCCGCCGCACGCCGGCGGCCACGCCCGAGTCGGACAGCCCGAAGATCACCCCGATGTCGCCGGTGCGCCGCACGTGGGTGCCGCCGCAGAGCTCCACCGACCAGCCCAGCGTGTTGCCGCTGCCCTCGCCCATCGCGACCACGCGGACCTCGTCGCCGTACTTCTCGCCGAACAGCGCCCGGGCGCCGGAGGCGCGGGCGTCGTCCAGCGCCATCAGCCGGGTGGTGACGGCTGAGTTCTGCATGACGAAGTCGTTGGCCAGATCATCGACCTTCTCCAGCTCCTCCGCCGAGATCGGCTTGGGATGAGAGAAATCGAAGCGCAGCCGGTCGGGCGCGACCAGGGAGCCCTTCTGGGCGACGTGATCGCCCAGCACCTGCCGCAGCGCCTCGTGCAGCAGGTGGGTCGCCGAATGGTTCTGCCGGATCGCGGAACGGCGCGCGTGATCGACCGCAAGCGCCAGCGCCGCGCCGGCCTTCAGGGTGCCCTGCTCCACCGTGCCGATGTGAACGAACAGGTCGCCGGCCTTCTTCTGGGTGTCGGCGACGGAGAAGCGCACGCCGTCGGCGGTCAGCAGCCCGGTGTCGCCGACCTGGCCGCCGGACTCGCCGTAGAACGGCGTCTGGTTGAGCACGATCGCGCCGCTCTCCCCGGCCTTCAACTCGGCGACCTCGCGGCCGTCCTTCACCAGGGCCGCGACCACGCCCTCGGCGGTCTCGGTCTCGTAGCCCAGAAACTCGGTCGCGCCGAGCTTTTCGCGCAGCGCAAACCAGACCGTCTCGGTCGCAGCGTCGCCCGAGCCCTTCCAGGACTCGCGGGCCTTGGCCTTCTGCCGTTCCATCGCGGCGTTGAACGCCTCGGTGTCGACGCCGATGCCGCGGGCGCGGAGCGCGTCCTGGGTCAGATCGAGCGGAAAGCCATAGGTGTCGTAGAGCGTGAACGCGGTCTCGCCCTTGAGGCTTGAGCCGCGCTGCAGCGAGCGGGTCTCGTCCTCCAGGATCGCCAGGCCCCGCTCCAGCGTCTTGCGGAAGCGGCTTTCCTCCAGCCGGAGCGTCTCGGTGATCAGCGCCTCGGCGCGGAGCAACTCCGGGTACGCCTGGCCCATCTCGCGGGTCAACACCGGGACGAGCTTCCACATCAGCGGCTCGCGCGCGCCCAAAAGCTCGGCATGGCGCATGGCGCGGCGCATGATGCGGCGGAGCACGTAGCCGCGGCCCTCGTTCGAGGGCAGCACGCCGTCAGCGATCAGGAACGACGAGGCCCGCAGGTGGTCGGCGATCACCCGGTGCGAGGCCTTCTGCGGCCCCTCGGAATCGACGCCGGTGAGGTCCGCGACCTGCCGGATGATCGCGGCGAACAGGTCGATCGAGTAATTGTCGTGGGTGCCCTGCAGCACTGCCGCGATCCGCTCCAGCCCCATCCCGGTGTCGATCGAGGGCTTCGGCAGTTCGATGCGCTTGCCGCCGGGCAACTGCTCGTACTGCATGAACACCAGGTTCCAGATCTCGATGAACCGATCGCCGTCGGCATCCGCGCTGCCGGGCGGGCCGCCGGGGATCTTGTCGCCGTGGTCGTAGAAGATTTCCGAGCAGGGGCCGCAGGGGCCGAGATCGCCCATCTGCCAGAAGTTGTCGGAGCCGGCGATCCGGATGATCCGGGACTCGGGCAGGCCCGCGATCTTCTTCCAGAGGCCGAAGGCCTGATCGTCGTCGATGTAGACCGTGGCGGTCAGCTTGTCCTTCGCCAGCCCGAATTCCTTGGTGACCAGGTTCCAGGCCAGTTCGATGGCGCGGTCCTTGAAATAGTCGCCGAACGAGAAGTTGCCGAGCATCTCGAAGAACGTGTGATGGCGCGCGGTGTAGCCGACGTTGTCGAGGTCGTTGTGCTTGCCGCCGGCGCGCACGCATTTCTGCGAGGTCACGGCGCGCTGGTAGGAGCGCTTTTCAAGGCCGGTGAAGACGTTTTTGAACTGCACCATGCCGGCATTGGTGAACATCAGCGTCGGGTCGTTGCGCGGCACCAGCGGCGACGAGGCCACCGGCTGGTGCCCCTCGTTCGCGAAATAATCCAGGAAGCTCGATCGGATTTCGTTGACGCCGCTCATCCCGCCCGCTTTTCCGTCCGCCGGTCCCCGAAGGCCCGCTGCGACTAAATCGCGGGGCCGATTGATGTTTCAAGGGATATGTAGCGGCGGGGGGAAGGGCTGTCCAGGAAGGGCCGGCGGTGCCGCACATCCCGCTGCCATCGCCGGGCTTGACCCGGCGATCCAGCCAAATCGAAAAGCAGCACCTCAAAAAACGGACCCCCGGGTCAAGCCCGGGGGTGACACCTGTTATGGGGCAGCGAGCGGAAACGCCGGCCCGCCGCCTACGCTTCGGCGGCCTCGTCGCCGGCATCGTCCTCGCCCGGACCTTCCGCGATCTTCTCGGCGATCACGCCCGAACTGCCGCGGACCGCGGCCTCGATCTTGGCCGCGACGTCGGGGTTGGTCTTGAGGAAGGTCTTGGCGTTCTCGCGGCCCTGCCCGATGCGCTTGCTGTCGTAGGAGAACCACGAGCCGGACTTCTCCACCACACCGGCCTTGACCCCGAGGTCGACCAGCTCGCCGACCTT
Organism: Rhodoplanes serenus; assembly: GCA_945897515.1. Classification (GTDB taxonomy): domain Bacteria; phylum Pseudomonadota; class Alphaproteobacteria; order Rhizobiales; family Xanthobacteraceae; genus Z2-YC6860. Next base: position 70 of record CAMDFO010000082.1, on the reverse strand, counting down.
CGAGATGCCCTCGCCGTACATGATGTCGAACTCGAACATTTTGAACGGCGGCGCCAGCTTGTTCTTGACC
>CAMDFO010000081.1 GCA_945897515.1 Rhodoplanes serenus | reverse complement strand
GCGCAACAACACCGATTTGTGGTTATGGGTCCCCGCCTTCGCGGGGACGACAGTGAGAGAGTGGAGCGCCGGCAACTCATTCGCCCGCCTGAAGCTTGAACACCGGCGCCGCGATCGGAACCGGCGCAGCCTCCTCACCGCCGCCGAACTCGACCTGGCGGATGCGGTCGCTGCGCTTCTCGATCTTCTCCACCGAGATCAGCGTCTGCCTGATGTCCTCGTTCGACTGGTTGAAATGTCCTTGCAGCTTGCGCACCCGGTCGCCGAGCAGCCGCACGTCCTTCATCATGTCGCCGACCTCGGCGCGGATGTTGTCGGCCGCCTCCCGCATACGGGCGTCCTTCTGGATCTGCTGGATCACCTGCACGGCCAGCATCAGCAGCGTCGGCGACACCAGCATCACCTGGGCGCGGTAGGCCTTTTGCACGATATCGTCGAAGCCGTCGTGCAACTCGGCGTAGACGGATTCCGATGGCACAAACATCAGCGCGATGTCCTGGGTCTCGCCGGGGACCAGGTATTTGTCGGCGATGTCGACGATGTGCTTGGTCACATCCTGGCGCACGCGCTGCGCCGCGAACTTGCGCTCATCGTCGGTCTTGCCCTCGCGCAACGCTGTGACCGCTTCGAGCGGGAACTTGGCGTCGATCACCAGCGGGCGCTGGTCGGGCAAGAACACCACGCAGTCCGGCCGCTTGCCGTTCTTGAGGGTGAACTGGAATTCGTAGTGACCCTTTGGCAACCCGTCCTGGATGATCGATTCCATGCGGCCCTGGCCGAACGCGCCGCGCGCCTGCTTGTTGGACAGCACGTCGCGCAGCGATGTGACCTGCGACGTAAGCTCGGTGAGGTTCTTCTGCGCGTTGTCGATCACCGCCAGCCGCTCGTTGAGCTTGTTCAGGTTCTCGACTGTCTGTTGCGTCGAGGCCTGCATCGACAGGCCGAGCCGCTGCGAGACGTTGTCGAGCCGCTCGTTGACCGTGGTCTGAAGCTGCATCTGGGCCTTGCTCAGAAGCTCGCCCATCTGCTGGACGCGGGTGTTGAGTTCGACCATGCGTTGTTCGGCCAGTTGCGCGGCTTGCGCCGCCATCTGCTCGGTCAGCGGATCGACCGGTGCGGTCCGGGGCCGGGCGACGAAAAAGCCGAAGGCGGCGATGCCGAGGCCGATAATGAGCCCGAGCGCGACGAGGAGTGCGGTTTCCATCCGCCGCTTCTAGCCCGATTCTAGACCGGAACAAAGAGCGAACAATTGACGCTCCCCAGCCGACCCCTTAAATCGCCGCCCATGGCATTGCGCGACATTCTCATTTTGCCGGACAAACGGCTGCGACAGGTCTCCAAGCCGGTCGCCAAGATCGATTCCGCGGTCAAAAAGCTGGTCGAGGACATGTTCGAGACCATGTACGACGCCCCGGGCATCGGGCTGGCCGCGATCCAGATCGGCGAGCCCCGGCGCGTCGTCACCATGGACCTCTCCAAGAAAGAGGACGAAAAGCAGCCCCAGGTGTTCATCAATCCGGAGATCGTCGCGGAATCCGACGAAAAATCGGCCCACGAGGAGGGCTGCCTGTCGATCCCGGAATACTACGAGGAGGTCGAGCGCCCAGCCGTGGTGACGGTGAAATATCTCGATCTCGACGGCAAGGTGCAGCAGGTCGAGGCCACCGGGCTGCTCGCGGTCTGTATTCAGCACGAGATCGACCATCTCAACGGCGTGCTGTTCATCGATCACATCTCCAAGCTCAAGCGCGACCGCGTCACCAAGAAATTCATCAAGGCTGCCAAGCTGGCAGCCAAGGATGCGGCGGAGTAGCCGCGGCGGAAAGGACGAAGCCGTGGCTTCATCGGAACTCGCCAAGCTCGCCGACGAAATGCAGGTCTGCAACGTTCGGCGTCACTGGGCATTCATCCTCGACCTCGGCGAGCTCGACAAGCTGCCGGCGTGCTTCCATCCCGGCGCGAGCGTCACGGTGTCGTGGTACTCCGGCACGATCGAGGGCTTCATCGAGCGCACCAAGGGTCTGTTCGCGGTGCGCAAGCCCGAGGAGCATCGCAAGCATTGGCTCGGCAACATGCGCGCGGAGATCGCCGGCACGCGCGCGGTGCTGGAGACCGATGTGCAAATCATGATCCGCGAATACATCGGCGACGATCTGTACGACTGCACGTCCTATGCGCGGTTCTACGATCTGCTGGAAAAGCGCGACGGTGTCTGGCGCATCGGCGAGTGGCAGACGATCTACGACAAGGATCGGGTCGATCCGGTGCTGCCGTCGGGCGGCAACGCGGCGTTTTATAAGCAGGCGGTGTTCAAGGGCGCCGAAAGCGGCTTCGCATTCATGAAGCTGCGCCAGGCGATCAAGGGCCGCACCGTTCCCGACACGCTGGTGATCGCCGGCACCGAAGGCGAGAAGCAGCTTCGCGCCCGCGGCGCGGGTTGGCTCGCCGGAGCCTAGGCCGACATGCCGCTGCGCCTGATCTTCATGGGCACGCCCGACTTCGCGGTGCCGACATTGCTCGAGCTTGCGGGACGGCACGACATCGTCGCGGTTTACACGCGCGCGCCCAAACCCGCCGGCCGCCGCGGGCTGGAGCTGACGCCGTCGCCAGTCGAACGCGAGGCGCGACGTCTCGGACTGCCGGTGTTGACGCCGGCCTCGCTCAAGAGCGGCGAGGCGCAAGCCGCGTTCGCCGCGCACGGTGCGGACGCAGCGGTTGTCGTCGCGTACGGGCTGATCCTGCCGAAGCCGGTGCTCGACGTCGTGCCGCTCGGCTGCTTCAACCTGCACGCTTCGCTGCTGCCACGCTGGCGCGGGGCCGCGCCGCTCAATCGCGCCATCATGGAAGGTGACGCGGAGACTGGCGTCACGGTCATGAAGATGGACGAGGGACTCGACACCGGCGCGATGGCGATGGTCGAGCGGGTGCCGATCGGGCCGGACATGACGGCGGGCGAGTTGCACGACGCGCTGGCCCCGCTCGGCGCCGACCTGATGGCGCGGGCGATGGGCGCGCTGGAGCGCGGCGGATTGCAGTTCACGCCGCAGCCGTCGGAAGGCGTTGTTTATGCGAGAAAAATCGACAAGGCGGAGACCCGCATCGATTGGAGCAAGTCTGGGAAAGCGGTGCACGACCACATCCGCGGGCTGTCGCCGTTCCCCGGTGCGTGGTGTGAGTTGGATGGGGCGCGCGTGAAGGTGCTTCGGACCACCATGGGCGAGGGGGTGGGCGCGCCTGGCACTGCTTTGGATCATCGATTGACCATCGCCTGCAGCGCAGGATCCATCCGCATCATCCAATTGCAGAAGGCTGGCGGCCGCCCGATGAACGCCGACGAGTTCCTGCGCGGTGCGCCTATCCCCGCTGGAACCGTTTTGCTGTGAGCTATGTCCCGGCCATCCGCCAGGAGCGCGCCGACGACACGCCGCGCGTACGCGCCGTGCTCGAAGCGGCGTTCGCCGGCTCGACCGAAGCTGACCTGACAGACAAGCTGCGCGCGGGCGGCGATCTCATTCTGGCGCTGGTGGCGGAGCTACCGGGCAGCATCGCTGGATATGTCGCGTTTCCCCGCCTGACCCTCGATCTCGGCGACCGGTCGGTGCCGGTGGTGGGGCTCGCGCCGGTCGGTGTTTCGCCGAGCGGCCAGCGCCAGGGCATCGGCAGCGCGATGATCCGCGCCGGGCTTGGCAGGCTGAAGGACCGCGGCGAAGGTCTGGTATTCGTGCTCGGCGAGCCGGACTACTACCGCCGCTTCGGGTTCGAGGTGATGGCGGGATTTGCTTCGCCCTACGCCGGGCCGTATTTCCAGACATTGAAGCTCGTGCCGCACGCTCCGGATTCCGGCACGGTGGTCTATCCCAAACCCTTTGCCGATCTCGGCTGACCAGAACATGCCGCGCTACAAAATCATCGTCGAATATGACGGCGGTCCGTTCTCGGGCTGGCAGTGGCAGGACAACGCGCCGTCGGTGCAGGGCGCGCTGATCGCGGCGGTCCAGGCGTTCTCCGGCGAACGCGTGCAGGTGCAGGGCGCCGGCCGCACCGACGCCGGCGTGCACGCGCTCGGCCAGGTCGCGCATTTCGATCTGGCGAGCGACCGCGATGTCGATACGGTGCGCGATGCCATCAACGCGCATCTGCGGCCGCATCCGGTGGCGGTGCTCTCCGCCGAGAAGGTCGCCGCGAATTTCAACGCGCGCCGCTCGGCGATACGCCGGCATTATCTTTATCGCATCGCCAACCGCCGCCCCGATCTCGCGATCGAGCGTGGCCGGGCCTGGCGGGTGCCGCGCCGGCTCGACGAGGCCGCGATGCATGAGGCGGCGCAACGCCTCGTCGGCAGGCATGACTTCACGACGTTCCGCTCGACCGAATGCCAGGCCAAGTCGCCGGAGAAGACGCTCGACCGGCTGGACGTCGCGCGTGCCGGAGACGAGGTCCACATCACGGCGGTGGCGCGCTCGTTCCTGCACAATCAGGTCCGCTCGATGGTCGGCTCGCTGGCGCTGGTCGGCGACCGCAAGTGGAGCGTCGACGATCTCGGCCAGGCGCTCGCGGCACGCAACCGCACGGCCTGCGGCCCGGTGGCGCCGCCGGACGGGCTTTATCTGGTCAAGGTGGACTATTGAGACAAGCGCGATATTCTCACCGCGTCATGGCCGGGCTTGTCCCGGCCATCCACGTCTTGGGTCGTTCGCACATGCCAAGACGTGGATGCCCGGCACGAGGCCGGGCATGACGTGGATGGAGTGGTGCCCAACAATGATCACACGCCGAAGCTTCGTCATCTCATCGCTGCTCGCCAGCGCCGTGTCGCCGGCCCGCGCGCAAGCGTTTCCAGGAACACTGATCCGCATCGTCGTGCCGGCGGCGCCCGGCGGCGGCACCGACATTCTGGCGCGCGCCATGAGCCAGCAGTTGCAGACCATGTGGGGCCAGACCGTCATCGTCGAGAACCGCTCGGGCGCGGGCGGGCTGATCGGCACGCGGGCCGTGATCGGCGCTACGCCTGACGGCCACACCCTGCTGATGGCCGCGACCAGCGCGATCATGTCGCTTGCGATCAGCAAGAACGAGCCGTCGTTCGAAATCTCGCGCGATCTTGCGGCGGTCTCGCTGGTCTCCGCGCCGCCCTACATCCTGGTGGCGCATCCGTCGGTGCCGGCGAAGAATTCCGCCGAGTTGATCGACTACGCCAGGAAGAATCCTGGCAAGCTGACCTATGGCTCGTCCGGCTCCGGCGCGGCGTCGCATCTGTCGGGCGCGCTGTTCGCGCAGATGTCCGGGATCGACATGCTGCATGTGCCGTATCGCGGCATGGGACCCGCGGTGCCCGACCTGCTCGGCGGGCGCATCCAGTTGCTGTTCGCGCCCGCGATCACGGTGACGCCGCACATTACGTCCGGTGCGCTGCGGATGATCGGCACCACGGGCGCCGTGCGCTCGAAGCTGTTTCCGGATTTCCCGACGATCGCGGAGTCCGGCCTGCCCGGTTACGATTCGCTCGGATGGTTCGGCATGCTGGCGCCGGCCGCGACGCCGCCGGCGGTGGTGGCGCGGATCAGCGCCGACATGCGCAAGGTGCTGGATTCCGAGGACCTGAAGAAGCGGCTGGCAGAGCAGGGCGCGGAGCCTGCGCCCAATACGCCGGAGCAGTTCAGGGATTTCGTGAATGGCGATATCCGCAAGTGGCTGGATCTGGCGAAGAAGGCTGGCATTACGCTGGGTGGTGGGTGATCGTGGCTCGACGGGCGCCTTATCGGCGTCACCCGAAATACCGCTCCAGAATCCGCCGGTAGATTCCCGTCAGCGCCGTGAGGTCCGCGACCGGCACGCGTTCGTCGACCGCGTGCATCGTGGTGCCGACCAGTCCGAACTCCACCACCGGGCAATAGTCCTTGATGAACCGCGCATCCGAGGTGCCTCCCGAGGTCGAGAGCTCGGGCTTCTTTCCGGTGACTTCGGCGATGGCGGCGACCACGCGGTCGGTGAAAGCGCCCGGCGCGGTGTAAAACACGTCGGCGTTAGACGGCTCCCATTCGATGCGCCAGCGGATTTTTTCACCCGCCGCCACGGCGGCGCGCCGCTCGACCAGCGCATGCAATGACGCGTAGTCGTGGCAGTCGTTGAACCGGATGTTGAAGCGCGCCCGCGCTTCGCCGGGAATCAGATTGACGGTGCGGTTGCCGATGTCGATCGAGGTGAACTCGAGGTTCGACGGATCGAAGTGATCGCTGCCGTTGTCGAGCGGCTGATCCATCAGCGCGGTCATCACCTTCACCAGGCCGCGCACCGGATTGTCGGCGCGGTGCGGATAGGCGACGTGGCCCTGCTTGCCGGTGATGACCAGCACGCCGTTCTGCGAGCCGCGGCGGCCGAGCTTGATGGTGTCGCCCAATTCGGCGACGTTGCCGGGCTCGCCCAGGATGCAATGGTCGAACTTTTCGCCGCGCTCGGCCGCCCACTTCAGCAGCTTGATGGTGCCGTTGACCGCGATGCCTTCCTCGTCGCCGGTGATGAGAAACGAGATCGAGCCTTTCGGCTTGTCGTCGTTGGCCGCGAGGTAATCCAGCACGGCGGCGACCTTGCAGGCGATCGCGCCCTTCATGTCGACCGCGCCGCGGCCGTACAGCACGCCGTCGGCGATCTCGCCCGCGAACGGCGCATGCGACCACGACGCGGCGTCGCCCGGCGGCACCACGTCGGTGTGGCCGGCGAGCATGAGGTGCGGCGCGCTCGTGCCGATGCGGGCATAGAGATTGTCCACGTCCGCTGCGCCCGGTTCGGAGAACGTGAGGCGTTGCACCGTGAAGCCCGCGCCCTTGAGCACGCTTTCGAGATACGCCAGCGCGCCGCCTTCCTCCGGCGTCACCGAAGGGCAGCGCAGCAGATCGCGGGCTATGGCGATGGGGTCGGCCACTTCAATCCCTGAGCAATTCGTTGATGCTGGTCTTGCTGCGCGTCTTCTCATCGACGCGTTTGACGATCACCGCGCAGTACAGGTTTGGGCTCGGCTCGCCGTTCTTCATCGCGCGGCCCGGCATCGTGCCGGACACCACCACGGAGTAGGGCGGCACCTCGCCCATCAGAACCTGGCCGGTCTCGCGGTCGACGATCTTGGTCGAGGCGCCGAGATAGACCCCCATCGACAGCACCGAGCCCTCGCGCACGATCACGCCCTCGGCCACCTCGGCGCGCGCGCCGACGAAGCAATTGTCCTCGATGATGACCGGCCCGGCCTGGATCGGCTCCAGCACGCCGCCGATGCCGGCGCCGCCGGAGATGTGACAGTTCTTGCCGATCTGGGCGCAGGACCCGACCGTGGCCCAGGTGTCCACCATGGTGCCGCTGTCGACATAGGCGCCGAGATTGACGAACGACGGCATCAACACCACGCCGGGCGCGACATAGGCCGAGCGGCGCACCACGCTGCCCGGCACCGCGCGGAAGCCGCCGGCCTTGAACTCGGCCTCGCCCCAGCCGTCGAATTTCGAGGCGACCTTGTCCCACCACACGGCTTTGCCGGGACCGCCGCCGATCACGGTCATGTCGTTGAGCCGGAACGACAGCAGCACGGCCTTCTTGAGCCATTGATTGACGGTCCAGGCGCCGTTCGCGCCCTTCTCGGCGACGCGGGCCTCGCCGCGGTCGAGCAGGCCGAGCGCAGTGTCCACCGCCTCGCGCACCGGGCCCTTGGTCGAAGGGCCGATGTCGTTACGCTTCTCGAAGGCGTCGTCGATGGTTCTGGCAAGTTCGGCGTGGGGCATGGGTTTCCTCAGGGCGTTCGCGGTTTTGTCGGGGGCCGCCCAAAGGAAGTCAAGTCGATGACAAACGGTTGTCAGGCGCGCGCCGCCGCAATCCCTTGCAGGAAGCCCGTCAGGCTGTCGGTGACGTGGTCGACATGCGGGTCATCCCGGCCGGCCAATTCCCAGTCCTCGCGGAACACCTCGCGGGTGCCTTCCGGCACCACCAGCACCGTGGTCATGCCGAGCGCGTAGGGCACTTCGAGATTGCGCGCCAGGTCTTCGAACATCACGGCGCGGCGCGGGTCGACGCCGTGCTTCTTCAGAAAGCGGTCATAGACCTGCGGCAGCGGCTTGGGGTCGAGGTCGGCGGCCGCGATGTCGAATACGTCCTCGAAGTGCCGGTCGATGTCGAGCCGCCGCATCACGGCGTCGGCGTGGGCGCGGGTGCCGTTGGTCAGGATCAGCTTGCGGCCGGGCAGCCTCTCAATGGCGTCGCCGAGCTGCGGGTTCGGCAGCAGCGGCGAATGGTCGATCTGGTGGACGAAGGCGAGATAGTCGTCGGGCTTGAGCCCGTGCTCCGCCATCAGGCCGCGCATCGTGGTGCCGTAGCGCTTGTAGTAGTCCTTCTGCAGCTTGAAGGCGTCCTCTTTGGTCACCTTGAGAAAGTTCGCGACGAATTCGCGGATCCGGTCGTCGATCTGCTGCCAGAGATTGAGGTTGTGCGGATACAGCGTGTTGTCGAGGTCGAACACCCAGGTTTCGACGTCGGCAAAGCCGCGCGGCGCGCGCCGGTCGTTTGCCGGAATGATCGTTGGAGCGGTCATGGCGGCGTTCTAACCGAGATGAACCGCTCGCGCGAGCCCGCGATGGGACCGGATTCTCCAGAAATTCGGGGATTAACCACAGGTCCTAACCATCAACCGGATTGCTGATCGCAACCGTTCCGCGTACGGACTAGTGTCCGGCGCGTTCTATTCAATCGCTCGTCATTGACGAGTTGGGAGCGTCCGATGAGTTCTGCCATGCAGACTGGCTTTCCCTACGTCGTCGCCGCATGCGTCGGGATTTGCTTCGGCGCGCTGTTTGGCGGCGCGGTGCTGTTCGCCAGCCAGACCGCCAGTTCGGCCTCCGCCATCGAATGGGTGAGCCCGCAGCCCGCTCCGGTGCGTGCCGCGCGGTGACCGTTACGGCATCTTGAATCGAACCGTCGTTGCGCCTTTGCCGCTCAGCTCCACGAGCGCGAAGCCGGCTGCCGTCAGGCCGCTGCCGGCGCAATCCTTGTGCTCGTGCAGCTCGAACTTGACGTTGCGCGTGCACAGCACGGTCTCGCCGCCCCAGGCCAGCGGCTGCTTGGCGCGAACCAGCGGCTGGCCGTCGCCGCCGATGGCTTCGGCAAAGCTGTAGAGCCGCCGCGGCTGGCCTTTCACGTCCGGACGCAGGCATTTGCCGGGCTCGACCCGATACCAGCCGCGCGTCGTGACCGCGCCCTTGTCCTCGATCCCGAGCGCCGCCATCACCGGATGGCTGGTCTCGTTGCACCAAGCAAAGCCGGTGGCGTTCGGCCGTTGCGCCGCGGCGATCAGCGTGTCGAAGAAATCCGTCCGTCCGGCGGCGGTGACGCCGAGCTTGTTGTCCTGCAGGAATTGCGACAGCGCGGTGTCGGTCTTGGCGCCGCGGATGCCGTCGATCGGCGTGGCGTCGTAGCCGGCGATCACCAGCAGGCGCTGGATGCCGGCGTCGCGCGCCTGGTCGTCGGTGTATTCGGCTTCCTCGGCCAGATACGCGGTGTGGCCCTTCTCGGTCTCGGTCGGCTTGACCTGGGTGAAACGGGCGAGGGTCTGGCCGCGCTGCGTGCAGCTTCGCGCCGACGCCAAGACGAAATTCTCCGGCGCGATGCAGAAATCGGCGTGCCCGCCCTGCGGCAACGGCGTCGCGCCATAGACCGGCAGCGCCCGGGCGTGCAGATAGATGCTCTCGGCCTGCACCTCGCCTTGCAGCACCATGCGGCACTGTCCGGGATCGAGCCGGAACCAGCCCCGGGTCGCCGCCGTGCCCTTGTCGTCGATCGCGATCGCGGTCTCGATCGCGTAGCTCATGCGGTTGCAGAGCTGGAGATCGGCATGGGCGGGCGCGGCGAGCGCGAGCAGGACGGCGCAGGCCGCCGCCGTCGTGATCCCGGACATGGTGATTCGATGCGTCATGCGAATCGCTCGCGTTGAATAACACGACTGCGCTAAGCTCGCACCGGACTGGGAGGAACCCATGGCGGCGCTCAAGCTCAATCAGGCCAATCGCATCATCGAGGCCGTGCTCAAGCGCGGCGCCGAGCTCGACTGCCGGCCGCTGAGCGTCGTGGTGGTGGAGCCCGGCTGCAAGGTCAAGGCGTTCCAGAAGGAGGACGGCGCCTCGATGATCCGGTTTGAGATGGCGTTCGGAAAGGCCTATGCGGCGCTGGCGCTGGGCCGGAGCTCCAAGCTGGTGCGTCTCCGCAACGAGGAGAAGCCGATCTTCATGCGCTACCTGATCGCCGCAAGCGACGACCAGATCTTCCCCGAGGGCGGCGGCTTGCTGATCCGCGACGCCGACGGCGAGGTGATCGGCGCGGTCGGCGTCACCGGCGACACCGAGGACCGCGACGAGGAGCTGGCGGCGCACGGCATCCGCTCGGCAGGGCTGAAAACGGACGAGGACTACGAGCACAACGACCGCGGGATCGTCCCGCGAAGGACGAAGTAGCGTCGTCACCGCGCGTTCGAGGCAATCTCCAAGATCAGCTTGCGCAACACGGCGGAGGCGAAGGTCTCATACGATTCCGCCGGGATCATGAACGACCCCGGTCCGCCGATCACCTGATCGAAATAATAGCGGTCCAGATACGGTTCGAGCGACAGGATCGGCAGCCCGTTGATGATCATGCCTTCCTTCACCGCAGCGTCGCGCGCGTCGTTCACCGGGCGGCCGCGATTGTTGGAGCCGTCGCCGGATACGTCGATCACGCGCTTGAGCCCGCGATAGGGACCGCCGGGCATCAGCGTCACGGCATGGTCGATCGCACCGCTGATCGAGGTGCCGCCGCCGAACAATTGCCGGGGCGCCTGCTCGATCGCGTCGGCGAAGGCATGCACCGAGGCCTCGTCCTTGAGCAGCATCCAGGGCACCACCTGGATCTGCTGAAACGGGCCGGTCCATTGCGTCATGGTGACGGCGATCGATCCCGTCATGCCGGAGCGGATCGCGCTCAGCACCCGAGGATGGCGGAACGCCGCGGCGTAGCCCTGCTTCTGCAATTCGAACCGGGTGTGATTGACGCTGCCGGACGCATCGACCGCCAGCACGAGTTGCAGATCGACTTGTGTCTGCGCCCGCGCGGGCATCGCCGCGGACAGGACCAACGCGGCGGCGGCGAACCAGCGTATGAAAGCGCGGCGCGACATCGGCCCAGCACATCAGCGCCGAAGCCGAAATGCAACCGGGGCTCTCGGTGTCATTCCGGGGCGCGCGCATCGCGCGCGAGCCCGGAATCCAGACACGTTGATTCTCTTTGTGTTTCTGGATTCCGGGTTCGCGCGATGCGCGCGCCCCGGAATGACATAGATGGTTTTCAGCCTGGCGTCAGCGCGTGATCAGCGTGCCGGCGCCGTGGTCGGTGAACAGCTCCAGCAGCACTGCGTGCGGCACCTTGCCGTCCAGGATCACGACGCCCTCGACGCCCTGGTCGAGCGCATAGAGCGCGGTCTCGACCTTCGGGATCATGCCGCCCGAAATGGTGCCGTCGGCGATCAGGCGGCGCACGTCTGCGGCGGAGAGCTCCTTGATCAGCTCCTTGTTCTTGTCGAGCACGCCCGGCACGTCGGTGAGCAGCAGGAAGCGCTTGGCCTTGAGTGCGCCGGCGATGGCGCCCGCGAAGGTGTCGGCATTGACGTTGTAGGTGCCGCCATCGGCCGACGCCGCGACCGGCGCCAGCACCGGGATCAACTCGCGGCCAAGCACCACGTTGAGCACCGTCAGGTCGACCTTGTCGGGCTCGCCGACGAAACCGAGATCGACCACCTTCTCGATATTGGAATCCGGATCGACGACACGGCGGGTGGACTTCTTCGCCACCACCATGTTGCCGTCCTTGCCGCACAGCCCGATCGCCTTGCCGCCGGCGGCGTTGATGTAGCCGACGATCTGCTTGTTGATCGAGCCGGCCAGCACCATCTCGACGATTTCCAGCGTCTTGGCGTCGGTGATGCGCAGGCCCGCAGCGAACTGCGACTCCACGCCGGCCTTCTTCAGCATGGCGTTGATCTGCGGGCCGCCGCCATGCACCACCACCGGATTGATCGCGGTCTGCTCGAGCAGGACGATGTCGCGGGCGAACGCGCGCGCCACGTCCTCGTCGCCCATGGCGTGCCCGCCGTATTTGATGACGATGGTTTCCTCGTCGTAGCGCTGCATGTGCGGCAGCGCCTCGGAGAGGATGCGGGCGGTGTCCTGCGGGCTGGTCTTGTTGTCGGAGCTCATCGTCGATCCTGCGGTATTCAAGCGTCCGGTGTTCTAGCAGCAAGCCCGTGTTCTCTCCACTGTCATTCCGGGCTCGCGCTGACGCGCGCCCCGGAATGACGGAGAGATCGACCGGGCCGCCCGTCTCTACCAGTGAATCTGGCTGCCGCGCTCGGCCTTCAGCCGGGCAATCGCGGCGCGCAGTTCGGGAATGCCTTCGCCGGAATGCGAGGAGGTCGCGAGCACGTCGGGGAACGCGGCCGGGCGCTTCTTGAGCGCGGCCTGGGTTTCGGCGATGCGCGTCTTGAGATCGGCGGGCTTCACCTGGTCGATTTTCGTCAGCACGATCTGGTGGCTCACGGCAGACTCGCTCAGCACGTCGAGCGAGGGCGCATCGGTGGCTTTGAGGCCGTGGCGGGCGTCGATCAGCACATAGACCCGCATCAGGTTGGAGCGGCCGCGGAGATAGGCATGGATCAGTTCGGTCCAGGCCTTGACCTTGTCCTTGGGGGCTTCGGCGTAACCGTAGCCCGGCATGTCGACCAGCTTGAGCACCGGGTCGCCGCTGAAGAAGATCAGTTCCTGGGTGCGGCCGGGCGTGTGCGAGACCCGGACCAGGCTTTTCCGGCCGGTCAGGGCGTTGATCAGGCTCGATTTGCCGACATTGGAGCGGCCCGCGAACGCGATCTCGATGCCGAACATCTTCGGCAGCGATTCCACCGAGCTTGCGGCGGACACGAAGTCCCACTCGCTCTTGAACAGGTTGCGGCCGGCTTCGATCTCGGCGGATGAGAATTCTGATGTGGTGTTCACGCCGTTTAAGCTAGGCTCGCACTCGTGAGTTGTCACTCGAAAGGCGCATTCCATGACGGTTTCCATGTACTCGGTTTCAGTCCCGGTTTTCATGCAGCACCTCAACGGGCTGTCCGGGGTTCTCGACAAGGCGGCGGCGCATGCCGCGGCCCGCAAGATCAAGGAGGAGGACCTGCTGGGCATGAAGCTCGCGCCCGACATGTTCCCGCTGCTGCGGCAGATCCGGACCGCGACCGATCATGCGGTCAACGCCGCGGCCCGGCTGGCCGGCAAGGAACTGCCGAAGTTCGCCAATGACGAGACCACCATCGCCCAGCTCAAGGAGCGCATCGCCCAGGCCATCGCGTTCCTCAAGAGCGTGAAGCCGGGCGAGGTCGACGGCACCGAGGACAAGGACATCAGCATCACGTTCCCCAACGGCAACGTGCGCGAGTTCAAGGGCCAGGGGCTGCTGATCGGCAACAGCCTGCCGAACTTCTATTTCCACGTCACAACGGCCTACGACATCCTGCGCCAGTGCGGCGTCGAGCTGGGCAAGCGCGATTTCATGGGCTCGCCGCCGGCGTAACGCGGTCCGCGCAACGATCTCGATTGTCATCGTCCGCGAAGGCGGACGATCCAGCCCTTGAAACTGGATGCCCCGCTTTCGCGGGGCATGACAGTTCTGATGTGGCTGACGGAGAGGCCGAAGCTACTTCTTCGCTTCGGCCTTCTTCTTTCCGAACAGCTCCTTGACGTTGTCCCACAGCTCGATCTTGGCGCCGTGTTTGCGCATGATCACGCTCTGCTGGAGCACCGACAGCGAGTTGTTCCAGGCCCAGTAGATCACAAGACCGGCCGAGAACGACGCCAGCATGAAGGTGAAGATCAGCGGCATCCAGTCGAAGATCATCTTCTGCGTCGGGTCCGGCGGCGACGGATTGAGCTTCATCTGGAACCACATGGTGATGCCCATGATGATCGGCCAGAATCCGAGCATCAGGAACGGACCCAGCACCGGCACCACCGACGGGTCCCACGGCAGCAGGCCGAACAGGTTGAAGATCGTCGTGGGATCGGGCGCCGAAAGGTCCTTGATCCAGCCGTAGAACGGCGCATGGCGCATCTCGAGAGAGACAAACAGCACCTTGTACAGCGCGAAGAACACCGGAATCTGGATCAGGATCGGCAGGCAGCCGGCGAGCGGATTGATCTTCTCTTTCTTGTAGAGCTCCATCAGCGCCTGCTGCTGCTTCATCTTGTCGTCAGCATAGCGCTCGCGGATCTGCATCATCTCCGGCTGTACCGCCTTCATCTTCGCCATCGAGGCGTAAGACTTGTTGGCGAGCGGGAAGAACACGAACTTGATCAGCACCGTCACCATCAGGATGGCGAGGCCGAAGTTGCCGAGCCAGCCGTAGAACCAGTGCATCGCCAGGAACATCGGCTTGGTAATGAAGTAGAACCAGCCCCAGTCGATCAGCAGCTCGAAGCGGTTCAGGCCGAGCTCCTTTTCGTAGCCGTCGACGACCGTGACCTCCTTGGCGCCGGCGAACAGCCGCGTGGCCGTCGTCCCCGTAGCGCCGGGTTCGACGGTCTGCGCGTCGCCGAGGAAGTCGGTCTGGTAGGTCTTCATGGTGCCGAGCTGGCCCGACGAGAACCGCACCTGCAGCGACGCCTTCGGATCGGGCAGCAGCGTGGCGGCCCAGTATTTGTCGGTGATGCCGAACCAGGCGTTGGTTGCCTTGTAGTTGATGTTCTTTTTGTCTTCGATGTTGCTGTAGGAGATTTCTTCCAGCCCCTTGTCGCCCATCACGCCGATCAGGCCTTCGTGCAGGATGTAGAAGCCTTCGACCTTCGGCGTGCCGTGGCGCGAGATCAGCGCATAGGGATAGAGCGAGACTGCTGCCTCACTCTTGTTGTCGACGCTGTCCTCGACCGTGAACAAGTACTTGTCGTCGACCGAAATGGCGCGGCGGAACACAAGTCCTTCGCCGTTGTCGTGGACCAGCGTGACGGGCCGGCCGACCCCGAGCGAGCCGGAGCCCCGCTGCTGCCAGACCGTATTGGCGTCCGGGACCTTCGCCTTGCCGCCGGCGGCGGCGACCCAGCCGAACTCGGCGTAGAACGGATGTGGGCTGCCGGATGGGGCAAGCAGCACGATGGCCGGCGATTTCGGGTCCACGGTCTCGCGATATTGCGTCAGCGCGAGATCGTCGATCCGGCCGCCGCGGAGCGAGATCGAGCCTTTCACCCGCGGCGTCTCGACGTTGATGCGCGGCGCGGCCGCGATCACGCTCTCGCGCGTCACCGTCGAGCCGGGGACGGCGGGCGCTGCGCCGGGCACCGCCGGTGGCGCGCTGCCGCCGGGCTGCGCCGGTGCCGCCGGCTGGCCGGGCTGCGCGGGCTGTCCCGGTTGCGGCGCGGTCTGCGTCTGCTGGGCCTTGATCTGCGCTTCCTGCCGCTGCTTCTCCATCTGCGGCATGCCGTAGAAGTATTGCCATGCGATCAGCACGATCGCAGAGAGCACGATGGCGAGGAGGGTGTTCTTTTGGTCGGTCATCGGACTCAGCTATTTGATGTCGCGGGCGCTGCTCTGCCACCGGTGTGAATACGGCGCAGCGCGCGGTCGAAGTCCTCGATCATGCGATCGAACGGCAGCTCAAGCGCCTTGCGCCGCCCGATCAGAACGTAGTCGTGTCCCGGCTTCATTCGTGCCGCCTGCGACAGCCGCACGACTTCTTTCAATCGCCGCCGCACGCGGTTGCGTTCGACCGCGTTGCCGACCTTCCTGGAGCAGGTGAACCCGACACGCACTGGGCTTTCCTTGGGGTCATTCCCGGGGCCGTCCTCGTGCCGCTTGCGCGCCTGTAGTACGAAGCCGCTCGCGGGAGCCTTGGCGCCGGTCGCGGCGGCCAGGAAATCCGCGCGGTGCCTCAGCCTTTCCATGGATTGAGGCGGGGGTTCGCCAAGCTCAGGCCGTGAGTCGCTTGCGACCGCGCGTGCGCCGGGCGGACACAACCTTGCGGCCACCCTTGGTCGCCATGCGGGCGCGATATCCGTGACGGCGCTTGCGCACCAGCTTACTCGGTTGATAGGTCCGCTTCACGGTCTGTTCTCCGCTGGCCGGCAATGCCGAAAGGTGGAAAGCCGGCGCCGGCATGGCATATCCCCCGATCCAGGACCGGGTCGTCGGCGCTCAAGTTTGGGGCTTATAAGGGAGCCCCCCGCCAGCGTCAATGCGACCTCCTGGCGACCTCTCGGCGACTGCCTGCCTGCCTCCCGGCCAGGCAGCCGGATCACGTTTTGCCTCAAAAAACAGTGAGATGGCTCCGCTGTCTTTCCGGCTGATGTATAGATCGTCCCGCACCCTCGCCCGCATCGAAAAGCATGACGTTGTGTCCACGACCGTGACCTTGCCCGCCGCCGACCGCCATACCGAAGGCCCTGAATCGGGGGCAGGGCGGTTCCGACTCCGCCGGTTGCTTCCGCTCGGCATCCTCGCGGCCCTCGCCGTACTGGTCCTGGCGATGGGGTGGCACCGCGAATTGTCGCTTGAGACCCTGGTCCGGCACCGCACCGCGCTGGATATCGTCGTGACCGGCCATTTCGTGCCCGCCCTGGCGGGTTTCATTGCGCTCTATGTCGCAGTGGTGGGGCTGTCGATCCCGGGCGCGGTCTATCTCACCATTGCCGGCGGCATCCTGTTCGGGGTGGTCCCCGGCGCGCTAGCCTCGATCGTGGGAGCGACCGTGGGCGCCACGCTGGTCTTTCTCATCGCCAAGACGGCGTGTGGTGAGCACCTGATGCGGCGCGCCGGTCCACGCGCCGAGCGGCTCGCCGACGGATTTCGCGATGACGCTTTCAGCTACCTGTTGTTCCTGCGGCTGGTGCCGGTGTTTCCGTTTTTCCTGGTCAACCTGGTGCCGGCGCTGGCCGGCGTTCGGCTGGCGCCGTTCGTTGCGGCGACCGCGCTCGGCATCATTCCGGCGACCTTTGCGTTTGCGTTCGCGGGCGCAGGCCTCGACAGCGTGATCGCGGCACAGTTCTCGGCCTACAAGGCTTGTCTCGCTGCCGGTCGCGTGGATTGCCGGCTCGACTTCGATCTCAAGACTGCGATCACTTCGGAGTTGCTGGTGGCGTTCGCGGCGCTCGGGGTGCTCGCGCTCATTCCGGTTGCGCTGAAACGCTTCCGTGCGCGCCGTGCGGGCTCGTCGCATTGATGGCCGAGCAGCTCACTCCCGATCTCTGCGTGATTGGCGCGGGCTCCGGCGGCCTGTCGGTCGCGGCTGCCGCCGCCGCGCTCGGCGTACCGGTGGTGCTGATCGAGAAGCACAAGATGGGCGGCGATTGCCTCAACACCGGCTGCGTGCCGTCCAAGGCATTGATCGCGGCGGCCAAGCGCGCCGAAACAATACGCAGCGCTGCGCCGTTCGGCGTGAAGGCGCGCGCCAATATCGAATTCCATGAGGTCAGCGATCACGTGCAGGGCGTGATTGCGGCGATCGCGCCCAACGACTCGAAACAGCGCTTCACCGCCCTCGGCGTGCGGGTGATCGACGGCGAGGCTTGCTTCCGGAATCCAGGCACCGTGGTGGTCGGCGACAAATTCGAGATCAAGGCGCGGCGCTTCGTGCTGGCGACCGGATCGTCGCCGTCGGTGCCGCCGATCCCCGGACTCGACAAGACGCCCTATCTCACCAACGAGACCGTGTTCGAGGGGCGCGCGCTGCCCAAGCACCTGATCGTGGTCGGCGCCGGTCCGGTTGGACTTGAATTGGCGCAGGCGTTCCGTCGGCTCGGCTCCGAGGTCACCGTGCTCGAAGCCGCCGCACCGCTTGCCAAGGAAGACCCCGAGTGCGCGGCTGTCGTGGTCGACCGGCTGGGCCGCGAAGGCGTTGTCATTCGAAGCGGCGTGCAGATCGCGCGGGTGCGGCGCGTGCGCACCAAGATCGAGGTGGTGCTCGCCGGCGAGCAGGGCGAAGAGACCATAGAGGGCAGCGACCTGCTGATCGCAACCGGGCGGCAACCGAATCTCGACGGCCTCGGTCTCGACGCCGCAGGCATCAAGCACGAGCGCAGCGGCATCGTGGTCGACAAACGGCTGCGCACCACCAACAAACGGGTCTATGCGATCGGCGACGTCGCCGGTGCGCTCCAGTTTACCCACGTCGCCAACTATCACGCCGGGCTCGTCATCAAGCACGCGCTGTTCCGTCTCCCGGTCAAGGTGAATGCGAGCGCCATCCCGCGCGTCACGTTTACCGATCCCGAGCTGGCGCATGTCGGCTTGACCGAGGTGCAGGCGCGCGAGCGCTATCGCACGATCCGGGTGCTACGCTGGCCCTACCACGAGAACGACCGCGCTCAGGCGGAGCGCGAAACCACCGGCCACATCAAGGTGATAACCACCAAAAAGGGCGTCATTCTCGGGGCCACCATCGTCGGCGCCGCCGCTGGCGAGCTTATCACCACCTGGACGCTGGCGATCGACCAGGGGCTGAACGTCCGCGTTTTCGCCGGAATTGTGGTGCCTTATCCGACCTTCGCCGAGATCGGCAAACGCGCCGCGACCACGTTCTTTCTCCCGCGTTTGACCAGTCCCTGGGTGCAGCGCATTTTGCGTTTCATGCGCCGTTTCGGCTGAGGGGTTGGGCGGTTCTTTGACTTTATGTTGGGTTGAGGTGACATCGCGCCGATGACAGACCAGACCGCGAAAGCGGACGGAGTGAAAGAGCGCGGCCTGCGATGGGGCCTCTCGGGCAAGCTTCTCGTACTCACGACCTTGTTCGTGATGATCGCCGAAGTGCTGATCTACGTTCCGTCGATCGCCAATTTCCGGCTGGCCTGGCTCAACGACCGGCTTGCGGCCGCGCACACGGCCTCGCTGGTTCTGCAGCCCGGGACCGATCGGGTGCCTTCCGAAGCGCTGGTGCGGCAGGTGCTCGACAGCATCGGCGCGAAGGCCGTCGCCCTGAAGATGGGCCAGCAGCGCCACCTGCTCGCCGTCTCCGAGATGCCGCCGATGGCGCATCAGGAGGTCGACATGCGCAACGTGTCGGCGTTCGAAGCCATCACCGGCGCGTTCGTGACCTTGTTCCTTTGCAAGGACACCGACTTCCTGCGCGCTGTCGGCCCGGCGCCGATGGGCGGCGACTTCGTCGAGATCATCATCGAGGAAGGGCCGTTGCGCCGCGCCATGCTCCGGTTCTCGGTCAACATCCTGCTGCTGTCGCTGTTGATCTCCGGCATCACCGCGGCGCTGGTCTACATTGCGCTGCATTATCTCATGGTGCGGCCGATGCGCCGCATCACCGCCAACATGATGGCGTTCCACGCCGATCCGGAGAATCCGGCGCGCATTATCGCCCCATCCCGCCGCCGCGACGAGATCGGTCTCGCCGAGGGCGAGCTCGCGGCTATGCAGCGGGATCTCGCCTCGATGCTGCACCAGAAGAGCCGGCTCGCAGCGCTTGGCCTCGCGGTGTCCAAGATCAATCACGACCTGCGCAACCTGCTCGCGTCGGCGCAGCTTTTTTCGGAGGGCCTGTCGAGCCTGCCCGATCCGCGGGTGCAGCGGTTTGCGCCGAAGCTGATGCGTTCGCTGGAGCGCGCCATCGAGCTGTGCCAGTCCACGCTGTCCTACGGCCGGGTGCAGGAGCCGCCGCCCGACCGCAAGCCGGTCATGCTGGACAAGCTGGTCGAGGAGGTGCGCGAGACGCTCGGCCTGCAGGACGTGGCGCAGATCGGCTGGATCGTCGAAATCGAACGCGGCATGACCGTCGATGCCGATCACGACCAGTTGCTGCGCGTGCTGCTGAACCTGACGCGCAACGCCGCGCAGGCGCTGGAAACCCGCGCGCCGAACGATCCGCTGCGCGACCAGATCCGCATTCTCGGGCGGCGCGAAGGCGCGGTCGCGATCATCGAGGTGTCGGACACCGGCCCCGGATTTCCACCGAAGGCGCGCGAGCATCTGTTCGAGGCGTTCCAGGGCTCGACCCGCACCGGCGGCACGGGCCTCGGTCTCGCCATCGCGGCGGAGCTGGTGCGGGCCCACGGCGGCGAAATCAGCCTGGTCGAGAGCGCCACCGGGGCGACCTTCCGCCTCGTGATCCCGGACCGCGCGGTGGAGCTCGACGCCCACCGCAACGCACGGGCGCGGGCTTAAGGTAAGAGAGCCCGAGGGCCCGTCATGCGGATGAGAAACGCGCTGCTCGTCGTCCTCGCGGGCCTGGCTGTCGGCGGGCCGGTCGCGCAGGCGCAGATCGCCCCGATCGTGGTGCGGCCGGCACGGGACCATCCGGGCTGCGAGATTTATCTCAAGGCTGACGGTTCGCGTCTGCTTTACAGACAGCAGCCCGTTGCGGCGGGCGGTCCATGCCCCACGGAGTTTGTGCGCGCAACGGTGACGCGGTTCGGCGCGGACAGCTATCGGCTGCAGGGACGGGACCTCGATTGCATCATCACGCCGCAAGGCCAGGGCCGGTGCACCCGGGAACCGCCGCGCCCGGTCGTGCCAGCTTCGGCACCGTCAGGTCCTCCGTCTCCTGCGCCCGCCGCCGCCGAACCGGCCACGCCCGCGCCCGCTACCCCGGGCCCCGCCGTCCCCGCACAGCCCGGAGGCTTGCCAAACCCGCGCTGAAACCTATAGCTATGCCCCGCGTCCCCGCCTCCGGCGCGGATGTTCCAACGGCACGCGCCCGTAGCTCAGCTGGATAGAGCACCAGACTACGAATCTGGGGGTCGGGAGTTCGAATCTCTCCGGGCGCGCCAATAACTCATTGAGAGTTTCTGCGCGATTTTTAGCCTCTTGGCAGGATCACCATTCGGGGCAGCACGCGGCAAGTTTTCGCTGCAGCCGCGGGCGCAATTGAATCCTGGTCCCTGACCGAGAAAAAATCTCCGATAGTACGGGGTGAGCTTTTCGGAGACTGCCGAACGGCTTGGCTTCTGTTTCTGCGTGTTCTCAAACCAACTCACAATTAGCTGATATGCGTTTTAGCGCCCATTTTTTTCAGCTTGCTTATTGTGGTTATGGTGCCCGGGCTATTCACGTTCTCCCCCAGATGATCGCGCGTCCGGTGACACGAAGCCTAGCGAAGCGGTGAGGCCGGACACACAGCTCAGCGCTCCAAGCCGCCCGAGACGAACTGCCCGGCGTCCCTTTACCCAGCGCGGGTAAGGGCGTTAGACTTTGGGGCACCTCGAACAATGACGTTTTCGGCGCGTGGTTGAACGCCGTTGCGGGCTGATGATCGCGTCCAATACTGAAGTGTTGCCGACGCGCCGGGTTTTGTCGGCCCTGATGTGCTCACTGACGCGCTCAGTTTGTCCGCGCTCATGC
>CAMDFO010000080.1 GCA_945897515.1 Rhodoplanes serenus | reverse complement strand
GATCAGCAAACGGACATATCACAGGCAAGCCGCGCCGGAGGTCCGCCAAGAAACGTCAAAAATGACCGGTCTCACCTGCTACGCCCATCAAACAGACGAAAGCGTTCCCACACCCGCCCTCCCGTCGGGAGTTTTGCAAGAGGCTCAATGGTTAATAATCTCGCAAGTTCCGCTGTTCGCCGGCTGGATGCTCCGGCAGAAGGCGACGCCCGCGGGCTCGGCGGACCGCATTGCATACCCCGTTTGTGCACTGCACACTGCCGGGTGTAACTCGGAGATATCGATGCCGCCGACCGCCCCGACCATCCGCGCCGGACAAGACCTTCTGCTCTTGGCGCGCGGCGCGACCGAAGCCGTGGAAGCCCTGCTGTCCGATGCCACCGCCAAGGTGCGGGCGCTCGTCACGGTCGACGATCGCGTGGTCGGCCGCCTGTTCGATCGCGAGCAACGCGCCGCCCATGGGCTCGCCTGGCTTGCCACCTATGTCGAGGCGGTGCGGCAACTCGCCGCCTACGCCAAACGATTGCAGGCGAGCGGCGGCCTGGGCGAGGTCGAGGAACTGTTGATCCGCATCGGGCTCGGCGAATACCTGGCTCAGATCGTGGGCGGAATCCCGATGAGTCAGGGCGAGATCGTGCGCCCGTCGGACCTTGGCCTTACCGCTGCCGCGGTGGCGGCTCGCGTCACGCCGGTGGTCGAGGCGCTGATCGAAACCGGCAACACCACCCAGCATCGGCAGCGCCTCGTCGAGCTGATCCGCATCCGTCAGGATACGACCGTCGGCGCCACCGGACTTGACGACACGCTGGAAGCGATCCGCGACGAGATGCGCAAGTTTTCCGACAGCGAGGTCATGGCCAACGCGCAACGCTGGCACATCGACAACAGCTACATCCCGCTCGAGATCATCGCGCAGATGGCGGAGATGGGGGTTTTCGGTCTCACCATCCCGGAAGAATTCGGCGGCATGGGGCTCGGCAAGGAGTCGATGTGCGTCGTCTCCGAGGAGCTGTCGCGCGGTTATATCGGCGTCGGCTCGCTCGGCACCCGGTCGGAAATCGCGGCCGAGCTGATCCTCGGCAGCGGCACCGAGGAGCAGAAGCGGAAGTGGCTGCCCAAGCTGGCATCGGGCGAAGTGCTGCCGACCGCTGTGTTCACCGAGCCCAACATCGGCTCGGACCTGGCCTCGCTCAAGACCCGTGCAACACGCGACGGCGGCGTCTATCGGGTCCACGGCAACAAGACCTGGATCACGCATCCGGTGCGCGCCGACCTGATGACGCTGCTGGTCCGCACCAATCCCAAGGAGCCCGGCCACCGCGGCCTATCCATGCTGCTCGCGGAGAAGCCGCGCGGCAGCGACGACAATCCGTTCCCGGCGGACGGCATGACCGGCACCGAGATTGCGGTGATCGGCTATCGCGGCATGAAGGAATTCGAGATCGCGTTCGACGGCTTCGAGGTCAAGGCCGAGAACCTACTCGGCGGCGTCGAGGGTCTTGGCTTCAAGCAGCTCATGCAGACGTTCGAGGCCGCGCGCATCCAGACCGCGGCGCGGGCCATCGGCGTGGCGCAGGCGGCGATGGAGCAGGCGCTGTCCTA
Organism: Rhodoplanes serenus; assembly: GCA_945897515.1. GTDB lineage: Bacteria > Pseudomonadota > Alphaproteobacteria > Rhizobiales > Xanthobacteraceae > Z2-YC6860. Next base: position 20,566 of record CAMDFO010000080.1, on the reverse strand, counting down.
TGCGCAGAACCGCCAGCAGTTCGGCGGGCCGATCGTGGAATTTCCCCGGGTCGCCGACAAGATCGCGATGATGGCGGTCGAGATCGCGATCGCGCGCCAGCTCACCTACTACGCCGCGCGGGAGAAGGATTCGGGACGCCGCTGCGATCTCGAGGCCGGCATGGCCAAGCTGCTCGCGGCCCGCATCGCCTGGGCCTGCGCCGACAACGCGGTGCAGATCCACGGCGGCAACGGCTTTGCCGTCGAATTCCCGATCTCACGCATCCTGTGCGACGCGCGCATTCTCTCGATCTTCGAAGGCGCGGCCGAAATACAGGCCCAGGTCATCGCGCGGCGGCTGCTCGACGGCAGCAACTGAACAGGGTCCTTCCGCATTGATCTCCATCAAGGCGCGGCGTTCTGCAGAGTGCCTTAGTGGATGATTGCGCGCGGAGGTGATTCATGGCGGAGCTGAAAATCAATCCCGGCGACTGGGTGGTCGTGTGCGATGGCGCCAAGGCGCTGGTGATGGAAAACGCCGGAAACCGGAAGACTCCGAATCTGATCACCAAGGAGATTTACCAGCAGCCCGATCCCAAGACCCGCGAACTGGGCACGGACCGGCCGGGGCGCTCGTTCCGGTCGGTCGGCACCGCACGCAGTGCGATGGAACAGACCGACTGGCACGAGCAGGAGGAGGAGCGGTTCCTCGCGCGTCTCGCCGCCCGTCTCGACAAGGCCGTGCTGGCTGGCGAAACCAAGGGCGTGATTGTGGCCGCGCCGCCTCGCGCGCTCGGCATCTTGCGCCGGGAGTTGTCCCAGCATGTGCTCCAGGTTTTGAGAGCGGAGATCGACAAGGACCTCATCAAGCTGCCGGCCCACGAAATCGCCAGGCATCTGGTCAATTGAAACGGGCGCTCACAGCCGATAGCCGAGGTCGCGCAGCGACGTCGCAATCGCCTTGTGCAAGGGAGTATGCGGCACGTCGCCGATTGCCGATTTGAGCTTCTCGCCCGAGATGCGGTGCGGAACGCGCCACAGATACTCCAGCTCGGCGATCTCGCGTCCGATTGCCAGCAACCGCCCGAACGACTTGAGCATCCACCAGCTCATCTGGCGTGCGTTGAACAGGCGGCCGGTCACGGCCTCGATCGTCGAGATCAGCTCGCGCCCGGTGATCGAATACCCCGGGAAGCCGAAGGTCTCGAACGGCGCCAGCGTGTCGCGAATCTTTGCCAGCTTGACCAGGGTGGCGGCGACATCGGGCACGTAGGCCCATTCGTGGACGACGTCGTTCGGCCCCGGATAGGTGAGGCGGCTCTTGTCGAACTCCTTGAGCACCACCAGGTCGAGCCAGGAGCCGCGGCCGCCGCCGAAGAAGTCGCCGCTACGCAGGATGATGGTGCGCACGCCGCGCTCCGACGCCTCGCGCATGCGCTGCTCCATCTCGACCCGCATGCCGCCTTTGCGCGTGGTCGGGAGCATCGGTGTGGTCTCGTCGAGCACCGGCGGCATGCTGGCGCCGAAATTCCACACGCTGCCGGGAAACATCAGCGTCGCGCCGCTGCCTTCCGCGGCCGCGATTGCGGAATAGGCGAGCGACAACGCATTCTTATTCCATTCGGTGATGATCGGATTGAGCGCGTTGAGCACGATGGCGCAGCCTTGCGCCGCTTCGACGGCGGCATCGCGCGTCACGACCTCGACGACCTGCGTGCCGCGCGGCGCGAACGCGGCCCGGCCGGGCCGAACCAGGCTTTTGACGTGCCAGCCGGCGATGCGGAACGCTTCCGCAGCGGTGTAGCCAAGACGGCCGCCCGCACCCATGACAAGGATCGTCTCACTCATGAATTTCTCTTGCGCGTGGTGTCGTCGCCCGCCGGTCGCCCTATATAGATGGCGTCACTGTCAAAAGGCGAGACATGTTGCAAGGCTCCATCGCGGAGAATGATCGTCAACGGAGCTGGCTCGCGCTGACCGTGGCGGTCGGCTATGTCGGCTCGCTGGTGACGCTGCCAAAGATTCCGACGTGGTACGCGGGCCTGGTCAAGCCGTCGTTCACGCCGCCGAACGCCGTCTTCGGCCCGGTCTGGACATTTCTCTACGTGGTGATGGCGATGGCGGTCTGGCGGATCGGCGCGGCCGCCGACCGGCCGGCGCGGCGGCGCGCGATCGGGGTGTTTGTCCTGCAACTGGCGCTGAACGCGGCTTGGTCGCCGGTGTTCTTCGGGCTCCAAGCGCCGAGCCTGGCGCTGCTGGTGATCGTGCTGCTGCTGGCCGCGCTCGCCGCGACGCTGGTGATGTTCTGGCGTCTCGATCGCATCGCCGGGTGGCTGCTCGTTCCTTATCTGGCCTGGGTCTGCTATGCGACGGCGCTCAACGTTGCGATCGTCGTCTTGAACTGATCGCGTCGCTCAATCGACTGCGAGGAAGCCATGTCCGGATTCTTGTCGACCTATCTGGTCCCGATTGCCATCGGCGCGGTTGCCATCGTGCTGGTGCTCGGCCTCGTCAACATGATGCGCGGCGGCTCGCCGAACACCTCGCAGCGGCTGATGCGTGCGCGGGTGCTGCTGCAGTTCGTCGCCATTGTGGTCATCATGGCGGCGATCTATTTTGCCCGCGGCTAGTTGTATTTGGCGGCTGGAACCGCTCGCAGATATTGCTCTTTCCCGGCCTTGGGTTTCTTGTTGGGTTTCTTGGCTTTCTTTTTCTGCTTCTTGGCCGATGCGTACACGTCCGCGGCTGCCGAGGCGTGCTTGCCGCCCTCGGCGTGGTGAGCCTGAACGGGCGCGGCGACTGGCATCAGCAGGAAAGCTGCGGCGGCAAGGACGGCAATCGAGCGCACGGGATTTCTCCTCATTGGTTCCTGGCGGCAATCGGATAGAATACCGTACCCCGAAATCCGGCGGAGTGCGATTCTTCCCTACGAGGACTGCATGGTCGTTTTGAACCGCATTTACACGCGAACCGGCGACGACGGCACGACCGCGCTCGGTTCCGGTGATCGCCGCAAGAAATACGACCTGCGGGTTTCGGCCTACGGCACCCTCGACGAGGTCAATGCCGTCATCGGCATGGTGCGCCTGCATACCGCGGGCGATGCCCTGCTCGACGCCGCGCTCGGGCGAATCCAGAACGATCTGTTCGATGTCGAGGCCGACCTTTGCCTGTCGGAAAAGGGCCCAGGCGGCGCGCGGCTGACCGTCACGGACCGTCAGGTCGACTGGCTGGAAGCCGAGATCGACAAGTTCAACGCCGAGCTGGCCCCGCTCCGCTCGTTCATTCTGCCCGGCGGCAGCGTGGCGGCCGCTTACATGCACCTGGCGCGCACCGTGTGCCGCCGCGCCGAACGCATCATGGTGGAACTGAAGGACCAGCCGGGCGAGATGGTCACGGAACCCTCGCTCAAATACGTCAACCGGCTGTCCGACTTCCTGTTTGTCGCCGGCCGCTACGCCAACGACAAGGGCGCGCGCGACGTGCTCTGGGCGCCGGGGCAGAACCGCTAGGACCATACGTTGACACTGCAACGGCGCGGCCATTAGGTTGCCGCGCTTTTCAAGCCGCCCCGAAGGGGATGGAGAACGATGAAGATCTTGGTGCCCGTGAAGCGGGTGGTGGACAAGGACATCAAAATTCGCGTCAAGGCGGACGGTTCGGGCGTCGAACTCGCCAACGTCAAGATGTCGATGAATCCCTTCGACGAGATCGCGGTCGAGGAGGCGATCCGGCTCAAGGAAGCGGGCAAGGCCACCGAGATCGTTGCCGTTTCGATCGGGCCGCAGCAGGCGTCCGAAACCATCCGCACCGCGCTCGCCATGGGCGCCGACCGCGGCATCCTGGTGAAAGCCGAGGGCGCGGTCGAGCCGCTCGCGGTGGCGAAAATCCTCAAGGCCATTGTCGATGCGGAGCAACCCGGCCTTGTCATCATGGGCAAGCAGGCGATCGACGACGATTGCAACCAGACCGGCCAGATGCTGGCTGCGTTGACCGGTTGGCCGCAGGGCACGTTTGCCTCCAAGATCGTGCTCGAAGGCTCCGACGTGCTGGTGACCCGGGAAGTCGACGGCGGGTTGCAGACGGTGAAGCTCAAGGGCCCGGCGATCGTGACCGTCGACCTGCGCCTCAACGAGCCGCGCTATGCCAGCCTGCCGAACATCATGAAGGCGAAGAAGAAGCCGATCGACGAGAAGACCCCTGAGGCTTACGGCGTCGACGCCAAGCCGCGGCTCGAAGTGATGAAAACCGTCGAGCCCGCCGGCCGCAAGTCCGGCGTGAAGGTCGGCTCTCCCGCCGAGCTGGTCGGCAAGCTGAAGGACGCCGGGGTGATCGGATGACCACGCTGTCCTTCGTCCAGTTTTCTCCGCTGTCATGCGCGGGCTTGACCCGCGCATCCATCGCTTCGGACGACATGATGGATGGCCGGGTCAAGCCCGGCCATGACACTTGTGACGGCCAAGACACCTGTGACGGCCAAGACACCTGGGATGTTGGGAGTTGCTCGCGATGACCACGCTTCTGCTCGCCGAGCACGACAACAAGACGCTGAAGGATTCCACCAACAAGGCGCTGACCGCGGCCAAGGCGATGGGCGGTGACGTCCACGTGCTGGTCGCGGGCGCCGGCTGTCAGGCGGTAGCCGATGCCGCCGCCAAGCTCGATGGCGTGGCCAAGGTGCTGCTCGCGGACGCCCCGGTCTACGAGCACGCGCTCGCGGAACCGCTCGCGGCGCTGATCGTGTCGCTCGCGGGCTCCTACGACGCGATCATGGCGCCGGCGACGTCGGTGGCCAAGAACGTCATGCCGCGGGTCGCGGCTTTGCTCGACGTGATGCAGATCTCCGAGATCAGCAACGTCGTCGCGCCCGACACGTTCGAGCGGCCGATCTACGCCGGCAATGCGATCCAGACCGTGAAGTCGAAGGACGCAAAGAAGGTCATCACTGTTCGCACCTCGACGTTCCAGGCAACGGGTGAGGGCGGGTCCGCGCCGGTTGAGGCGGCGGCGCCGGTCGCCGATCCGGGCATCTCCTCGTTCGTCGGCGAGGAGCTTTCGAAGTCCGATCGTCCGGAGCTGACCTCGGCCAAGATCATCATCTCGGGCGGCCGCGCGATGCAGAGCCGCGACAATTTCACCAAGTATATCGAGCCGGTCGCCGACCGACTGGGCGCGGCTGTTGGCGCGTCCCGCGCGGCGGTCGATGCGGGCTATGCCCCGAACGACTGGCAGGTCGGCCAGACCGGCAAGGTGGTCGCCCCGGACCTGTACATCGCGGTCGGAATTTCCGGCGCGATCCAGCATCTGGCCGGCATGAAGGACTCCAAGGTGATTGTGGCCATCAACAAGGACGAGGAAGCGCCGATCTTCCAGGTGGCCGATTATGGGCTGGTGGCGGACCTCTATCAGGCGCTGCCGGAGCTCGAGGCCGAATTGGCCAAGATCAAACGCTGAAAATCGGCTATCCTAGAAACATGATCCCGAAAAACGGCAACCGGCTTTCGGAAACGATCATGCTCAATAAATAAGAAGCACATCATGGCGCAGGTTATTCGCAAGGTCGGCATCGTCGGCGCGGGACAGATGGGCAACGGTATCGCCCAGGTCTGCGCGATCGCGGGGATTCCCGTGGTGCTGAACGATGTCGCGCCGGATCGGTTGAAGGAGGCGCTCGCCACCATCAACGGCAACATGGCGCGGGAGATCAGCCGCCAGCGCCTCACCGAAGAAGACAAGCAGGCCGCGCTCAAGCGCATCTCGACGGTCGACAGCTACGACGGTCTGTCCGACTGCGACATCGTGATCGAGGCCGCGACCGAAAAGGAAGACGTCAAGCGCAAGATCTTCACCGCGCTGTGCCCGTCGCTGAAGCCCGACGCGATCGTCGCCAGCAATACGTCGTCGATCTCGATCACCCGGCTCGCCGCCTCGACCGACCGGCCGGAAAAATTCATCGGCATCCATTTCATGAATCCGGTGCCGCGCATGGAGCTGGTCGAGCTCATCCGCGGCATCGCCACCGCCGACTCGACCTTCGAGACGTCCAAGGCGTTCGTCAGCAAGCTCGGCAAGACCATCGCGGTCGCCGAGGATTTCCCGGCGTTCATCGTCAACCGCATCCTGCTGCCGATGATCAACGAGGCGATCTACACGCTCTACGAAGGCGTCGGGAACGTCGAAGGCATCGACACCGCGATGAAGCTCGGCGCGCACCATCCGATGGGGCCGCTGGAGTTGGCGGATTTCATCGGCCTCGACACCTGCCTGTCGGTGATGCAGGTGCTGCACGAGGGCCTGGCGGATTCGAAATACCGGCCGTGCCCGCTGCTGGTGAAGTACGTCGAAGCCGGCTGGCTCGGCAAGAAGACCCAGCGCGGCTTCTACGACTACCGCGGACCGAAGCCGGTCCCGACGCGGTAGCAGCTTACTGCGTCGCGCGCCGCTGAAACCCCCTCCGTCATTCCGGACGCGCCGAAGGCGCGATCCGGAATCCAGAAACACCAAGAATCATCGCGTCTGGATACCGGGCTCGCTGCTTCGCAGCGCCCCGGAATGACGGCCAGATTTCAGACCTCGACCACGGTCTTGAAGCCGCCCCAGAACATGCGCCGGGCGTCGAACGGCATCTTCTTCGGATCCATCATCTTGGCGATCCGCGGGTCCTTCATCACCTTGCCCATCACGGCGTCGCGCTGCTTGCGCGACTTGTAGACGATGTAGGAGAACACCACGGTCTCGCCGCGCTTCATCTTGACGCTGCGCGGAAACGACGTGCGTTTTCCGACCTTCACGTCATCGGCGATGCATTCCTTGTAGTCGAGCGCGCCGTAATCCATCCAGACCTTGCTGGCCTTGCGGGCCATCGCGACGTAGGCCTTCACCTTGTTCTTCGGAACCGGAACCACAAATCCATCGACGTATGTCGCCATCTCACTTCTCCTTGAGTTGTCTTCTACTATGGGCGGATGATTAGTGGACGTGCTTGGGATCCATCCAGATGATCTCCCAGGTGTGCCCATCCAGATCGTCGAATGCGCGGCCGAACATGAAGCCGTAATCCATCGGCTCGCGGGCTTCGGTGCCGCCGGCCTTCACGGCAGTGTCGACGACTTCGTTGACCCGCTCCTTGCTGTCCATCGACAGGCAGACCAGCACCTCGGTGGTCTTCTTGGCGTCGGCGATCGGCTTCTTGGTGAACTGTTTGAACTTCGGCTCGGTCAGCAGCATCGTGTAGATGTCCTCGCTGATGACCATGCAGGCCGCCGTTTCGTCGGTGAACTGCGCGTTGAATTCATAGCCGAGCTTGCCGAAGAACGCCTTCGACCGATCGAGGTTCTTCACAGGCAGGTTGACGAAAATCTTGGAAGCCATGGTTTTCTCCTTCTTCTCAGGCGAACAATTTCTCGAGCTTGTTGAGCGAGCCGGTCCAGCCGTATTCGTGACGGTCGCGCGCGGCGTCGTCGAAGAACTTTTCGTGGATCAGCGTCAGGATCGAACCGGCGCCCTCGGCCTTGATCAGGATGGTGACCAGCGACTCGCGCTCCGGCGTGCTGCGCCAGGCCCAGGTGAACTGAAGCTTCTCGTTGCGCACCACCTCGCGATAGACGCCGCTGACGTAATGCTCCTCGCCATCCTCGGTGTGGAAGATCACGGTGTAGCGTCCGCCGACCCGCACGTCGGTCTCGGCGCTGGTCACCGCACCCGCATCCGGGCCGAACCACTTTGCTATTTGCGCGGGGTCCGTCCACGCAGCGTAGACTTTTTCCGGCGCCGCATTGAGACGACGTTTGAGGGTGAGGCTTGGGCCGGCAAGGTTTGGGTTGACGGCGGCGTTCGGGGCTGGGCCGGCGGACATGAGTCTTTCTCCACAAAAGCGGCAAAGCGGTCGAGCTGGGCATTCCAGAAGCGCAGGTAGCGATTGAGCCAGTCCATGGCCTCTTCCATCGGCGCCGGTTTGAGCTCGCAGAACACCGTGCGCCCGGTTTTCGTGCGCGCGACCAGTCCGGCATCCGACAGCACGTCGAGATGTTTCATGATCGCGGGCAGCGACATTTGAAATGGTTGAGCCAGTTCGCTGACCGACACGCTTTCATGACCGCTCAGACGGGCCACCAGCGCGCGCCGCGTCGGGTCCGAGAGGGCAGAGAACGCGCGGTCCAGCGCGGTATCTTGATAGTTAACCATATGGTTAAGTGTAGGGACGCCGAACGCCGATGTCAACCCGATGCGGCTAACGGAACTTCACGAATTTGTGCGGCCGACAATTCGGGCCAGATAGCGCGCCGGCCTGCCGTCGATGGTGGCGAGGCCGATCGCGATCGCCGCCATGCCGGCGAGCTGCCGCGGCTCGATAGTTTCCTCCAGCAGCACGATGCCGAGCAGGATCGCGCTCACCGGAATCAGGAACGTGACCAGCAGCGCGTTGGTGGCGCCGGCGCGGCTGAGGACGCGGAAGTACATCAGGTAGGCGAGCGCGGTGCAGAACACCGCCAGCGCCACCATCGCCCAGATCGGCGCGCCGGAAACCGCCGACAGCGTCCACGGTCCGTCCACCACCAGCACGAACGGTGCGAGCAGGATCGACGCCATGGTCAGTTGGCCGCAGGCAATGGTCACCGGCGGCATGGCCTTGAGACGCCGCGCATAGATCGCGCCGCACGCGTAGCTCAACGCTGCGACCAGCAGCGCGATCTCGGCGAGCACGTATGAGCTGAAGTCGGCCAGCAGGTCGGGACCGATCAGCACCACGACGCCGATAAAGCCCGCGATCAGCCCGATCGCGCGGCCCGGCGTCAGCTTGTCGTCCTGCGTCGCCCAATGCGCCACCACCACCGTGAACAGCGGGCTCGTTGCATTGAGGATTGAGGCCAGCCCGATCGAGATGTGGATCTGGCCCCAGAAGATCAGCGCGAACGGCAGCGCGTTGTTGAGCGCCGCGATCACGGTGAAATCCCACCAGGTGGTGCGGCCATGCGCGAACGGTCCGACCGCGGCGCGCGCCAGGATCACCAGGCACATCGCCGCGATGGTGACGCGCCCGAACGCCAGCGTAAGCGGCGGGATTTCCAGCACCGCGACCTTCGCGAAATAGAACGAGCCGCCCCACAGGATCGACAGGCCGATCAGCAGCAGCCAATCGGTGGTCGACATCGTGAGCGGGGCGGGGCGGGGGGAGGTCATTGAAAGATGATTTGGTCTCGGACCGGAGCCGTCCATCAAGCGCAGATGCGCCGGATTAGCCACCCGAATCCGGCGGCCTACCTCTTGTTAACCATGCACCCGTATCCTGACCATGGGTGAATGGGCATGGCCGGCATTTCCACCAATCGCTTTGGCTACGGATCGTCGAGCTCGAGCTGGCAGCAGCTTGAGGTCCAGCGCGAGAAGGCCAAGGCGCGCCGCGAGCAGTACGCGGCCTCGAACGCGGCCCTCGGCTCGGTGCTTTCCTCGGTCGGGATGGACCAGATCACCGGCCCGGGCGATCTCGCCGCCAAGGCCGCGCTGAAGCGCATCAGGGAAGAAACCGCTGCCAAGCTGGCGAAGAACCAGGCCGCCGAGGTGAAGAACCGAAGCGTCTACACCAACAAGCCTCCGGCGACGCAGGTCAACGCCGGCGACGCCGTCATCGATATGACCGGCAACACCATCAAGCTGAGCAACGGCACCATGCTCGACATCAAGACCGGCAAACCGGCTGGCGACTACCTGACGCTGAGCGACGGATCGCAGATCGATCTGAAGACCGGCCAGAAGGTGATCAATATCGTCACGTGAGCCAGAGAGACGATGCGCCGGGAAAGCGCGCCCTCCGTGACGATCCAACCCTAAGCCGCATATGAACCGGGAACCAAAGGCTCCTTGTTCCAATCGGCCACGGGATCGAAGCTCCAGACCCAATCGGCATTGCCGTGGACGCTGCCTGTCCCCGCGGCGATCGCTGCCTTTTGCTCCTTGGCGTCGCGCGCGTGCTTGAAGCGGGCGTTTGAGAGGGAAAGCCGCTGCACGCCGTGCACACGCGGGATACGGACACGGCGGAAATTCACGAAGGCTTCGGCCGGATCCCGGCTGGTCTGGAGCCACCGCCCGAGCACATAAGCGTCTTCGAAGGCTTGGCACGCGCCCTGTCCGGCATTGGGCAGCATCGCATGCGCTGCGTCGCCAATAAGCTGGATGCGGCCGCGCCCCCAGTTGTCCGTCAGCGGCCGCAGGAACAGCCCCCATTTCGAGCACTCGGTGACGAGACTCATGAGTTTCGCCAGACGCGGCTCGGGATTGGGGAAGCTCTGTCGCATCTCATTGGGGTCGCCGCGGGTCGACCACCCTTCCTCAACCCATTTGTCCGTGTCCTCCTGGGTGACGATGTTCACGAACTTTCGCTGCCGGATGTAATAGGCGAGGAAATGACAGCCCGGCCCAACCCACTGCGTGTGCCCCATGGGCTCAAGAATCTCCTCGGGCACATCGTTGGCATTCAACAGCGCGCGCCACACCATCTGGCCCGTGTAGGTAGGATTGTCGTCGCCGTAGAGCGCCTGACGGATCACCGAGCGCACGCCATCGGCGCCGATCACGTATTCGGCCTCGACCTCCACGCCATTGGCGAAAGCAAGCGCGACTCGGTCGCCGCTCTCTTTCAGTCCCGTGAGCCGATGACCCAGGTGAACCGTGCGAAGGTCGAGTCCGCTGGCCAGCGCGTCGATCAGATCGGCGCGGTGAAAGGTGTAGTAGGGCGCGCCATAACGCTCGGCGGCCTTGAGCCGGTCGTTCAATTCCAGAAACTCGCCGGTCTGCAGGTTGCGGGTGTAGGTCCCGCGCGAAAGGTGTCCCACCGCTGCGATCGCATCGCCGACGCCGATCGCCCGCAACGCCTTGACCGCTTGCGGACTGGTGTTGACCGCGGCGCCGATCTCACCCAACGCCGCGGCGGCCTCGAAAACCTGCGCCTCGATCCCGAACGTCTTCAGCGCGTTCGCCATGGCGAGACCGGCCAGCCCGCCTCCGACAACCGCGATCCGACAACTCGATGGCATACGCGCCTCCCAAAGACTCGCCATAACCTAACATGTCATCGTAGGCTGCCATCAACGCAGTTTGCTCTGGCCTCACAGGGTCGAGGCCAGAGCGTCAAATAAAAGCGACCGGCTGGAGGATTGCCGCGATGAGGAAACTGGCTACCGTTCTTGTCGCCCTTTTCACGCATCTGCTTGCGTTCCAAAGCGTGGAGGCGTTCCCGGATCGGCCGATCAAGTTTGTGGTCGCCTCGCCCGCGGGCTCGCCCCCGGACGTGATGGCGCGACTCCTGTCGGAAAAAATGGCGGCGAGCCTCGGGCAGCCCGTGATCGTCGACAACCGCCCAGGTGCTGGCGGCACGATCGGCGCCAAGTCGGTCCTCACTGCGGAGCCGGACGGCTACACGTTGCTGTTGGGAAGCACGAGCACGCTGCTCATCGCGCCCGCGTCCTACAAGAACGCGGGATACAGTGCGGCATCGTTTGCGCCGATTTCGCGCATCGCCGATAGCAGCGAGGTCCTCTCGGTGCATCCGTCGGTCGCCGCCAACACCATTGCTGAGCTGATCGCCCTGGCCAAGTCCAAGCCCGGCACCTTGAACTTCGCTTCGGCCGGAAACGGAACGTTGCCGCATATCGAAGGCGAGTTGCTCAAGGCGCAGGCGAATATCCAGATCAGCCATATTCCGTATCGCGGCGGAAACAACGCGCTCACCGGCCTGGTGGCCGGACAGGTCCAGATCATGTTCTCGACCCTGACGCAGATGCTGCCTTACATCCGCGACGGCAAGCTGAAAGGCCTGGCGATATCGAGCGCCACCCGAAGCAAATTGGCTCCGGATATTCCGACCATGGTCGAAAGCGGATTCCCTCAGTTCATCACGACGTCGATCTCGACCGTCGTCGCCCCGCCCAACACGCCGATCGAGATCAGGCGGCAACTCGCCAAAGCCGTGGCGGGAGCGCTGGCCTCGGACGATGTGCAGCGGACACTGGCGAGGCTGGGGGGCGAAGCGCGTCCGTCGACACCGGAAGAAACCACAGCGTTCCTGGCCGAACAGGGGCAGCGCTGGGCGGACATCATCAAGGTGGTCAATATCGCGATTGATTGATTTTGGGAGTGCGCCGCGACTGCGGTCGATGGGTCTGGGGCTCTGTCACAAGCCGCAGCCACGTCGTGCGGATGCTGTCTGGTTACATAGCTTTCCGATTTCGTTGCGCCAGCCAAAAGAAATTTACGCCGCCGGGACGAGTGAAGCCATCGGCACGTCCAGCGCGTATGCGAATCCCGTTGGACGGTAAGACAGTTCGACTTCACCCTTTAACTGTTGCCCGAGCGACCCGATAAGCCGGGTGCCGAAACTTCGTCTGGTAGGGGCGAACACTTCCGGGCCACCGCTTTCAGTCCAGGTAAATTTCAGCCGATTTTTTTCCTTATCGATATGCCATTCGATCTCAACGCGTCCGCCCGGAACCGACAACGCACCGAACTTTGTCGTGTTGGTGCAGAGTTCATTCAAGGTCATTGCAAAGGCGATCACCGCCGCAGATGAGATGCTTAGATCAGGACCTTCGATCGATACCATCCCGGCGGATTTGCTGTCGAAGGGCTCGGTGGCGCTTCGTATAATTTGAGCAAAGCTCGCGTTCGACCATCTCGCCTTCATCAGGAGATCGTGCGCATGACCCAGCGCGGCTAGACGGCCTTCAATCGCAAGCTCGCCGTGTTTCATGCTTACTGCGGTCCGCAAGCTTTGAGACGTGATCGCTCGTACCGTGGCCAAGGTATTTTTGATCCGATGATGCAGCTCCTCCAAGATAAGTTTTTGGAGCTTGTCGGCCGCCTCGCGCTCTTTTGCGTCGATGCCTGCCTGGGCCAGGAGTGCTCTGGCATCGATCCCAGCCTGCTCCAGCAGGAGGCGAAGGCTGTCGTTTTCTGCGGTCAGCGTTTGTCGGGCGGCCGTCGTTTCGGGCAGATCGCTTGGCTTGATGAATTTCGTAAGGGTTGTCGCGTCGCCAGGCAGGATCTTCAGCGACCCTTGCCCGATCATTCCTTGCAACTCTGTAATCATCTGCTCGATTACCAGCGGCTTGCCAAAAAACCGGGAATTCGCTGGTCTCTCGCCTTCGTCCGGCGTTAATTGGCCCGACACCAAGATGATTTTGATCGCCGGCCAGCGCTCATGGACCGCATGCGCCAGCTTGAGACCGTTCATACTGCCGGGCATTTGGATGTCAGTAAACAGCAGATCAATGTCGGAACGGGATTCGAGCAGGGTCAGAGCATCGTCCGCGCTGACTGCTTGCAAAGGCGTGAAGCCGGCATCCTCCACGATGTCGACGGCGCGTAACCGCAGCAGCATCTCGTCTTCGACGATAAGGACGGTTGGTCTCGTGGGAGAAGTCTCGATAGCCATGTTGTTGGCACTTTCATGCGGAGCAGCGAAACTGCGCCCGTGCCAATTGCTCGCTTATGGCTTCGAACGTGCAGACGTTTTTGCCTGTGCTAAGTGCCGATGCCGCAATAATGTTTGAGATCAATTTTAAGGAGACTGTCTCGGACAACAGTTCAGAGCGGGCTTTGTTCCCCACACCAGCCCCATGTCGAGCATTCAGTTCGTCTTGGCCGGGCTTGTCCCATCAAATTTTCGGATTGAAATCGGTCCGTTCGTCCCCGCGGAAGCGGGGACCTAGCACTTTGGCCAAGGCTCCCGCTTGCGGGGGAAGCGAACGGAGTAGGCTTCAAATCAAATCAACCACGCTCTCGCTAGAACGTGCCGGGGAACTGCCCACCATCCAGCAGCAGGTTCTGGCCGGTGATGTAGCCGGCTTGGCGGCTGCACAGCCAGGCGCAGGCATCGCCTAACTCGGCCGGGTCGCCGATGCGACCCGCAGGCACGGCGGCCTGCTGGCGCGCGAGCTGCTCCTCGAACGCGATGCCGGTGGCTTTGGCGCGGCTGGTCACGCCGCTGCGGAACCGGTCGGTGTCGAACCAGCCGGGCAGGATGTTGTTGATCGTCACGTTATGCTGGGCCACCTGACGCGCCACCCCTGCCGTATAGCCGGTCAGCCCAAGCCGTGCCGCCGTCGAGAGACTGAGGTCCGCGACGGGACTTTTTACGGCGGACGAGGTGATGTTGACGATCCGCCCGAACCGCCGCTCGATCATGCCGTCGATCAGGACCCGGATCAGCTCGATGGCGGCGACCATGTTGTCGTTGACCGCCGCCAGCCATTGTTCAGCGGCGAAGCTGCGAAAGTCGCCCCGTGGCGGACCCCCCGCATTGTTGACCAGAATGTCCGCCCTGGGGCTGGCCGCCAGGATCGCCGCCCGCCCCTCCGGCGTCGTCACGTCGGCCACGACCGCCGTCACCGCAACGCCGTGGGCCGCGCGGATTTCTTCGGCCGTCGCCTCGATGTCAGCCTTCGTGCGGGCCGAGATGGTCAGGCTCACGCCCTCGCGTGCCAACGCGGTGGCACAGGCGCGGCCAAGGCCCTTGCTGGCGGCGCAGACGATGGCGTGGCGGCCAGCGATTCCTAAGTCCAATTCAGATCTCCCTTACTCGACTTTCTGCGGCGTGACGCCCATGGACGACAGCAGTTGGCCCAGCCGCTTGTACTCTGACTGGAACATCCTCTCATGGGCCTCGGGCGAGCGCTCGCTCTCCGGAAACGCGCTGGTGCCGAGCTGGTCGAACCGCGCGACGATAGCGGGGTCGGCAAGGGCGGCACGCAGGCCGGCATTCAATCGGTCGATGATGTCGCGCGGCGTGGCGCGTGGCACGTACATGCCATGCCACACGGCCAGGTTCACATCGGGCAGCCCCAGCTCGGCCGCTGTCGGTACGTCGGAAATGCTGGGGATGCGGTTCGGGCCCGCCACCAGCACGCCGCGCACCGCGCCGGACTGGACCTGCGGCACGCCAGCCGTCGATTGGTCGCACACCAGGTCCAGCGTGCCGCCGATCAGGTCGGTCATTGCCGGCGCACCGCCGCGATAGGGGACAAGCGTGGGCCGGATGTTCAGCGCGCGTGCCAGCAGCATTTCGCAGAAATGCCCCGAACTGCCGATGCCGCCATTGCCGATGTTCGCCTTGTTGCCGCTCGCGCGCAGCCAGGCGATGGCCTCGGCCGGGTTGTTAGCCAGGTTCTTGCGCGCCATCAGCACGGTGTAGCCGGCATTGATCAGGCCCACGGGTGCGAACGCCGTCTGCGTGTCGTAGCGCAGGCCGGTGAACAGGAAGGGCGAGGCCAGCAGCGGAAGCTGCGCGATCAACACCGTGGCGCCGTCGGGCGTGGCCGAGGCGGTGCGGGTGGAGGCGATCGTGGTGCCGCCGCCCGAGACGTTTTCGACCACGATGTTCTGCCCCATCGTGCGCGACATGTGCTGGGCCAGCACGCGGGCGATGATGTCGGTGCTGCCGCCGGCGGAAGCGGGTACGATGAAGGCCACGCGCGCCCCGGCCTGCTGCGCCGCCGCTGGCGCGGCCAGCAGCAGCGCGAGGCAGGCGAGAAGGGCGGGCCTGGTGCCCAATCCGCTCAGTGTCAGTCTGCTGAATGTCATCGTTCGGTTTCCTTCCCTGTGACGTCGCTGGCCGCCGCGACAGCTCGGCAGCCCAATGGATTGCCGCGCGATCGGCCGTAGCCGGTTATCGATTGGGTTCAGGCAGCGATCGTTGCCGCCTCCTCGGTCTGCTGCGCGGCGGCAGCCATCTGCACATCGGTATTCCATTTTGAAATTTTTTGCTTCGATAAGTCGCGCTTTCTTTCAGCCCACTTTCAGCCCACCAAAAACGACGCGACGAAGGTTCCCAGCCGTGTCGATAAATCCGCGCCCTACCGTCCCAGCGCCGCGTTGATCACCTTGAGCGCGTCCTCGCTCGCCCATTCCGCCGGGCCGGCCAGTGTCGCGATCTCGCAACCCTGCGGATCGATCAGCAGCGTGGTCGGCATGCCGAATGCCTTGCCGATCTCCTTCAGGTCCTGGAAGACCTTGGCGGTCGGGTCGGCGAAATAGCCGAGCTTCCCGATCCCGACCTCCTTGAGCCAGCTTTTCGGCTTGTCGGGGTCCCGGGTGTCGATGTTGACCGCAACCACTTCAAAATCCCGTCCGCCGAGCTTGGCTTGCAGCGCATCGAGCGCTGGCATCTCCTTGCGGCAAGGCACGCACCAGGTCGCCCACAGGTTCAGCAGCACGGTGCGGCCGCGCCAGTCGGCCAGGGTTTTGGATTGCCCCGAGGCATCCTGGAAGGCCAACTCGGGTAGCCTCTTGGATGCACCGGCCACGGTCAGGGCCGCCACCTCGCCCTTGACCAAAGGCGCGATTTTACGGGCGGTTTCCACCGCCGGCGCGCAGGCGGGGTCGCCGCCCACGTTGCGTGCCAGGTGTCCGATCCCGTATACCGCCGCGATCCCGACGGCGACGCCGGCAACGCCGCCCAAGAGAACCACGGTAAGCCGCTTCCTGGCCTCCCGTTGGCGCTGGTCCTGCGAAACGGTCATGGTCGGTCAATCATGGTCGGTCAACTCTGGCGGTCAAAGAGCGTGTCATGAGCAACAAGATGTGGGGCGGGCGGTTTACGTCCGGTCCCGATGCCATCATGGAGACGATCGGCGCGTCGATCGACTTCGACTGGCACCTCTACCGGCAAGATATCGCCGCGAGCAAGGCCCATGCGGAGATGCTTGCCAAGCAGGGCATCATCACCAAGGACGATGCGCGCCAGATCGCTCACGGTCTAGACACGATCCTGTCAGAGATTGGCTCGGGCAAATTCAAGTTCAAGCGGGCGCTTGAAGACATCCATATGAACATCGAAAGCCGGCTCGCCGAACTGATCGGGCCGGCCGCCGGGCGGCTGCACACCGCGCGCTCGCGCAACGACCAGGTCGCCACCGACTTCCGATTGTGGATGCGGGAGCGGATCGACGACATCAATGCGCTGCTCGGAGATTATCAGCGTGCGCTGGCGGAAAAGGCGCTGGAGCACGCCGGCACGGTGATGCCCGGGCTGACGCATCTGCAAAGCGCGCAGCCGGTGACCTTCGGCCATCATCTGCTGGCCTACGTGGAGATGGCTTCGCGCGACCGCGGCCGGTTTGCCGATGCGCAGTCGCGGCTCAACGAGATGCCGCTCGGTTCGGCGGCGCTCGCCGGCACGTCGTTCCCGCTGGACCGCAACATGACCGCGGAGGCGCTGGAGTTCGACCGGCCGATGGCCAATTCGCTCGATGCGGTGTCCGACCGGGACTTCGTCATGGAGACGCTGGCCGCCGCATCGATCGCGGCGATCCATCTGTCGCGGTTGGCCGAGGAGATCATTCTCTGGACGTCGCCGCTGGTCGGGCTGGTGAAGCTCTCCGACAAATTCACGACCGGCTCCTCGATCATGCCGCAGAAGCGCAATCCGGATGCCGCCGAGCTGGTCAAGGGCAAGACCGGCCGCGTCATCGGTGCGCTCAATGCGATTCTGATCGTGATGAAGGGACTGCCGCTGGCCTACGGCCGGGACATGCAGGAGGACAAGGAGGGCACCATCGACGCGCTCTCCACGCTGGCGGTCTGCATCGACGCCATGACCGGCATGGTGCGCGACATGACGCCGGACACAGAGCGCATGAAGGCGGCGGCGGGCGAGGGCTATTCGACGGCGACCGACCTCGCCGACTGGCTGGTGCAGAATTTGAAGATGCCGTTCCGCGACGCCCACCATGTCACCGGGCGTATCGTCGCCCAGGCGTCGAAAGGGAATGTGCCACTGCATGAACTATCGCTGGCGGACATGAAAAAGATCGAGTCCAAGATCACCAAAAGCGTGTTCGACGTGCTCTCGGTCGAGCGCTCGGTGCAGAGCCGGGTCAGCTACGGCGGTACCGCGCCGAAGAACGTCGCCGTGCAGGCCAAAAAGTGGCTCAAGACGCTGGATAAGGAGCGGCAATGAGGAAGGCGACGATGAAATCGCCCCGCAATCTGTTATGGTGGCCGCAAATCTGGAGCCCACCTTGACCCGATCCCCGTTTCTCCGTCTGACCGTGATCGGCGCGCTGGCCGCAGCGTTCGTCCTGACGGGCTGCGGGCGCAAAGGTCCGCTGGATCCGCCGCCGGGCGCCTGGGTTACGCCGCCCGGCACCACGCCTATTCCCGCGAGCCAGCAGCCGGCGGCGCAACCGCAAACCAGTCCCGACGGAAAGCCGATCGCGCCGACCGGGCCGAATCGTCGCTTGCCCGGCGACTGGCTGATCGACTGAGCGTCCGATGCACCACTTCGCCTATCGCGACGGCGTGCTGCACGCCGAGGCGGTGAATCTCGCCACGCTCGCCGAAGCGGTCGGTACTCCGTTCTATTGCTATTCCACCGCCACGCTGGAGCGGCACTACCGCGTATTCGCCGGTGCCTTCGCGGACGTGCCGTCGCTGGTCTGCTACTCGGTAAAAGCGAACTCCAACCAGGCGGTGATCGCGACGCTCGCCAGGCTCGGCTCTGGCGCCGACGTGGTGTCGGGCGGCGAGCTCAAGCGCGCGCGTGCGGCCGGCGTGCCGCCGCAGAAGATCATGTTCTCGGGCATCGGCAAGACCGCGGGCGAGTTGGCGCTCGCAATCGACGAGAACGTCCTGTGCGTCAACGTCGAGTCCGAGGCCGAGCTGGAGCTTTTGTCCTCGATCGCGGCGTCGAAGGGGCAGACGGCGAACGTGTCGATCCGGGTCAATCCCGATGTCGATGCCAAAACCCACGCCAAGATCGCGACCGGCAAGTCCGAGAACAAGTTCGGGATTCCGATCAGCCGGGCGCGCGAGGTCTATGCCCGCGCCGCGAAGCTGCCCGGCGTGCGGATCGCCGGCGTCGACATGCATATAGGAAGCCAGATCGTCGATCTGTCGCCGTTCGATGATGCGTTTGCGCTGCTGTCGGATTTCGTGCGCACGCTGCGCGCCGACGGTCACACGATTTCGCATGTCGACCTCGGCGGCGGGCTGGGCATTCCCTATCGCGAGGACAACGAGCCGCCGCCCGATCCCACTGCCTATGCCGAGGTGGTCAAGCGCGCCACCCGCGGGCTCGACTGCAAGCTGATCTTCGAGCCGGGGCGGCTGATCGTCGGTAACGCCGGTATCTTGGTAACGCGGGTGCTCTACCTCAAGCGCGGCGACGCCAAGACCTTCGTGATCGTCGATGCAGGCATGAACGACCTGATCCGTCCGACGCTGTACGAGGCGCACCACGACATCCGCCCGGTCCGGCAAGCGGCGGTCGGAGCCGCGCGCATCACCGCCGACGTCGTCGGACCGGTGTGCGAATCAGGCGATTTCCTGGCACTGAACCGCGATCTCCCGGCGCCCGCGCCCGGCGACTTGATGGCCGTCATGACCGCCGGCGCCTACGGCGCAGTCCAGGCCGGCACCTACAACACCCGCGCGCTGGTCCCGGAAGTGCTTGTTCGCGATAGCGAATGGGCGCTGGTGCGGCCCCGTCTCGATGTCGACGCATTGATCGGTCTGGATCGTCTGCCGCATTGGCTGTGACGCGACCGTTGTCAGCTATGGTATAATTTGCCCGACGCAGGTGCTGAAATGAGCGATTTCTCGCGTATTTCGCAGAATTCCGCCGTCATGGATGGCAAGCCGTGCATTCGTGGACTGCGTGTCACGGTCGGCATGATTGTCGGGCAGATCGGTGCTGGCCGAACCATCGATGAGCTTCTGACGGATTATCCCTATCTTGAACGCGAAGATGTTCTCGAAGCGTTGCGCTATGCGCCTCGGCGCGCACAGGAACGCGTGATCGATCTGACCAACTCCGGATGAATGTCCGCATAAGGAGAACCGTCATGCGTTACACAGTCGTTTTGGAACAGGAAGCGGACGGCGGCTACGTCGCCAGCGTCCCGGCGCTGGCAGGGTGTGTCAGCCAGGGCGACAGCCGCGTCGAAGCGCTGGCCAATATCCGCGAGGCGATTGAGCTTTACGTCGAGGACTGCCGCGACGCTGGCGATCCTGTCCCCACTGAGGTCGGCAAGGAATTCGTCGAGGTCGAGGCCGCGTAGGCGCAAAGCCAGTGGCCAAGCTTCCTATCGACCTGTCTGGCCGAGAAGTGAGGGCCGCTCTGGAACGGGTAGGCTTCGTGTTCCGCCGCCAGCGTGGGAGCCACATGATTCTCCGCCGCGACGAGCCTCATGCCAGAGTCGTCGTGCCCGACCATAAGCAGATCCGAGCGGGGACTCTCCGCCGCATCGTCGCCGACGCCGGCATGACCGTCGATCAATTCATACAATTGCTCAGACGCTGAACCGCTCAGATGGACCATTGACGCGGCTACATTTTGAACCGTGCAGAGCCGAGGACGCCACGAAGGCGACGCATTGACCGGCCTTCATGGGGCTTAGCTCCGAGTTTAGCCTTGGATGGCGCATATTTTGCTTATTACGCAGGGACCTAGCCCGTCCTATTCACGACGGTAGCGCGCATTTCGAGGTGTGAAGGAATTTTCCGACGCCGGCCATGACGAGCCGTGGCGCTACCCGCAGCGCTCATCTTGATTTTATTTTCAGCGGTTAAGGGTTGCGGGATGGGTTCAACGGGG
>CAMDFO010000079.1 GCA_945897515.1 Rhodoplanes serenus | reverse complement strand
TAGCGAGTCGCGCAGAGGCATGTTCGCGCCCTGATTCGTGTGGTGCTTCGTCGCAGAAACACCTTGCCCGAATCGGACGCGAACGCCTCGCCTCATCCCACATCAGAAGAAGAAATCCGTCGCGCCGCGGCTATTTTGCAAGTGGCTCCGATGCCTGTTTTCGAGGCAGGGTCAGAACAATACTTTTGCAAACGCCCTGACGGTCCGACCCGGCATCAAAACCTCGTCCTTCTTGAACGAGACATGGTTGCGCACGTCGCGATCGAGCAGGTTGTCGCCGGCGACACCCAGGGTGATCGCGCGCGGCCCGGCGGAGCCGTCCTTGAATTTGTGGGTTCGGCTGATCTCCGCCTTGAGCAGATCGTGGCCGGGCGTTGCGGTTTCGTTGTCGGCAACGTTGTTTTGCGCAAACCCATGCACCAGGCCGACGCGCGCAAACCATGCGGCATCGCGCCACCAGAGGCCGCCGCCGATGCGCTGCGGCGTCAGGCGCGGCACGGGAGTGCCGTCGGCGAACCGGCCGCGGACCATGTCGTATTGGGCGTCGATACCGAGCATACCGCCGCCGAGCGGCGCGACGTCGAGCTGGGCCGCGATCTCGCCGCCGGTGAAGGTGGCGTCGCGCTGCGCGTAGATCGCCTGGCGCAATTCCATGCCGGCGCCGATCGGCGTGCAGCTTGCGAAGTCGCCGTCGCAGGTTTCGCCGGTGAGCCTCCGGAAGATGAAGCCGCGGTACTGGGTGTAGAACGCCGAGGCGTCGAAACGCAGCGGTCCGTTGGCGCGCTTCAGTCCGATTTCGACTGTGCGCGCGGCCTCGATGCCGAGGGTCGGACTGCCGATGTCGAATGTGCCGGTCGCCTCGTGCACGCCGCGCGACAGCAATTCCGGCGCGCGCGGGGCGCGCTCGACATACTGCGCGGTCAGGCTCGCGACCAGGCCGCCCGGCAACGCCTTCAGCAGGCCCAGCGAGCCGCTGACCGGCGTGTAGCCGAGGTTGCGCGCAAGGCCGGTGTCCGGATCGACAAAGATATCCGGCGATGAGCCGCTCACCTTGACGTGCTCGACGCGCGCAGCGGCCTGCATCTTGAGCGTGTCGGTGAAGCGAAGCTCGTTGAACACGAAGCCCGCGACGCTCGTCGTGCGGTTCGGATCGAACAGTCCGCCCCCGATGCCGTGGGCCGTCAGCCGCTGGTTCCCGGCCTGCATGCCGAACGCCGTCGTCAGCGTGGCCCAGCGCAGGTCGAACGGCGCGAGTTGAACTTCGACGCGGCCTTCCAGCTCTCTGTTGGTGAAGGTCTGCTGCACGCCGTCGAAGCCGCCCTCGTTGGCCAGTTCGTCGTGCTTGTAGTCGGTGGCGCCGAGCCAGAACCGCACGGCGTCGACCGCCGCCGACTGCGGCCGGAATTCGCCTTTGCTGGCGATCTTGGTCTGGGTCATGTCGATGCGGGTGCCGGTCTCCGTCGGCTCGATGCCCGGCACGCGATAGAAGCTGGCGAACCGCGAGATCGCGACGCCGACGAAGCCGCCCTGAAAAATGGTGGAGCCACCGACCGACTGGCCGTCGGCCCGCATCGCCGAGTTGGGCTGCCGGCCGTTGACCGCCGGCGCCGGGTTGGGCGGGAACCGATACGGATAGCCTGGGATGCGATAGTCGCTGGCGCCCCGCGCATAAGCATCGGCGTGGAACGCGACGTTGCCCTTGCCGGCGTCGAGCAGCACGCTGCCTTCGCTGCCGCTGTCGACCGACGACCATGCGCCTTTGGTCTCGCCGCTGAAACCGTGCAGCGGCACCGCGTCGGGAATCCGATTGTTGGTGACGTTGACCACGCCGCCGATCGCCTGCGAGCCCCAGCGCAAGGTCGCGGGTCCGCGCACCACCTCGACCTGCTGCGCAGCGAGCGGATCGATCGGTACGCCGTGGTCTTCGCCGATTTCCGAAACGTCGTGCGAGCCGATGCCGTTCTCCTGGATGCGGACCCGGTAGTTGTCGAGGCCGCGGATCACCGGCCGGCTGGCGGCGCCGGGTGCAAAGCCCGATGCCGAGATGCCCGGCCGCGTCGACAGCAGATCGCCGAGCGTGCGCGCGGTGCTGCGGTCGATCTCCTCCGGCGTCACGACAGTGACCGGGGCGAAGCTGTCCGGCATGACGATGAGAGTCCCGGCGGGGACATCGGCTGGCGCCCGGCGGATCGGACTGGGAGCGTGGACCGTGATCTGGGGCAATTGCATCGTCTGGGCGGATGCCGCTGAGCCCATGAACGCCAACGCCACACCCGCAAACGAAACCCGTCGAAACGCCATGACCCGCCCGCCCAATCTCGATCAATGCAACATTATAACGTTATGTTATACTATTACATGTCGTCAACAGGCTGCGTGGCGTGGGCGGATAAGGCGGCCGGTTACCAAGCCGGCAAGTCGCGGTGCCCAGTTAAGCGCGTCTGGCCAATGGCGTCGAAACCTTAATCTCAGCGTGCTACAGCCCCGGCCAACGCGCTGGGACAGGCGCGGCGGGACGGCACTGGAATGACGACGGAAACCGGATCATCGCAGCCCGACGCACGGGCCGAGGCGCTCGTCGCAGCTTACGAGCGCGCCGGCTATCGGCGAGTCGCGCCCGCGATCCTGCAGCCGGCGGAGCCGTTCCTCGACCTGTCCGGCGAGGACATCCGCAAGCGCATGTTCCTCACCACCGATCCGGAAGGGCGCGGGCTCTGCCTGCGGCCCGATCTGACCATTCCGGTGTCGGTCGATTATCTGGCCTCGTCCGAGGTCGGTACTGCGCAGGGCTTCTGCTATTTCGGTCCGGTGTTCCGCGATCGCGGCAACGCCTCGCCGGAATTCCTGCAGGCCGGCATCGAGTCGTTCGGCCGTCCGGACAAGGACAAGGCTCCGGCCGACGCCGAAATGCTGGCGCTCGGTATCGAAGCGACCACGCACTACGGCATCGCGTCGCCGGAAATCCGCATGGGCGATGTCGCGCTGTTTGCCGCGCTGGTCGCCGCGCTCGATCTGCCGCCGGCATGGAAGCGCCGGCTGGTGAAAGACTTCAACCGCAAGTCGTCGCTGGCGCACGATCTCGACGCGCTGGCGCTCGACGCCGCCAAGGAGCGCCCGGAATACCAGGGCGTGCTGGCCGCGCTCGCCGGGTCCGATCCGAAAGCCGCGCGCGCTCTGGTCGCCGACCTGCTGTCGATCGCCGGCATCAACGCCGTCGGCGGCCGTTCGGTCGGCGAGATCGCCGAACGCTTCCTTGAACAGGCCGCGCTCGGCGCGGCCACCGCGCTGCCGCAGGAAACCCGCGCGCTGATCGAGAAATTTCTTGCCATCGCGGGCGATCCCGACAGCGCCGCCGTCGAATTGCGCGCGCTGGCCGCCGACGCCGGAATCGATCTCGATGCCGCGTTGAAGCTGTTCGAGGATCGCACCGGATTCCTCGCGGCGCGCGGCGTCGACGTGGCGCGCATCCGTTTCTCGACCGCATTCGGCCGCGGCCTCGACTACTACAGCGGCTTCGTATTCGAACTGCACGATCCGTCCGGGCGCGTCGAAGGCCAGCTCGTGGCCGGCGGCCGCTATGACGGCCTGCTGACCCGGCTCGGTGCGAAAAGCGCGATCCCGGCGGTCGGCTTTGCGGTATGGATCGAGCGCGTCACGGCATGCGGAGGCGCAGCATGAGCGCGCCGCTGGTGATCGCCGTTCCATCCAAGGGGCGATTGCAGGAAAACGCGCAGGCGTTCTTCGCGCGCGCCGGGCTGGCGCTGATCAAGCGCAGCGGCGCCCGCGACTACCGCGGCGCGATTGCGGATCTGCCGAGCGTCGAAGTGGCGTATCTGTCATCCGACGAGATCGCCATGCAGCTTACGCAAGGCGCGATCCATCTCGGCGTCACCGGCGAGGACCTGGTGCGGGAGCGCATCCCCAACGCCGACCGGCGCGTGGTGCTGATCGACGCGCTCGGCTTCGGCCACGCCAACGTGGTGGTGGCGGTGCCGCAGGCCTGGATCGACGTGCGCAGCATGGCCGATCTCGACGACGTGGCGACCGCGTTCCGCCTGCGCCACGACCGTAAGATGCGGGTCGCGACCAAATACATCAATCTGACGCGGATGTTCTTCGCCGAGCACGGCATCGTCGATTATCGCATCGTCGAAAGCTCGGGCGCAACCGAAGGCGCGCCGGCCGCGGGCTCCGCCGAGCTGATCGTGGACATCACCACGACCGGGGCGACGCTCGCCGCCAACGGGCTGAAGGTGATCGACGACGGAATCATTCTGCGGTCGCAGGCCAATCTGGTGGCGTCGCGCGGCGCCCTTTGGGGCGACGCCGAGCGCGAGACCGCGCGACGCATTCTCGATCGTATCGCCGCGCAGGCTCGCGCCCGCGCGTATCGTGAGGTCCGCACGCGCTTCCCCGGCTGCAACGACGCGCTGCTGACGCAGACCAAGGAGCGGTTCGGCGTGGTTGCGCCGTTCGGAGGGCCGACCTCGTCCGGGATGCTGACGCTGCATTGCCCGCCGGGCGCGGTCTATGAGCTGGCGAGCCTGCTGCGCGAAAAGGGCGCCGACGCGGTTTCAGTGTCGGAGCTTGATTACGTGTTCTCGCCCGACAATCCGCTGTTCAACAAGCTCGCGGACGGGTTGAAGCGCTAGGCTCTCCCCAACGTCTTTGCGCCGTCGCCGTGCGGGCCTAAGGTCGCACGGCGCCCGGCAACGCCCCGGCGCTCTTCAGGGAGGACGCCATGGTGCGGACGCCGGTCTGCGATCTTCTGGACATCGAGCATCCGATCGCGCTCGGCGGCATGGGATCGGCATCGTCGCCGGCGATGACCGCGGCGGTGTCGCGGGCTGGCGGCCTTGGCGCGATGGGATGCCACTACCTGACGCCGGATCAGATTCGCGAGCGCACCGCAGCGACCCGCAAGGAAACCAACAAGCCGTTCGGGCTGAATTTCCTTTTGTTCGACGTGCGCGAGGACAGCTTCGCCGCGGCCCTCGATCTTCGGCCGGCGGTCATGCAGTTCGCTTGGGCGCGGCCCGACCAGGACCTGAAGCCGTATTTCGACCGGTCGCATGAGGCGGGCTGCAAGATCACCTACATGGCGAGCACCGTGAAGGAAGCGGTGCGCGCCGCCGAGGCCGGCGCCGATGTCATCGTCGCGCAGGGCAGCGAGGGCGGCGGCCATGTCGGCTGGATGGGCGCCATGCCGCTGATCCCGATGGTGGTCGATGCAGTGGGGCCGGTCCCGGTGCTGGCGGCCGGCGGTTTCGCCGATGGCCGCGGCCTCGTCGCCGCGCTGGCGCTCGGCGCGCAAGGCATCCTGCTCGGCACGCGGTTCCTGGCCAGCGTCGAGTCGCCTCTGCATCCGAACTTCAAGCAGGCGATTTTGGACAGCGACGGCCACGACACGCAGCTCTCCGAAATACCGGACATCGCAGCGGGGCAAGTCTGGCCCGGCGCGATGACGCGCTCGCGCCGTAACAGGTTCATCGAGCGCTGGGCCGGACGCGAATGGTTCTTGCGGCAGAACCGGGCCGAGGCGCACGCCAAACTGCGCGCGGCACGCGAGGCCGGCGATATCGACGAAGATCCGCTGTCGATGGGACAGGACGCGGGCCTGATCAACGACATCCCGCCCGCCGGGGAGATCGTCAGCCGGATCGCGCGCGAGGCCGATGAAATATTGAGCGCGCGGCTGCCGAAGTTCCTGAAAACCTAGCGGGCGTCGCGCGGCCCCTTGCCCGGCCGGAACACGACGAAGTGCGACAGCGAGAAATTGACCAGGAAGCTCACGCCGATCGCGGCCAGCTTCGCCGCCAGCACCGGCACCCAATACGACAGCACGACCAGCGTGGTGGTGTTGGCGATAACTCCGGCAATGCCGGACACCAGGAACGTGCCGTAGTCGCGCCAGCGCAGCTTCCGGCCGGACTCGCGGGCGAATGTGATGAACGAATTCATCACATAGGAGCAGGACACCGCCACCGCCCAGGCCAGCACGTTGGCCGGAATCAGCGGCAGATGGCCGATGCCGTAGGCCAGGAAGAACACACCCAGGTCGACAGCCGTGTTGACCACGCCGATCATGCCGAAGCTGAGCGCCTTGAGCAGGGCGCCGCGCTCGTGCCACGCGGTCAGCATCCGGTCCAAAAGGGGCTTCGGCGGCGTCATCCGCACCGCTTAGCCGGTTTCGCCGCCCCGGCAAAGCCGAGGGGGGCGAACCTGTTGAAATCCCGCGGCAAACCTGCGCGGTTCCCGGCCACGACAGGGCTTTGATGTTGCGCTATAGATCGCCGGAAACGAGCGCACCGAGCATGGCGACGGCAACCACCCAGCGAACAGGCAGCGGCCCGGCGCGACCGGCCGAAGCCGGACTGTCGATCGTCGTCCCGGTGTTCAACGAGGCGGCGGGCCTCCCGGCGTTCCACAACAATCTGGTCGAGGCCGCGCGCCGTCTGCGTGGTGCACGCGGCCTTGCGGTCGAGGTGATCTATGTCGACGACGGCAGCCGCGACGAGACATTTGCGGTCGCCGGCGCGCTGCCGGCCGAGGCGCTCGATGTCCAGGTGGTCTCGCTGTCGCGCAACTTCGGCAAGGAGGCGGCGTTGATGGCCGGGCTCGACCATGCTCGGCTTGGTGCGGTGCTGTTCATGGATGGCGACGGCCAGCATCCGCCGACCATGATCGACACGCTGGTCGGCCATTGGCTCGATGGCGGCTATGACGTTGTCTACACCGCCAAGGCGCATCGCGAGAACGAACCGCGCCTGCGGCGTCTCGGCGTGCGGACGTTCTACGGACTGATCAACTGGGGCGCGCGGCAGAAGATTCCGGCCGACGCCGGCGATTTCCGCCTGCTGTCGCCGCGCGCGGCTGCGGCGCTGCGC
Organism: Rhodoplanes serenus; assembly: GCA_945897515.1. Taxonomy (GTDB): domain Bacteria; phylum Pseudomonadota; class Alphaproteobacteria; order Rhizobiales; family Xanthobacteraceae; genus Z2-YC6860. Next base: position 15,503 of record CAMDFO010000079.1, on the reverse strand, counting down.
CGTCTCCCCGAGCGCAACCGGTTCTTCAAGGGGCTCGCGAGCTGGATCGGGTTCCGCCAGATGCGGGTTGACTACGAACCGGCCGAACGGCGGCACGGCAGCACGAGTTGGAACCTGTACAGCCTGATCGGACTGTCGATCGAAGGGCTGACGTCGTTCTCGGTGGCGCCGCTGCGGTTGGCGAGCCTGCTCGGTCTGCTGCTGGCCGTCGTCGCCTTCGTGTTCGGCTGCGTGATCCTGTTCGAGACGGTGTTCTATGGCAAATCGGTCGCCGGTTATCCGTCGGTCATCGTCGGGCTGATGGTGCTCGGCGGCGTGCAGCTCATCATGATCGGCGTGGTCGGCGAATACATCGGCAAGATCCTTTCCGAGATGAAAGCGCGGCCGGTCTATTTCGTCGCCGAACACAACGTGAAGACGGCGCAGGACCGAACCGACTCCGCGCCGGTCCGGGCGGCGGAATGAGCGCGGCGCGCCGGCGCATCTGGCTGTGCGCCGACGATTACGGCATCTCGCCTTCGGTCAATCGTGCGATTCGCGATCTGATCACCCGCGACCGCCTCAACGCCACCTCGGTCATGGTGAATGCCCCGACGTTCGATCGCGGCGAAGCGGTTTCGCTGAGCATGCTCAACACGGGGGCGCCGCGCGCCGCGATCGGCCTGCACGTGACGCTCACCGGCCCGTTCCGTCCACGCAGCGCAGGGTTTCAGCCGGTGGCGGACGGCAAATTTCCGCCGCTCGGTCAGATGCTGATGCGCGGCCTGCTGCGCAGGTATTCGCACAAGGCGCTGGCGATCGAGATCGCGAGCCAGATCGAGGCTTTCGTCCTTGCGTTCGGCCGCACGCCGGATTTCATCGACGGCCATCAGCATGTGCATCTGTTCCCGCAGGTGCGCGAAGCGCTGCTGGAGGTGGTGAAAGCTACGGCGCCGAAGGCGTGGGTTCGGCAATGCGGCAGTGTCATGCCGCTGCATCGCCGGCTGCGCGACCCAAAGGCCATGTTGCTCGATGTTCTCAGCCGGAAATTCCGCGCACGTGCGGCGGCGCTTGGCATCGCCACCAATCCGGCGTTCGCCGGCACCTATGATTTCGGAACGGCGGCGGCGCCGGATTTCGCGGCGCTGTTTCCGCGCTTCCTCGAAGGACTGCCGGCGGGCAGCGTATTGATGTGCCATCCCGGCTTCGTCGATGCCGAGCTGGAGCGGCTCGACCCGCTCACGCTGCAGCGCGAGCGCGAATACGCCTATTTCGCGGGGGACGAATTCCCGGCCGCAAGGCGGGCTCAAAACGTCGGCTTATAAAAGTGACGCAACAAGGGCTTAGGCTTCATCTTGCGAAATTTTTCCGCCTGGCATTCCGTAACGCTCGGCGGTTTCCTACATGTTGCGCGACGATCATCGGGGCCAGGGAGGCCAGGCATGACACCGCAGGAACGCCAGCTCATCGATCAGTTGTTCGAACGGCTCGCCACGCTTGAAGGCATGCCGCGCGACCCCGACGCCGTTCGTGCGATCAACGAAGGGTTGGAACGCGCGCCGCACGCGCTCTATCCGCTCGTACAGACCGTGCTGGTGCAGGACGAGGCGCTCAAGCGCGCCGATGCACGCATCCGCGAGCTTGAATCCGAGCTCGGTATCGAGCCGGCGCAACCGGCCCGTCAGGGCGGCTTCCTCGACAACATGCGCGACACGCTGTTCGGACGGCGTGACCAACAGGGCTCGGTGCCTTCGGTCCGGCCGGGCGACTCGCGCTGGGGCAATGCTGCCCCACAGCAGACCGGCGGCGCTCCTGGCGCTCAGCCGTGGGCGGGCCAGCAGCCCCAGCAGCCGGCTCAGGGCGGTTGGGGCGGTGGCGGCGGGTCGTTCCTCGGCACGGCTGCGGCGACGGTGGCTGGCGTGGTCGGCGGCACGATGCTGATGAACAGCATGCGCGGCATGTTCGGCGGCCAGCAGGGACAGGGGCAGGGCGCCTTCGAACCCGGCAGTCAAGGCGGCACGCCGTGGGGTTCGGAGTCCGGAGGCGATCTTTCACGGCAGGCCGGCATCGAGGACATCGGCCGCGGTGGCCGCACCGCAGCCTATGACGATGGCCAGGGCGCCGAGCGCCACGGTCTGTTCGACACGGGGCAGAACGATGCCGGAAACGATGGCGATTTCGGCATTGGCGGCGACTTCGATGGCGGTAGCGATACGGCTTGAGTCATCGCGTTCGCCACGCAAACAAAAGGCCGCCGTTTCCGGCGGCCTTTTTCATTCCCGATACGGCGCGTGTCAGATCACGATTACCTTGGTGCCGACTTTGACTCGCGTATAGAGGTCGGTAACGTCCTCGTTGCGCATGCGGATGCAGCCGGACGACACCGCCTGCCCGATGGTCCAGGGCTCGTTGGAGCCGTGGATGCGGTAGAGCGACGAGCCGAGATAGAGCGCGCGCGCGCCGAGCGGGTTCTCCGGTCCGCCCGCCATCCAGCTTGGCAGGTCAGGTCTTCGCTGCAGCATCTCCGGCGGCGGCACCCAATCCGGCCATTCCTTCTTGGCGGTGATCGCCTTCACGCCGGCCCAGGTGAAGCCGGGCTTGCCGACGCCGATGCCGTAGCGCACGGCGGTGCCGTCGTCCTGAACCAGGAACAGAAAGCGCTGCAGCGTGTCGATGACGATCGTCCCGGGCTTTTCTGTGCCGGTGTAGGTCACAGTCTGCTTGAGAAACTTCGGGTCGGGTTCTGGCCGGGTATCTTCCGGGCGCGTCGGCAATGCGGCGTAGCGCGGCATCGCGACCTCGGCTTGCGGGCGGGGCGGCGCCACGGCGCGTCCGCCACCGAACAGAAACTCGATGAACCCGCCACCGAGATTGACCTCTCGCTCGGCCGAAGCGTAACGCACCGCAGGCGCGCGCTCCGCGTCGACCGGCTCGTGAGCCGGTTGAGGCGCGGTGGCGCGCGACGGCACGGGCCGCCGGGTCGAGCCGGTGTAGATGTCCGGATTGAGCGGCATCGGATCGGCGAGCGCCGGAGCGATGCTGAGCGCGCCCACAGCGAGCGCCAGAACGACATAACGTTGCATCGACGTACTCTGCTACTGGATCGTCGTGGTTACGACATTCACACGCGGCTACTACATGGTGAAAAATGTACTGATCGGTAAAAAGTTGCGTGCGCGTTGTCGGTGTTGTTGCGCAAGCGCGCGTTACGTCGGATTAGAGTTTATTTTGAATGAACCGCGCGGCGTCATGGTTAACCGCAGGTATCGCAAATCGGTACACGATTGAGATCATATTGGCCGATCAACGCGATCTTAAGTTGCCGCGCCTAGAACCAGGCGGAGTTGGGGGCGACGATGGCGGTCCAGCGCAAGGTTTTTCGCATCGAAGAGAGCACGCGCAGCAGCAACAGCGGCGCGTACGATGCGCCGTCTGCCGCCGAGGCGGAAGGCGCGCTGCGCCACCATGAATTCATGGCTGAGCTCAAGGCGCTGCGCGCGCTGCTCGAACCCCATACGACGGTGAGCCGCGACGCGATGGAGCGCAGCCGTGCTCAGATCGCCGAGGCCCAGGCCTACAAGCGCGAGCTCGACGTCATCCATGCTGCGATCAAATGCACGCGGCAGGAGTCGGGTGGCAGCGAAGCCAATCTCAACGGTTCGCAGATCGCGCGCGTGACCGAGGAGCTTCGGGCCGTCGTCGCCGGTACCGAACTGGCGACGCAGACCATCCTCAAGGCGGCCGAGGACATCGATCAGATTGCGAACATGCTCTCGGCCGCGGTGAAGAACGAGCATGAGCAAGGCCTGGCTCATGACATTCAGGACCGTGTGGTGCAGATCTTTGAGTCCTGCAATTTCCAGGACCTCACCGGCCAGCGGGTCGCCAAGGTCGGCGCCACGTTGAAATTCATCGAGGATCACGTGGCCCGCCTGACCGAGCTTTGGCGTCACCTGGAGCGGTTCGAGCCGGTGGTGCTGACGGAAACCGGCGGTGAGCGGCTTCTCAACGGCCCGAAGCTCGCCGGCGACACCGGTCATTCCTCGCAGCACGACATCGACAGCATTTTCCGGCGCGCTTGAATGCGGGCTCGGCCAGAGTCTCTGGAAATAGAATCACGTGTTGCCCGCTTTTTTTGTTGGGCATGATCTTTTCGGAAAACCGGTTTCCACTTTTCCGGATCATGCCCTAGCCCGGCCGACGGATCGCTGCGAAGCACGCGAACGCAACGATTGCCACCAGCGCCGCCAGACCGAGCGCGGCCGGGTCGGAGGCGCGCTCGATGGCGATGGCCAGAACCAGCGGCGCGGCGGCCTGCATGATCAGCGAAGGTCCGGCGATGCGGCCGACCACGCGTCCATAGCCCGCCGGGCCAAACAGTGCGAGCGGCACAGCGCCGCGCGCGATCGTAATCAGGCCGTTGGCGGCGCCGAACATGATTGCGAACGTCGCCGCGGTCATGGTCGAAAATCCGAACGCCGCCAGCATCGCGAACGCGATCAGTAGCACCGCCACCGCAAAGCGGGCCAGCGTCAGCGGGTGGACGTTGCGCGCGAACAGGAATTCGGTGAGTCGCGCCAGGACTTGCGCCGGGCCGAACAGCGCGCCGATCAGCACCACGGTCGCGGGCTCGATACCGGTGCGGCCGAAGATCGCCAGCAGATGCGCCGATAGCCCCGACGGCACGAAGGCGTAGGACGCGAACGCCGCGGCGACCAGCGTGAACGCAAGACCGTTCGGCGGCAGCAAGGCCGGCGGCGGCGCATCCGATCCGGTTGCCGGAATCGGCGCGGCGGCGCGCGTGCGGGGCAGGGCGAAGGCGTGCAGCGGCGCGCACACCAGCACCAGCAGCGCGGCATAGACCAGGTAGGTGCCGCGCCAGCCGACGGCGCCGATCAGCAGATGGGTGGAGGGCCAGCCGACCGTCGAAGCGAAGCCGCCGGCGAGCGTCAGCACCGTGATCGGCGAGCGCGCCGCCGCGCCGAAGATCCGTCCGAGCGTCGCGAACGCCGGATCGTAGAGCGAGGCCGCGAGACCGACGCCGAGAAACATCCACACCGCGAGATAGGCGATCGGATGCTCGGCATAGACCAGGGCAACGAGGCCGAGCGCGCTGAGCAGCGAGCCGGCAGTCATGACGACATGGCCACCGTAACGGTCGATCGCGCCGCCGACCCGCGGCGACACCAGGCCCGCAGTCAGCAGGCAGAGCGAAAAGCCCCCCATGGCGAAGGCGATCGACCAGCCGCGCTCGGCCGCGATCAGCGGCACGGTCAGCACCGGCGAATAGAAAATCGTGCCCCAGGCGATGATCTGCGTGACGCCGAGCACCGGCACCGCGCGCCACGGCCCTGTCAGCACGTCGCGAAAGGATGGCATGCGGAATGATATCGCGACGTCATGGCGATGACCAATAGCGCGCGGTCACGCCCGATGCGCGCCATACGCGGGCGTCGAACAGACGACTATGCCGCGACCTTGGTGGCGTCGAACGCCGGCACCTGGGCCGCAAAGCGGTCGTGCCATGCGACCAGCTTCGGATTGCCGGCCCGCCATGATCCTGCGAAGCGAAAATCGCGGTGACCGAGCAGACAGGCAAGTGCGATCTGCCCGACGTTCGGGATCGGATCGATCCCGGGCGGGGTGGCTTCCAACACGGCGAAGCCCCGGTTGATCTTGTCGTTCTGGTAGTCGAGCCATTTTTGCTCGTGGCGCTCGGCGGCGCGCCAGCGGTTCTCGTAGAGCACCAGCAGCGAAGCATCGAGCACGCCGTCGCACAGCGCCTGCAGACGCAGCGCCGCGAAGCGAGCGCTGGGCTCGCTCGGTATGATCTTTCCGCCACCGGCGCGATGGTCGAGGTATTCCAGAATCACGCGTGAATCGAACAGCGCCGTGCCGTCTTCGAGGATCAGCACTGGAATCTTGCCGACCGGATTCTCCCGGCGCAGCGTGTCGGCGGCGTCGCCGGCGTCGGCTTTCCGATACTCGATCTCGTTGCTCAGGCCGAGCAGGCTTGCGGCGATCACGACCTTGCGGCCGAACGGCGAAGGCGGAGAGGAACGCAGGATCATCATGGCAAACGCCACCTGTATGCTGAATTGTCGGGAGGATTTTTGAGATAACGCTTCCGCTTGCGCGGCCGGGAGCGGCCGCGGTCATTTCAGACTATCAACCCGCAGGCGTTTCTTTAAGTCCGCCCGCGCCGAACTCAGCCTGGGATCAACCGGTGATCACCAGGTTTACAGCCTTGGGGCCTTTGCCCTTCTTGTCAGGCTCGACTTCGAATTGAATGCGCTGTCCCTCGTTCAGCACCTTCAGTCCGGCGTGCTCGACTGCCGTAATGTGAACGAACACATCGCGTCCCCCGTCGTCCGGCTTGATGAAGCCGTAGCCGCGCTCGCCGTTGAAGAACTTTACAGTCCCACTCATTGCCATCGGGAAAACTCCTGTCCCCGAAATTGCTCCACCACCCGCCCCCACGGCGTAGTGGCTCGGCCCAAACATCCACTTCGGCAAAGAGCTTTGGCCCCCTGAGACCTATTCCACTCCGCCGACCTCCCCACAGGAGGCGGAACGTCAAAGCCAGCAGGCTCAGCCTGACGCAATTCCGACCGGCTGGAAAGGGGCGTGCTGTCTCAGGTTGCGGATTCACCGGTGAGCCAGTCGAGCGCGACGGTCCCGGCGCCGTCTCGCGCCAGCACGCCGGCGAGCGCAGGCAGCAACACTGCAAGCTCGTCGCGTAGCGTCCAGGGCGGATTGACGATGATAAGACCGCTACCGCGCAGACGCGGATCATCGGTTGCAGATGAGACGATAACCTCCGCGCGCAGGGTCTTGGCAATCCCGAGGCGGGCGATCCTGCGGGTGAACGCGGTGACGTCCGCCGCCGCCTTGATCGGATACCAGAGCAGATAGATGCCGGTCGGCCATTTGCGATGCGCCGCTTCGAGCCCCTGCACCAGACGCGAGAAATCGCCGGGCTGCTCGAACGGCGGATCGACCAGGACCAGCCCGCGCCGTTCGTTCGGCGGGATGGTGCTGGTGAGCGCGATCCAGCCGTCGAGCGCGAGCGCCTTGGCGCGTGGATCGCGGCGCAGAGTATGAGCGAGCGCGGCGGCGGCCTGTGGCTCGAGTTCGCTGGCGACGAGGCGGTCGTGGGACCGCATCAGCGCTTGCACCAGGGCAGGGGAGCCCGGATAGGTCGCGAGTGTCTTGTCCGGGTTGAGTGCCGCGATGGCGTCGAGATAGGGCGCAAGCAGCGCTCGCGTCTTAGCATCGAAAGTCTTGGCATCGAGATTGGCATCCAGCAGCCGGCCGATGCCGTCGTGCCACTCGCCGGTCTTGCCGGCCTCGGGCGCGGCGAGATCGTAGACGCCGGCGCCGGCGTGAGTGTCGATCACGCGGAAAGCCGCCGGCTTCTCGCGCAGATGGACCAGCACGCGGCACAGCACGGCGTGCTTGACGACGTCGGCGAAGCTGCCAGCGTGATAGGCGTGACGGTAGTTCATGGGACCGACGGATTGGCACGGGTCTCAGACCGCCGCAACCGCCGTATCCGCGAGGACAATGAACGTCTCGGAACGCTCAGGCGCCGCCGCGCGTCGGCGGCATGACCAATTTGTCCCGCCGGCAAGCGCGTCGCTCGAGCTCGGCGCAGTCGCGGAAACCGAACTCCTTGCTCACGCAGATACGAACCTCGTGTAGGCGTTTGCTGTCGCAAGTCACCGAGATGGCGGCGCGCGGCAGTCCGGGATTGGACTTGACGAAAGCCTCCTCGACCTCGTCGGGCGTGACCGTGAGCGGTTCCTTGAGCTCCAGATATTGTTCGGGGATCTTCACCGTCGCGCGCGCCTTGCGAATGGTCTCGAAATAGGCGCGCGGCGATAGGCCCGAACACGTGCCGTGCTTGTCCCATTGATTGAACACAAGGCGCGGGCTCGGCATCTGATCGAGCATCATCGAGACGATGGTGCGGTCGAGTCGCGGCGCCGGGACCTGGCAATATTCCGGGAAGCCCTTTTCATATTGCGGCCACAGCCCATGCACCACGAAGGAATAGGGGCGCTCGCCGCATTGATCGCGGGGCGCCTGGCGTCCGCGTTCGGTCGTGGCCTCGCAAAACGACGGTGACCACGACAGCGCCAGAACGTAAAAATCGAACTGGCCCGGCTGGCTCTGCCGGCGGTCCTGCGCCGGAGCGGCGCTCAGCGATACGGCGACAAAGAATGCGGCAAATGCCACCACCCGAAACACGATGCCAACCATTGGACGCCCCCAACACAACGTGACGAATGAGGGAACTTACGCTGCGGTCAGGAACAATTCAAGAACAAAATAGAAATAAAACGGGTCCAGGGTCGTCGCAGCAGCCCCGGAGGCGGCGCGCGGGCGGTCCCTCAGGGTCGCGCCATCTTGCAGTTCGGATTGTACGCCCAGTTGCGATCGAGACCGCTGACGCACCATTCCACCCCCCAGGACGCGCCAATCATGCCGCCGTCCTCGATGATCGAGTAGAATACCGAGCGCACGCGGCCATCGGAGACCAGCGCGCGCGCGACGCAGAACCGGCGCGGAATGGCGGTCTCGACCCAGGGCCGGAATGCGATCTGGCGCACGTGCTTGAAGCCGACGATCTGCAGGTCGGAATTCCAGAACCGGCCCTCCCGGGTCGCAAAGCGCGACTGGATGGTGCCGAGCGCGGCGTCGCAGGGCGGCAGCGCCGCATCATAGCGCGGGCCGGATAGGTAGAAGGCCTTCTCCACGACGCTTGCAGCGCCGGCCGGCGCGGCCGCAGCGATCAGCGCCGCGGTCGCTGCGAAGGCAACGCGTCGAATCCGGCTGCGCATGCGACCTCTCCTCCCGCAAAACCCAGATACCATGCCGGTTCGCGTGCCATGACCTTACCACAGGTTTTTCTCCATCGGGGACCGCTGTCCATGGTTTGACCACAGAGAAAAAAGCGCCGGGTGCTGGCGATGTGGCGCCGTGTTTCCTAGGGTCCTTGCATGTGATTCGCGCGAATTGTGCCTGCGGACGCGCCGGAGCTTGTCGGAGGCGGACCATGTCAATGCAGGCGCGTCGTCTTGAGACCGTCGAAAGCGTCTTCGGAATACAGGCGGCCGGCCGTCTGCTGACCGAAGTGATCGCACTCTGGGTGCAGGATCTCGGAGTGCTGGTGGAGGCGATCGAGTCCGGACGCCCCGCCGGCGCCCCGGTGGATTGGCAGCCCGGAGCGGTCATCCGCCTGCCGTTCTCCCACAAGCTTTGCCGCGACGGCGGCGTGGTCTGTCCGCAGGCTTTGATGGCGCTTGCCGACACCGCCATGGTTTTCGCCTGCGCCGCGGCGTGGAGCGGCTATCGTCCGATGAGCCCGGTCGATCAGACCATCCATTTCCTGCGCCCGGTCAATTTCGATGTCCTGGCCGACGCCCGCATTGTGCGGATCGGCCGCACCACCAGCTTCGGCCATGTACGGCTGTTGAGCGCCGCCGACAAGCGTCCGGTCGGCATGACCTCCAGCGCCTACGCCATGCTCTGACGGCGCCCGGCTTCCGGCTGCTGGACGAGAGCCGGTGGAACTCTGCGACCGGAGCCGGCGTTTTCAAGACGATGCGATCTCTTTTCGGCACCGCGATGCTCGTGCTGGTCGGCTGCGTCCTATGTGACGCGGCAGACGCGCAATCGCGCAAGCCGCGCGGTGCGGCATCGTCGATCAGCGTCGCGTCCGAGAGCAAGCCGCTCACCATCACGCCGTCTCGGCGCGCGACCGCGCGTCCGGCTGCCAAGAAGAAGGCCATAAAGCCCAGCCGGGCGATCCGCTCGACGACGCGCCAGGGATTCCCCGCTCGACCCAAGGCCGGACGAGCGCTGCGTCCTGAGCCAGCGGACGCCAACGCAGCGATGCTGCCGCAAGATGCGCCGGTCGCGATCGAACCGATGCCGCTCACGCCGTCCCAGCGCGGCGTGCTCTACCGCATCATCACCGAACGGCCGCTGCGTCCGAACCCGGTCGTCACCGAACGCATCCTGCCGCCCGACGCAATCCCGCCGGCGGATCCACAGCCGCTGCCGGCAGGGCCATCGGCGATGGTTTCGGATGCCGAGCTCACGATCGGCGCGGTCGTCCCGGCCGGCCTCAGGCTGCATCCGATCCCGATCGGCGCGGTCGCCGCGGTGCCGGAGATCGAACCTTATCGTTATGCCTTCGTCGGTAATCGGGTTCTGCTGGTCGACCCGGCGTCGGGCCGCGTGGTGGCGGCTATTAACCAGTAATTGCATCTATCGGTGCATTTTCTCCAATCCTCGGTAGGTTTTGTCGCGCGCACCGGTTTGTGGGGAACTGCGTTCGAACCGGCGCGTTGGGGGTTTGAACCGATGCGGCGGTCGCCGCGACAAACCTGAGATGAAGGAAATTGGGGGCGACCATGGCCGACCGTAGCAGCCTGGGATTTGTCGGATTTATTTTCGGCGGCGTGACCGCCGCGGTGATGCTGATGGCAGTTACCGTGGTGTTCGGTCATGTCGAAGGTCATTGGGTCCTCGACAGCGCCCCGACCGCGATCACCACCACGATCCGCTAGCCAACGCTTCGATAAAGACGCGTACATCAAGCATTTCGGCTCCGTTTCGGAACGAATCTCTCTGTCCGATGTTGTGTGTCCCGATGAAGGGACCCACCGGGACCCAGGGAGAGAACCAATGACCAAGTTTGCATTAGCTTTGGCCACGGCGGCGGGTCTGCTGCTGGCGGTCCCGACCTTTGCTTCGCCGGCCGCGGCGGATCCCGCAATCAAGCTGGCGCAAGCCGATGTGCGGATCAGCGTCGGCGGCGACCGCGACGTGCGTCGCGGCAGCCGTGTCATCGTCCGCGGCGATCGGCATCGCCATCGTCATACGGTGGTGCGCCGCGATCGCGACTGCTCGACCACCGTGGTGATCCGCAACGGCAAGCGCACCGTGATCAAGCGCTGCCGCTAAGCAAGCCGCTGCTGGAAATAAAAATGGCCCCGCTGGCGGGGCCATTTTCTTTTGAAACTTAGCGCGCCGCGGCCTTCATCCGGTCGTAGCTGAACAGGAAGTCCTTGCTGGCGTCGATTGGCTTGTGACAATTGAAGCAAGCCTCGAGTTTGGCCGCGGTGTTGGGGGTCCGGTCGGCCTTGAATGCCTGATACTCCCATTCGCCGTTTCGCATGGTGTCGGGATATTCCGTGCCCCAGCCGGTGCGTTTCTCCATCACCGTGTAGCCGATGAGATTGTTCTTGATGAAACGGCCATCGGCGCCTTTTTCCGGATTGCCGGAGGCGTCAAGCTTGGCGGCGTATTGCACCAGAGTGATGACCGTGCCGCTCGGCATCGGCTGGCCGTTCTTGGCGGCTTCGATGGCTGCGGGCGAGGTGTAGAGCTCGCGGTACTGCTTATTGTCCGGGCGATCGAGCGTCATATAGAGCACGCCCTTGGCGTGGTCTGCAGGAAACACGACCTAGTCGCCGCCGGCACGGGCGCTGACTGCGACGAGCGCGGTTGTGCAGGCGATCGCAGCCGAAGTCGCGACAAAATATCCGAACCTCATGGTCTCTCCCCTTGATCCCAACGAATCACGTTTCGCGGTTCCTATCTTGTATCGGAGCGGCGATGGCCAACGCGTTCAAATCTTGGAGAGAAGACGGTTACCGAAGCAACCTTTGCGGAAAGCTTGGGCACTTCTGAACGCATTGCCGGTTTCACGCGTTGCAAAGTGGGGCAATCGACAGGAGAAATCGATGAGCAAAACGCTTTGTTGCAGCGCCCTGGCGCTGATGCTGTTCGCTGGCGGCGCTGTCGCGCAGCAGGGCCAGCCGGATCAGCCGACCCCGCCGGGTCGGGCGACGGCGCCCGACAACACCATACCGCCGACCGGTGCCGCGCAGCCGCAGGCCCCGCTGGCCGACCAAGCCGCGCCCGCAGCGGTCGGCCCGGCGCAGGCCGCCACCGCCGGCTCGATGCCGGAGCATCAGGTCCCCGGTGCGACGCGTCAGACCATGCCGTCGACCGTCTCGGCCGAGAACGCCGCACAGGACAAGCTGCCAACGGCGTCGTTCCAGTTTCCGCTGTCGCCTGAACAGAAGAAGATGATCGCCGACAGCGTCGCCAAGGCACCGGTCGCGCCAGCCAGCGACGATCTCAAACTCACGGTATCGAGCAAGCTGCCGAGCAATATCGAGATGACGGAGTTTCCCGGCGACGTCACTCAAAAAATTCCGGAAGCGGCGAAGTACAAATACGTCAAGTTTTCGAATCGCGTGCTGATCGTCGATCCGCCCAACCTCACCGTAGTCGGCGAGATCGCGAAGTAGGGCGGACGAAAAAAAATCGTCGCCGGAGTTTGTCCGGCGACGATTGCGTTCCAAAAACCAGTTGGCGCTACTGACGGCCGTTGCCGCGGCGCGCGTGCGGTGTTTGTGGATTCCACTGCGCCAGGCTGTCGGCGATGATCTTCATCGACGTCATCGCAGCCTGACTGAGCGACGCATAGCCCGCGATCTCGCGCTGCACCCGCTCGCCCTCGCTGCGCAGCATGTCGCGCACGCTGGTCAGTTCGGTAATGACGCGCTCGATCTCCATGATCGAGGCGCCGGATACGCGCTGGATCAGCGAATTGATATTGTCGGACGCGGCGATGTCGTTGGCGCCGTCGGCCGGGGTGCGGCGGAACACCGAGACGTCGCGCCGGACGAACTCCCGGATCTCGCCTTCGACCTCCGCGGCCGCCGCGGTCGCGGCCGCAGCCGCCTGATCGATCTCGCTGAGCCGTTCCGGCCTGATGACGCTCATCACTGCACTCCCTCTGACATGGTTACCGAGAGGGGATTGCCGCATGCGAGTGGGGCGGCAAGGTGACGATTCTAGGGACGAATCTTGACTCCGTTAATAGCCGATCAGAATTTCCGCGACCGTTGCCTTGACCGCGCGCAGCGCCGGATCGTTGGAGTTCAGATTCCTGTCGCCGCTGACCGCGCCGCGCGCCTCGTCCGGCGCCTTGCCGTCGGCCGCGAGCCGGATGCCGACCCGGCAGCCGCCGGGCAGGGAGGAGAGGGCGCCGCCTTCCCAGCCGGTGACCGAGGCGTAGCCCTGCTGGTCGAAGCCGGAAAGCTTGAACGGCCGGCCGTTCGCCTTCTCCAGCGCCGCGAGCGGAAGCCCGAGCTTCAGGCCCTTCGGGGCGGTCCATTGCGACCGGCCGTTGATGGCGATGAGCTGAGTATCGCTGCGCGAGCCTTCGTTGTTCCACAGCACCTCGAGCCGGCGTCTGGGATCGTTGGGGTAGATGATCGATGCGTTGAGCCGGGTGCCGTCCGGTCCATCGACCTCGCCAAATACGATATTGCGGGAATCGTATTTGATCGCGAGCTTCAGATGGGTGGAGTCCTTACCGAACACGCCGCTGCAGGCGACGGTGGTGGCGGGCGCTGCCGGAGGACGGGGGCGGGGTGCGGGGGCCGCCTGTTGCGCGGGCTGGTCGGGCTGGGCCTGGCCGGGCCGCTGCGGCTCGGTCTGCACCGGCCGTCCGGGGCTGGCGGGCTGCGGCCAGCGATCCTGCACCGGCGGCGGACCTCCGGCCGATGGCGGCGGAGGCGGCGGCGGAAACTGCGCGGCGGCCGCCGTCGGCAGCGTGGCGGTGAAGCCGGCCAGCAGTGCCGCGCTAAGCAAAGAACGACCCATCATGTCCCTCCGGAAAACGCGTTACCGTCCGGCCCCCTCGATCGGGCCGCACGATACACCGCTTTGCGGCAGGAGAAAGCCCGCGCCGGCGCAACGAAAAACCTCCGGGATGCGATCCCGGAGGTTTCCCCACCCCAGCTTTTGGGACGTTTTTAGAAGCGGTAGTTCAAGCCCGCGCGCACAATGTGGCCGTGGGAATCGCCGCTGACGGCGGTGGTGGCCGGCGGCACCGGCACTTTGTTCGGTGAGCCGACGTAGAGATATTCCAGCTTCGCCGACCAGCGATCCCACAGCGCCTGTTCGAGGCCGCCGCCGAGGGTCCAGGACCAGGCGGTGGTCGAGCTGGAGAAGGCGACGCCTCCCGAGGTGCCGTCGAGATTGGCGCGGCCGTACACGCCGCCGCCGGTGACGTAGAGCAGCGAGCGGTCGAAGGCGTAGCCGAGCCGGCCGCGGATGGTGCCGAACCACGGCCCCTTGGCGGTTGCGGTGGTGGCGTTCGGGCCGGTCACGGTGCTCTCGCCGCCGCTGCCCTGGAAGTCGGTCTCCAGACCGAACACCCAGGCGCCAGCCTGCATATTGTAGCCGATCTGGGCGCCGCCCAGGAACCCGTTGCCGCTGCCCGAAGTGGGGCCGGTGATGCCGCCGATCGTCGCGGTGCCGCTGCCGCTCCCCCAGCCCCAGCCGATGTTGGCGCCGATATAGAGACCGGACCAGTTGTAGAGCGGAATCGCAACCGGCGCCTTGTAAACCGGACCGCGCGGCAGATCGGCGGCGGACGCAGTCACGGTGGCGAGGCCGACGATGGCCGTGGTCGCGAGCAGTGCAGCAAACAAACGCATGAAGTTTCTCCCGTTGGCGTGTTGTTGACGCTACTCAACGCACTCCGAGTAATTGAGTCCATGGCTTCAAGGTTGTTTCATGTGAATACTTGGACGGTGTTGCTAAAAGGCAATAAATGGAACTTCTTACGTGGGTTCCGCAAGGTTCCAGTGTTTGGAATTTGGCATAGCAAGGCCGAATTGTGTCTCCTAGAAGACAGAACCTTGGCGAATGGAACTTTTCCGCCGGGAACTCTTTAATGCAGATGCGCTCGCGCCTGGAAGCTTCGCGCCGGACACGCTTCGCCGACCGCGGCGTTCAAGGCGCCGCGGTGCCCTGGTCCGATCTTCCGCCTCACCGCAAAGGTGAGGGGACGGAGCGCCGAAAGACGCCCGGGGCTTTCGCCCCTCCGGACCATGACGCGGCCCGGCACACGCTTGCGAGGCATGTCGCACCTGTTGCGCCAGGCGCTCGCCTCTCGGCGCTCCATCGCGGCATTTTCATGGGTCACCCCATGTTCAGTCCCGGGCAAGCTTCTTGAACCCGGCATTCGCGCCGGCCAATGCAGCAAGCACCTTGCAGAGCGATCGTAGTGCCGCCCGGTTGATGCCCGGAACCGCCCGAGTGCGAGGTTACGAAGCTCGCCCGCAGGGGCCGCACCCCGCTCCGCCACCACGAACGTCTCATGAGGACGCCCTCGATTGAGCAGGGTGAGGTGGATGTAGATTAGGATTATATACTTGTCAAGAGAAGATAGGAAAATTTAGTCTTGCGCGATATACGCTTCTGCCTGTTCGTGCGTGGGAAATGATTCCAGTTCGCAATAGTCTGCGTCGTCTTCGGCCGATTCAGGCGACCAAAGTATACCCCGTTCACGTCACAACCCGAAAATCCTTTGGGTTGATGATGCGGAAATTGTCGGTGACTGAATCGCAAAGGTCCGGCCAATTCCGAGGAACTGTTTCACGCAGGAACCCGAGCGTCGCATCGGCGAATTGGGTGCAAGTCGC
>CAMDFO010000078.1 GCA_945897515.1 Rhodoplanes serenus | reverse complement strand
AGCTCGCTGCGGTCGCGCATGTGAACACGCCGCAGCATGTTGACGTGCGGAAGCTGACCGACGCGGAGCTAATGGCCTACCTTGTGCCGGACGAGGCTCAATCCGACCGGGACCGAGGCGGGGCAGACATTATCGATCTGGCTGTCAGCCGGGGTGCTTCGCCTTAAAGGGCAGCACGTTGCCGGCGGCCAATGCGTCCAGGTGGTCGGCCCAGTGGTTCATCATCGCGCGCCGTTCACCGAGATACTCGGCGCGGTTATAGGCGGCGCGCACCGCGTTCTGCTCTTCGTGGGCGAGTTGGCGCTCGATCACGTCAGGGCGGAACCCCATTTCATTGAGGGCGGTGGATGGGGGTAGCCCCATTACCGTCCCCGAAATCGCGAGAGGGGGCGCCGAATTTGACAGTACCTATTCCCCAAAACCTTCCCAAACGGCAATATTGCCCACCCCCGACGCGGGAGACAAAGCCCATCAAACGTCTGATTTTAAATGATTTTTCTTCTGGCGCTCCCTGGGGGAATCGAACCCCCGTTTCAGCCTTGAGAGGGCCGCGTCCTAACCGCTAGACGAAGGGAGCGTTCAGCGGCCCGATTGAAATAGACCAGGGTCCGCCGTCAGGCAAGCGCGGGCTTGGAGCACCGCCCCTGGTCGCGCCCTCTCACGGCTCGGTGGCAAACCGCAGCCGCCCGGTGGCCCGCAACGTCTTGATATCGAAGGTCCAGATTTCCATCGCCCCGGCGACGTCCAGCGTCACCACGACACGGTCCTCGGCGACCGCGGTGTTAACGATTTTTGCCCCCTTCGGCAGCATGGCGGTGACCTCGGACGGCCCGACGCTTCCCTCCGTCCGGAAAAAGCGATAGCCGATGACGCCAATGACCACAGCAATGCCCAGCATGGTGGCAAATCCGGATATCAGCATCAGCCATCGCACCTTGGCGACGATCTTCTGCTGCTCAGGGTCCAGCGGCTTCTCGTCGTCGGGATGAGGATTGCTCATGAGTGATCCAGTGAGGGAAACCGTCGTCGTCGCCGACGCGCAGGCCGGCGACCGCCTCGATCGCGTGCTCGCCGCCGGCACCCCGCTGTCGCGCACGCGCCTCAAAGCTTTGATTCTCGACGGCGCGGTTGCGATCGGGCCCCGCACGATCCTTGATCCGGGCTATCGCGTCAACGCCGGCGACACGGTGACGGTCGACGTGCCGCCGGCCGAGCCGGCCGAGCCCGGCGCCGAGGACATTCCGCTCCACATCGTGTTCGAGGACGACGACATCATTGTCATCGACAAGCCGGCCGGGCTGGTGGTGCACCCCGCGGGGGGGCATCCCACCGGAACGCTGGTCAACGCGCTGATCGCGCATTGCGGCGACACCCTGTCCGGCATCGGCGGCGTCAAGCGGCCCGGCATCGTGCACCGGCTCGACAAGGACACCACCGGCCTGATGGTGGTGGCCAAGAACGACCGCGCGCACCACGCGCTTTCGGCGCAATTCGCCGACCACGGCCGCACCGGACCTCTGCAACGCGGCTATCTCGCGATCGCCTGGGGCACGCCGTCCCGCGCCAAGGGCACCATCAATGCGCCGATCGATCGGCATCCCAAGAGCCGGGACAAGATGGCGGTGCGCGTCGGCGGGCGCGAGGCCATCACCCATTGGCAGGTGCTGGAGCGTTACAAGGGCCTCGACGGCAAACCGGTGGCGAGCATGATCGCCTGCCGGCTCGAGACCGGCCGCACCCATCAGATCCGGGTGCATTTGGCCCATGCCGGCCACCCCCTGCTCGGCGATGCGACCTACGCCACCGGCTTCAAGACCAAGGCCGGGCAACTCAACCCTGAAGGGCGCGAGGCGCTTGGCACCCTTGGAAGACAGGCCCTGCATGCCTATCTTCTGGCTATTGAGCATCCGACCACGGGAGCGAAGCTGGAGTTCCAATCGGAACTGCCGGCCGATCTTGCTCGTTTACGCCATGTCCTTGCCGCGGCGTGACGCACCGGAGTCTTTAAAAAGGCTTTGTCAGCAAAAGGTTAGCTGGGTGCGACAACGGGCGTCGAGGGTCACGCTGGTGTGAAGGGGCCACATCTTCCTTTCGCCCCATTCGGTCCGGTATGCTGCAACTGCGATCAACACTTCGCGGTCGCAACACAGATCGGCGTCGTCGGCTCGGGGAGCGGCGATGGCTGGTCGCCCGCCGGAAACGGGGGCAACACTATGGAGGGCGCACTATGGCCCGAGCTGCGGCTATGCCGATTATCTCCGCCGAAGGCGGACTTACCCGATACCTGGAAGAAATCCGGCGGTTCCCGATGTTGGAACCGCAGGAAGAATTCATGCTGGCCAAGCGCTGGAAAGAGCATGGCGACCGCGACGCGGCGCATAGGCTCGTCACCAGCCATTTGCGCCTCGTGGCGAAGATCGCCATGGGCTACCGCGGCTATGGGCTGCCGATCTCCGAGGTGATCTCGGAAGGCAACGTCGGCCTGATGCAGGCGGTGAAGCGCTTCGAGCCGGACAAGGGATTCCGTCTGGCCACCTACGCGATGTGGTGGATCAAGGCGTCGATCCAGGAATACATCCTGCGCTCGTGGTCGCTCGTGAAAATGGGCACCACTGCGAACCAGAAGAAGCTGTTCTTCAACCTGCGTAAGGCCAAGAGCAAGATCTCGGCCTTGCAGGAGGGCGACCTGCGGCCCGATCAGGTCAAGCTGATCGCGCAGCGGCTCGGCGTCACCGAGCAGGACGTTGTCGACATGAACCGCCGGCTCGGCGGCGATACGTCTCTCAACGCGCCGATCCGCGACGACGGCGATTCCGGGGAATGGCAGGACTGGCTCGCCGACCACAGCGACAGCCAGGAAACCGTGATGGCCGAGCATCAGGAGCTCGACAACCGCCGCAAGGCGCTGTCGGACGCGCTCGGCGTGCTCAACGAACGCGAACGCCGCATCTTTGAGGCGCGGCGGCTGGCGGACGATCCGATCACGCTGGAGGAGCTCGCCGAAGAGTTCGGCGTATCGCGCGAGCGCGTGCGCCAGATCGAGGTGCGCGCCTTCGAAAAGGTGCAGAAGGCGGTGCGCAACCGGGTCTCGGCGATGGAAAAGCCGTCGGCCGAACCGGAAGCGATCGCCGCGCACTGAAGCGTCAGATCACGACAGTCAAAAACGCCGCCGCAAGGCGGCGTTTTCTTTTTGCAACGGTTTGCACATGCATTGCACCTGTGCGTTGAGCGATTGTTGTTTCCAGAACGGGCATGGTAGTTCCCCCGCGAGCAAGAGCGACATCGGGACGCCGAATATGGGTGAAAACGCCGTGCCGACACGCATCGGATCGATGCGCGAGCGAATTGCCATGTACAGCGGCAACGCGCTCAAGATCGGCATGTTCGGGGCGAACTGCTCGTCGGGCCGCTCGGCGACGCTGGTGCCCGAGCGCTGGTCGGCAAGCTGGCCGGATTGTCTCGCGCTGGCGCGCATGGCGGACGACGCCGGCATCGACTTCATGCTGCCGATCGGCCGCTGGAAGGGCTACGGCGGCGAAACCGACCACAATGGCGAGACGCTGGAAACCGTGACCTGGGCCACCGGACTGCTGGCGGCCACCCGAGACATCACAGTGTTCGGCACGGTGCACGCGCCGCTGTTCAATCCGATCATCGCGGCGAAGAAGTTCGTGACCGCCGACCACATCGGCGAGGGCCGCTTCGGCCTCAATCTGGTTGCCGGCTGGAACGAGGGCGAATTCGAGATGTTCGGCGTGACCCAGCGCGGCCACGAGGAGCGTTACGAATTCGCGCAGGAGTGGATCGACGCGGTGAAGGGCGCCTGGGTCGAGGCGGGCGATTTCGATTTCGACGGAGAATTTCTCCACCTGTCGAAGGTGCGGGCCATGCCCAAACCCCATGGCGGCACGCGGCCGATCATCATGAATGCCGGATCGTCGGGCACCGGACAGGCGTTTGCGTTGAGGAATTGCGATGCATTCTTCACCGCCACTTCGGCGTCGCGCACCTCGCTCGATGCCACGGCGAAGAAGGTGCAGGAGGTGAAAAGCCAGGCCCGCGCACTCGGCCGCGACATCGAAGTCTTTACCATCGGCCAGGTGATTTGCCGGCCGACGCAAGCCGAGGCCGACGAGTACTATCGCCACGCGCTGATCGACAACGCCGACTGGGGCTCGGTCGAGAAACTGATGGCGCTGCGCAACCTGACGCGGCAGACGCTGCCGCCCGACGAATACGAGGCCAAGCGGCGCTATTTCGCTTCGAATGCGGTCGGGGGCTATCCGTTCGTCGGAACGCCCGACAAGGTGGCCGACGAGCTTGCGGGCATCGGCCGTGCCGGCGTGCGCGGCATCGCGGTGTCGTTTGTCAATTATCTCGGCGAATTGCCGTATTTTCGCGACGAGGTGCTGCCGCGGCTGGAGCGGATGGGGTTGCGGGAGAAGCGGTAAGACCTCTCGCTCCGTGCATCAAGCCCGCTCTAACCACGTCATGCCGGGCTTGTCCCGGCATGACGGAATTCGCGTTCCTATTCCGCCGGCGCTGGCCTTCGCCGGCGCCAGCAACTCGTCCACCACCTCGTCGGTGGTGCGCACGTCGCCGAAGCTCTGGAAGAACGAGGTGAGCCCGGCGAGATGGTCCTCGTCGTAGCGCGCGCCGTTGGCGTCGGACACCATCACCACCTTGTAGTCGCGCATCATGGCGTCGCGCGCTGCGGATTCGCAGCACATGTTGGTGGCGGTGCCGGTGACGATCAGGCTGTCGATGCCATGCGCACGCAGCACGTCCTCGATATTGGATGCACCCTGGATGAACGGGCTGAAGCGGTTCTTGTGCACGATGTCGTCGCCCGGGCGGATATCTAGATTCTTGTGGAACTCGTGACCGGGATGGCCGGGCGAGAGCTGATCGCGATGGTTTGCTCCCTTCTCGGGGGTGAAGAAATGATCGTGATAGATCGCCCAGTCGCTGGTGCCGTCGCGCCCCGCAGTCATGCCGACCCACATCACGCGGCCGCCCTTCGCCCGCAATTCGCTCGCGATCCGGTTGATGTTCGGGATGATGCCGAGCACCGAGGCGATCTCGCCGACATAGAAGTTCTGCATGTCGACGACCAGCAGCGCGGTGCGCTTCGGCTCGAAGCGGTCGAACACGTTGAGCCGGCCGCGCTTGGCCATCACGCGGTCGATCACGTATTGCGGAAAACCGTAGGGATTAGTCATGACGTGTCCCCTTCTCCCGATCTACGCTCCCACGCCCTTGCTTTTGAGCGCGCTGCCGATCTCGTCCAGCACGGCCGGATCGTCGATCGTCGCCGGCATCGACCATTCGTCGCCGTCGGCGATCTTCTTCATGGTGCCGCGCAGGATTTTCCCGGACCGCGTCTTGGGCAGGCGGTTGACCGTGATCGCAAGCTTGAACGCCGCCACCGGACCGATCTTGTCGCGCACCAGCCCGACGCACTCCTGTTCGATCTCGGCGTGCGCGCGATTGACGCCGGCCTTGAGCACGATGAAGCCGCACGGCACCTCGCCCTTCAGCGAATCCTTGATGCCGAGCACCGCGCATTCCGCGACGTCCTGGTGCCCGGACAAAACCTCCTCCATGCCGCCGGTGCTCAACCGGTGGCCCGCGACGTTGATGATATCGTCGGTACGGCCCATGACGTAGACGTAGCCATCCTCGTCGAGATACCCGGCGTCCGCAGTCTTGTAGTAGCCCGGGAACTCCGCGAGATAGCTCTCGGTCATGCGCGCGTCGTCATTCCACAGCGTTGGCAGGCACGACGGCGGTAGCGGCAGCTTCACCACCAGCGAGCCCATGGCGCCGCGCGGCACCTCCTTGCTGGCGTCGTCGACCACGCGGATGTCGTAGCCCGGCATCGGCACCGTCGGCGAGCCATGCTTCACCGGAAGCTGGCCGAGCCCTACCGGATTGCCGGCGATGCACCAGCCGGTCTCGGTCTGCCACCAATGGTCGATCACCGGCTTCTTCAACAGCCGCTCCGCCCATTGGATGGTGTCGGGATCGGCGCGTTCGCCGGCCAGGAACAGCGTGCGGAACTTCGACAGGTCGTATTTGGTGAAGTGCTTGCCTTCCGGGTCTTCCTTCTTGATCGCCCGGAACGCGGTGGGCGCCGTGAAGAACGCCACCGCGCCGTGCTCTGAGATCACCCGCCAGTAGGCGCCGGCATCCGGTGTGCCGACCGGCTTGCCCTCGTACAGGATCGAGGTCGCGCCGTGAAACAGCGGCGCATAGACGATGTAGCTATGCCCGACCACCCAGCCGATGTCGGAGCCGCACCACCAAGTCTCGCCCGGCTTCACGCCGTAGAGATTCTGCATCGACCATTTCAGCGCGACCATGTGGCCGCCGTTGTCGCGCACCACGCCCTTCGGCCGGCCGGTCGTGCCCGACGTGTAGAGGATATAGAGCGGATCGGTCGCCAGCACCGGCACGCAGTCGTAGACCGATTTCGCCCAAACCAGCGCATCGTCCCACAGCGTCTGCCAGTCGTGGTCGCGCCCGGAAACGAGATCGGCCTGCAATTGCGGACGCTGCAGGATCACGCAGGCGTCCGGCTTGTGCGAGGCAAGATCGATCGCGGCGTCGAGCAGCGGCTTGTAGGCGATGACGCGCGCGGTCTCGATGCCACAGCTCGCGGTCAGGATCACCTTCGGCTTGGCGTCGTCGATGCGGGTCGCCAACTCCTTCGGCGCGAAACCGCCGAACACCACCGAATGCACGGCGCCAATGCGCGCGCAGGCCAGCATGGCGACGATCGCCTCCGGCACCATCGGCATGTAGAGCAACACGCGGTCGCCCTTGCCGACGCCGAAGTTGCGCAGGATGCCGCCCATCACCTGTGTCTTGGTCTGCAGGTCGACGTAGCTGATGGTCTGCTTGGTGCCGGTGACCGGCGAGTCGTAGATCAGCGCCGGCTGATGGGCGCGACCCGCCTGCACATGGCGATCGACGGCGTTCCAGCAGGTGTTGCAGACCGCATCGGGAAACCACCGGCCGTACACGCCGGCGTTGGGATCGAAAATCGTCTTCGGCGACTCGAACCAGTCGATCTCGGTCGCGGCCTCGCGCCAGAATGCTTCCGGATCGCGCTGCCAGTGCGCGTAGGTCTCGTGGTAACGGCTGGTGCGGGCGTCCATGGCGGCTCCGGCTGACTGGCTCGGCTGACTCTTGTCATGAATTGTGGTCCAGTGCGCCGCTTTTGCAAGCGCGCTGTTCCCCTCCTCCCAAATCCAGGCTCCATGCAACTTCTGTCCGATCCGTTGTTCGTGGCTGCCGCGCTTCTGGCGGTCTGCCTGCTCGGCGTGTCGAAAGGCGGCTTCTTCGGCCTGGGCGTGATGGGCCTGCCGTTGCTCTCCCTGGTCGTCCATCCGCTGCAAGCGGCGGCCATCCTGCTGCCGACGGCGATCGCCCAGGATGCGCTGACGATCTGGAATTACCGGCGCGACTGGAGCGCGTGGAACCTGAAGGTCATGATCCCGAGCATGGTCGTCGGCATGGCGGTGGCGTGGCTGCTCGCTGCTTCGCTTTCCGCCGCCCACATCCGGCTGATGGTGGGACTGATCGCCGCGCTGTTCGTGGTGCGGCAGTGGACCAGTGGCCTGTTCGCGCGGTTCACGCCACATCCCAACACCGCGACCGGCATCGTCTTCGGAGCGATCGGCGGCTTCACCACCTTGCTCGCCAATGCCGGCGGACCAGCCTGGCAGATCCACCTGCTGCCGCAGCGGCTCGACAAGCTGACCTATGTCGGCACCGTCACGCTGCTGTTCGCAGTCAGCAACCTGTTCAAAATTCCAGGCTACGGAACGCTTGGCCTGTTCACCTGGGACAATCTGGTGGCGGGACTCGCGCTGGTGCCGGCGGCGCTGCTCGCGAACTACGCCGGCATCTGGGGGGTGAGGCGCACCTCACCGGAGATGTTCTTCCGTATCGCCTATGTGCTGATGTTCCTGATCGCGGTCGAACTGATCCGCAGCTCGGTGATGGAGTTGTGGTGGCCGTAGAGTTTCTTCCGTCCGCTCACATCTTTCCACGTCATGCCCGGCCTTGTGCCGGGCTTCCACGTCTTTGGTCGGGCGGAGCAAGGCGTGGATGGCCGGGACAAGCCCGGCCATGACGATGTGGGAACGTCACGTCATGAGACCAGCAGGCATGCGGGAAATCGGGTGGCGCGGTGTGACATTCTGCTATTTGATCCCGTCGCCCGTCGCCAGCCACCCTTCCCGAAAAAATTCATGACCATCATCACCGACCCGCTGTTCTATGTGTTCGCCGTTCCGGCGGTGGTGATGCTTGGCATCTCCAAGGGCGGCTTCTCCGGCATCGGCATGGTGTCGACGCCGCTGCTCGCGCTGATGCTGCCGCCGTTGCAGGCGGCTGCGATCCTGCTGCCGATCATCCTGCTGCAGGACGTGCTGTCGTGCTGGATCTACCGGCGCAACTGGGACCCGTGGAACTTGAAGGTGCTGATCCCGGGTGCCGCGGTGGGTGTCGGGGCCGCGTGGCTGCTCGCCGCTCACGTGTCGGACGGCGGAATCCGGCTGCTGGTCGGGCTGATCGCGCTCGGCTTTGCGCTCTATGCCTTCCTGACGCGCGGGCGTCCGCTCGACAAGCTGCCGCGGCCGAGCGCCCCGCTCGGCGTGGTCTGGGGCGGGCTCGCCGCCTTCACTTCGACGCTGATCCAGATCGGCGGTCCGCCGTACTACGCATTCGTACTGCCGCAACGGCTGGAGAAGCTGCTCTACGTCGGGACCACCTGCTGGTTCTTCGGATTGGTCAACATGATGAAGGTCGCACCCTATTTCGGGCTCAGCCAGTTCTCCACCGCGGGGCTTGCAACTTCGGCCGCGCTCATTCCGCTGGCGATCGCCAGCAACTTTCTCGGCATCTGGCTGGTGAAGGTCACGCCGGAGGCGCTGTTCTACAAGCTCACCAATATCATCGTACTGCTGCTCGGGCTCGAACTGACCCGGCAGGGCGTGGTTGACGTATTCCTGCGCTGAAATAGCCGTCAGCGCAGGAGGCGATAGGGCGTGCGGCGCAGCCGGCGGTCCGCAGCCACCAGCGCCACTCCGAGCGCGCAAAATCCAGCGCCCAGTCCGAAGCCGATGGCGACGATCGACGCGGTGCCCAGTTTGCCGGCATCCAGAAACGGATACGGATAGTAGCCCGTCACGCCGCTGATGCCCTGGCTCAGCACGAAATACGTCAGCGGATAGAGCGCCCAGATCAGCACGTCGCGCCAGCGCAGATGCCCTTTGGGCACAAACCAGACCCAATACGCCAGCATCATGAGCGGCGTGGCGTAATGCAGGACGCCGTCGACAACCCACTGCACGCCGGTCGGATTCCAGAAGTGGCCGCGGAACACCAGCGCATAGATCCATCCGACATGCGCGAGCGAAACCACCAGCGCCGCTTTCACGCGGGGGCGCGCAAGCCAATTCTGTCGATCCGGCCGGAGAACCGACGACAGCAAGGACGCTAGGAACCAGATATTGGTGAGGATGGTGAAGAAACTTAGAAATACCATGACGGCGAACACGGGCGATTTTCCGAGGCCTGCCACCACGTCGAGCACGAGATAGAGCTGAACTGCGAGCGTGAGCGCCACGACGGCGGCACCCGAGGCCAACAGCATGCGGCCGAGCCGCGACGTCTCGCTGATCCGGATCATAACAGGGATCAAACCACAGCCACGGCCCATCCGGAACGTCACCACTTGTCGCGACCGAGGAAGGCGTCTGCCGCTACTTCGCCGGTTCTGCGTATCTCAGCGAACGCAACTTGCAGCTTGGCGAGTCCTAGCCGGTACGGCTGGCGCATAACGCCCGCCGTGAAAGCGGTTTCCGCTCAGCGTGCACCGCTGGCGGCGGCGAAGCCGGATGGTAAGCTTGCCGCCATGACCACGCCCTACGACACCGGTCTCGACCGGAACCCTGCGAATTTCCAGCCGCTGACACCGCTCACCCTGCTTGAACGAGCCGCGTCGGTATTCCCTCAGCACACCGCAATCGTGCACGGCGCGCTGCGCCGCAGCTATGCCGATTTCTATGCACGCTCGCGGCGGCTGGCCTCGGCGTTGGCAAAACGCGGCATCAAGCGCGGCGACACCGTTTCGGCGGTGCTGGCCAACACACCCGCCATGCTGGAATGCCACTACGGCGTGCCGATGGCCGGTGCGGTGCTCAACACCATGAACACCCGGCTCGACGCCGCCGTGATCGCGTTCCAGCTCGACCACGGCGAGGCCAAGGTTCTCATCGCGGACCGCGAATTCTCCAAGGTGGTGAAGGACGCGCTCGCGCTCGTCAAGGTGAAGCCGCTGGTGATCGACTACGACGATCCGGAATATTCCGGGCCGGGCGACCGGCTGGGTGCGATCGAATACGAGGGTTTCGTCGCCTCGGGCGACGCGGATTTCGCGTGGGCTTTGCCGGGCGACGAATGGGATGCCATCGCGCTCAACTACACGTCGGGCACCACTGGTGACCCCAAGGGCGTGGTCTATCACCACCGCGGCGCGCATCTGCTCGCGGTCAACAACGTCATCACCTGCGGCATGGGCCAGCATCCGGTTTATCTCTGGACGCTGCCGATGTTCCATTGCAACGGCTGGTGCTTTCCTTGGACGCTGTCGGTCGTTGCCGGCACTCATGTGTGTCTGCGCTGGGTGCGCGCCAAGGCGATGTACGACGCCATCGCCGCCCACAAGGTTACGCACTTGTGCGGCGCGCCGATCGTGATGTCGACACTGCTCAACGCCCCGGCCGATGAGAAGAAGCCGCTGCCGCATGCGGTGCAGTTCGCGACCGCCGCCGCGCCGCCGCCCGAGGCGGTGCTCGCGGCGATGAAGGCCGCGGGATTCAACGTCACGCACGTCTATGGGCTGACCGAAGTGTACGGACCTGCCGTGGTGAACGATTGGCATACGGAATGGGATGCGCTCCCGCTGGCCGAGCAGGCCGCGAAAAAATCACGCCAGGGCGTGCGCTATCACATGCTTGAAGCGCTCGACGTGCTCGATTCGGAGACCATGCAACCGGTGCCGCGCGATGGCGAGACGCTCGGCGAGGTGATGTTTCGCGGCAACGTGGTGATGAAAGGTTATCTCAAGAACAAGAAATCCACCGATGCGGCGTTCGCCGGCGGCTGGTTTCATTCCGGCGATCTCGGCGTGCGCTATCCGGACGGCTACATCCAGCTCAAGGACCGCTCCAAGGACATCATCATCTCGGGCGGCGAGAACATCTCGTCGATCGAGGTGGAAGACGCGCTCTACAAGCATCCGGCGGTGCAGGCCGCCGCGGTGGTGGCCAAGCCGAACGAGAAGTGGGGCGAGACGCCATGCGCGTTCGTCGAGCTCAAGCCCGGACAGAGCGCGACGGCGGACGACCTGATGGCATGGTGCCGGGAGAATCTTGCGGGCTACAAGGTGCCGCGTCACGTCGTGTTCACGGAGCTGCCGAAGACCAGCACGGGGAAGATTCAGAAATTCAAATTGAGAGAGATGGCGAAGAGCGCGTGAAGGTTACGCCGCTTGCGCCCACAATAGCCGCTCAAATTTACCGGTCGTAATTGTGCTGCAGTCCCGGAGGCGCCAGCATGCGGTCCATGTGGCGGCGATCCTCCTGGGAGCGGAAGCCCGAGCCGAACAGGCTGTTGTTCTGCTGGACGCCGAACTGCAAGGTCCCCTTGCCGAACGGCGTTTCGATGTCGCGCTTGCCGTCGCTGAAGGCAGCGCCGAGGTCGCGGGTCCGAAAGTTCCGGGCCTGCTCCTCGATGTCGAATTGCGGGGTGGCGTCGCTCTTGCCCCTGCCATTTTCGAACGTAAAGGCATGCGCCGCCGGCGGCACGAAAAGCGCCGCGGAAGCGAAAATCGCGAGACAAAGATGCGTCGGACGCAGCCTCATGATCACCTCGCACGCGTGGAGTGAGAATCGCAAAATACGGCCCCCTCGCCTCAGCGTCAACGCAACAAGTCGGGGCCGATTCAGCCGTGCGATGAATGGCATAATGATGGCGGCCATTCGCCCATTGTCCGCGGCCGGGGGATGACCTAGCCTTTTCGAAATTGAAAAAAGCTGCCGATGGGAGGTCCCGATGCCGTTTATGCCCCGAAAGCCGCGCGCCGCTGCCCTGGCGGTCGCCGCCGCTTTGTGCGCCACGCCCGCGCCCGCCCAGGACCACTTCGCCGGCAAGACCATCGACCTTCTGGTCGGCGCGCCCCCCGGCGGCGGCTACGACATCTACGCGCGCGTGGTCGGACGGCACCTCGGCCGGCACATCCCCGGCAATCCCACCATCATCGTCAAAAACATGCCGGGCGCAGGCAGCGCCAAGGCCGCCCAATTCGTCAGCGCGATAGCGCCCAAGGACGGGACCGTGATCGCCGGCATCATGCCGGGCGCGATCATGGGCCCGCTGCTTGATCCGCGCACCGAGGCAATCTGGGACCCGAACAAGGTGAACTATGTCGGCACCGCCAACAGCGGCACGCGGGTCTGCGTGACGCTGAAAGGCTCCAAGATCGCCACCTTCGACGATACGCGAAAGATCAAGGCCAAATTCGGCGGCAGCGCTCCGAACGACTCGACCTACGAATACGGCTACCTGCACAAGCACACCTCCGGCGCGATCTACGACATCGTGTCCGGCTATCGCGGCACGCCCGATATGGCGCTCGCGGTGGAGCGCGGCGAGATCGACGGCCTGTGCGGCTGGGACTGGGCCAGCTTGAAGGGCCAGAAGCCGGATTGGCTGCGCGACAACAAGCTCAACATTCTGGTGCAGGTCAGCCTGGAGCCGAACGCCGAGCTGACCAAGATGGGCGTACCGCACATCTTTCAGTTCGTGAACAATCCGGACGACCGCAAGGTGGTGGAGCTGATCATCAGCCAGACCGTGTTCCACCGCTCCTATATCGCGCCGCCCGGCACGCCGCCTGCGCAGATCGAAATCCTGCGTACGGCGTTCGACAAGACAATGGCCGACCAGACTTTTCTGAGCGACGCCGAGAAGTCCCGCGTCGATATCGACGCGCTGTCAGGCGCCAAGGTGCAGGAGGTGATCGCCAAGCTCTACGCTACGCCCAAGGACATCATCGAACGCGCGAAGAAGGCGATCAGACCTTAGCGTCTGCTTCGTCGAGTTTGGGTCGCCCTAACGCGCCGCGATCTGCGCCTCGCCGACGGTCAGCTTCGCGCCGGCGGCAACCTTGCCATTGGAGCGATCGACGAGCGCGACTTCGACTTCGACCTCCGCCGGCGGCTCTCCAGAGAGACCAAGCTCTTTCCAGGCGGCCGTTACGTTGAACTGGAAGCGTTTGCCCTGCTCGGCGCTGGTCGCGGTGAACGACTCGGGGGGGAAGATTGAAAACCGGCCGACTTCAACGGTCCTGGCATCCCCCAAACGCTTGAGCGCAACCACGCCGCCGATATTGCCGTTCTCGGGCTTCTTAAAGCCGGTGATGACCAGGTCGAGCGTCACCACCTGCCCGCCGATTGCCGGCGGAATCACGACCGAGATGCGAGCCGGCGCCTTCGAGGTTGCGGTCTCCTGTTGCTGCGCCTGCGCCGACCACAGCGCGGCCATGCTGCACACCGCCGCCGCAAGGCAGCCCGCTCGCAACCCGCTGCCCAGCGTCAGCTTCCAGATCGATGTCGACATATGTTTATCCAAGCTGTATCGCCGGCTAAATGACGACAACTTCCACGCGGCGGGGCCGTACGACGCTTCCGGGGGTGCCGTTTTGACACACCGGCATGAACTGAACCACGATCTTGTCGTCGCGGAATTGCGATCGGTCGCGGATCCTGGAAAGGCATGGCGTCAGGTCGACGCAGACCGGGGCGCTGCGCTTGGCCCCGTGGCCGTGATGGCTGTGCGCTGACGCGTTGCTGGGACTCTGATGGCTGTGACCGATGCCGAAAAAGCTGAGGCTCGTCACATAATGCTCGTCGCTCAACTGGGTGGCCGGCGAGAGGCCGTCGCGGTTGCAGAACACCCGGACGCGCGTGGTCAGATCGGTCGGCGCGTCGATGTCGCGAATGATTGCCCAGATGCATTGCCGCACACGCGGCGCCGCCGAGCTTGACGGCTCACCGGCCGCACTCGGAGCCGGCCGGATGAGCTCGGACAGCGGCCGGCCCAGCGACACCGTAACGCCGACCGGGCGTTCGCGCGACGCCGCCTGTTCGTTTGAAACCGCAGCCATTTGCAACGCGCCGCCGGACGGCAGTTCGATCCTGCTGAGCGCCCGCATGGAATTCGGCAGAGCCCCGCTCAGCCGGCGATAGGCGTCCAGGTGCGTGACCAGTTGATTGTCGCCCGCGGCTTCGGAATTCACCTCGGCCGCGAACGGACCCTCGCCTTCGTATTGATAGCCGAGCGCAGCCGTCGAGGTCAGGTCGCCCACGCCGGTGTGCCACAGCGACCCGTCGTGGTTGCGGAAATTCCGGTGGAAGGGCTGGTTGAGCCAGTTGACCGCGGAGCTGTTCGAATTGCCGCGACGATTCCATTCGCTCCAGATGCGGTCGACGTTGGCGTGATGCAGGTAGAAGATCGGATCGCGCGCTGCGCGTTCGGTGGTTCCCATATCGCCACCCAGCGTCGAATGCACGCCGTCATGCGCGTTGAATTCGAATTCGGTCTTGGCGCCTTCGACGCGCTGCCAGTTCGGGCCGTAGCTGCTCTGGCCGCGCGGGCGCGAACTGCCGAACGCCTCGAAGTCCGGGCTGTTCAGAATGCGGGACATGACCGCCGGCCCGACCATGTCGTTGGGGAGCGACTGGTTCGTCGGGAAACCCGGGCGGGCGTGAGCAAGCGGATTGGTCTTGGGATCGCCCCGGAACGCCGCCGGGAGTTGCCGGTCGATCGTCCAGTCCCAGTAGGGCAGCGCGAAATCGGGCTTGCCCGAAAACTCCCGGCACAGCCGCTCAAACGCGACGAGGTAGGCGCGGTGCCACGGCAGGAAATACCAGTTGGCATGCGGGCAGTAGTTCATGTGAATTTCGGCGAAGCGATACCAGTTCCGATGATCGGTAATCGGCAGCGCCTTCATCGCCGCCACCGCGCGGCGGTACGCCTCGAGATCCGGATCGTCGTTCTGCATGGTGCGGATGGAGCGCCGCGTCGCGACCGGACCTTGCGCGACGCCGATCCGGCTGCTGCCGAGCAGCGTAACGGCCGAAGCGCCACCGGCTATAAAGCCTCGTCTGGTGAGCATGCAGATCCCCATCCCACGCGATGGGTCTGGGGTATCGAATTTGAACTTGGAAGGGAATGTTGCGCGAGAATATCTTCACGCGTGTAGTTATCGCACGTGGTTAATCCCGGCGATTTTTTAAGGTTTGGAGCGATTGAAAATCTGCGCACCAAGCGAACGCGCCTTCTCTTCGGTGCACATTTCGCCGATGCGGTCCTTGAGACGCGGGCAGGCCGCGATCAGCTTCTTCGGCGAGATGTTGTCCCTGACGCGAACGTGGCGCACGCACACCGCGCCGTCCGCCGTCCAGCCGGCCTCGAAGTCGATGGCCGCGCTCGCCGGCTTCTGAATGCCGCGGTCGTCGTAGATGTCGATCAACGTGCCGTCGCGCGTCGTGCTGACGCCGTCGCCGCAATAGTCCGCGCGCAGCATGCGCACGCAGGCGTTAAACATGTTGCGAGTGGCGGCGTCGGTCCACAGCCGATAGCCGAAGCGCACGCACTTGCCGCGCCCACCCGAAGTGCAGACCAGTTCGAAGATGCCCGGCTCGGCCGGCTCCATGGCGCCGTCGGCTCGCGGGCGCCCCGCCAGTGGAAAGGCCTGGCGGCGGCCGTCGGGGCCGGCGGCGCACAGATTCTCCCACGTGCCGCCCGGCCCTTGCGTTGAAAGCGTGTGCAGCCAGACCGGTTCCGCCGCATCGGGATCGCGCTCGACCGCATCGATCCGGACTCGCATGGTCGGGCCGCTGGTCTTGATGGTGAGCGTCGCGCCGACGAGCTCGGGCGAATGCAAAACGCGGCCGTCGGTCAGCGTGACCTTGAAGGCGGTGCCCTCGACCTCAACCGACTTCAGGCCCGCCGCATCGGCCGGGCGAGCAAGCAGCAGCAGCGCGGCGAGATAGAAGAGCGGACGCATCAGGGCCGGCATCCGAACTCGACTTCAGGGCGATGCGCGGTCTGGCCAAGGACGGTGCATGATCACAGGCATCCGCCGGCCCGCATTCGCCTGGTTTTGGGTGTGTGGGGGCGGCCGATCCCAGACCAGCCGCCCCATCGTTGGCGATCAGCCCATCACTTCGCGGACGGGAACTCGATGCTGACGACCTGGGCGTTCAGCGCCTGGTCGGCCTGCGCAACACCGTTCCTGTAGTAGCCGTTCCGGTAATAGCCATTCCGGTAGTAGCCGTTCCGTTAATAGCCGTTCCGGTAGTAGCCGTTCCGATAGTAGCCATTCCGGTAGTAACCGTTCCGGTAATAGCCATTCACGGCGGTTCCGTTCTCGATGGTGCCCTCGTTGTCCAGGCTGGCAGCGCTAGCGGGAACAGGAGCGGCAAGGCTGAGCGTGGCGACCGCAGCAGCGGCGACCAACGCACTCTTCAACGCACGCAACATACACACCTCCTCATGGGTCCAAGATCGCTATGCGATCATTTCAGGTCCGCAGCGGTAAAATGCTACAACTTGAGGTACGCGCGCGCAAGGTTCCATAGCAATTAATGGAATGATTTCGGTGATATAGATGGTTAACGGCTGGCCGCAGGAAGTCCGGGGAAACCACGCAAACCGGCCCCATGGGTTGTGGCTTAGGCCGGGGTAGGTACCAGCGATGGATGCAGTCCACCCGCACGCAGGCCGCCTGGAGGCCCGCCCAAAGAGCTCGATAAAAATCGCAGACGGATAAAAATCCGTCACTCCACCTTGATGTTCAGACCGCGGATCAGCGGCATCCAGATGCCGTCCTCGCGCACGATCTCGGCGGCGTATTGCTCCGGCGTCGAGGTCAACGCCGAGCCGGCTTCGCGCGCGATCCGGGTCTTCACCTCGTCGGAGCTGGCGAGCGCCCTCAACTCCCTGTTCAGCCGGTCGACGATCGGCTTGGGCGTACCGGCCGGTGCAAGCAGTCCATAGCGCAGCACGGCCTCGAAACCGGGAATGGTTTCGGCAACGATCGGCACGTCCGGCAGAACGGGGATGCGCTCGGTGGCCGTCATCGCCAGCACCTTGAGTTGACCCGCGCGGATCGCTCCGAGCGAAGCCGGCACCACGCTGAACACCAGCGGGATATGACCGCCGATAAGGTCGTTGTTGAGCGCCGCCGCACCGCGATAGGGAACGTAGGTGACCTGAATGCCGGTGCGGGCCTTGAACAACTCCGCCGACAGATGCGAGCCGCTGCCGGGCGGCGAGGTGCCGATGTTGAGCTTGCCGGGGTTGGCTTTCGCGTAAGCGACGAATTCGGCGACATTGTTCGGCGGGAATGCCGGGTTCGCGATGATGCCGATACTGGCGGACGCGAACATCCCGATCGGCGCGAAGTCCTTGAGCGTGTCGTATCCGGCGTCGGCGTAAAGCGCGCGATTGATCGAGGTCGAGCTCGAATTGGCGAACACCAGCGTGTAGCCATCGGGAGCGGCGCGGGCCACGGCGCGCATAGCGATCACCCCGTTGGCGCCGCCACGATTGTCGACAACCACCTGCTGGCCGAGCGCGGCCGAGAGCTTGGCCGCGACGATGCGCGCCAGCGTATCGTTGCCGCCGCCGGGCGGGAACGGCACGATCATGGTGACTGGACGATTGGGATAGTCCTGCGCGGCGGCAGACGCGCTTATCGACAGCGCCATTGCCAGCAATGCGCAAGCTGTCTTGATAGCGTTTCTCATGTTTCCTCCAACGCCCGCAGTCATTCCACTTTCAAGCCCAGCTTCCTGATCAGCGCGCCCCACTTCTTGTCTTCGCTGGCGATGTCGGCGGCGTATTCCTCCGGCGTCGACGGCATCGGATCGCCGCCGTCGGCGGCAATGCGCGCCTGCACCTCCGGCGTGTTGACCAGCGTGCGCAGCGCCGCGTTGAGCTTTTCGATGATCGGACGCGGCGTACCGGCTGGCGCCAGCAGACCGTAGTTCAGTCCGGCTTCGTAGCCTGGCAAGCCGGCCTCCGCCGAGGTCGGAACGTCGGGCAGCAAGCTGGAACGTTTCGGCCCGAGCACCGCCAGCGCTTTCAGCCCGCCGGACTTCAGATGCGCCATCGCCGGCGCGAGCACGTTCAGCGCCAGCTTGACGTGGCCACCGAGTACGTCAGTGGTGAGCGGTCCGGTGCCGCGATAGGTCACGATGGTGAAATCGATCCCCGCCGTCGCCTTGAGCAGTTCGGCCCCGAGGTTTGCGCTGGTGCCGGGCGGCGGCGTGCCGATGTTGAGCTTGCCGGGTTCGGCCTTGGCCGCCGCGATCACGTCCTTGAGGGACTGCTGCGGCGAGGTCGGGTGCGCCATCAGAACGATCGGCGTCGACGAGATCAATCCGATCGGCGCCAGATCCTTGAGCGGCTGATAGCCGGGATTGACGTAGAGGTTGGGATTGATCGCGATCGATCCCGAGGTCGCCATCACCAGGGTGTAACCGTCGGGCGCGGCGGCCTTCGCGACACGCGTACCGATCACGCCGGCCGCGCCGCCGCGGTTGTCGACCACCACCTGCTGGCCGAGCGCGGCGGACAATTTCTCCGCGACGATGCGACCGATCACGTCGACCCCGCCGCCGGCCGGGAACGGCACGATCATGGTGATCGGCTTGGTGGGATAGTTCTGCGCTTGTGCGCGCGCTTCGCCGGCAATGCAGCCGAACGCCATTGCGACGGCAAGCGCGACCGATACATTCCATGACGGCATGAGCGTTACTCGAATTTCAGGTTGAGACTTTTCACCAGCGCCGACCACTTCTTCTCATCGGCATCGATGTCAGCCACATATTCTTCCGGCGTGCTCGACAGCGGCACGGCGCCCTGGCTCACCAACTTCTGGTTGGCGTCGTCCGCGGCGACTGCCGCGCGCAAATCGCGATTCAATCGTTCGACGATCGCGCGCGGCGTACCGGCGGGCGCCGCCAGTCCGTAATAGATGTCCGCCGAAAAGCCGGGCAGCCCGGCTTCCGAGATCGTCGGCACGTCGGGAACCAGCCGCGAGCGCGCCGCGCTCGTCACCGCAAGGCCCCGTAGCGCGCCGCCACGCACATTGCCGGTCACCGGCAGGACCGAGAGGAACATCATCTGAACGTGGCCCCCGAGAAGGTCCGCGATGGCGTTGCCGTTGCCCTTGTAGGGGACGTTGGTGAGCGTAATGCCCGCGGTGCGCGCGAACATCTCCGTCGAGATATGTCCGACGGTCCCGGGAACGAAGCCGTAGTTGACCTTGCCCGGGTTGGCCCTGGCGTAAGAGATCAACTCCGTGGTGGAGCGAACCGGAACGGACGGATGCACCACCAGAATGCTCGGCAGCGACGCGATCGGGCCAATCGGCGCAAAATCCTTGCGCGGATCGTAGCCGGCGTTGGGATAGAGCGTCGGATTGATCGCGAATGTGCCGGTATAGCTCAGCACAAGCGTATAGCCGTCGGGCGCGCTTTTCGCGACCGCGCGGGTCGCGATGGTGCCGCCGGCGCCGCCACGGTTCTCGACCACAACCTGCTGGCCGAGCGATCTGCTCATCTTCTCGGCGACGATGCGGGCCAGTGCATCGTTGCCGCCACCAGCCGGGAACGGCACGACCAGCGTGATCGAACGGGTCGGGTAATCCTGCGCCGCCGCCGGTTGCGCAAGACCGCCAATAAGCGCTGCGCAAAGCAGCGCGATCGTGAGCGACATCGGGCGCGGCATCACTCCACCTTCAAACCGAGCTTTTTGATCAGCGTGCCCCACTTGGTGGCTTCGATATCGACATCGCGGGCATATTCCTCGGGCGTCGAGGTCAGCGGGTCGCCGCCTTCATTATTGATGCGCTTCTTCACCTCGTCGGTGTTGACCACCGCGCGAAGCGCCGCGTTGAGCTTGTCGACCAGCGGGCGAGGCATGCCGGCCGGGCCGAGCACGCCGTAGTGCAACGAGGACTCGAAGCCCGGCAGGCCGGATTCAGCCGAGGTCGGAATGTTCGGCAGCATGCTGAAGCGCCGTCCGTCGATCATCGCGATGCCACGCAGCGTCCCGGACGCAAGATTGCCGAGCGCCGGCGGCAGCACGCCGAACGCCACCGGCACATGGCCGCCGAGCAGATCGTTCATCAGCTGCGCCGTGCCCTTGTAGGGAATGATGGTCGCCTGAACGCCGGTAATCGACTTGAACAACTCGGCGGTCATGTAGCCGCCGGTGCCGACCGCCGAGGTGCCGATGTTGAGCTTGCCGCCTTCTTTCTTGGCGAGCGCTACCACCTCGGCCATGGACTTGGCCGGGAACGACGGATGCGCCAGCAGTGCAACCGGCATCGAGGCGACCAGGCCGATGGCCGTAAAGTCCTTGCGCGGATCGAAATTGGCGTTGGCGTAGAGCGTCGGATTGATCGAGATCGAGCCGGTGTGGCCAAGGAACAGCGTGTAGCCGTCGGGCGCAGACCTGATCACGGAGCGCGTGCCGACCAGACCGGAGCCGCCTGGACGATTGTCCACGATCACCTGCTGGCCGAGAACTCCCGAAAGCTTGTCGGCAACCACGCGCGCCAGTACGTCGACGCCACCGCCAGGCGGATAGGGCACCACCAGCGAGATCGTGCGCGTGGGATAATCCTGCGCCTGGATCGGTTGCGCCATGCCGAGCGCAGCGATCGCCGCCAACGCCATCGCCACCATGCTGTGCTTGATGTTCAAAGCTTCCTCCCCGCGCATCGGGCATTAATGCCGTCCAGCAGGCACGATTGTCGGTGGTGCGACTGCCAATCGCAAGTTGGCTGCACAAAATAAGCGAGGCGAAAAATGGCACCGCCGGCCCCCTTTATCCGGGAGCCGGCGGCCAGCCGCACTATGATCGGTGAAGATCGAGCTTCAGTGAACGCTGGGACTGACGTCGTGCCGCAAACGCACGATCTCGTCCTTCACTAGCAACTTGCGACGCTTTAACTCGGCAATCTTGAGCATGTCGGTCGAAGGATGCGTCATGGCCTCGGCGAGTTCTTGCTCAAGGGCCTGATGACGCCTTTGAAGTTCCGCAAGATGCGCTTGGATGGTCATATGGGATGGCTCCTCGTAGACTCAGATAACACCCCAAACGCCAACAAGGTGCCACGAGGACCGTCGCAAGTCGATGGCCGGCCTATGTGCGGCGCAGCAAATCCCCGCTATACTGAACCGTCCGTTGACCCGCTTGAACCGCCCTTGCCGCAGGAGGATAATGTCCTACCTGTATGGGACTGCGCTGGCACCCGACGCTTTCCTGCCGGCGGTGGTTCGACCCGACACGAGCCGTAAAGTCATGAGTATTCAAGATTTTGTACTGATTCGGGGTTTTGCGCCGGTGGTGGTAAAATCCCCGAGTACGGCCCCCGAGGGCCCCAGTGCGGCGGCAATGAAGGACGAGGACGAACGCGAGCTGAAGGCGCAACTTGCCCGCCTGCGGCAGGAGCATCGCGATCTCGATGCCGCGATCGAGGCGCTGCACAATGCGCCCGGTTCCGACCTTTTGCAGGTGCAACGGCTGAAGAAGCGCAAGCTGGTGCTGCGCGACCGTATCATCCAGGTCGAAGATCAGCTAACGCCGGACATCATTGCCTGACG
This sequence comes from Rhodoplanes serenus, assembly GCA_945897515.1. Taxonomy (GTDB): domain Bacteria; phylum Pseudomonadota; class Alphaproteobacteria; order Rhizobiales; family Xanthobacteraceae; genus Z2-YC6860. The sequence goes on along the minus strand of CAMDFO010000078.1, from coordinate 657 downwards.
ACGAGTCCCGTGCGGTCGAGCGCGTGAACCAGCCGGTGGGCAGACCGGCTGCCCTTACGGCTGCATATTCAGCACTCGACCCGGTCGCGTCCTGTTAGAATACCGAGTCGGAGGGTACCCATGGTCGAGGCGCGATTTTTTGACCGGCTGCCGGGCTTGACGGTAGCCGAGATCGCGTCACTGACTGGGGCGGAGCCACGCGACGGCGCCAACCTTTCGCTGCTCATCACCAACATCGCGCCGATCGACCAGGCCGGCCCGGCGGACCTCACCTTTCTCGACGGCACCAAATTCGCCAAGGCGCTGGCCTCGACACAAGCGGGCGCCGTCCTCACCACCGAGCGCTTCGAACGTCAGGCGCCCAGCACTCTCACCGTGCTGCGCGCGCGCAAGCCGTACGACGCCTTCATCACCGTCGCGCGGCAGATCTACGCCGGCGCGTTGCGCCCGACATCGCCCATGGAAACCACGAATGTCGCGCCGGGATCGGTCGTCGATCCCTCGGCGCGGCTGGCGGACGGCGTCACGGTCGATCCGGGTGCGGTAATCGGCCCGCTGGCCGAGATCGGCGCTCGAACCTCGATCGGCGCCAACGCGGTGATCGGCGCCAGGGTCCGTATCGGCAGCGATTGCACGATCGGCGCCAACGGCACGATC
>CAMDFO010000077.1 GCA_945897515.1 Rhodoplanes serenus | reverse complement strand
GTAGAAGATTATCCTGCTGCATGACGGGTGTGGCGCTCCTCGATCGCTGTTTGATCAGGCTTCAGCACCAGAATCATGCGGTGAATCGCGGCTTCCCGCTACATCCGTCACTCAAAATAACCTGCCGTCATGAATTATTCGGGCTAGAGGCTTACCGGCGCGGCCGTCGGCAGGTGTAGCCGATGTATTCGCCGTAACCGCGGCGCACGCTGGTGATGATCGCGACCTTGCCATAGGCCCCGCAATTGTCCTGCGCGATATGGCGCGCCGCGCGCTCGTTGCCCGGCGACCAGGGAATGATGCCGCCGGTGTCGTTGCCCTTGGGGCCGGATACACCGGCCGCGCACGATGCCAGCGTGAGCGAGAGCGCGGCCGCCAGTACTGCTTTCATCGTCACTCCATCCTCCGGAATTTCTGCGCCCGCCGCCCGAAGCCGACCTCCGCGGTGTAGAGGTTGCCCTTCGAGTCGATGGCGATGTTGTGCACCCATTTGAACTGGCCGGGCTGGCGGCCGTGGCGGCCCCATTGCGTGAGGACCTTGCCGTCGTCGCGGACGAGCGTGACGATCTGGCCGTTGGCGCCGTCCGCCATGAAGATGAACCGCTGTTGCGGGTCTTCCGACAGCACCAGATCCCACACCGCGCCGTTCTGCAGCGTCTGCGGCTCGACCTTGAACTCCTTCACGAAGCTGCCGTCCTTGCGGAACACCTGGATGCGGTTGTGGGTGCGGTCGCAGACATAGACCATGCCGTCGTTCGACAGCCGCACGCAGTGCACCGGATTGTTGAAGCTCGACTGCGACGCCGCGGCCGGCGTATAGGCCGGCAGCTTGTCGTCATGCGGCGTCCGGGTGCCGGCCGCGCCCCAGTGGCGCTTGTAGGCGCCGGTCTTGGAATCGAACACGATGATGCGTCGGTTGCCGTAGCCGTCGGCGACATAGATTTCGTTGGCGGTGTCGTCGGTGACCATGTGAGCGGGGCGGCCGAGCCGCGTCGTGGACATCGAGCCCTTGGTGCCGTCGTCCTTGCCGACCTGCTGGATGAATTTTCCGTCCGGCGCGAATTGCAGGATCTGGTCGCCCTCGTTGTTGCCGCCGACCCAGACGTTGCCGTCGCGGTCGACGTGGAGGCCGTGCTCGTTCTTCACCCAGCCATGGCCGGGCCCGCGGCCGCCCCAGGACGCCAGCAGGTTGCCGTCGGCGTCGAACTTGAGCACTGGCGGCGCAGCGGTGCAGCATTTGGTCTCGGGCGGATTCTTCTGTGCGCCCTTCTCGTCGTCGAGCAGGGATGCCGGCCGGTGGATGATCCAGATGTTGTCCTGGCGGTCGACCGCGATCCCGGAAACCTGACCGAGGATCATGTTTCCGGGCAGCGGCTTCGGCCAGAACGGCTCCGCCTGGAAGCGCGGTATGGCGTCGGCTTTCGCTTGTTGGGCTTGAGCAGCAGCATTCGGCACCAGCGCGCACGCGCCGATGACGGCAAGCAATGCAATGCGACGTTTCATGGCGTCCTCCCCAGATGCCGCTTCGGTGCCCTGCGGCTTGGGCCAATGGTAGTGAGTTGGCGCAACCTGCGGAAGGCGGGTGGTTGGCCTCTTGACCATGAGGGGTGGGTGGGCCGAGCGCCCGCGGATCGCCGCCGATCCGGGCCATCAACCGCACCGACGTGCATCATCACCCCACGCCGCCGACCTGGAACGAGGCCCTGCGCCGTGCCAACGCCGGCCAGCAGCCGACCTACAATTGGTCGGTGCAGAAATCGCTCGAGGACATGGACAGGTCCGGCGTCGCGATCTCGATCAGCTCGATCACCACGCCCAACATCACCTTCCTGAACAACGACGACGCCGTTCGCATCGCGCGCGACTGCAACGAGTATAGTGCCAAGCTGATGGCGGACCATCCCGGACGCTTCGGGCTGTTCGCGACGCTGCCGCTGCCTTCGATCGACGAAACCTTGAAGGAGATTGCGTACTCGTTCGATACGCTCAAAGCCGACGGCGTCTGCATGATCACGAGCTACGGCGATAAATGGCTCGGTCATCCGCATTTCGCGCCGGTCATGGAAGAGCTCAACCGCCGCAAGGCCGTCGTATACACCCATCCGACCGCATCCAATTGCTGCGCCAAACCTGCAGCCCGAGATTCGTGAGCCGATTATCGAGTTCGGTACCGACACCACCCGCGCCATCGCCAGCCTGGTGTTTTCCGGCACCACGCAACGCTATCGCGACATCACGTTCATCTTTTCGCACGCCGGCGGCACCATGCCGTTCCTGATCGAGCGCTTCACCCGACTGCGGCTTTCCGACCGCCGCCACGCGGCCTACACGCCGGAGGTTGTGTTCGCCGAATTTCATCGTTTCTATTACGACACCGCGCAGGCGGCGCACCGCGCGGCGCTCTCGGCACTGACCGCGGTGATTCCGGTGTCGCAGATCGTCTACGGCACCGACTTCCCGTTCCGCACCAACGCGGACCACGTCCGGGGTCTGAGCGAGTTCTTCAATCTCACCGACATGAAGGCGATCGACCGCGACAACGCGCTGAAGCTCTTGCCGCGGCTCAGGGCCGCCTAGATCTGCCGCGGCGGGGTGCGCACCACCAGCCCGTCGATCTCCTCGGTCACGAGGATCTGGCACGAGAGCCGGGAATTCGGCTCGAGATCATGGGCGGTGTCGAGCATATCGAGCTCTTCCAGCGAGAGCGGTCCGAGCCTCTCGAACCATTCTTCGTCCACGTAGACGTGGCAGGTGGCGCAGGAGCACGAGCCGCCGCAGGTCGCAAGGATTCCCGGCACGTCGTTGTTGACGGCCGTTTCCATGACGGTCGCCCCGACTTCGGCCTCGACCGTGCGTTCGGTGTCGTCTGTGTCGATGTAGGTGATCTTGGGCATGATCTTCAGGAGTGCGGCGGCTCTATAGGCCAAGCTCGCGCGCCGCAGTCAACCCTTCGGGCGCCAATCGTGCCCTTGACCGCGACCGCTCCTCGGCGCGAACCTTGTTCCATCCATCGGCCGCCAGAGCCGGGATCAGGGAGAACGCCATGTTCACATCCGCATTTCGAAGCCGCATGTCCGCAAGCTGCGTTTGCTGCACGGAACCGTTCGCGGCAACCGTCGTCAGCCGCCGCAAGGTGCTTGCCGGAGGCGCGGCGCTCGGGCTCACGGCAACGGGCTTCGCACCGAAGGCCTTCGCTCAGGCCAAGCCGCATCGCATCGACGTCCACCACCATATCGTGCCGCCGACATGGCTTGCCGCGATGGACGTCATCGGCCGCACCGATTTCCTGCTGAAGAACTGGTCGGTGCAGAAAACTCTCGAAGACATGGACAAGGGCGGCATCGCCACCTCGATGACCTCGCCGACCACGCCGCAGGTCACCCCGCTCGGCAAAGACGTCGCGGTCCGCATTGCTCGCGAGTCCAACCAGTTTGCCACCAAGATGATGGCGGATCATCCGGGCCGCTTCGGCGTGTGGGCGACGCTGCCGCTGCCGCACATCGACGAGAGCCTCAAGGAGATCGCCTACGCTTTCGATACGCTGAAAGTCGACGGCGTCGGCTGCATGACGAGCTATGGCGACAAGTGGCTCGGCCATCCGATGTTCGCGCCGGTCTGGGAGGAACTGAACCGCCGCAAGGCCACGGTTTACACCCATCCGACTGGAGCCAATTGCTGCACCAACCTGGTGCAGGGCGTTCCGGACTATGTGGTGGAGTTCGGCACCGATACCACACGCACGATCGCGAGCCTGATCCTCAGCGGCACGTCGCAGAAATACAAGGACATCAACTGGATCTGGTCGCACGGCGGAGGCGCGCTGACGGCATTCGCCTATCGCTTCCAGCACCAGCTCGTGAACACACCGCCGTACCGCGGCAAGATCACCCTCGAACAGATGAACGGCGAGTTGAAGCGCTTCTACTACGACACCGCCGCGATTCCGGGGGTGTCCACCATGCATGCACTCAACGATCTCGTCTCGGCCAAGCAGATCGTCTACGGCACGGATTTCCCGTATGGATCGGGTGCGCTGCACACCGCTGGCGTCACCGGGTTCTTCAAGGGGGCCGACCTCATGGCTGTCGATCGCGGCAACGCGGAACGGCTGGTTCCGCGGCTGAAGGCCTGATTGTTCCGTTATCCCTCCCCCGGAAAGGCGGGGGAGGGAACTTCGGTTCCGCGACCAAAATCCTTGCCGTAATCCTTGCCGTAATCCTAAGCACTCCAGCATCAAATTCTTAACCCGCGTTCCGTTAGAAAACGTTGGAATAGCGGACGCCTGCGCGGCGCCCGCTATTCCATGTGGGACGTGGCATTGACGCCTGAAATCAAGAATCTGCTTCTGCTCGGCGGTGACGCGCTGGTCTATTTCGCCGCGCTCGCGATCCTGTTTCGCGCTCGCCACCGGCTCGGTATCGGCGCGTTCTTCTGCGCGCTCGGGGTGATGCACTTCATCGAGACCTATCTCGCCAGCATTTTTTACGTCGCTGTGCCGTTCGGTATCGTCACGTCGCCCGGCTCGACCGTGCTGTTCACCGGCAAGCTCATGCTGCTGCTGCTGGTGTACATCCGGGAAGACGCCACCGTCGTCCGCCAGCCGATCTATGGCCTGCTGATCGGCAACCTGCTGATGGTCGCGCTGGCGGCATTGATGCGTCATCACGACGTGGTCGAGCTTGCGCCGGGCCGGCTCGCCGACATGGGTTTTCTCGACGAGATGGGCGCCCTGATGGTGTGGGGCACGGCGCTCCTGTTCATCGATTGCATCCTGCTCATTCTGCTCTATGAACGCTCGCGCAACTGGTTCGGCGACCGCGCGTTGCCCCGGCTCGCGCTGGCGGGCGCGGCGGTGCTGAGCTTCGACCAGCTCTTCTTCTACGCCGGGCTCACATTGGTCACCGGTGCGCCGATATCGGTTCTGGTCGGCGGCTGGGCCGCCAAGATGGCGGCGGTTGCGATCTACAGCGTGCTGGTCTGGATCTATCTCTGCTGGCTCGAACATCCGATCGGCAAGCATCGCAGCGCGCCGCGCATTTCCGATGTGTTCGGCACGCTAACCTATCGCGAGCGCTATGAGGATCTGCTGGCGCGCACCGGCCGCGACGCACTCACCGGGTCGTTCGATCGCGGGCGGCTTGAGACGCAAGGCCGCCGCGCCATCGAAACGGCGGTCTATGCCGGCCAGCCGGTCAGTCTGCTGCTGGTCGACATCGATCACTTCAAGGGTTTCAACGATCGTTTCGGCCATGCCGCCGGCGACGCGGTTCTCAAGCGCATCGCCCGCGAGATCATGGCCGCGGTGCGGGCCACCGATCTGGTGTTTCGCTTTGGCGGTGAGGAGTTCGTCGTGATCTGCGACGGGCTGGCCAGCGGGCCGGCTCTGGCGCTGGGCGAGCGCATCCGGCGCGAGATTGCGGCGGGCGTCGACAGCACAACCTCGCGCGTCACCGTGAGCATCGGCATTGCGACCTGCGCCGAGGATGCCGCCGATTACGACAGCCTGTTCCAGGTGGCGGACCAGCGGCTCTATCAAGCCAAGCATGCCGGCCGCAACTGCGTGATCGGCGAGCGCGTGGCCTCCGCCGAGACGCCGGTTCGGCTCGCATTTTCGAGTTGAACGGCCAAACGCGCTGGGCGTTCCGGTTTTCTTCGCGCGTGATCTGCGGCTGCATCACGAAAAAGTGCCACACCGAGGGATGACAAGCCCTCGCAGAATGTTCTCAGCTTCACCGGCTCGCATGCGCTGCAGTGACGGGCCATTTCAGGGAGGCTGCTAATGAATGTTACAGTATTACGTGCCGGGCTGGCGTCGGTGGCGCTGCTGGCGATCGGTGCGGCCGCGCCGGCTCAAGCCCAGCAAGCCAACATGACCTTCTTCATCACCAGCGTCGGCTCCGGCAACGGCGGCAATCTCGGCGGCCTCGAGGGCGCCGACGCGCTGTGCTCGCGGCTTGCAACCGCCGCCGGCACGACCGGCAAGACCTGGCGCGCTTATCTCAGCACGCAAGGGGCGAACGCCGTGAACGCCAAGGATCGCATCGGCCGCGGCCCGTGGCAGAACGCCAAGGGCATGGTGGTCGCGACCAGCGTTGCCGATTTGCACAGCGCCAACAACAAGCTCAGTAAGCAGAACTCGCTGAGCGAAAAGGGCGATATGATCAATGGCCGCGGCGACACGCCGAACCGCCACGACATCCTCACCGGTTCGCAGGCGGACGGCACCGCCTTCGCGGCCGGCGACGACCGCACCTGCGGCAACTGGACCAGCAGCACCACAGGCGCCGCGATGGTCGGCCATCATGACCGTGCTGGGCTCAACACCGAGCCGCCTGCGCTGTCCTGGAACACGTCGCATCCCTCGCGGGGACCGCAGACCAACCCGACAGAGGGGTGCGCGCAGGCGTCCTTGCGCGGCACCGGCGGCGACGGCCTGATCTACTGCTTCGCCACCAACTAGCCGACGCCGAACGCGTCAACACACGGACAGTTTCGCACCGCAGGCCGGACCACCGGCCTGCGGTGCTGATTTTTTCCAAGACGCAGACCATTTGCCGGTGACACGGCTGTGGCCTACATTTCCAGGGCGCAGCGGCACGACGATCAACAAGAGCGCCGCGCTCGAGGAAACGTCATGGTCCATCCGGTCAAGCCATTTGTCGCCGCTCTCGCCGGGACTCTTGCGTTCGTGTCGGCGCTGATTGCGACGGCGGAGGCGCAGCAATATCCGACCCGCCCGGTCAAGGTCATCGTGGGCTTTGCCGCCGGCAGCGGCCCGGACGTGCTGGCGCGAACGGTTTCGGCGCAGCTCGGCACCGATCTCGGCCAGAATTTCTTTGTCGAGAACAGAACCGGCGCCAACGGCACGATCGGCATCAGCGCCGTGGTGCAGTCGCCGCCCGACGGACATACGCTGCTGTTCTCCAGCTCCTCGATCACGCCGGTGCCGTTCGTTTCCAAGAACGTGTCGTTCGATATCCTGCGCGATCTCAAGCCGATTGCGAGCGTCGGCATCCTGGATGGATATCTGCTGCTGGTGCATCCATCCACGCCGGTTCACACGGTTCCCGAATTCATCGAATACGCCAAGAAAAGCCGAATGCTGTACGGCTCGCCGGGCGTCGGCAACAGCCTGCATCTGGTGACCGAGCTGTTCAAAAAGCACACCGGCATTCCGGTCGAGCACATCCCGTACAAGGGCGCTTCGGAGGTGCAGACCGCGCTGCTCGGCCAGAGCATTCATTTCATGTTCGTGACGCCGCCGTCCGTGCTGGCCGTGACCAAGGCCGGAACGCTGCGCGCCATAGGCTACACCGGAAGCAAGCCTTTCCCGGATTTGCCGAACGTGCCTCTGGTCAAGAACACGTTGCCGGATTTTTCGGTCTCCGGTTCGTGGGGCATGTTCTTCGCGCCGGCCCAGACTCCGGATGCGATCGTCAATCAGCTCAACGCGGCCGTTCAAAAGGCGCTGACGGCTCCGGCGGTCGTCAACGTGGTGCAGCGCTCGGGCTACGTGCCGGATGGGCGTTCGGCGGCGCAGACCGCCCAGTTCTTCCGGGAGGAGGTCGAAGCCGCCGGCGTCGCGGTGCGCGCGGCCGGTATTGCGCAGTAAATTGGCGAGCGCCTGGGGGTACTTAGCCGAACAGACCGAGTTTTCCGCCAGTCGAGCCAATGCCCTAACAATTCTCGCCCGAAACACGATATACTTAAGTCCAAGGAAGGCCTTCTAGGGAGATGATTCGAATGATCCGCTACCGTCCGCTGCTCGCGCTGGCTTCAATCGTGGCCGCGCTGGCGTTGCTCGTCGTGCAGTCCGACGCTCGTCCGAAAGGCAGCTTCGGGAGCCGCGGCTCGCAGACCCAATCCGCGCCGCCTCCGACGGCGACGGCGCCTCGGGCCGCGCAGCCGATTCAGCGCACCATGACCCAGCCCGGGCAGGCCGCTCAGCCGTCCGCCGCTGCGGCGGCTCGGCCGTTGGCACAGACTGCCGGCGCCGGTGGCTTCTTCAGTCGTCCGGGCCTGCTCGGCGGTCTCGCCGCCGGCTTCCTGGGTGCTGGTCTGTTCGGATTGCTGGCAGGTCAGGGGATGTTCGGCAATCTCGGCGGTCTCGCCTCGTTCCTGGGCTTGCTGTTCCAGGCCGGACTGGTCGCGATGGTCATTTGGCTGGCCTGGAGCTGGTACAAGCGCCGGACGCAGCAGGCACAGCCGGCCTATGCCGGCGCCGGTGGCGGTCCAATGATGCGCCAGTCGAACGTCGAGCCGATGCGCTCGGGTATCGGGTCGGGCCTTGGATCGGGTCTCGGTCTTGGCGGCGGCGCGCCGCTGCCGGGTGCGGTTCGCGAGAGCGGCCACGACGAGGTCGGCATCACCCCGCAGGACTTCGATGCGTTCGAGCAACTGCTCGGTGACGTCCAGACCGCCTACGGGCGCGAGGACCTCGGCGCGCTTCGCTCGCGGCTGACGCCGGAAATGCTCTCGTACTTCTCAGAAGAGCTTTCGGCCAACGCCAGCCGCGGCATCGAGAACCAAATCTCGAACGTCAAGCTGGAGCAGGGCGATCTCGCCGAGGCTTGGCGCGAGGGCGACATGGAGTATGCGACGGTCGCGATGCGCTACTCGCTGGTCGATCGCAGCGTCGAACGCGCTAGCGGCCGTCTGGTCGAAGGCAGTGACGCGCCGGTCGAAGCCACCGAGATCTGGACCTTCGTGCGCGCGCGGGGCGGCAACTGGCTGCTCTCGGCGATCCAGCAGACCGAATAATGCTTTAGACGGGTTCGCCCGTTTCGAAGTGGAAGGCCCGGCATCAGCATGCCGGGCCTTTTTCTTTGGGGTTCCGGGCGGTTCGATAAAATTTGAATCGATTTTCAGTCGATCTCCATGGCCATCGTTTGCCACGGCCGACGATTGACCTGCGCGTTTAGATGTTCTGCAAGCGGACAGCGGTAGTGTGCAATCACGCCTTTGGTCGGGCGTTACACGTCTCGGAAAAAGCCTCGGTCGCCACCGGGGCTTTTTCTTTTTTGGCCTCCGTCAGCATCGCGCATTTGTATTCGCCTGGGCGCGCCGATCGCCGCTAACAAATTCCTTCCACGGTCGATTGGGATTGAAATGAATTCGCACCAGCTTTGAGTTGTATTTGCACGAAATGCATGACGGCTTCTCAAAAGTCTTTCGGTATCCCTGTGTGCGGGAAGCCATGCGAAGCCGTGGACGAGCCCAAAGGGCCGCCGGTTTTCGAGCCATGCAGGGTAAGCGATGAGCGCCGCGGCAATTTCCGGCGGGGTCCGCAAGAATCTTGCGGCACTTCAGACTGTTTCGGCGGCGATCGACGCCGTGCAGACAAGGCTCTCGACCGGCCGGCGCGTCAACAGCGCGTTCGACAACCCGGCGGCCTTCTTCACCTCCGCGGCCCTGAGCTCGCGCGCAGCCGCGCTCAACCAAGTGATGGACGAGGTGGCCGACGTGAAGCAGGTCATCGACTCCGCCAACAACGGCGTCGCGGCGCTTCGGACCCTGCTCAACACCGCACAGACCTTGGCGAACTCGGCGCTGCAATCCGCTAACACGCTGGTCAAGGTCAACGGCACCAATTCGACCGGCCTTACCACCGGAACGCAGATTGCGAGCACCGCCGGGAGTGCCACCCGATTTCGGGCGGGTGACGTGGTGACGGTCAGTGACGGCACCACCACGGCCACATATACCGCGGTCAACGGCGACACGGTTCAGACGCTGCTGAACGCGGTCAATGGCACCTCCAACCTCAAGGTCACCGCCAGCCTGAATTCCGCGGGTCAGGTTACGTTTACGGCGACTGACACCGTCAACATCACCATCGGCGCCACGACCGCCGGCACCGGCACCATCGGCAGCGTGATCAACCATTCGGTCGGCGCCACGAATTTCACGGCGAATGCGATCCGCACCAGCTACGCGGCGCAGTTCGACGCTATCCGCACCCAGATCGACGAGGTGGTGAACGATTCCGGCTACAACGGCCTCAACTTCCTCAATGGCGGCACGAAGACGGTGAAGCTCAACGAGAGCGGCAGCTCCACGATGACGCTGACCGGCTCGAACCTCTCGGCCGCCGGCCTGGGCCTGGTGGCGAGCACCAGCAGCTTCCAGCGTGACTCCGACATCAGCACCGCGCTCACGAACATCGGCAGTGCTCTGACCGCGCTCGAAGCGCAGACCTCGACCTTCAGCAACAACCAGACGCTGCTCGCCACCCGTATGGATTTCAACAACTCCATGATCTCGACGCTTGAGGCCGGCGCAGACCAATTGCTGGCGACCGACACCAACGCCGACGGCGCCACGCTGCTGGCGTTGCAGACCCGTCAGCAACTTGCAGCGACCACGCTGTCGATGAGCAATAACGCCGATCAGATGGCGCTGCGGCTGTTCGGGTTCGGCTGACCGAGGGGCTCAGCCCGCGGATCGGCGCTGTTCCCGCCAGAGAAGGAACAGCCCGGAGCCGACCACGATCGCCGAGCCGACCAGAAGGCTCGCCGTCGGCACGTCGCCCCAGATCAAGAAGCCGAGCACGATCGACCACACCAGCATGAAATAATAGAACGGCCCGACCGCCGACGCCGGCGCCAGGTGCAGCGCGCGCGTCCACCAATACTGCCCGAAGGCGTTGGTCACGCCATTCGCCACCATCACCAGCGCGTCGAATCCCGTCGGCATGCGAAAGCCGAACGGCAGCATGGCGGCGAAGATCACCGTCAGCAGCATCATCTGGTAGAGCAGCAGGGTTTCGGTGGACTCGGTCCCGGTCATGCCGCGCACGCCGACGGTGACGCTGCCGTAAAGCACTGCATTGCCGAGCGCGAACAACGCGCCGATCGTGAAGGTGTCGGCGCCCGGATTGGTCACGAGCAACACGCCGAGGAAGCCCACGATCAGCGCAATCCAGCGCGCCGGTCCGACGGTCTCCCGCAGGAATATCGCCGCCGCAAGTGTCGAGAACAGTGGAGCCGAGAAGCTGATCGCGATCACGCTCGCCAGCGGCATCATGCTGAACGCGATCAGGATGAAATTCTGCGACAGTCCCTGTGACCCTGCGCGCATCAGGTGGGCGGGCAGGCGGGTGGTGCGGAACACGCCAAGGCCCGTCGAGGGCAGAACGAAAGCCGCGACCACGATCAGCGAAACCAGGGTTCGCCCGAATAGGACCTCGCCGTTCGGATAGTCCGCGACCAGCCATTTCGAGCTCGCGCTCTGGGCTGCGAACATCACGGTCGCGCCGATCATGTAGAGAATGCCGAGCGGAACCCGCTCCTGCCGCGCCGGCCTGGTCTCGGCGCCCTGCGGTGCGCTCACGACGGGTGCTCTTTCTGTCGGGGGTGTTTCGCGGGAGGTTTGGTAGCACGCTCGCGCGGGCGCGGGGATAAGCAATTCGGAATGGCTGCGGTGTTCGCGTCAGCGCCCGCCTGCGTTCGTCGCAAGCGCAGGCGACAAGCGGCCGCGCCGTCGGCGCTACGACGAGAACATCTCGGCGAAGCGCTTTTTTACCGCGGCCGAGGACGCCTGGACGTGGGCGAAGTCCATCGGGACCACCTTGATGTCCCGAAGCGGCGCAGAACCCGACGGAGGATCGACGTCGGCGCGCGCCGCATAGACGCCGCCCGGCGGCCAAAGCTTCTGCGCCTCGAGGCCGAGCGTGTATTCGGCCATGAGCTTGGCGGCGTTCGGGTTGGCGGAGCCTTTCACGACAGCAGTGAAGGCCGGCAGCACGAACGTGCCTTCCGCGGGAAACACGGTGCGGATCGGATGGCCGGCGAAGCGCGCCTCGTTGGCGTAATGTGCGTCCGCGAAGATCGCGAGCGGCCGCTCGCCAGTCTTGACCGTGTTCACCGCCTGCTCGTTGCCCTGCACCACCAGCACGTTGTTTGCGTTCAGCTTCTCGAAATAGCCCCAGCCGCGCATCCTGGACATCATCGCCACCACCGAAACCTGCAGCGACGAGTAGGACGGATTGGTCATCACCAGCTTGCCCTTCCATTTCGGGTCGAGCAGGTCGTCCCAGGTTTTGGGCAGGTCCGCCACCGGGATGACGTCGGTGCGGCCGTAGATCGACACCACGCTGACGCGCTGCGGAATGTAGTGCGCGGTCGGATCGCGGAACGCCTCGGGGATCTGCTCGAATCCGGCCGGCTTGAACGGCAGGAAATGGCCCTTCGCGGTGAGGTCGATCAGTGCTGCTTGGTCGGAGGACACCAGCACGTCGGCGATGATGGTGCCGGCCTGCCGCTCCATCATGTAGCGGCGCAGCACCTGCGCGCCGCCGGTGCGGAACAGCTCGACCTTGATGTCGTACTTGTTCTGGAAGGCGGTCGCGATGCGCTGCGCCGAGGACATCGGCGCCGAGGTGTAGACCACGACCTTGCCTTCCCTCTTCGCCGCAGCGAGGTCGACGGCGTCGGAGGCAAGCGCGCGGCCGATCAGGTTCGGCGCGAACACCGGCGCACCGAAGGCGATCGCGCCGGCGAGCACGGAGCGTCGGTTGGGTCCGTCGAGCTTGCGGGTCGGCTTGCGGGTCATGGAGCACCTGCTGTGTGCGAACGCGGCTGTGAGGTTAATCCATATCCGTGGCTTCGGCTATCCGGGACCGCGCGGCTTGGGGGTCCGTTTGCCTCGACGCAAAAAAGCCAGGTCGATGAACGTGCATTCAAGCTTCTGTCTGAGTTCCATCGGAACGATGGTGTGCCGGGAAACATTTTCCACATGGGCGACGAATGCCCAATCCAGCAAGAGGGAGTAGCAACAATGAACCGTGTCTTCATTGCGGGCGTCACCGCACTCGCCGTCATGGCGTCGAGTTCGGCGTTCGCGCAGACCACAACCACGACCACCTTCTCGATCAATCCGGAGCAGCGCACCAAGATCAAGGAATATGTCGTGAAGGAGCGCGTGAAGCCGGTCACCATCAAGGAGCGCGTGACGGTGGGCGCCACGCTGCCTGCGGACGTGACCCTGACGACGGTGCCGGAGGTTTGGGGCCCGTCGTTCAGCCGCTATCGCTACGTCTACTCGGACGACCGCGTCATGCTGGTCGAGCCGTCGAGCCGCAGGGTCATTTCGGTCATCGACTGATCTGACGGCGTGAGCGAAATCCTGGCGCGAGAAAATCCCGGCGTGTCCGAACGGATGCGCCGGGATTTCGTTTGGCTACTCCGCCGGCTCGACGACCACCTTGGGCCGGCTCTCGCGCCACAGCAGGAAAATCCCCGAGCCCACCAGGGTCGCGGAGCCGACCACCAGGCTCCAGGTCGGCATGTCGCCCCAGATCGCAAATCCAAGCAGCGCCGCCCACACCAGCGACAGATAGCTGAACGGCACCACCGCAGCGGTCGGCGCCATGTGGATGGCGCGCGTCCACCAGTACTGCCCGATCCCGTTGCCGACGCCGCAGACGATCATCCAGATCAGGCCGATGCCGTCCGGCATCACGAAGGCGAACGGCAGGCTCAGGCCGAAAATCAGCGACAGCAGCGAGAGCTGATACAGCGTGAGTGTTTCGGAGGACTCGGTCGCGGTCATGCCGCGCACGCCCGCGGTCACGGTGCCGAACAGCACGGCGTTGCCGAGCGCGTACAGCGCGCCGATCTGGAACGTGTCGGCGCCGGGCTGCGTGACGATCAGCACGCCGATGAAACCCACGACCAGCGCGACCGCACGCGCGGCGCCGACATGCTCCTTTAGGAAATACGCGGAAGCCAGGGTGGCGAACAGCGGTGCGGAGAAGTTGATCGCGGTGGCGCTGGCGAGCGGCATCATGCTGAAGGCGATCAGCAGCAGCGTCTGCGAGGTGGTCTGCGACACGCTGCGAATGACATGCGCGCCGTGCCGCCGGGTGTGGAATACGGCGAGGCCGGTCATCGGCAGGATGAACGCGGCGCAGCCGATCAGGCCGAACAGGGCGCGGCTGAACAGCACCTCGCCAACCGGATAGGTCTCGACCAGCAGCTTGGACAGCGCGCTCGATACCGAGAACACGATGCCGGCCGCGACCATGTAGCCGATGGCGAGCGGAATGCGCTCCTGCCGCAGCGGCTTGGCGGGGACGGAATCGATGCTGTCGGAGGTGGTCACGTCAGGGGGCTCGGGGGATCATTGCAGCTGGTGCTACCACGGGGAATCCGCGTGAGACAGGCGTAAACCGGCATGGCCGGTCGCGCGCTGCGCATGGCGTATCAATAAACTGTCATTTTCTGGACCGCGCGCCGCAGGACCGGAATCTAGCGGGCCGACGCGCGAGCTCTCTTGGTGTTCTTGCGAACCGCCTTGCGTTTCGCGGCTTCGCGTTTCTTGCGCCGCTCGGCGCGCAGGCGCTGCTCGGCACGCTGCCGGGCGCGCCGCCGGGTGCAGGTCGGGCACTTGCAGCCGCGGCGGGTCAGGACGTTTTCCAGGTAGTCCTTGCCGTAGTGATAGGTGATCTCCTGGCCGGGCTCGATCCGCTTGGTCGCCCGGATGATGATCTTGCCCTTCTCGACATCGGCGTCGGCGTTGGGCCGGCAGGCATGATTGGCATATCGGCCGACATAACGTGTATCGGAAGCGTCGATCGCCCAATTCTTGTCGAGCTCGAAGATGTAGCGGGCGCCTCGCGCCTCGCGCTTCTCCGATTCCTTGCTGGTGATGCGCTTGCCTGTGTATTGGAAGATGAAGGCGCGCTTGCGGATCGGCTTGGTGGCGAACAGGCCGAGACCTGTCTTGGCGCGACCGACTCGAAAACTGCGGGACCTGCGTGGCATGCGCCTTGGATGTACCTGGGATTCGCTGCGGTGCAAGCCAAGGACAGCGTCAATCCACTGCGTATCGCGGGCGCCGGACGTTGTCAGTCTCTTGTCTTTTCGCGCAGACTGCCCGAAACCAAGGCACACCCGAGAGGAAACGACGATCCCATGAACAGTCAGCGGCCGGTTCCGCTTTGGCCGAACAACAAGCGTATCGCCATCGCAATCAACGTCGACCTGGAGATCTGGTCGGAGGGCAAGGCGCCGGACTACACGGTGCAGTCGACCGCGCTCAAGCCCGGCACGATCAGCCACGGCGGCATCGCCTGGTCGGAATACGGCGGCAAGACCGGGGTCTGGCGGGTGCTGCAACTGCTGGAGCGGCACGGCGTGCCCGGCACGTTTTCGGTCAATGCCAAATGCGTCGAGGCGTTTCCCGACGCGGTGGCGCAGATCGTCAAGTCGGGCTTCGATATCGCCGGCCACGGCTACACCCAGGATCAGCTCCTGGTCTACATGAAGCCGGCCGAAGAAAAGGCGGCCATCAAGCAGTGCCTCGACATGCTGGAGCGGGCATCCGGCACGCGTCCGAAGGGCTGGGTAACGCCGGTCCACGCCCACACCGAGCATACGGTGGAGTTTTTGGCGGAGGAGGGCGTGCTCTGGCACAACGAAGCTGCGGATTGCGACCAGCCGCACCGCGTCGAAGTCCGTGGGCGCGCGATGGCGGCGATTCCGGGCTCGGATTTCACCGACAACCGCGTGCTGCGGACCGGCCCGCAACTGCTGGTCGACAGCTACAAGCGCGCCTTCGACTATCTCTACAAGCACGAGCCGATGTCCTACATCGGCATGTCGATCCACTGTCAGTTCGGCGGCCGCCCGCTGATGATCGCGGCGTTCGACGAGCTGTTGCGTTATTTCGGCCAGCACCCGGATGTCTGGTTCGCCAGCCATCGCCAGATCGCGCAGCACGTCATCGACAACCGGATCGATAGCGGCGCGTATTTCCACCACGCCTATGCGTGAGCGGCGGAATTCAAAGGAACAGCACATGCGGCGACGGCAATTCCTGCAAGCAGGCGCGGCGCTTGCCGCCGCGGCGTTCAGCGGCAGCGCGAGCGCGCAGGACCAATACCCCAGCCGGCCGATCCGGCTGATCGTGCCGTTCGCGCCGGGCGGCTTGAACGACGCCACCGCGCGGCTGTGGGCCGACCGCGTGAAGAACGATCTCGGCACGCTGGTGGTGGACAACCGCGGCGGCGCCGGCGGCACCATTGGTGCGATCGAAGCGTCGCGCGCCAAGCCGGACGGCTACACCGTGCTGCTCGGCTCCTCGACCACCCAGGTGCTCAACCCGACGCTGATGGCGCGCGTGCCGTACGATCCGTTGAAGGACTTCGTCGCGGTGTCGATTTTTGCGGTCGCGACCGCGACCATCGCGGTGCACCCGTCGGTGCCGGCGAAGACACTCACCGAGCTGGTCGCCTATGTGAAGGCCAATCCGGGCAAGCTGTCCTACGGCTCGGCCGGCACCGGGAGTAACTCGCATCTGGCCGGCGAACTGTTCAAGCATCTCGGCGGCGGGCTCGACATGACGCACATTTCCTACCGCGGTGCCGGGCCCGCGATTGCCGACCTGGTCAGCGGGCACATCACGATCGGCAGCCCGCACATGACTGCGCAACTGCTGGAGCTGCACAACGGCGGCAAGATTCGCATCCTTGCCGCGGCGTCGGCCGAGCGGCTGCGCGGCGCGCCGGAAATCCCGACTGGCGCCGAGGCCGGAATGCCGGGCCTGATCGCCACCACGTTCAACGGCATCGTCGCGCCCGGCGGCACGCCGCCAGAGGCGATTGCGAAGATCGACGGCGCGACCCAGAAGGCGATGCAGGATGGCTCGTTCCAGGAGCTGCTGATCAAGGCCGGGTTCGAGCCGCTGCAAGGCGTCGGCGGGGCGGTCGCGCAGCGCTACGTCGCCGAGGAGCTGGCGCGGCTGGCCCCGGTGGTGAAGGCGATCGGCTTCAAACTGGAATGAGGTGTCCGCCAGCGGCTAATTGCGGCCGGTGGTTTCCCGTTCGGCGCCGGTCAGGCCGTTCAGGATGTCGTGGCTCGCGGTCGCAACATCCTGGCTGCGGTTGCACAGGATCGCCACGCCCAGTTTTCGCTCCGGCATCATGGCGATGATCGCCGACGCGTTGTTGGTGCCGCCGTAGCGGTCGACGATCTCGCCGGTATCGAGCCGATGGCGCTCCCAGGCGAGCGCGCTGATCGACTGCTCGCCGAACGGCACCACGCCGCGCTGCGCCAGCGTGACCGCTTCGCGCAGCGGATGGCCGTCCGGCAACTCGCCGAGGTTGGCCGCGAGGAACGCCGCCATGTCGCGCGCGCTCGAATACATCTGGCCGGCACCATGCCAATAGTAATAGCCCTGCAGATCGCCCGGCCCGCCGATCGGTTCGCCGTGCTCGCCGTAGCCCTGCACGGCGCGCGGCAGGAGATCGGGGGGTAGCCGGCCGCGCGGATGGGTGCGCCGGTCTGTGGCCGCGACCGGCAACACCGTCGAGGTGAGCCCGAGAGGGGCGAACACGCGCCGCTCGAGCAGCTCCGCGATCGGCATGTCGAAGCGCCGCTCCAGCACCAGCCGCAGCAGCACGAAACCGGAATGCACGTGGTTCACCTGCCGGCCGGGCTCGCGGCCTTCTTCCAGCGTCCATTGCTTGATCGCAGCGAGAAAAGCCGCGGGCGAGGCGTGAGGCGTCGCGGTCCACGGCGGACGGTCCTGCCGCATCACCAAGCCGGACGAGAAGCTGCCGAGATGGCCGAGCGTGACGCGGCGAATGTCGCCGCCGTCGGCAAGCTCAGGGATGTATTTGGTAACGGGATCGTCGAGCGAGAGTTCGCCGCGCCGCACTGCATCGGCCAGCAGCGTGGCATCGAGCGCCTTGGCGAGCGAGCCCAGGTTGAACAAGGTGTCCGGCGTGATCGCACGGTCGGTAGCGAGATCGGCGCGGCCGTGATTGAAGAACTGCGTGCGGCCGTCAAGGCGCACCGCGACCGCGCAGCCGCCGGCACCGTTTTCGGGCAAGGCATCGCGCACGTGGCGTTCGACCAGCCGCTCGACGTCGGCATCGGTCGCTGCATGCGAGACCCCGCAGACGACGGCGACACTCAGCAATGCCGCTGCAAGCCGCACCACGCCCTCCATCGGCGAGGGCAATCCCCTCAATTGAAGCGTCAACGCCGCACGTCAAGGGACGTTCCGTCGCCGCGCTGCCGCGGCGCGAGCGTGGCGGGATTGTGGCGATGCGGACCCGCGTGTGGCGGCCTGTCGCTGGAACGCCGGAACACGCGGAGGCGTTGGCCCAGTGCGACTTGCGACAGCGGAGACGGCCGGATGCGAAACATCGGAGCCCGGAACATCGGAGCGATTGCCGGCTTCTCGATCGCGATCATGGCGTTTGCAGGCGTCGGAGTTGCAGCCTTTGCCGACATGCGAGAGCGCACGCTGAAGGAGGACCGCGAGCTCGACGCCACGATCGACCGTATCGTCGCGCAGCAGAACGCCAAGCGCGCGGCGGCGAAGCTCGCCCTGGCGCGCGCTGCGGAGGTGCAGATGGCCAGCGCGCAAGCCAGCGCCCACGACATCCAGGAGGCCCGCAATCCGAATTCGAAACCCGAATCGAAAGGTGTCGAATCCCGCGAGGCGAAAACCCGAATGCCGGACTCCACCGCAACGATCCCGCGCGACGCGAACGAAGCGCCGCAGATCGACGAGAGGCGGGCGACGCTGGGCCACGTCAAGCCGCGCGCCAAGCGGCAGAACGGCCGCTCGCAGAACAGCGTGCACTTCCTGCCGACGGCACTGGCCTCGGTGCCGAAGTTCGCGGTCTATCAACTGCTGCGGCTGCGGTAGCCCGCGCTAGCTTCGCGTCACCGTCATCGAGGTCTCGACCGGCACCGGATCGCGCAAAGTCGCAATCCCCGGGCAGCCCTGCAACGACAGCCGCTCGATCTCCTTCAGCTTCGCCTCTGGCGCGTCGCTCTTGATCGTCATGGCGATCGTCACCTTCTGGAAGCCCGACGGCGGTGCGTCCGGCATCATGTGGCCGCGCACGTCGAAATTGGTGCGTGCCACCGCCTCGAAGCTCTCGTAGTTCACGCCCATCTTCGCGGCGTAGAACGCGAACACCGCGGCGTAGCAGCCGACTGCGCCCGACAGCAGGAACTCCAGCGGGGTGGGGGCGTCGGCGATGCCGCCGACATGCTTCGGCTCGCTGATGACGAAGGTCTGGCCGCTGTTGCGGGTCTCGACCCGCTCGTTGAGGTTGCCGATCGAGGTCACCTTGATCTCGAGCGAGGATTGCGGCCCCTCCGGCGCG
Organism: Rhodoplanes serenus; assembly: GCA_945897515.1. Classification (GTDB taxonomy): domain Bacteria; phylum Pseudomonadota; class Alphaproteobacteria; order Rhizobiales; family Xanthobacteraceae; genus Z2-YC6860. The sequence goes on along the minus strand of CAMDFO010000077.1, from coordinate 4,707 downwards.
CGCTTGCTCGGGTCGGCGCGGTAGCGCGCCTCGCGGGCGTCGGTGACGGATTTCAGTTCGGGGAAGCAATCGCAGACGGCGGGCATGAAGCGGGCTCCTGGTTCGGATCGGGGCGATCCTACGCAGGGCGGCGGTGCTCCGCCAATCGCGGAGACGGCATAGGCGCTTTCCCCTGGCGTGGCTTGCTGTACATTCGGGGCAAGAACACAAACAGTCCACGACCGGGAGGACAAATCATGATGTTTCATTGTTTGACGGCGGCCCTGATCGGTCTGGCCGCGCTGGGCACGGGCGTGGCGGGCGCGCAGGATTATCCGAACAAGCCGGTGCGGATCATCACCGGATTTGCGGCCGGCGGCATCGGCGACCTCGGGGCGCGGCTGCTCGCCGACACCATCACGCGCACGACGGGCCAGCAGGCGGTGGTCGAGAACCGCACCGGCGCGGCCGGCACCATCGGCATCGACGCGGTCGCGAAGGCCGCGCCCGACGGCTACACGCTCGGCCTCATTCTCAACGGCAACCTGGTGATCAACCCGTTCGTCCAGAAGTCGATGCCGTTCGACGCGATGAAGGACGTCATCCCGGTCGCCGCGATCGGCGACGCGCCGCAGATGATCGCGATGACGGCCGACCTGCCGGCCAAGACCTTCAAGGAATTCCAGGCGCTCGCCAAGGCCAAGCCGAAGACCTACAGCTACGGTTCCGCCGGCGTCGGCTCGCTCCCGCACCTGTCGACCGCGGAGCTCGCGCGCCAGGCCGGCATCGAGATGGTGCACGTGCCGTATCGCGGCAACGCCCCGGCGATGGTCGACCTGCTGGCCGGCCGTATCCACCTGATCTCGGCCTCGATCGGGACGTTCCGTGCCGGGATCGAGTCCGGCAAGCTCCGCATCCTGCTCACCGCCACGAAAGACCGGCTGCCCTATTCGCCCGACGTGCCGACCGCGGCGGAGGCGGGCTTGCCCGGCTACCTGATGAGCGTGTGGATCGCTGTCGTCGCGCCGGCCGGCACCCCGCAGCCGGTGCGCGACCGCATCCACGCGCTGGTGCAGACCATGCAGAAGGACGAGGCTGCGAAGCGCGCGATGGCGGCCGCCGGGCTTGATCTGATGACCATGAGCCAAGTGGAGTTCGCGGCGTTCGTGAAGGCGGAATATGTGCGCTGGGAGGGGATCGTGAAGAACGCGGGGGTGGAGCGGGAGTGACGGGACTGATCGCCTCAACCGGGATCGATGACGGCACCCCCTTGCCAGGGCCGGGCTTGATCCGGCTATCCTGTCCACCGACAAGACATCAAAGTCGCCGGCCGTGGTGGCCGCCCGGCATTTGCCCGAGGGAGTTCACGTTCGTCATGATTCAGTCCGTCGCCGTTTCTCTTGCTGCATTGCTGCTCGCATCCGGCGCTGCGTTCGCGCAGCCGGCCGCCGAAGCGCCGAAAACCGAAGCGCCGAAGGTCGAGGCCCCTCAAAGCGATGCGCCCAAACCTGAGGCGCCAAAAGCCGGATTCGAACCCCAGGTCGGCCAGGCCGGCAAGGACGTGATCTGGGTGCCGACGCCGCAGGGCACCGTGGACCGCATGCTCGACATGGCGAATGCCAAGCCCGGCGATTATGTGATCGACCTCGGCTCGGGCGACGGCCGCACCGTCATCACCGCGGCCAAGCGCGGTATCCGCGCGCTCGGCATCGAATACAATCCGGACATGGTGAAACTGTCGCGTGACAACGCTGCCAAGGAGGGCGTCGCGGACCGCGCGCTGTTCGTGCAGGGCGACATCTTCAAGACCGATTTCTCCAAGGCCACCGTGCTCACCCTGTATCTGTTGCCGCGGCTCAACATGCAGTTGCGGCCGACCATCCTGAAGATGAAGCCAGGCACGCGCGTCTCTTCGAATTCCTTCCATATGGAGGACTGGGAAGCGGACGACGGCTTCAACAGCAAGGGCGAGAAATGCACCGAGTACTGCACGGCCTATTCCTGGGTGGTGCCGGCGAGCGTTGCGGGCACCTGGCGCACGCCGCGGGGACGCCTCAAGCTTGAGCAGAAATTCCAGAAGTTCACCGGCACGCTGCGCACGCGCGGCAAGACCCTCAAGATCGAGGACGGCCGCGTGCGCGGCGAGCAATTCACGTTCACCGCCGGCGGCAGGAAATACAGCGGCACGGTGACGGGGAAGCGGGTGCGTGTGGCGGTGGAGCAGGCGGGGAAGCGCTGACGGGTAAATCGCGCCGGGATTTTCCGATTCAATTGTCAAACAGCCATTCGCATCGCGCGTTGAGCGAAGTCCGCGCGCGATGCGCAAGCCAAGCATCATCGCTCCGGGGATTTGCTTTTCCGGCGCCCGGTCGCCGGTGTCCTTCCCCCGAAAGTCCGAGGGGGTGAAGCGCCGACAGGCGCTGGTGCGGAGCGCCGCACCCACGGCCCGCCTCGCGGTCGGGCCTGTCTCGAAAGCGTCCGAGACGCCAGCCGATGACGCCGGCCGGCACGCCTTTCGGCGCTTCACCGCGGCATTTTGCAGTCCCGGACCAAGCTTCTTGAACCCGGCATTCGCGCTGGGCCAATGCAGTCAGCACCTGACAGAGCGACCGTAGTACCGCCCGGTTGATGCCCGGAACCGCCCGAGTGCGGGATTACGAGCCCCGCCCGCAGGCCGCCGCATCCCACCCCGTTCAAAGATCGTCTCATGAGAACGTCCCTCGGCTGGATGGGATGGGTGAAAATGAACATGGAATTGTGTCAGGAATATGATCCTATATAAGAAATATCCTCTCGATAAAATAATGGTGCTCAAGCTGGAGAGGAATGCGTGGTGAGCGTTCGCACGACGCATTGTTGACAATTATACATCTATTGGTATATCCGTATGGTGAATACGATCAAGCCTGTTATTTGGATCGGCTCCAGCCTCCGGGACCTTCGCGGGCTGCCGCAGCAGGTTCGCCGCGACATCGGGCAGGCCCTCTATGCGGCTCAACAGGGCGAGACCGATCCGGCGGCGAAACCGCTGAAGGGCTTCGGCGGAACGCGGGTCATGGAGATCGTCGAACGCTATCGGACCGACGCGTATCGGGCGGTCTACACGGCGCATTTCGAGAATGCGGTGTACGTGCTGCACGTGTTCCAGAAGAAATCGAAGTCGGGCATTGCGACGCCGAAGCCGGACATGGACCTGATCCGGCAACGATACGCGGAAGCGATGCGGCATCATAAGGAAAGGCAGAACTGACATGCGCAAGACAAAGGTTCAGGTGAAGGAGGGCAGCGGCAACGTGTTCGCCGATCTCGGCCTGCCGAACCCGGAGCTGGAATTGCTCAAGGCCCACCTGACGCTGCAAATTCACAAGATCGTCAAGGCGCGCGGGCTCACCCAGGCGCAGGCGGGCGAAATCCTCGGCATCAAGCAGCCGCATGTCTCGGCGCTGATGCGAAACCGCGCGGGGAATTTTTCGGTCGGGCGGCTGATGGAGTTTTTGACGGCGCTCGGTCAGGACGTGCGGATTACGGTGAAGCCGACGCGGAAGGTGAGGGGGGAGATGGCGGTGGTGGCGGGGTGAGCGGCTCGTAGCCCGGATACGGAACCTGTGCCGATATCCGCGGATTTCAATCGGGCGGCGCTTGCCAGTTGACATGTATTGGAGAAGCAAAAGGGAAACGCGTGAAAAAAATTGGTGACGCAGCGCAGTTTCAGCCAAATTTGCCTAACCTGAAAAGCCGCAAGGGTTTTTTTCCAACCAGTGCGCTCGAAGGTAAGCGCAATTTTAAACGGAATTTTCGTATCGAACGAGATGGTTCGGTCACGGAATGCGTACATCTATGGGTGCCAGATCAGCGTCTCCGCGAACAGATCATCTGCATGCATTTTTTGCGAAACTATGTAAAGCGTGTGATCCAAGAAGAAATTGGTGTCCGTTTTGTGCGACGAGACGAGCCATGGGATTTCGAAATAGAAGTCAGCACCGGCGATGCATTTAATCTCGAAATTGTTGCTATCGCGGATAGTTCTCAGCTTTTCAAAAACAACAAACAAGAAGAAAGGGTTGCTGCAATAGCGCACTTGCAAACCATTCCTTTGAGGACGATTCGCAAGCTGAATTACTATCTTCCAGATGGAGACGTTGCTGAATTTATTAAAGAGTGTGAGAAACAAAAAATTGATGCTGGTGACGAAGTAAAAAATCCTTGGCTTGAAAAGCCAACACTGTTCATCAGCCGCAACCCGATGACGGAGAAGAAGTTATCGGACCTGATCAACCAGGCGATTGATCTGAAAGTGGGTAAGCTGCATAGCGACAAAGAGCGTACGATTCTTGTAATCGACAATCGTACGAGTGGCTTTGGCGTAGACGATTATTTCGAAGCGGTAGCAGACCTCCAAGGCTCGATCGGCGCTACTCCGTTCCGCGAGATTTGGTTTTACACAGGCTATTACTCGGATGACGATGGAGGGAATAGTGAATGTGCGTGGTCGGTTCTATTCGCTCGTCCCGAGACGCTGGCAAAAATTGAAGCCGCAGTGAGAAATGAGGGGCTGCAGCCAGACGAAAACGGCATAGTGTATAGGGCACCTCGAACAATGACGTTTTCGGCGCGTGGTTGAACGCCGTTGCGGGCTGATGATCGCGTCCAATACTGAAGTGTTGCCGACGCGCCGGGTTTTGTCGGCCCTGATGTGCTCACTGACGCGCTCAGTTTGTCCGCGCTCAT
>CAMDFO010000076.1 GCA_945897515.1 Rhodoplanes serenus | reverse complement strand
GCCCCGTTGAACCCATCCCGCAACCCTTAACCGCTGAAAATAAAATCAAGATGAGCGCTGCGGGTAGCGCCACGGCTCGTCATGGCCGGCGTCGGAAAATTCCTTCACACCTCGAAATGCGCGCTACCGTCGTGAATAGGACGGGTTAGCTCAGGGATTGTTTTGCAGCGTCTCGCGTGCCGCTGCATCGCCGCTCCACCCCATTGCAGCACCCGGTGGTGAAGAGAGTCGCTATGCCTTTATAGGCATTGAGACTATGTTCGATATCGCACATAGTCTCGCGGGCGATGGCGGGATAAGCGAAATGCAGGATGCGTGATATTTTCGAACTCAGGCGATGCTTTGCCTCCAAGCAGCAGCCAGTATTTCCGATCGCACCGCCAGAGAGAAACTGGAAGCTGAGGCGACGCGCTACGTTGAGCAAGCTGAGGCGCTTGAAGAGGGTACTGTCCCGCCTTTGAAGCTTTGAGCTCCCTACGCCAAGCTTTGCTCAGGAGAAGGTGGGCTCGTCGTGAGTAGCGTTAAATGCGCTTACACACCCAGAGCAGTGGCCGTGCGCAGTTGGGGCAACGCATTTGAAGTCCAGCAGCGCACACGCCGCCGCTGGCTCACTCACCCGCCGGCGTCGTTATTCGGTCCCTGAGTTAGGCGCTAGCTTAAGCGCAGCCAACCGGAACGATCCTGGCCCGCATGCATTGGTATGCACCCGCACATCGGTGCGGCTCCCCAACAATCAGGAACGACATGCACAAATGTAGCCTTACTGCCGCGGCGCTTTTGGCGCTGCTCGCAATTCCCGTCGCTGGCCACTCTCAAGGTCTGGTGCGTGGAGCTGAAGACGGTGCGGCAAGCGGCGGTCGGGCGGCAGGCCCTGTTGGGGCAGTCGTCGGTGGTGTAGTGGGGGGAATTGGCGGCACGATCGGCGGCATTCTTGGCGTTGGTGAGCGTCCGCGTTTTCGCGAATACGTCGTTCGAGAGCCACGCCCCGTGTACAACTACCGTGGTGATATAATCATCGGCGCCGAACTTCCCGCAGACGGCGTCACCTATTATGAGGTGCCTGCCGAATATAATGCGGCCGGTTACCGCTACACCAACCTTAACGGGCGATACGTTCTAATCGACCCGCATACTCGGCGCATAGTGGATGTACTCGACTGACGTACTGGCGGTGCCAGTCCGTTAGGACTAGCCGAGACGAGAGCCCGGCCATCGCCACATGGCTGGGCTCTTCTATGTCCGGAACAAGTGCGGGTCTCGGCGCGTTGCCCTACGCACCCTTATAGAACTGGACAACGAATGGCGCGGTCGGCTCTGACAACGCGCGACTTAGCGACTGCCAGTATCTATGTCAGCTTGGTGGTCGTTCTCATCGGCGGTGCATTCTTTGCCGTCCAGGGACTGCTCCCGTCATCTAACAAGGCCGCAGCGCCTGAGATTTCCGCGCCTTTCAAGAAGATACAAGCCGGTGCGCCGCGGGAACTGCCGCCAATCGAAGAGGGTAAGCCTGAAAGGTCGGTCTACGCTCCTTCGATCATACGAAGGCCGGAGATCAACCGCGAAGATGAACGAGAAAGGGTGCCTGCTTTGCCACGCGCACCTGAACGTCCCGAATCGTTGAACGAAGCGGAAAACGCTCCCCCACCGCCGCGTCTTCGATTTGTCCCGCCCGACGTTCACGACCGATAAAGGTTGCCGGTGATGCAATGGCGCTCAACGCTTTCAACAAGCCTTCTTTTAATGCCGACCCTGCTCACGCTTGCCGGCTGCGCAACACTGACGCGTCATCCTTCGACGAAGGACCAACAGGCCGTCGCAATCATTCCTGATATTCCGAACGCTCGTGTATGGTCGGATGACCGTGCCGACACGCTGCTGGCGCGCGCAAAATCCGACATTCGCGCGGCGGCCGCTGGGCGTGGCGGTGCGATCAATGTGCTTGCGATCTCCGGCGGAGGCTCCAATGGTGCTTATGGCGCTGGGCTGCTCACCGGCTGGTCGGACCGCGGCACCAGGCCCGAGTTCGCGGTGGTGACCGGTGCTAGCGCAGGAGCAATTATCTCGCCCTTTGCGTTTCTCGGTTCAACCTATGATTCCGTACTTAAGAGCCTGTTCTCGGAGGTGATCGGCGAGGAGTTGCTTCAAGTCGATGGGCTCTCGGCATTGTTCGGCTCGGGCGTGTTCAAGACCGAACCGCTCAAGCGTTTGATCGCGCGCTACGTCGACGAGCCGATGCTTGGTAAAATTGCCAACGAGTACCGCAAAGGCCGGCGACTCCTGATCGTCACGACCAACCTGGATTCGCAGCGCACCGCCGTCTGGGACATGGGCGCAATCGCGTCCAGCGGCGCTACGGGCGCGCTCGATCTGTTCCGCGATGTACTGGTTGCATCTGCGAGCGTGCCGGGCGTTTATTCGCCGGTGCTGATCAATGTCGAAGGCAAAGGTCGTCGCTTCGAGGAAATGCACGTAGATGGCGGGGTTCGAGCAAACCTTCTCGTCGTCCCGGAATCACTTCTGCTCTCGATCGTCCCGCCACCATCTTCAGGGGCTCGACCGCGCGTGTACATCCTAATCAACAACAAGCTGGAGCAGGATTTCGAGATAGTCGAGGGAAAGACTCTCGCGATCTTGTCGCGCTCGTTCACGACAGCGGTAAAGGCGAACACCCAGAACACATTGATTGCGACCTATGATTTTGCACGCCGCAATAAGTGGGACTTCAACCTCTCCTCCATCGGCGCCAATTATCCGACGACGACGTCGATAGGCTTCGATCAGACCTACATGCGCCAGCTTTTCCAGCACGGTTATGATCAAGGTTTTCAGGGACAACCATGGCGCAAAGCCTTGCCCGCTACTTATACAATACCAACAGCGTCCCCGCCCCGAATGCCCGCGCGTTAGGATGACAGCGGATGCGTGACACAGCAGCCGTGATAGCAGTCACCTAGCCAGACGCTTCGCTTGTTCGCTTTGGGCGATAACCGGAAGAACTCAAAGTGAGCAAACAAGCAGTGTCGGCGGGTTGCTACACGCTACGACAAGCTCGGGGCCAACCACCTCGTTATCCGTCTGGTTTATTTCCAGTCGCCGATCGCCGCTTGCACCACCGCCAGCGCGGCAACCGCCGCCGTGTCGGCGCGCAGGATGCGCGGGCCGAGCGACAGCCGCACCACGTTCGGTAAAGCGATGAGCGCCGCGCGCTCGTCTTCGGCAAATCCGCCCTCGGGACCGATCAGCACCGCCAGCGGCTTTCCGCCCCGTCCCGCGAGCGCCGCCGTCGGGTCCTTCACGTCCGCGGCCTCGTCGCAGAACACCAGCACCCGATCGGGATCGTGCTCGGCGATGGCACGGGCGAACGGCACCGGCTCGGCGATCCCGGGAAGAGTCAAAATGCCGCACTGCTCGGCCGCCTCGATGGCGTTGGCGCGCATACGATCGCCGTTGATTCGGCTGACCTGAGTGTGGCGGGTCATGACCGGCTGGAGCCGCGACACGCCCATCTCGACCGCCTTCTGCACCATGTAGTCGAGGCGTTCATGCTTGAGCGGAGCGAACAGATAGTGCAAATCGAGCGGCACGGTCTGGCCGCGGGTCTGTTCCTGCACGGTCAGTATGGTGTCGCGCTTGCCGGCGGCGGTGAGGGTGGCGCGCCACTCGCCGTCGCGGCCGTTGAACAGCAGTACGGTATCGCCGGTATTCAGCCGCAGCACGTGGGTGAGATAGTGCGCCTGCGGCTTGGTCAGGGTGACGTCGGCGCCGGGCGCAAGCATGGCCTCGACGTGGAGGCGGGGGCTTCGGAAGTCGATGCGAGGCATGTCATCTCTCGGAGCGGCCTTTACCCCGCTCGCCCGTATGGTGCCAGGGGCTGCGACCGGGTGTTGCGCCCTTTTGCCGCCCTATTGCCGGAATTGGCGCGTTGGTGATGGCTTATAGACTTTCGGGGATGGAGCCCAAGGCAATGAAACTTCACCGCGCCGCTGTTCCCTGCGCTTTGGCGGTTGCGTCGGCTGTTGTGCTTGCGGGCTTGTCCCAGGCGCTGGCCCAGTTTCCGCCCCCGCCGGGCCAGTCCAGCCAGCCGGCCGGAGCGAGTCCGTTTCCGCCGCCCCCCGGCCAGAACAATCCGTTTCCGCCTCCGCCTAGCCAGTCCAGCCCGTTCCCGCCGCCTCCGGGCCAGGCCAGCGCCCCTGGCAGCAGCCCGTTCCCGGGGCCGCCCAGCGTTCGATCCGGTGCCCCCGCGGGTGGCCGGCTCAGCCCGTTCGCCCCGCCTGGGTCCGCCCCCGCCGCCAGCAGTCCTTGCGAAAGTTTCGTCGCGTTGCGCCAGGATGCCGAGAAGAACGCGGCCGCGATCAAGGCGGCCGGCGACCGCAAGGCGACCCGCGAGGAGGTCTGTCCGCTGTTCCAGCGCTTCGTCGCGTCCGAAGCCAAGATGGTCAAGTTCATGGAGACCAATCAGCAGCTATGCGGCGTGCCGCCGGAGGCGGTCAAACAGGTCAAGGGCAACCACGGCAGATCGACGCAGATGCGCAACCAGATCTGCAGTGCCGGTCCCTCCGCCCCGCGCGGCCCGAGCCTGAGCGATGCGTTCGGCGGGAGCGTTGTTGCGCCCGCCGAAGCCCCCAAGCCCGGCCGTGGCACGTTCGACACATTGACCGGCCCGATCCGGCGATGAGCTGATCCCATGAGCGAGTCCCCCGGACGCGTCGCCGATGCGACCGGAAACTGGGTCGATACCCTCGCCCCCGCCTGGCTGCGGCCGTATTTGCGGCTGACGCGCCTCGACCGCCCGATCGGGTGGTGGCTGCTGCTGCTGCCCTGCTGGTGGTCGGCGGCGCTCGCCGCGATCCCGGCCGGATGGTGGGGACCCGATCCCTGGCACGTGCTGGCATTCCTGATCGGCGCCATCGTGATGCGAGGCGCCGGCTGCACTTGGAACGATCTGGTCGACCGCGACATCGACGGCCGCGTCGAGCGCACGCGCTCGCGTCCCATTCCGTCGGGACAGGTGAGCGTCAGGGCGGCGGCGGTATTCCTGGTGGCGCAGGCGCTGGTTGGCTTGCTGGTACTGGTGCAGTTCAACCGCTTCGCGATCCTCATGGGCATCGCATCGCTGGGCGTGGTCGCGATCTATCCGTTCATGAAGCGGTTCACCTATTGGCCGCAGATTTTTCTGGGGCTGGCGTTTTCCTGGGGCGCGCTGATGGGTTGGGCCGCGGTATTCGGCCGGCTCGATCTTCCGGCGGTGCTGCTCTATGCCGGATCGATCGCCTGGGTGATTCACTACGACACGATCTACGCCCACCAGGACCGCGAGGACGATGCGCTGGTCGGATTGAAATCCACGGCGCTGCTGTTCGGCGGGAACACCAGGCCGATGCTGGCGCTGTTCTCCATCGCGGCAGTGATCCTGATCGGGCTTGCGGGATGGAGCGCGGGCGCCGGCATGGTGTTCGCGATTGGGCTCGCTGCGTTCGCCGCACACCTGGCGTGGCAGATTGCCAGGATCGACATCGCCGACAGCGCGCTTTGCCTGCGGCTGTTCAAGTCGAACCGCGACGCCGGGCTGATCTTGTTTGTTGCGCTGATCCTGGACGCCGTGGCCCGGCGAGCGCTTTAATTTCTCGCGATGATCTCGCGTTCGCGATGCACACGCGGTTCGGCGCTCGGCCGGCCCGGTTTGCGCCGCATCAGGATCGACGGCCGCCGCCAGCGGATCGCCGCGCGCCGCCTGCGCCGCGGCGCGGGCTTGCCGAGGCCGATGTTCCCGATCCGCTCGAACGGTTCGCGGAGCGCGCCGTCGCCTTCGACCACCAGCAACGGAAGGCCCAGAACCCGGCCCCATGATTTCCACTGCGCGATCACATCGTCACTGTCGGACGCAACAAACAGCGGCACCGACAGCCCGTTGTCACGATGATCGAGCGTCACCGCCACCGCTGCAGGTTCTTCGCCATCGGGCGGCAGCATGCGCATGGTCACGCCGCGAAATTCCGCGACCGGCACGCCGACATTCATGCGAATGCCGCGCACCGCGCGCCGCAGCATGACGCGGTCGCGATCGAGCTCGATCTGACGAATTTCATCATCCGCTGCATGGTCGCGCGCCGCATAGCGCACGGGCAGGGCGAAAGGGTCGAGCCGCAACGCGCGGCCCGACCCCGACGGGGTCCCGACAACACCCATATTTTGACGCCTCGAACTTGCTTCCCAGCCGGGCTTTTGTGCCCGGTCATGACGCGACCATGCCGCAGAACAATCGGAATCCGCTTAAAAAGGCTGGTTAACCGGCGCTAACGCGCATCGGATAACAATCATGATTGACGGTGTGTTGCCGGCTTTTCTGCAATTTGCAGGACCGGGCTCGAATCCAGGCAGAATCGGCCTTATCTCTCGCCTTGTCAGTCCCCGCCCGGCCTCCTAAACCAGAAAGCCATCATGGAATCCCTGTTCGATCAATCCGCCCTGACCACGCTGGCCGAAAGGCTGCTTGCTGCCGCGCGCGCGGCCGGAGCGGATTCGGCCGACGCCGTGGCGATGCGTTCGGTATCGCTATCGGTCGAGGTACGCGACGGCGCGGTCGAGGAATCCGAGCGCTCCGAAGGCAACGACATGGGCCTTCGCGTGCTGGTCGGGCGGCGTCAGGCGGTGGTGTCCACCAATGACATGACCGGCGATGGCATCGGCGCATTGGCCGAGCGCGCGGTGGCGATGGCCCGCGCTGCGCCGGAGGACAAGTTTGCAGGCCTTGCCGATCCCGACCGGCTGGCGCGCGATATCCCCGATCTCGATCTCGCCGACCCCACCCTGCCCGGTGTCGCCGCATTGGAGCAGGCGGCGCGCCGCGCCGAGGAGGCGGGGCTTGCGGTGAAGGGCGTCAGCCGGTCGGGCGGCGCTTCGGCCTCCGGCGGCATCGGCGGTATGGTGCTGCTCACCAGTCACGGCTTCTCAGGGTCCTATGTCGCCTCGCGCTACGGCCTGTCGATGACCGCGATCGCGGGCGACGGCACCGGCATGGAGCGGGACTACGATTTCACGTCTGCGCTGCACGCTTCCGATTTGGACGCGCCGGAAAAGGTCGGCCGCACCGCCGGCGAACGCGCGGTTGAGCGGCTCAATCCGCGCAAGGTCTCGACCAAAAAGGTGCCGGTGGTTTTCGATCGCCGGGTGTCACAGACGCTGGTCGGACACCTGGTCGGCGCCATCAACGGCAGCGCGATTGCGCGCAAGACCAGCTTCCTCAAGGACAAGCTCGGCCAGCGGCTGTTCGCGCCGGGCATCCGCATCGTCGACGATCCGCTGCGCCACCGGGGCTTGCGGTCGCGGCCGTTCGACGCCGAGGGTGTCGCGGGCGTGCGCATGGCGCTGATCGAGGACGGCGTGCTCAAGACCTGGCTGCTCGACAGCGCGACCGCGCGCGAGCTGGACCTGCAGACCACCGGCCATGCGCAACGCAGCGCTTCCTCGACGCCGTCGCCAGGCGCGACCAACCTGCACCTCGAAGCCGGGTCGCAGACGCCGGAGGAGCTGATGAAGGACATCGGCGAAGGTTTCCTCATCACCGACCTCATCGGCTCCGGCGTGAACGGCGTGACCGGCGACTACAGCCGCGGCGCCGCGGGTTTCTGGATCGAGAACGGGAAACCCACCTATCCGGTGAGCGAAGTCACGATCGCGGGTCACCTGCTCGACATGTTCCGCACGCTGACTCCCGCAAACGATCTCGAATTCCGCTACGGCACCAACGCGCCGACGGTACGCCTTGAGGGGCTGACCATTGCCGGCGTCTGAGCTCTTCCGTTCACGCGCGGCCGAAGCCGAGCGCCTTGCCGCCGTGGTGCGAGAGGCCGGCGCCATTGCACTGAAGTTTTTCCGCGGCGAGCTCAAGAGCTGGACCAAGGGCGAGGCCAGGTCGCCGGTGAGCGAAGCCGACATCGCGGTCAACGATCTGCTGCAGCAACTGCTGCCGCAACCGGGCGACGGCTGGCTGTCCGAGGAGAGCGAGAACGATCCGACGCGGCTGCAGGCAAGTCGCGTCTGGGTGGTCGATCCGATCGACGGGACGCGCGCCTATATCGCCGGGCGCGAGGATTGGTCGGTCTCCGTCGGGCTGGTGGAGGGGGGGCGGCCGACCGTGGCGGCGCTGTTTGCGCCGGCCACCGACGAGATGTTCCTTGCGACCGCGGGCGGCGGCGCGACCCGCAACGGCGTGGCGATCCGTGCCGGCACCGGCCCCGACGTCAACGGCGCCCGCGTTGCAGGACCCAAACGCATCCAGGATTGGCTCACGGCGCGGTACCCCGAGCTTGTGCCGATGCCGCGAATTCACTCCCTGGCGCTGCGCCTTACGCGGGTCGCGACCGGCGAACTGGACGCCGCGATCGCCGGCGGCAACGGCCACGACTGGGACCTTGCCGCTGCCGACCTTTTGGTGCACGAAACCGGCGGCCTGCTGACCTCGCTCGACGGTCAGCCGTTGATCTACAATAGGCCCGACCCGGTCCACAGCACGCTGCTGGCGGCGGGGGGCGCGCGGCACGCCGCGCTGATTGAACTCCTGCGCGCGCAAGCCAGCGAGGCAGCGGCGTGATCTCGGTGCGCTGAGGCGCGAAACGAAGGACTTGAAGCGATGCCCGAAGGCGCTTCGCAAAAGCAACTGCCCCATCTCGTCTTCGGCGGCGAGCTGTCGAAACTCGACAGCACCGAATTCAAGGATCTCGGGAAGCTCGACATCGTCGGCATCTATCCGAACTACGCGACCGCCTACGCCGCCTGGAAGGCCAAGGCGCAGCAGACCGTCGACAATGCGGAGCTCCGCTATTTCATCGTTCATCTTCACCGCCTGCTCGATCCCGAGAGCACGGACCAGACCACGCGCCGCTGATCGGATCATCGATGCCATCGTGGAAGCGTCTCAGCCGCCAGCGCTGGGTCCAGGTGACGATCGGCACACTGGCGGCCGAATATCTTCGCCTGGTGGCGAAGACCAACCGCTTTGCGGTTGAGCCGTCGGACATCTACGAGCGAATTGCCGCGGACCTGCCGCTGATTCTCGCGATGTGGCACGGCCAACATTTTCTGATGCCGTTCGTGCGCAAGCCTGAGCACCGCGCCAAGGTTCTGGTGTCGCGTCATCGTGACGGCGAGATCAACGCCATCGTGGCCGAGCGGCTCGGCGTCGGCACCATTCGCGGCTCCGGCGACAATGGCCGCGAGTTTCACCGCAAGGGTGGCGTGGCTGCTTTCCATGGCATGTTGGAGGCGCTTGAACAGGGATACAATGTGGCGTTGACCGCCGATGTGCCCAAGGTTTCGCGCGTCGCCGGTCTCGGCGTGGTCAAGCTCGCGCAACTGTCCGGCCGCCCGATCTATCCGATCGCGGTGGCCACCAGCCGGCGGATCGAGCTTAAGAACTGGGATCGCAGCGCCATAAACCTGCCCTTCGGTCATGGCGGCGCGATTGTCGGCGATCCGATCCACGTCGCGGCGGATGCCGACGACGCGGCGCTCGAGGCGGCGCGCCGTGCCGTTGAGGACGCGCTCAACGATGCGACCCGGCGGGCCTACGCGTTGGCGGAACGGCGCACGGGAGCCGCCGCCCGTGGCTGAGCGCCTGCCGCTGACGTTGCGGGTCTATCGCATGCTGATGCGTGCGGCGGCGCCATTGGCCTCGATGCTGCTCTCCTATCGGCTCAAGCGCGGCAAGGAGGATGCGCTGCGTCTGCCGGAGCGGCGCGGCGAGACCACCATGGCGCGTCCCGCCGGTCCGCTGGTCTGGATGCACAGCGCCAGCGTCGGCGAACTGCTCACCATCCTGCCGCTGATCGAACGCATCCGCTCGCGCGACTTTACCGTGCTGGTAACGTCGGGCACCGTGACCTCGGCCGGGCTCGCCGAGAAGCGCCTGCCGCCCGGCGTGATCCACCAGTTCGTGCCGGTCGACGCGCCGCAGTTCGTCACCCGCTTCCTCGATCATTGGAAGCCCAACCTGGCGCTGTTCGTCGAATCCGAGCTTTGGCCCAATTTGATCTTGTCGATTTCTGCTCGGGACATCCCATTGATCATGCTCAACGGCCGTTTGTCGGAACGGTCGTTCCGCCGCTGGCGCATCTTCCCGCGCACGGTCGCGGCGTTGCTGCGCTGCTTCGACCTTTGCCTTGCGCAATCCGCCGACGATGCAGCGCGCTATCGCGGCCTGGGCGCGCCGCGCATCAGCACCACCGGCAACCTCAAGCTCGACGCGCCGGCTCCGCCCGCCGACGAGGTCAAGCTGACGGCGCTCAGGGCCAATATCGGCGCGCGACAGGTGATCGCCGCCGCCTCCACCCATCCGGGCGAGGAGACGGTGGTGGTGGACGCCCATCGCCGGCTCAAGCATTCGTTTCCGGGCCTGCTCACGGTGATCGCGCCACGGCATCCCGAGCGCGGGCCGGGCATCGCCGAGATCGCCAGGGTGGCGGGATTGACGGCGGTGCTGCGCTCGCGCGGCGAACTGCCCGAGCCGGATACCGACATCTATGTCGCCGATACGATGGGCGAGCTTGGCATCGTGTATCGGCTGGCGCCGATCGTGTTCATGGGCGGGTCGCTGGTCAGCCACGGCGGTCAGAATCCGATCGAGGCCGCCAAGCTCGGCGCCGCGCTCTTGCATGGTCCGAACGTGTGGAATTTCGGCGAGATCTATGCCGCGCTCGATGCCGCGGGCGGGGCCGAGCAGGTGACCGATGCGGGCAAGCTGGCGGTGCGGATCGGCGCGTGGCTGAAGGATTCCTATGCCCGCAAGACGGTCGCTGAGACCGGATTGAAAGCGATGGACACGCTGGCCGGCGCACTGGACCGCACGGTGGGATCGCTCGATCCGTACCTGATGCAGTTCCGTCTGGAGCGGCGAGGGGACAATGCGTGACCCGGCATTCTGGTGGCGTCCGGCAGGACTGGCGGCGGCCGTGCTTTCGCCTTTGGCCGCCGGTTACGGCGCGGTCGCGGCGTGGCGCATGGGACGGCCTGGCGCGAACGCCGGCATCCCTGTGGTGTGCGCCGGCAATCTGACGGTTGGCGGTGCGGGCAAGACGCCGACCGCGATAGCGGTGGCCGATATTCTCAAGGCGGCGGGTCATCGCCCGTTCTTCCTGAGCCGCGGCTATGGTGGCGCGCTGACCGGGCCGGTCCTGGTCGATGCTGCGTCACATCGAGCAGCCGATGTCGGCGATGAGCCGCTGCTGCTAACGCGCACCGCGCCCACGTTCGTCGCGGCCGATCGGGTCGCAGGCGCGCAGGCGGCAAAGGCAGTCGGGGCGGGCGTCATTGTGATGGACGATGGGTTCCAGAATCCGTCGCTTGCCAAGACGCTGTCGATCGTCGTCGTGGATGGCCGGCGCGGCATCGGCAACGCCCGGGTGTTACCGGCGGGGCCGCTGCGCGCGCCGCTCGATGTGCAGCTTCGGCACGCCCATGCGGTGCTGTTCATCGGAGGAAGCGACGAAAGGATCGCGAGCGAGGCCCAGGAGCGATCGATGCCGGTGTTCCACGGCACGCTCGAGCCGAGCGCCGAAGCCGTGGCAGCGCTTCGCGGCCGGCCGGTGCTGGCGTTCGCCGGCATCGGCGATCCGGAAAAATTCTTCGCCACGCTTTCGGATGCCGGCCTCGACGTGCGCGCGCGCCAGGCCTTCCCCGATCACCACCGCTACCGGCGGATCGAAGCGGCGGACCTGCTGGCGCAGGCCGAAGCCGAGGGCTTGGTTCCGGTGACGACCGAGAAGGATTGGGTGCGGCTTGCCGGCGATGACGACGTCGCGGCGCTGGCGGCCGTCGCAAAGCCGCTGCCGGTGACGCTGGTGGTAACGGAGTCGGATGCGTTCCGCGACCTTGTGCTGTCGCGCGCGGGTTAGCGCCGGTCCGGGTGCAGTCGCTGCAACACCGATTCGGGCGTGGAATAGGCTTCCTGCCGCTCAACGCTCCAGTATTTCAACTCCTCGAGCGGAATCGGGATACCGGTCACGGCGCAGCGGACGAAGGCGCCCGGCCGGACGATGCGGAAATCGCCGTCGAGGTATTTCAACTCGGCCTCGCCTGCGGAGGGCGTGGGGCGGTCGTAACGGTTGAGCAATCAAACCTCCGTGACGGGACCTCGACGGGCTGGCCGTGGGGGTCATGAGCAAGATAATCGTTCGGCCGTGAGCATGAAACCCATCCGACGGATTTGGCCCGGCTGCCGTCCGATTGCAACCTGTGCTAGTCTGCGCCAGGCCGAACGCGCGGTTTTCCGTCTCATGCGACCCCTTCCACTGATTGTCGCGGCGCTGCTGGCCGCCTCCGCAGCCCCTGCGGCGGGCGCCGGCAGTCCCGAACGCGTCGAAATTCCCTACGGCGGGACCACGATCAAGGCGGTGCTCTACCGGCCCGAGGGCGCAGGACCGTTTCCGGCGGTGGTCGGCCTGCACGGCTGCGGTGGCTTGAACAATCGCAACGGCACGCTCGGCACCCGCTACCAGGAGTGGGGTCGCCACCTCACGGGCGCCGGCTTTGCCGTGCTCTATCCCGACAGCTACGGCTCGCGCGGGCTGGCGACCCAATGCGGTGTCCGCGTCCGTGCGGTGCGCACCGACCGCGAACGGGTCAACGATGCGACCGCGGCCCGGGAATGGTTGCAGAAGCAGGATTTCGTCGCCGCCGACCGCGTGTCGCTGCTCGGCTGGTCGAACGGCGGCATCACCACGCTGTGGGCGGTGCGGGCTCGAACCGCGGTGCGCAGCGGCGCCGACTTCCGTTCCGCGGTCGCGCTCTATCCGGGCTGCCGGCGGCTGGGCAACGCCGCCTGGAGCGCGCGCGTGCCGACGCTGGTGCTGATCGGCCGCGCCGACGACCAGACCTCGGCTGCGGCCTGCGAGCAGATGGTGGCGGGCTCGCGCGGCCGCAGCGCCCGCGTCGAAATCCGCGTCTACCCCGGCGCCTATCACGACTTCGATCACCCCGGCCGTGCGGTGCAGGTGCGCACCGGCTACGCGTTCTCGGTCGACGGCACCGGCCGGGTCCACAGTGGCACCAATCCGGCGGCGCGCGCCGATGCGCTCAAGCGTGTGCCGGAGTGGCTGAACCGCTAGAGTTTGATCCGTGCAAATTGAATCACGCGCTGCCCGCTTTCTTGTTTGGGCATGATCTTTTCGGAAAACCGGTTTCCACTTTTCCGGATCATGCCCTGAAGACGGGACCAGTCAGAATTTCCATTCGGCGGAGAGATAGCCGACCAGCGCTTTTCCGCCGTTGCCTCGGAACAGGCCGAGCGAGCCGTTGGCCGACAATGCGGTGTCGACAACGCCGATCTCGGCGCCGAATTTCAAGCTGTCGACCGGCAGCCAGTAAACGTTCAGACCGATCCGCCTGGTTTCCAAGCTGGGTCGCGCAGCTCCGACCTCGCCGGTCAGCGTCAGGAAGCTGGCGAAGGCGTTGGCTTCCCAGTGATCCGAAAACACATGGTGAAACGACGCCACCGCGCTCCAGCCCTGCGTCGGCCCGGTGGTCGGCACGACGTTGGCCAGCGCGGACAGATCGACCGCGGTGCCGAGAAACGGCGATGCGTCCGAGGCATAGGTCGCCTGCAAGCTTATCTCGTCATCCTCTCCGGCAAGTTTCGCCGGAATTGTCGCACCGACGCTCGCGGCCCACCCGGTGCGGGTGGTTGCGGCGATCGACAAAAGCGGAAAGCGGGAATCCGTGGAAAATTCCGCGCGCCGCACCAGACCGGAGAGGTGGAACGACCAGTCATCCTTCTCGTACAGCCATCGTGCGGTCAGCAGCGGCGACGAAAAATCGACGGAGCGAATTCCCTCGGTGTTCTGACGTGAGCTGGGCAGGCCGGATTCGATGGCGACGGCCAATTTCCAGTCGTCGGTAATGTCACGTTCGAAGGAGACGATGCCGACCGTCCGCTTGGGAGCCGCGGCGGTGAACTGGAAATCGCCGCTCCAGAAATTCATCAGCGAGTCGGTATAGCCCACGGTCCATCCAGCCAACGAACCGTAAAGCTCCTGGACCGAGAACGCTCCGAACTTGCCTTCGTCGTCGGAGGTCTTCAACCATTGGAAATTGAGCGAGGTTTCGAGATCGCCGATCGCGGTCGTGCGTGTGATATCGAGGTTTGCGCTCGCGGTTAGCGTGTTCACGGTGCGGGGTTGCGAGGGCGAGTCGAGGCGGCCGATCAGGGTCGGAACGCTCATCCCGCTGGTGGCGAGCTGGTTCTGGTGCACGGCCAGCACCTTGCCGGACAAGGTCGCGCAGGCGCCAGCCAGCTCCAATTGAACGCCGTCGCCACCCTTCTTGCTCTTGTCTTTGCCCGCGGACTTTTTGTCCTTCTGGTCCGGGCCGGATTCATCCGCGCAGGTGACCGGGAGCGCATTCTGCGGAGCCGCAGGGCTTGCAACCGTCAGCGAACAGGCAATCAGGATCAACGCACGGAACACACGCAAGCCACGTGCCCCCCCACACGCCACAACAGGATTGGCGGCGTGCGCTGGCGGAATGTCAAGGGTGCGGGACGCGGCGCGTGCTTATTCCCGGATCAGCGCTTTCAGCGGCCGGCTGAACGCCATCACGGCGAAGCCGGCGAGCGCCGCGATGATCGCCATCATCAGGAAGAAGTCGCTCTTGGCCATGCTGGACCAGAAGCTGCCGAGATAGCCCGCGATGAAGCTGCCGTAGAAGCTGGTGGCGAGCCACACGCCCATCATCAGCGACAGGCAATGCGTCGGCGCGATCTTCGACACCAGCGATAGCGCGGTCGGCGACAGGTAAAGCTCGCCGATGGTGATGACGACGAAATATGCGAACAGCCAGAGCCAGCTCGCCTTGTCCGGGCCGGCGTAGAGCGCGCCCGCCATCAGGATCAGGTGGGCGGCGGCGTTGTAGAAGCAGCCGTGCGCCATTTTGGCGACGGTCGAAGGCTCGGCGTTGCGCCGCGACTGCCAGGCCCACAGCGCGATGATGAACGGCGTGAACGCGAAGATCATGAATGGGTTGAAGGACTGGAACCAGGTGACCGGAATCTGCCCGCTCCAGACGATGAGATTGATGGTGCGGTCGGTGTGAGCGTCGGCCCACAGCGCGATGGTGTTGCCCTGCTGCTCGTAGGTGGCCCAGAAGAACGTCACCGGCAGCGACAAAATCAACAGTGCCCACAGGCATCGCCATTCCTCGCGGCCGAACCGCCGCTTCTCGCCGGGTAGCCGTCTGACGATCTCGTCGGGCGGCAGCAGCCGCGAGGCGTAGAGATAGATCAGCAGGCCGAGCGTCATGCCGACGCCGGCGGCGGTGAAGCCGTAGTGCCAGCCCCATTCCTCGCCGAGGGTGCCGCAGACCAGCGGGGCCAGGAACGCGCCGAGGTTGATTCCGACATAGAAGATCGAGAACGCGCGGTCGCGGCGCGGATCGCCGGGCGCATAGAGTTGTCCGACCTGGATCGAAATGTTGGGCTTGAACGCGCCGTTGCCGAGAATGAGGAACAGAAGTGCGACGAAGAACAGCGTCTCGTAAGCCATCAGGAAATGGCCGATCGCCATCAGCGATGCGCCGATGATGACGGTGCGGCGCTGGCCCAGCACGCGGTCGGCGATCAATCCGCCGAGGATCGGCGTCAGATAGACCAGCCCGACGTAGAAGCCGTAGATGTGCGACGACAGCGGCTGCACGCCGAGCGGCCCGAACACGAATTCGAGCGTGGCTTTGATGGTGGCGTAGCCGATGACGGTCTCGGTGCGCTCGGGCTGCAACAGGTGCTTCACCAGGTAGAGCACCAGCAGCGCGCGCATGCCGTAGTAGGAGAAGCGCTCCCACATCTCGACGGTGAATAGATAGGTCAGCCCGCGCGGATGGCCGAACAGGTCACCCGCTCTTTTTCCCGCCCCCGCTTGCAGGAGAGGGTTGGGCGGGGGTGCGGCGCTCACCCGAACAGGCTGCCTTGGCCGGTATCGCCGCCCGGCTTGCGCGGCCTCCGGCGCGGCGCGGGCGTATAGTCCACCCGCTTGCTCACGCCTTCCGCGGTCGCCCCGACGCGGCCGTCGGTGAACTCGACGTCGAGCGCCATGCCGGGCTGGACGGCGCTCGCAACGCGCACCGGCTGACCCGTGCTGTCGCGAACCAGCGCAAAGCCGCGCGACAGCACGCCGCGATAGGAGAACGCGGTGAGCAGTTGCCCGGCGCGCTCTGCCCGGGCGTCGCGGCTGTCCAGCAGGTTGTTCATCGCTCGCGTCGCGCGTTCGCTCAAGGTCGTCATCCGTTCGCGCGCGCGGGCGATACGTGTGTTCTGCGTTTCTTTGTAGGTCTTGAGCGCAGTACCCAGTCGCTGCTGCGCGGCGGCAAGACGCTCGCGGCGGCGCTCGACATTGTTGCGCAGAAGTTGCGGGGAGAAGCGCCCGGCGACGCGGGAAAATTGCGTGTGGTGGATCTGCGCGTTGGCGCGCAACGCGCGCGGCAGCCGCTCGGACGCGGCGTCGAGCCGCTGGCGCGGGATCGCCAGCAGGTTCTCGGCGGTCGGCAGCGCACGGATCGCGGCGCGCAGTTCGGTGCGGCGATGGTCCTGCGCGCGCTGCCAGCAGGCCAGCGCCCGGCGCGCCTTGTTCATCAGGTCGGCGATCAGATCGGCGCGCACCGGCACCGCCATCTCGGCCGCCGCGGTCGGCGTCGGCGCGCGGCGGTCGGAGGCGAAATCGATCAGCGTGATGTCGGTCTCGTGGCCGACCGCGGAGATCAGCGGAATCATGCTGCCGGCCGCGGCACGTACCACGATCTCCTCGTTGAACGACCACAGATCCTCCAGCGAACCGCCGCCGCGCGCCACGATGATCAAGTCCGGCCTGGGAATGCGGCCACCCTCCGGCAGCGCGTTGAATCCATTGATCGCGGCCGCGACCTGTTCGGCCGAGCCGTCGCCCTGCACCTTCACGCCCCAGACCAGCACGCGGCGCGGGAATCGATCGGCGAGGCGATGCAGGATGTCGCGGATCACGGCCCCCGTTGGCGAGGTGACGACGCCGATCACCGTCGGCAGGAACGGCAGCAGTTGCTTGCGCGCCTCGTCGAACAGCCCTTCGGCGGCGAGCTTGCGCTTGCGCTCCTCCAGCAGCGCCATCAGCGCGCCAAGCCCGGCCGGCTCCAGCGTCTCGACGACGATCTGGTAGCTCGAACGATTGGGATAGGTGGTGAGCCGGCCGGTGACGATGACTTCCATGCCCTCTTCGGGCTTCATCCGCATCCGGCCGAAGGTGCCCTTCCAGATCACGCCGTCGATCTTGGCGCCTTCGTCCTTGAGCGCGAAATAGCAATGGCCCGACGAATGCGGACCCTTGTAGCCGGAGATTTCGCCGCGCACGCGGACGTAGCCGTAGGCGTCCTCGACCGTGCGCTTGAGCTGCGCCGACAGCTCGGACACGGTCAGTTCGGTGGTGTTGGCAAGCGACTCGTTCATGGCGTTCAGATTATCGGATCGGCGCGGCATTGTCCGGCTTGGTCATTGTTCCGGCGGCTTGACCGGCCGTTTGACGTGCACTGCGACCGCCGCCGCAAGAATGGCGCCGGACATCACCAGCAGCAGGCCGGACAGGCCGGTCACCGCGGCGACCAGGCCCGCGCCGAACGGCAACACGAACTGGCCGAGGCGATTGCCCATGATGCGCAGCGAGTTGGCGGTGCCGCGCGCGCCGGCCGTGGTCATGTCGACGATGATGGTGATGCTGAGCGTGGTCGCGAGCCCGAACGAGAAGCCCATCACTATCATGATGACGTACATCCACGGCAGCGACAGCGGCGCTGCGAGTGCGCCGAACGCCGCCGCGCATGCGAACGTGCTCGCGATCATCAGCGGCCAGTGGCCGGCCGTGGCGACCATCCGGGCGTAGAACAGCCGCGCGGTCATCGACGATGCGGCGCG
The DNA here is from genome assembly GCA_945897515.1 of Rhodoplanes serenus. Taxonomy (GTDB): domain Bacteria; phylum Pseudomonadota; class Alphaproteobacteria; order Rhizobiales; family Xanthobacteraceae; genus Z2-YC6860. The sequence continues at coordinate 5,973 of CAMDFO010000076.1, read as the reverse complement.
CACCGTCAGCAGCAGGCCGATGTCGTGGACGTCGATGGTGCGCTCGGCGCCGAGCAGCGGCACATAGATCACGATGATGTCGGAGGCGGCGATCATGACCACGCCGGCGATCACCACCGGCAGCAGCCCGGGGATGCGCAGCAGCGCGCTGACCGGTACGAGCTCCTTGTCCGCCAAGGGCTTGGGCCGGTCGCGGTGGGGCCGCATGGTCAGCGAACATCCGAGCGAAATGACCGCGACGATGAGCGCCAGGACGAACAGGGGCTGGGTCGGCGGCACGGTGGCGCTGCCGCCCATCCAGCCGACGACGTAGGGGCCGATGCCCTGGCCGATCGCGCCGGCGACCATGTAGTTGCCGAAGATCGATTCCATGCTGCGCGGACCCGCCGCCCGCACGCAAAGCATCTGCTGGCTCGCCATCAGCATCAGGTGGCCGGCGCCCATCACAGTGGTCGAGATCAGCAGCGCTTCCGGCGAGCGCCAGATCACGAAACCTGCGCAGCCGAGCGTGAACAGCGCCGAGCCGATCCAGATCGTCAGCGCATCGTGGCCGCGATCGATGAATCGGCCGGTCTGGACCGCGATCAGGACCGGCAGCAGCGCGAAAGCCGCGGCGATCAGGCCGAGCCAGACGATGGAGAGATCGAGTTCCACGGCCCGGTACGACGTGGTGATGCGCACGATGGCGGTCACGATCTGGACCAGCACCGTGTTCACCATCAGCGGGACGAGCAGCCAGAAATCGATATCGCTGTTGCGGAGGCGTTCGGCGAGCGTCTTGAACATCGGCGGCAACCATAGCGCCGGACTGTGACCGCCGACAGATCGCTGCAAGCATGGCACACAAGCAGAGCGTGCAGACTAAAAGGCAGGCAGGCGGGTTCGTGGAGCGACGATAACGGCTGCTAATCCGTGATGTTGAGCAGCGGCCCGCCGCGGCTCCGGCAGGCCCGCAGACAGATGCGGTCGTCGGCGTCGAGATGGACGCGGCACACCTCGGGATGGGCACGGCGGATGCAGCTTTCGAATCGCCAGGCGCTCTGCCCGGTGCAGTCCTTCCAGCAGAAGTCGGAGGTCCAGACCGCGGCGGCGCGCTTGCCCGCCGGATAGGGGCTAACGTGCTTCTTGCCGCCCGGGAATACGACGATGGGCCGGTGGTCCATCGAATACTCATGGCCGGCGTGGGCCACCCCGCTCAGACCGGCGAGCGACAGCACAATGGCGGCCAGGATTGCGGCGAGTCTGCGCATGGCGGAAGGAAACCACGGCGCTGCCGTGGCGTCGAGCGAGCCTGTGGACGCTGTGAATGGCCGGCGCACATCGGTGAACGGCCATGCTAGTTCTTGCCGCGCATGAATATCCTGCTCCTCGGATCGGGCGGACGCGAGCATGCGCTGGCCTGGAAAATGGCCGGCAGCACGCTCACCGACAAGCTCTATTGCGCGCCGGGCAATGCCGGTATCGCGCGCGAGGCCGAGTGCGTGCCGCTCGACATCACCGACCATCCGGCGGTGATCTCGTTCTGCAAGGCGAACGCCATCGATTTCGTGGTGGTGGGACCGGAAGCGCCGCTCTGCGCCGGCGTCGTCGACGATCTCGAAGCCGCGGGCTTCAAGACATTCGGCCCGACGCGTGCGGCGGCGCAGCTCGAAGGCTCCAAGGGCTTCACCAAGGACCTTTGCCGGGCGAACAACATCCCGACAGCGGCCTATGAGCGCTTCACCACGGCTGAAGCCGCAAAGGCCTACGTTCGCAAGCAGGGCATGCCGATTGTGATCAAGGCAGACGGCCTTGCGGCAGGCAAAGGCGTCATCATTCCGGAGGGCCTCTCTGAAGCGGAAGCGGCCATCAACATGATGTTCGGCGGCGGCCTGGGCGAGGCCGGCGCCGAGGTCGTGGTCGAGGAGCTCATGGTGGGCGAGGAGGCCTCCTTCTTCGCGCTGTGCGACGGCGAGAACGCCATCGCGCTCGCGTCGGCGCAGGACCACAAGCGGGTCGGCGACGGCGACACCGGTCCCAACACCGGCGGCATGGGGGCCTATTCGCCGGCCGCGGTGATGACGCCGGAAATGACCCGCCGCACCATGGACGAGATCGTCCTGCCGACCGTGCGCGCCATGAAGGCGATGGGCTCGCCTTACAAGGGCGTGCTGTTTGCCGGCCTGATGATCACCGCGCAGGGGCCGAAGCTGATCGAATACAACGCCCGCTTCGGCGATCCGGAGACCCAGGTGCTGATGCTGCGGCTGATGTCGGACCTGGTGCCGGCGCTGCTGGCGGCGCGCGACGGCCAACTCAAGGCGTTCGACCTGCGCTGGTATCCGGACGCGGCGCTGACCGTGGTGATGGCGGCCAGAGGCTATCCAGGAGCCTATGAGCGGGGCTCGGTCATTGGCGGGCTCGAAGCGGCGGGTGAGGTCGAGGGCGTGGAGATTTTCCACGCGGGGACGAGGACCGATGGCGACAAGATCGTGGCCAACGGCGGTCGGGTTCTCAATGTATCGGCGCTCGGGAAGAACGTGACGGAGGCCCAGGCGCGGGCGTACCAGGCGGTCGGCCGGATCGACTGGCCGGGAGGCTTCTGCCGCCGCGATATCGGCTGGCAGGCGGTGAGACGGGAAAAGTCGGGACTGTGAACGGTCTTGCCGGTTTGGCGGTGACAGCCGTGTTGACCGCGCGCGAGCGCCACAGTGTGATAGGCGTGCGTCGAGAATCACAAAGGAACCTTCATGGCCCCCATGATGCGCCTCTACGAAGACACCATCGCCGGTGGCGCGCCCGATGTTCCATTGCCCGCGCTGCCGCGCATGATCTTCGTGGTGCATGGCTTCGTGACCATCGAGAGCAGGCGCCTGCACGATGACGAGGCGTATGCCGGCGAGGGCGCGGTTTCGATGCAGGTCGGACGTGAGGGCGTCACGGTCTGGCGCTTCGAGCTTGCGCCGCCGGCCAGCAGGAGCGGGGTGGTTCGAGGTCCGGGCGTGCACTCGCTTGAGAAGCTGTCGGCCGTGCTGGATACCATCCCGCAAGGCGAGGTTCTGCTCCGCGGCGATAGCGTTGCGTTCCCGCCGGCCGGCTGTGCCTTTCTCCACACCCACAAGGGGCCGGGCATCCGCTGCCTGCTCGACGGCGGCATCCGCATCGACACCCACGGGGGCTCGACCAGCTACGGTCCCGGCGGGGCATGGTACGAGAGCGGACCCGAGCCGGTGTTTGCGCAGGCCGCGGCCGACCGGCCGAGCCGCTTCATCCGCGTGATGGTGCTGCCGCGCGCGTTGCTCGGGAAAAGCTCGATCGAACTGCTTAACGAGGAAGACAAGATCAAGCCGCGGTCGCAGCAGTACAAGATATTCGTGGACCAGGCGATCGAGCGGCCGGCGGGGTAGCGGCTCGTTGTGCATTGCTGGAGATCGCTGCTGGCGTTGCGCGTCGCGGCGGCGCTAGACTGATTTGCGCTCGGTAATCCGGGCTGGAGGGTACCATGGCCAAAGCACGCAAATCGGCTGCGAAACGTTCGGCGAAGAAGGCCAAGCGCGGCGCCAAAGCGAAGTCGAAGTCCGCAGTGCGGTCGAAGGCGAAAAAAGTAGCCAAGCCGAAAGCCAAGAAAGCAGCAAAGCCGAAAGCCAAGCGCCGCGCCGCGAAGCCGAAGCAGGAAGGCCCGATCGAGGGCGCCATCAATGCGGTGGTGAACACCATCAAGGAAACGGTCGGCATGCGGGACAAAATGAGCGGCCGCAACAAGCACGAGGACTAGCGGGCCGCGTCTCGCGGCGCTTAGCTCGTCTGGCCGATCACCGCATTCCAGTCCGGATCGAGGCGTGCCTCGAACGGGCCGTTCCAGGCCGCGCAGTTGCCGGCATCCACGACCTGCACCTGCAGGATGATCTCGGCCGGGATGGCTTCGCCGCGCAGGTGGCGTACCGCGGCCTCGGTCGCGATCGAACTCATCTTCATGGCGTCGAAGTCGGCGGTGGCCAGCATCCGTCCGGCCGCGATCGCCGCGACTGCCTCCGGGATGGCGTTGACGCCGACCACCAGCGGCCGGTCGCCCCGATCTGCCTTTGCGGCGAGCGCATCCAGCACGCCGAGCGCCATGGCGTCGTTGGCGCATAGCACGGCATCCACGCCGGGCCATTGCTTGACCGCGCCGATGAAGACGCTGCGAGCGACGTCGCGCTGGTAGTCGCCGCGCAGCGAACAGCGCACCTTGATGGCCGGTTCCTCCGCGAGTGCGTCGTGAAACCCGAGGAGCCGTTCGCGGCTCGTTGCGGATGCCGGCGTGCCTTCGACGACGATGATGGTGCCCTGATGCGTCAATTTGGCGAACAGATACCCCGCGATGTTCTTCGCCAGCGCGCGGTCGTCCGAGCCGACGAAGGTGACGCGCCGCCCCGCGGTGGTGCGGGTGATGATGTTGAACAGCGGAATGTTCGCCGCGTCGAAGCCTCGGATAGCGCCGTTGCACGCGGTCTCGTCCACCGGCACGAACACCGCGGCGTCGGGCCGCTCGGCGATTGCCTTCTCGATCAATGCGATCTGCTCACCCACGTCGTCGGGCTTGTCAGGGACGTAGTGCGCGGTCGTTGCACCGAACCGCGCCGCGACGCGGTCAGCGCCCAGTCGGGCTGCCGCATACGCCGGGTTGGTGCGGTTCTTGGTGAAGACTGCGATGCGGGGAGGCATGAACGACTCGGTCAATCGCGCGATGGATGCAATCCATGCCTGGTCAGGAACTCGATCATGTGGCAGTTGAAAAGCCAGGGCTGCTCGATCTGGCAGGCGTGCCCGGCCCCGGGCAGCGTCTTCATCTCGCAGCCGGGAATGCGATCCTTGAGGAGATACGCATTCTGATGCGTCGAGTCTTCGCTGCCGCTCAGGATGATCGCCGGGCAGGCGACCCGCGACTCGTGGTCTTTGGCATTCTTCTGCGCGTGCGCCTCGAACTGGTGGATGATGCTCTGCAAATCGCCGTATGAATTGCGCTGGTCGAACATGTCGGCGAAGAACGTCGCCATCGGCGTCGCCCGGAATCCGGGGCTGAGATCGTCGAACGTGAAGCGCCGGCGGTACTCGATGCCGTATTTCTTGTAGTTTGCGATGTGACGGTGCGCGAAATCCTTGCTCGGATTGTAGCCCGTGCCCGACAGGATCAGCGCCGCGGTCTTGTCCGGGCGCACGTGGTGCATGTAGGTGATGATCGCCGAGCCGACCGAGCAGCCGACCAGGATCGCCTTTTCGCCCGGCGCGATCTCGTCGATCGCCTCCCAGAAGCCCTGCGCGATATCGTTCATGGTGACGCCGGCCTGCGCTTTCGGGGAACGGCCGTAGCCCGGAACGTCGATGGCGATGCAGCGGTACCAGGTGGACATCTGCGCCATCTGGAACATCCAGCACGACTGGTCCATCGGGTTGGGATGCGCGAATGCCATCACCGGTCCGGTGCGTCCCATCCGCTCGTAGTACAGCGGCCCGTCGATACGCTCGGCCATGTTGTTTTTTCTCCCGGCTTAAAGCTGCGATCGAGTTCGAGATTATTAGATTGCCTCTTGTTATAGTTGCAATTCGACCAAATGCACTTTAGGTTCGGGAGGAAAGCTTTCGGCGATGAAAAGAAGAGATGATTGACGGGACGTCGGCCGTGGAAGCTAACAAGTCATTTTACCAGTATATTCAGTTGCTCGGCGGAGTAGCGTTTGGCGTGGGCGAGTTGCACTTTCTGCGGACGGGAAACTTGCTGGACGCCCGAGTTATTTTTTCGGTCTTGATTTCTGTGGGCTTCCTTATTGGACTATTAATTAAGAAAAAACGACTTGAGAGCATTAGGGAGAGGTGGTCCCGGTTGTCTGAACAGAATCTCCGCGTCGATAAGTGGAGCGTCTGCCGGGGTTAGGCTGCCAAGCGGAGAGGCAGCGGCGTGAAGTAGGCTTGATCGGGTGTTGCGCCGTCAAGGCTCGAGTGTGGTCGTCGGCCGTT
>CAMDFO010000075.1 GCA_945897515.1 Rhodoplanes serenus | reverse complement strand
GGCGCGCCCGCGCTTGAGCGTGTCGCGGTCGCGGCCCGAGCCATCGGTGGCCGGTGGCGCGTAGCTGCCGTCGAGCACGTCGGGCCGCACCGCGCCGGGGAAGGGTGCGAGCAGCGCGCGTTCGGTCGCGTTCGCCGGTCGTCCGCGGGCGGACAATTCGGAGCCTTCGAAATAACTGGCGCTGCGCTGGTAGCGGTCGAAGAAAAAATTGTGGTTGATCCACTCGGCGTCGAACAGCAGTCCGATCGCTTCGCGCACCCGCACGTCCGAGAACACCGGCCGCCGGGTGTTGAACACCAGGCCGGAGAAGCCCTTGGGCATGCCGGTCGGGAACTTCTCCTTGACGATGCGCCCGTCGCGCACCGCGGGCACGTTGTAGGCGGTTTCCCAGCGGCCCGGATCGTGCTCCGAGCGCACGTCGTAAAGGCCTTTGGTGAACGCCTCGAAGTGCGAATTGGCGTCGCGATAGAAATCGTAGCGAAGCTCGTCGAAATTCCAGAGCCCGCGGTTGATCGCGAGATCGCGTCCCCAATAGTTCGGATCGCGTTTGAGCGTGACGCTGCGGCCGGCGTTCACGTCGGTGATCGTATAGGGACCGCTGCCGACCGGGGGCGCGAACGTGGTCTCCTCGAACTTGTCCGGATCGACCGCGTGCTGGGCCAGCACCGGCATCAGACCCAGGATCAGCGGCAGCTCGCGGTCGTCGCTGCCGGTGAGATCGAACCGCACCATGCGCTCGCCGAGCGCCTCGGCCTTGGTGACCTTGGCGTAATAGGTGCGAAAATTCGGCCGGCCTTTGTCGCGCAAAAGCTGCCAGGAAAAGATTACATCGGCCGCCGTCACCGGCTTGCCGTCCGAGAACTTCGCGGCCGGGTCGATCGTGAAGGTGACTGCGGTGCGGTCGGTGTCGGTCTCGACGGTTTTCGCGAGCAGGCCATAGAGCGTGAATGGTTCGTCGTAGCCGCGCGCCAGCAGGCTCTCGATCACGTAGCCCCGGATCTGGGTCGGCGCGAGGCCCTTCACCACGAACGGGTTGAGGCTGTCGAATGTGCCGAGCACGCCCTGGGTGAGGCGTCCGCGCTTGGGCGCCGCCGGGTTGGCGTAGCGCAGCTCCGTAAAGCCGGGGGCCAAAGCCGGTTCGCCGTGCATGGCGATGGCGTGCTGCGGCGCGGCCGCGCCGGGGTGCGGCAGGAGCAGCGCCCAGCCCAGCAACACCCAGCCCATGCCCGCGAGCACGATCGGCCGTGCCGCGCGCTGGCGGGAGGATTCTCGGCTTAAGGCTAACGCAGTCACGGCGGCTGCTCGGCTGATGACGAATCGTTCGGCATTCGGGATTGGCCCTACCATAACGCCTGGCGGCCGGATCAGCGTCGATCCGCCGCTGCGATTGGTCGCGGCGGCGGGGCTTATCACCGGCTTTCCATGGGCGACCCGGTGCCGGTCCGGTCCATCAAAGCTTTGATCGGAGCGCGGATTTCGGCTAATCAAGCGAGAATCCCGGTCACGCTCCCGCCGTTTTTCGATGTCGAGAGAGTGCGGGGATCGCCTGCAAGGCCGGTATGCGCCGTATGATGCGGCGGGTTGAGAGGAACCAGTTCAATGACCAATCGGATCGTGTCCGCTCGGGTGCGGACGTCCAGCAAGATTTTCACGATAGCCGGCGCGGCCGTGGTGCTCGCCGTCGGTGCGGCATCTGAACTGCTGGCCCAGGCACAGCCGCAACAGGCGCCGCAGCGCCAGACGCAGCAGCAGCGCCCGGCGCCGCAGCGGCCGGCCCAGCCCGCTCAACCGGCCCAGCCCGCGCCTGCGCCGCAGGCCCAGCCCGCGCCGCAGGCGGGCGCCGAGGCAGCACCGCAACTGATCTTTTCGCCGTGGGTGAAGCTTTGCAACAAGGACCCGGACCCGAACGCCAAGCGCGTCTGCGTCACCGTCAAGGATGGCCGCGTCGAAACCGGCCTGCTGGTGGTCAGCGTCGCGCTGATCGAAATGGACGGCGAGCAGCGCAAGCTGATGCGCATCAGCATGCCGTATGGCGTCAATCTGCAGCACGGCACGCGCATGATCGTCGACCAGGCCGCGCCGGCGACATCGCCGTTCGTGACCTGCCTGCCGCCGGTCGTTCCCCCGGGCGGCTGCATCGCCGACTATGAGGCCACCGTCGACCTGATCGGACGCATGAAAAAAGGCCAACTCCTGACCGTTCAGGCCATCCACATGAACGGCCAACCGATGAGTCCGCAGTTGGACTTGCGGGATTTCGCCAAGGCCTATGACGGGCCGCCGACCGATCCGAAGGTGTTCGAGGAGCAGCAGAAGAAGCTGCACGAAGGCCTGCAGGAGCGCGCCAAGAAGCAGCAGGAAGAGCTCGAGAAGCGCGGCCAGGCTCCGGCGCGGTAGCGTCGAATTCGGCCAGGGAATTCAAAAGGCGCGTCGCGAGACGCGCCTTTTTGCTGAACTCAGTTGAGTATCGAGTTCCGTGGATGGTAGCGGCCGCCATCGTCCTTCTCGAACATTTCCGGCACTTGCGAATGGCGGATCGGCTTCCCCGATGTGTCCGGCAGGAGGTTCTGCTCGGAGACATAGGCGACGTATTCGGTCTCCGCGTTCTCGGCGAACAGGTGGTAGAATGGCTGATCCTTGTGCGGCCGGACCTCCTCGGGGATCGACAGCAGCCATTCCTCGGTGTTGTTGAACACCGGATCGATATCGAACACCACACCGCGGAACGGAAATTTCCGGTGCCGGACCACGTCGCCAAGCTGAAACTTGGCCATGCGGATTTCGCGGGATTTGCTCGGAGCGGTGTCGGTCGGGGCTTTGGTCATGGTGCGAATCTAGTCTCGGATTGTGGCGGGCAACAGGCCTAAAGCGCGTAGCGGGCCGCCATGTCGGGATCCTTGGCCGCGACCAGCCGGGCCAGGTCGATCACCACCTTGGCCTGCTTCCAGGTGGCATCGTCCTGCATCTTGCCGTCGATCATGACCGCGCCGCTGCCGTCGGGCATGGCGGCGAGGATTTTCTGGGCGATCGCGACCTCGCCGGGATCGGGCGAGAACACCCGCTTGGCGATGGCGATCTGGGACGGGTGCAGCGACCAGGCCCCGGCGCAGCCCATCAGGAAGGCGTTGCGGAACTGCGCCTCGCAGGCGGCCGGGTCGGAAAAGTCGCCGAACGGGCCGTAGAACGGCTTGATGCCGGCTGCGGCGCAGGCGTCGACCATCTTGGCGGTGGTGTAGTGCCACAGGTCTTGCTGGAATTTTTCGCGCGCGGCTTCTGCGTTTGCGACTGCGTCCGCCAGCACCACGTAATCGGGATGGCCGCCGCCGACGCGGGTGGTCTTCATGCCGCGTGAGGCCGCAAGATCGGCGGGGCCGAGGCTGATGCCGTGCATGCGCGGGGAGGCGGCGGCGATCGCCTCCACGTTGTTCACGCCCTGCGCGGTTTCCAGGATGGCGTGAATGAGGATCGGTTTGTTGATCGCGTGCCGGGCTTCAAGCTGGGCGAGAAGCTGATCGAGGTAATGGATGTCCCACCCACCTTCGACCTTGGGCAGCATCATCACGTCGAGCTTGTTGCCGATGCTGGCGATGATTTCGGTGATGTCGTCGAGCGCCCAGGGCGAGTTGAGGGCATTGATCCGGGTCCACAAGCCGGTGGCGCCGAAGTCTGTGGCCTTGGCCATCGCGATGAAGCCGTTGCGGGCGGCAGTCTTGGCGTCGGCCGGGATCGCGTCCTCCAGATTGCCCAGCACGACGTCGACCTGGCGGATCAGCTCGGGCACCTTGGCGGTGATCTTTTCAAGGTGCGGCGGCACGAAGTGGATCATGCGCTCCAGCCGCACCGGCAGCTCCCGGAGCGGCGCGGGCGCACCGATCGCAAGCGGCTGATAGAACTGGCGCGGCAGCTTCATGGCGCTTGCCTTAGTGCTTTCCTGGACCTGATCCGCCGTTTAGAGGAATGCAAGCACTGCGCCAAGTGCGCCCCTCCTGCGGTTCGCAAATGATCGATGTCCTCAATCTCGCCCTGCCGTATTTCGGCTTGATCTTCCTCGGCTTCGCCTGCGGGCGGCTGCAGGATATCCCCGACAGGGGCTTGGCTTGGATGGACTTCTTCATCCTCTACATGGCGCTGCCGGCGCTGTTCTATCGCATTCTGGCCAAGACGCCGTTCGAGCAGCTCAACAACGTGCCGTTCATCGTCACGACCACGCTGGCGACCTTCCTGGTCTTGGCTGTGTCATTCGGCGTGGCGTTCGCGATCCGCCGCGATCTGGCGCAGTCCACCATGGCCTCGCTCGCAGGCGCCTACGGCAACATCGGCTACATGGGACCGGGCTTGGCGCTTGCCACGCTCGGCGCGCAGGCTGCGGCGCCGGTGGCGCTGATCTTCTGTTTCGAGACGCTGCTGTTCTTCTCGCTGGTGCCGTTCTTCATGGCCGTGGCGCGGCCCGGCGGAAAAACGACCGGCGTGCTCGCGCTAGAGGTGGCGCGAAAAATCCTGCTCAATCCGCTGGTGGTCGCGACCGCGGTCGGCGTTCTATCCGCGGCGACCCATTTCGAGCCGCCGGTGGCGCTCGATCGGTTGATGGCATTCCTGCAAAGCGCGGCCGCGCCGTGCGCGTTGTTCACGCTGGGCGTGACCGTGGCGCTGCGGCCGTTCACGCGGGTGCCGTGGGAGGTGCCGGTGCTGGCGCTGGTCAAGCTCACGGTGCATCCGGCGGTGACGCTGGTCCTGCTCAGCGCGTTCGGGCCGTTCGATCCGAACTGGGTCGCGACCGCGGTGCTGATGGCCGCGCTGCCGCCGGCGCTCAATGTGTTCGTGCTGGCGCGGCAATACGACACCTGGGTCGAGCCGGCGTCGGGATCGGTGCTGCTCGGCACGCTGGTCTCGGTCGCGACGCTCACCACGGTGATGTGGCTGGTGCAGCACGGCGGGCTGACGCAAGCTCTGCTGCGCTGAGGAAAGCCCGCGTCATGCAACCGCTCAACGGCGTTCTGGTCCTCGATTTCACGACGCTGCTGCCGGGACCGCTGGCGACGCTGATGCTGGCGGAGGCGGGCGCGGAGGTCATCAAGATCGAGCGGCCGGGCGGCGAGGATCTGCGCGCGTATGAGCCGCTGTGGGACGGCGAGGGCGCGGCATTCGTGCTGCTCAATCGCGGCAAAACGAGTCTCGTGCTGGACTTGAAGAGCAAGGCCGACCGCGCGCGACTTATCCCGCTGTTGAAACGCGCGGATGTGCTGGTCGAGCAATTCCGGCCCGGCGTGATGAAGCGGCTGGGGCTGGGCTATGCCGACGTGCGCAAGATCAACAAGCGCGTCGTCTATTGCTCGATCTCCGGCTACGGCCAGCGCGGCCCGCGTGCGGGCGAAGCCGGGCACGACATCAACTACATCGGTGGGACCGGTTTGCTGGCGCTCGCACCGGGCCCCGCCGATCGTCCGGTGGTGCCGCCGATGCTGGCGGCCGATATCGCCGGCGGCACCATGCCGGCGGTGATGAATATTCTTCTCGGCCTGCGGCAGCGCGACACCTCCGGCAAAGGCTGCCACATCGACATCGCGATGGCCGATGCCATGTTCACGTTCGCATGGCATGCCTACGCTGCGGGCCTCGCGACCGGGCGCTTTCCGCCGGCCAGCAAGGCGCGCCTGACCGGCGGATCGCCGCGCTATCAGCTTTATCCGACCCGCGACGGAAAGCTCGTCGCCTGCGGCGCGCTGGAGGAGAAGTTCTGGCGCGCCTTCACGGCGGCGATACGGCTCCCGCCCGAGTTCACCGACGATGCACGCGACCCGCAAGCCGCCCGCGACGCCGTCGCCGCCGTCATCGCGGCGAAAACCGCCGAGCAATGGCGGCCTGTCCTCGCCGCCGCCGACTGCTGCGTCACCATCGTCGCGACGCTGGAGGAGGCGATGCGCGATCCGCATTTCATTGAACGCGGATTGTTCGCGCACAAGGTCGCGGCGACTTCGGGGGCGACGTTGCCGGCGCTGCCGGTGCCCATCGACGTTGCATTCCGCACGCGTCCGAAGGCCAAGCCGACCGCGATGCTTGGCGCCGGCAACAAGGCCGCTAAAGCGCCTCGCCGCGCATCAGCCGCGGCTGCGAAGCCGAAGGCGCGACGCCCTCGCGTAAAACCGCGCGCCGCAAAGGGCCGATCCGGTCGATGAGATAGAGCCCGAGCCCTCGTGCGCCTTGCACGGGGAGGAAATCCGAAAGCAGCGAGCGGTTGAGGACATCGACGGCGAACGTGCGGCTTTTTACGTCGGCGCGACGCGCGGCATCGTAGCGCGCCAGCACTTCGGGGGCGCCGACATCGCCGCCGTCGCGGCGGGCCTCGACCACAAGCTCGCCGATGGTGGCGGCATCGCGCAGGCCGAGATTGAGACCTTGCGCACCGATCGGCGGAATCAGATGCGCCGCCTCGCCGACGAGCGCCACGCGGTTCGCGGCAAAGCTGCGCGCCGTTTCCATCGCCAGCGGAAACACCCCGCGGCCGGGCTCGATCTCGATCTTGCCGAGGATCGAATGCGATTGTTGCTCGATCTCGTTGGCCAATGCAGCATCGTGGAGCGCGCCGAGGCGCTCGGCTTCGCCCGGCTCGACCACCCAGACAAGGCTCGAACGCACCCCCGGCAACGGCACTAGCGTGAAAGGGCCGCTCTCGGTGTGAAATTCGGTCGAGATGAAATGGTGCGGCCTGGTATGGGCAAGATTGAACGTAAGCGCGGTCTGCGGATAGCGGAAACCCTTGGTCTCGATGCCGGCTGCTGTGCGGCAGATCGAGCGGCGGCCGTCGGCGCCGATCACCAGCCGGGCCGCAATCGTGCGGCCAGCTTTGAGGGTGATCGAGACGCCCGCATCGCCGATCTCGACCGCGCTGGCCTCGTCCTCAATCCGCTGCAGCGAGGCAAGCTCGCTGGCCTGCGCATCCAGCGCCGCGAGCAGATGGCGGTTCTCGATGTTGTGGCCGAAGGCGTCGAGCCCGATTTCCGCCGCCGAAAAGCTGACCTCCGGCGCGCGGATCAGCCGCGCCGTGGCGTCGACGATGCGCATCACCTCGAGCGGCGCGGCATCGTCCCGGCAGCGCGCCCAGGCCCCCAGCGTGTCCAGCGCCGTGACCGAGCCCGCGAGCAGGGCCGTGGTGCGGTGATCGGTTGCGGGCCGCCGCGCGATCAACACGGTTTCGATGCCGGCTGAGGCCAAAGCGATCGCCGCGGTCAGGCCGGCCGGCCCGCCGCCCACGACCGCCAACTCCGCCGTTAACCGATCGGTTCGCGCCGCCATGACCCTTTCCTAGCCGGTCCGAAGGGCCAAGACGAGCGGCCGGAAACCATGATTAGGGCGGGAGATTTCGTTCATGCGGCCAATGCGGTATCTGTGTTTCGTGACCGATTTTGTGCGCGAGTCCCGGCTCCAGCATCTCTCCGCGGCCGAAACCCGGCTGTCGGCCGCGCTTGCGCAGCCGCGGCGGATTGCCATCGTCTGCGTGGTGGTGCTCGCCGGCCTTGGATGGCTTTCGCTCGCGATGCTGGCCGTTGGAACCGGCGTGGGCGAGATGGCTGAGCAGTTCTGGCGGTTGCCCTGGCAGGCGACATGGGACGTCCTGTGCCGTCCGTCGGCATCCGGCGGCTGGGGCGAACTTGCCCTGGTGCCGCCGATGTGGATCGCCATGGTTCTGGCGATGATGCTGCCGACTGCGGGCCCGATGATCCTGACCTATGCTGAAATCGCCGACACCGCGGCGCGCAAGCGCGAGCCCGTGGTGTCGCCGCTTATTTTAACGGCGGGCTATGTCACGGTCTGGCTGTGCTTTGCGCTCGCCGCTGCGGCGTTGCAGATGTTCATGCTGACGCGCCTGACGATGCTCGATGCCGGCGCGGCGGGCGTGCTGCTTTCGGGCGGCCTCTTTGTCGGCGCAGGCATCTATCAGTTCTCCGCGCTGAAGCAGGCTTGCCTGACGCAGTGCCAGCGGCCGTTTCCGTTCTTCTTCGCCAACTGGACGACGGAGCCGCGCGGCGTGTTCCGTCTTGGGTTGCGGCAGGGCGCCTACTGCCTCGGCTGTTGCTGGGCGATGATGCTGCTGACGTTTGCGGTTGGCGCCATGAACGTGGTGTGGATGGCTGCGCTCGGAATGCTCATGACCATGGAAAAAATGACCGTCACGGCGCGCATGACGCGCGTCATCGGGGTCGGTTTCATCGTATTTGGCGCGGGCCTGATCGCGTCGAGGTTGATCTGATGGCAACGCGCTGGGATCCGGACATTCGCACCAAGGAGCCGTGGCAGATCAAGGGCGAGCTGACGCTGTCCTGCAACTGCACGATCTTCTGCCCCTGCGTGCTGTCGCTCGGCGTGCACGCGCCGACCGAAGGTTATTGCCAGACCTGGGCGGCGGTGCGCATCGACCAGGGCCATTTCGGCGAGCTCGATCTCACCGGCATCAAGTTCGGCTTCATGGCCGACATTCCCGGCCGGCTCGGCCGCGGCAACTGGACGCTCGCGCTGTTCGTCGACGACAAGGCGTCGGCGCAGCAGAACAAGGCGCTGACCTGGATCATGAGCGGCCGCGCCGGCGGCTCGACCGCTCTCCTGAAAATCCTCGCCGGCAGCTTCCTCGGTGTGCGGCAGGTGCCGATCACCTACGAGCTTGAAGGCGACACCCGCATCGTCAAGATCGAGAAGATCGTCGACGGCGCGATCACCCCGGTCCGAGGCAAGGACAAGGGTCCGGTCATGATCCGCAACAGCGAGTACTGGATCGCGGCGGACATCATGGTGTCGCGCGCCGACAAGTCGCGGTTTCGCCTGTTCGGCCGCAACTGGAACTTCGAGGGCCGTTCCGCCGAAATCTGCCAGCTCGACTGGGGCAATCACAAGTAACGCAGCGCTGCCCGGCTTTCTCTCCCTCCCAGGGGAGGGTAGAACTGCCGCCATGCGCGCGCTGGCGTTTCTCGTCCACGTCTTCACGGCCTGCGGGGCGGCGCTCGCGCTTCTGGCGCTGATGGCGGCGGTGGCCGGCGACTGGGCGCTGATGTTTCTCTGGCTCGGTGTGGCGCTGCTGGTCGACGGCGTCGACGGCATCTTCGCCCGTGCCTTCAACGTCGCGGAGCGCGCCGCGCGCTGGTCCGGCGACACGCTCGATCTCGTGGTCGATTACACGACCTATGTGTTCGTGCCAGCCTATGCGGTCGCCGCTAGCGGCCTGCTTCCGGAGCCGTGGGGGTTCGGCGCGGCGGCGGTCATCGCCATTACCGGCGCGCTTTATTTTGCCGATACGCGCATGAAGACCGACGACAATTATTTTCTCGGGTTCCCGGCGGTTTGGAACCTGGTGGTGTTCTACCTGTTGCTGCTGCGGCCCGTTTCCTGGATTGTGATTGTGATGATCGCGCTGTTCGCTGTGCTGACATTTACGCCGGTGAAGTTCGTCCATCCACTCCGCGTGAAGATGTTCCGGCCGGTTACGGTCGCGCTGCTCGCGATCTGGGCGGCGCTCGCCGGGGTCGCGCTGTTGCAAGGATTGGCACCCGGGTTCTGGATCACCATGGCATTGTGCGCCATCGGGGTCTATTTCTTCGGAATCGGGTTGTTGCCGTCGCGCACTCGGACACGCTAGGCCTTTCATGCTCGAACTTCTCGTCGATCCCCACGCTTGGGCCGCCCTGGTTACCTTGACGGTGCTGGAGATCGTTCTCGGCATCGACAACATCGTCTTCATCTCGATCCTGGTATCGCGATGCTCTCAGGCAGAGGCCAAGCGGGCGCGGCAGATCGGGCTTTCGCTCGCTTTCATATTCCGCATCATCATGCTGTTCGGGCTGACCTGGCTGATGAAGCTTACGGCGCCGGTGTTCTCGGTGTTCGGACTCGGCTTCTCCTGGCGCGACTTCATCCTGATCGGCGGGGGCCTGTTCCTGATCGCCAAGGCCACCCACGAGATTCACAATGAGGTCGAGGCGCGCGATGGCGAAGCTCCGGCCGGCGTTACGTCGCAATCGTTCTTCTGGGTGGTCATGCAGTTGATCGCGGTCGACCTGATCTTCTCGCTCGACTCCATCATCACCGCCATCGGCATGGTCAAGGACATCGAGATCATGATCGCTGCGGTCTGCCTCGCCATGATCGTGATGTATGTCGCATCCGGTCCGGTCGCCGCTTTCATCAAGGAGCATCCCACCACCAAGATGCTCGCGCTCGCCTTCCTGGTGCTGATCGGGATGGCGCTGGTCGCCGACGGTTTCGAGGTCCATATTCCGCGCGGCTACATCTATTTCGCCATGGCATTTGCGGCTGCGGTCGAGGCGTTTAATGTGATCGCCGGCAGCAACCGCAAGCGCGCGCGGCGCAAGGCCTGACTCGGGGTATCCATGTCCAAGCGACCCATTGTGCTTATCACCGGCGCCGGCCGCGGCATCGGCGCCGCAACCGCCAAACTCGCGGCGTCGCGCGGCTATGACGTCGCGGTCAACTACAAGACCGACTCCAATTCGGCGGCAGCCGCCGTTGCGGCCGTGAAAGCGCAAGGCGGCAACGCCATCGCCGTTCCGGGAGACATGGGAGACGAGGGAGACGTCGAACGCATGTTCAACACCGTGGACGACAAGCTCGGAGCGCTCACCCATTTCGTCTACAACGCCGGCATCACCGGCCGCGCCTCACGTCTGGAAGACGCCAGTTCCGCGATGATGAAACAGGTCATGGACGTCAACGTGATGGGCGCGCTGTGGTCGATGCAGCACGTGATCCGGCGGATGTCGAAGAAACACGGCGGCAATGGCGGCTCGGCGGTGCTGATCTCGTCGATGGCGGCGACGCTTGGCGGACCGAACGAATACACCTGGTACGCCGCCTCGAAGGCCGCGGTGGAGTCGATGGTAGTCGGCCTCAGCAAGGAACTCACCGGCGACGGCATTCGCGTCAATTGCGTTTCGCCGGGCATGATCGCCACCACGATCCATGCCGCGGGCGGCCAGCCCGACCGGCTGGAGCGGCTGGCGCCGATGATCCCGATGGGCCGGCCCGGCGAGCCGGAGGAGGTCGCCGAGGCGGTGCTGTTCCTGCTCTCCGACGCGGCGTCCTACATCACCGGCACGGTGCTGCGCGTGTCCGGCGGGCGATAGCCCATCGTTTCCGTCGCTTGCTTCGGCGTGGAGCAACCCTATGATCGCGCCGGCGGCGAATTTCGGCCGCACGGCTTTCAATGGCGCTGCGTGATTTCGCGCGTGCCCAACAGAACGGGAGAGAACCATGGTCGCAGCAGTCCGGGTGCACAAAACGGGCGGCCCCGAAGTTTTGACGTATGAGCAGATCGATATTCCCGCGCCTGGGCCGGGCCAGATCAAGCTCAAGCAGCACGCCATGGGCGTAAACTACATCGACACCTACTTCCGCATGGGCATGTATCCATCGCCGGTCGGCCTGCCGTTCACATCCGGCAACGAAGGCGCGGGCGAGGTGATCGCCGTCGGGCCGGGCGTCACCGACATCAAGATCGGCGATCGCGTGGCCTATGTCGTGGCGCTCGGCGGCTACGCCGAGGAGCGGGTGATGCCGGCCGACCGCGCGGTGAAGCTGCCCGGCAGCATCAGCTACGAGCAGGCCGCCGCGATGATGCTCAAGGGCATGACCGCGCAATATCTGCTTCGCCGCACCTACAACGTGAAGAAGGGCGACACCATTCTGGTGCATGCCGCAGCCGGCGGCGTGGGCCTGATCCTGAGCCAGTGGGGCAATGCGCTTGGCGCCACGGTGATCGGCACCGTCGGCTCCGAGGACAAGGCCAAGCTCGCCAAGGCCAACGGCGCGCACCACACCATCCTGTATCGCAACGAGGATTTTGCCGCGAAGGTCAAGGAGATCACCGGCGGCAAGCTCTGCGATGTGGTCTACGACGGCATCGGCAAGACCACGTTCCCGGCCTCGCTGGACTGCATCCGCCCGCTCGGCATGTTCGCAAGCTTCGGCAGCGCTTCCGGCCCGATTGACGCGTTCAACATCGGCATTCTGCAGACCAAGGGCTCGCTGTTCGCCACCCGGCCGACGCTGAACAACTACGTTGCCAAGCGTGAGGACCTGCTGGCCACCGCGAAGGACCTGTTCGACGTGGTCGCCAGCGGCAAGGTGACGATCCCGATCAACCAGAAGTACCGGCTGAAAGAGGCGGTGAAGGCTCACCAGGACCTGGAGAGCCGCGGCACCACGGGCTCGACTATCCTGCTGCCGTAGCCGTCGGCACCATCCACACTGTCATGCCCGGGCTTGACCCGGGCATCCATCTGCGTTGCAAGTCGTGCGTAGATGATGGATCGCCGGGTCAAGCCCGGCGATGACAAACGTAGTTGTTGCCATGGGACGCCTGACCACCCACGTGCTCGACACCGCGTCCGGCCGTCCGGCACTGGGCGTGCGCGTGGTGTTGCGGCGTCAGGATGAGGACGCGGCGCTGGCGGAAGCCATGACCAATGCCGACGGCCGCCTCGATCAGCCGTTGCTCGCAGCCGACGCATTCAAGGCCGGCCGCTACGAGCTGACGTTCCACGTCGGCGATTATTTTCGCGCGCAGGGCGTCGGGCTCGCAGACCCCGCTTTCCTCGATGTGATCCCGATCCGCTTCGCCATGGCCCAGGACAGCCACTACCACGTCCCGTTGCTGGTCTCGCCCTACGGCTACTCGACTTACCGGGGGAGCTGAAGGATGGACGTGTTCCTCAGCGACTGGCTGAACCTGCTGCTGCGCTGGGCGCACATGGTCGTTGGCATCGGCTGGATCGGCACGTCGTTCTATTTCATGGCGCTCGACTACACGCTGACCAAGCGTGAGCGCATGAACCCGGGCGTGATGGGCACGTCATGGCAGGTGCACGGCGGCGGCTTCTACCACGTCGAGAAATACACGGTTGCGCCGCCGACGCTGCCGGACCTGCTGCACTGGTTCAAGTGGGAGGCGTATCTCACCTGGGCGACGGGTCTCGGGCTGTTGGTCGTGCAGTATTACTGGCACGCCGAGGCCTATCTGATCGATCCCGGCGTGATGCCGCTTACGCAATGGGAGGCGATCGTGATTTCCGTCGGATCGCTCACCGCCGGTTGGTTCATCTATGACGGCATCTGCCGTTCGAAAATCGGCGACAACACCGTGCTGCTGGCGCTGACCGTGTTCGCGCTGATCCTGATTTCCGCGGTGCTCTACACCCAGGTGTTCTCCGGCCGCGGCGCGTTCATCCACGTCGGCGCGCTGGTCGGGAGCATCATGGCGGCGAACGTGTTCGCGGTGATCATCCCCAACCAGAAAAAGATGATCGCGCAGATGATTGCCGGCGAGACGCCGGAGGCGCGCTTCGGCGCGATCGGCAAGCAGCGCTCGATCCACAACAATTACCTGACGCTGCCGGTGCTGCTGATGATGGTGTCGCAGCACTATCCATTCCTGTTCGGCCATCCGCAGTCGTGGCTGGTGGTTGCGCTGATCCTGCTCAGTGGCGGCTTTATCCGGCATATTCTCAATCGGCTCGATGCCGGCGACACTTGGGATGGCTACGGCTGGGCGCTGCCGGCTGCCGCGATGGCGCTGATCGCGGCGATCTATGTGACGGCTCCGCAGGCCCGTAGCGCCGGGGGCGTGGCGGTCACCGATAACGAGGTGCTGGCGATCTCCAGCAGGCATTGCACAGTTTGTCATGCGCGCGATCCGGCGCATCCTGCCTTCAAGGAAGCGCCGAAGAACGTGGCGCTCGAAACCGTTCCCGAACTGCGGCGCTGGGCCAAACTGGTCTATGCGCAAACCGTGCAAAATCGCGCCATGCCGCTGGGCAACCAGACCGGCATGACCGACGAGGAGCGCGAAAAACTCGGCCGCTGGATCAATGGGTTGAAGTGATGGACACCGCCGCGCTCGGCGCGCGCGCCGAAGCCATGATCGCGGAATTCGGCACCATCTCGGCCGAACCCGGGCGGCTGATCCGGCTGTTTCTGTCGCCCGAGCACCGCCGCGCCGCCGACCTCACGGCGAAATGGATGCGCGCCGCCGGCATGACGGTGAGCGAGGACGCGCTCGGCACCGTGCGCGGGCGCTTTAGCGACGCGCCGCGGCGCCTGCTGATCGGCTCGCACCTCGACAGCGTGATCGACGCCGGGAAATACGACGGCCCGCTCGGCGTCATCGCCGGCATTCTCGCGGTCGAGCATTTCGTTAAAGGCGGACGAGCGTTACCGTTCGGCATCGACGTGCTGGCGTTCGGCGACGAGGAGGGATCGCGTTTCCCGGCCACTATGACGTCGTCGTCGGCCTGCGCCGGCGTGTTCGAGCACGAGGCGCTGGGCTTTGCCGATCCGGGCGGCGTGACGCTGGCCGATGCGCTGAAGGCCTACGGCAAGAACCCGGCCGAAATTCCGGCCGCCGAATATCGCAGGGCGGACGTCGCCGCCTATGTCGAGGTGCATATCGAGCAGGGGCCGGTGCTGGAGGCGGAGCGCCAGCCGCTCGGCGTCGTCACCGGTATCGTCGGCCAGAGCCGGTTGCGGGTGTCGGTGACAGGTCAGGCGGGCCACGCGGGCACCGTGCCGATGAAGCTGCGGCATGACGCACTCGCGGGCGCGGCCGAGATGGCGCTGGCCCTGGAGACGATCGCGCGCGAGCACCCCGAGGACGGCATGGTCGGCACCGTCGGCCGCATCGAGGCGTCGCCCGGCGCGGTGAATATCATCCCTGGGCTTGTCGCGTTCACGGTCGATCTGCGTGCGCTGACCGACGCATTGCGGCTCGCCGCCATCGCGCGTTTTGAAGCCGAGGCCCAGCGCATTGCGGCGGCGCGCGGGCTGACGGTCGCATTCGAGCTGTTTCACGAGGTGGCGACCGCAGACTGCGCGCCGCACTTGCAGAATGGACTGGCGGCTGCCATCGCCGATCTCGGCCACAAGCCGGTGCGGCTGCCCTCCGGCGCCGGTCACGATGCCCAGATCATGGCGCGGCTCTGTCCGTCCGCCATGCTGTTCGTGCGCTGCCGCGGCGGCATCAGTCACAACCCGGCGGAGTTTGCGAGCGAGGCCGACATGGGCGTCGCGATTGCGGCGCTGATCCGCTTCATCGAGCGGTTCGATCCCCGATAGCACCTATCCGAGCAGGGTCGCGATTTTTTCGAATGCGCCATCGCCGGTGGCTGCGCCCGACAGCCGGGGCAGGGGAACGATCGCAATGTCCGGCGCGAACTGCGCGAGTGTCGCCATCGTATCGCTCATCGGCACGGTCGAGGCCGGCGTCTCGTTGATCACCAGCGCCTTGATGGCAAGCCCACGCCGCGCGACGACATCGAGGCATGTCAGCGTATGGCTGATGCTGCCGAGATAGCTGCCGGCGACCACCAGCAGCGGAAGGTCGAGCGCAGCCATCCAGTCCAGGACCGTATGGCGCTCGTCGAGCGGCACCATGACGCCGCCGACCCCCTCGATCAGCAGTGTGCCGTTGTTCGAAGCGATGGCGCGGCGGCAGAAATCCACCAGCGCGTCGAAATCGAGCGATCGGTTCTCCCGCTTTGCTGCCATGTCAGGTGCAAGCGGTGCGGCGAAACGGAAGGGCGACATCCGTTCGATCTCCGCAAGCGTGGATGGCCTGCCGAGAGCGGCAAGCAGGATGCCTGTATCGCTGTCTGCCAATGCCGCCGGATCGAAACCGGTGGCCACGGGCTTCACCCCCCCGACCGGGCGGCCTGCGCTCCGCAAGGTCCGGATCAAGCCGGCGGCAATGAAGGTCTTGCCGACGTCGGTTCCGGTGCCGGTGATGAAAATCGCGGTCATGCGTTTTTCAGGATGCGCGTGCGAACGATACCGGCCAGTCGCGCGATTTCGTCATCAGGATGCGCCGCGCTGAACGCGAGCCGCAGCCGCGCAGTGCCCTCCGGCACCGTCGGTGGCCGGATCGCGACCACCAGGAATCCTTCGTCTTCCAGCATGCGCGAAGCATCCAGCGCGTCGGCGGCCTCGCCGATCACCACCGGCACGACAGCGCTTTGCGCCTTCGGTAACCCGGCGGCGTGGGTGAACGACTGGGCTTTCAGTACCGGCAAGCCGGCCATAGCGGGGTCACCCTCCATCAGGTCGAGCGCGGCCAGCGAGGAAGCGATCACCGCCGGCGGCAGGCCGGTGGAATAGATCAAGGTCCGCGCCCGGTTGCGCATCAGATCGATCACCGGCTGCGAGGCGCAGAGATAACCGCCGTAGCCGCCGAACGCCTTGGACAGCGTGCCGATCCTAAGCGGCACATCCGCCGTATCCCCATGGCCAAGATCGTGGGCATCGTCCGCCATCAGCCAGGCATCGCTCTGCTTGGCGAGCGCGGACAAGTCGGACAGGGGGGCGCGGTCGCCGTCCATCGAGAACACGCTTTCCGTGACGATCAGGGCGTGCCGATGCGTGCCGCGATGTTCGCCGAGCAGGGCGGCGGCATGTGCCGCGTCGTTGTGGCGAAACGCGAGGACCTTCGCCCGTGACAGCCGGGCGCCGGTCCAGAGGCTGGAATGGGCCAGCTCGTCGATCAGGATCAGGTCGTCGGACCCGACCAGTGCCTGGGCAACGCCGGCATTGGCAAGGTAGCCGGAGCCGAACACGCACGCTGCCTGGGTGCCCTTCCAACGCGCGAGCCGGCCCTCAAGCTCGGCGTAAAGCGGATGGTTGCCGGTCACCAGCCGGGAGGCGCCGGCGCCGACGCCATGGCGCTCGATCGCGGCGATTGCCGCGGCTTTCAGCGCCGGGTGCTGGGTCAGGCCGAGGTAGTCGTTGCAGGAAAACGACAGAAGCCGCCGCCCGTTGCGCTCGGTCCAGATGCCCTCGGTGCGTGCGGTCGGCACGAGGGCGCGGCGCAGCGAATGGCGCTCCAACTCGGCCAGCTTCCCGGCGGCGAAATCATCGAGTGACGGCATGTTTGCCGCTTATAATCCGCATCATGGATTGGAACCACCTCGATAACGTCTGGCTGCCCTACGCGCAGATGAAGACCATGCGGCCGCCGCTGCCGGTGGTAGGCACGCAGGGCTGCCGCATCGTCCTGGCGGACGGACGCGAGCTAATCGACGGCATCGCCTCATGGTGGACCGCCTGCCATGGCTACAACCATCCGCACATCCGGCAGGCTGTGGAGCGGCAGCTCGCGGCCATGCCGCACGTGATGTTCGGCGGGCTGGTGCACGAGCAGGCTTTGACGCTGGCGAAGCGGCTGGCGGCGCTGCTGCCGGGGGACCTGGAACGGGTGTTCTTTTCGGAGTCCGGTTCGGTCGCGGTCGAGATCGCCATGAAGATGGCGGTGCAGTATTGGCTCAACAAGGACGAGCGCGGGCGGACCAAGTTCGTCGCGTTCAAGGGCGGTTATCACGGCGATACGACAGGCGCGATGGCGGTGAGCGACAACGGCGAGGGCATGCACGCGATGTTAGCTGGCGCGCTGCCCGAGCACTTCGCGATGAACCTGCCATTGGATGCGTCGAGCGAGGCCGCGCTGTCGGCCTTCATCAAGGTCCACGGCGAGGAGATTGCCGGCATCATCGTCGAGCCGCTGGTGCAAGGCGCGGGCGGGATGCGATTTCACGATGAGGCCGTACTGCGACGGCTGCGAGAAACGGCCGACCGGTATGACTGCCTTCTGATTTTCGACGAGATTTTCACCGGCTTCGGCCGCACCGGGACGATGTTCGCCTGCGAAGCCGCCGGTGTTGTCCCGGATATCGTCACGCTGTCGAAAGCGCTCTCGGGCGGCACGCTCCCGCTGGCGGCGACAGTCGCGCGCCGCAAGGTGTTCGAGGCGTTCTGGTCCGACGATCCCAAGGCGGCGCTGATGCACGGCCCGACCTACATGGGCAACCCGCTGGCCTGCGCCGCCGCCAATGCTTCGCTCGACCTGTTTGAGCGCGAGCCGCGGCTCGCGCAAGTGAAAGCGATTTCGGAGCAGATGACCCAAGAGCTTGCGCGGTGCCGGGACCTGCCAGGAATTAGCGATGTGCGGGTGAAGGGCGCGATCGGCGTCGTGGAGTTGGAGCGGATCGACGATCTCAGCGCGATGCGCGCACGATTTGTAGAGCAGGGGGTGTTCATCCGGCCGTTCGGCAATGTGGTCTATTTGGCGCCGAGCTTTACGATCAGGCCTGACGAATTGACAGTGCTGACGAGCGCCATCAAGGCTGTGCTTGGCGCGCGATGAGCGCCTTCACAACAAGGATTCCATCTCATAATCTCCCCGGCGAAATTGGGAGGCGAACGATGCAACGCATGCGACGACTGGCAGCAATCCTGATCGTGTCCGCTTTTGGCGCAGGCTTGTCCGCGCCTGCGCTGGCGAACGACCCGGCCGGCCTCTGGCTGACCGAGGAGGGTGACGCCAAGATCCGGGTCGCGAAATGCGGCGACGCAATCTGCGGAAACATCACCTGGCTGAAAGAGCCGACCGATAACGGCCGTCCCAAGGTCGACAAAAACAATGCGGATGCATCGAAGCGCAGCCGTCCGATCATCGGAGTGCCGATCGTTCTGTCGATGAAGCCGGACGGGAGCAAATGGTCGGGCCAAGTTTACAATGCCGAGGACGGCAAGACCTACAGCGGCAACATCACCATGGCCGGCAATAATGCCCTGAAGCTGCAAGGGTGCGTCGGTGGCTTCATCTGCAAGACAAAGACATGGACGCGTACGAACTGATCCCAGGGCGGATTTGCCGGACGGAAGCGCCGGGGGCTAGAAGCCCACCGCCGTGCCATGCAGATCGTACGCGTCGGCGCGCTCGATCTTGACGGTTGCGATTTCGCCCACCCGCAACGGCCGGCGGCTCGAGACATAGACCGAACCGTCGATCTCCGGCGCATCGCCCTTGCTGCGGCCCTTGGCCACCGTCGGTCCCACTTCGTCGATGATGACGTGCTGACGGGTGCCGATCTTGCGCTTGATGCGCCGCGCCGAGATCGCCTGCTGGCGCGCCATGAAGCGGTGCCAGCGGTCCTCGATCACATCTTTCGGCACAGCTTCCGCCAGATCGTTCGACACCGCGCCCTTCACCGGCTCATAGCGGAAGCAGCCGACGCGGTCGAGCGCGGCTTCGTCGAGCCAGTCGAGCAGCAATTGGAAATCCGCCTCGGTCTCGCCGGGGAAGCCGACGATGAAGGTCGATCGCAGCGTCAGGTCGGGACAAATCTCGCGCCAGCGCGCGATCCGATGCAGCGTCTTCTCCTGCGCCGCCGGGCGCTTCATGCGCCTGAGCACGTCGGGCGCGGCGTGCTGGAACGGAATGTCGAGATAAGGCAATACGTGACCGTCCGCCATCAGCGGGATCACCTCGTCGACGTGCGGGTAGGGATAGACGTAGTGCAGCCGCACCCAGGCGCCGAGCGTGCCGAGCTCGCGCGACAGATCGAGGAACCGGGCGCGAACCTCGCGGTCCTTCCATGTGCTGGCTGCGTATTTGATGTCGACGCCATAGGCCGAGGTGTCCTGCGAGATCACCAGCAGCTCCTTCACGCCGGCGGTGACCAGCCGCTCGGCCTCGCGCAGCACGTCGCCGGCCGGGCGCGACACCAGATCGCCGCGCAGCTTCGGAATGATGCAGAACGTGCAGCGGTTGTTGCAGCCCTCGGAAATCTTCAAATACGCATAATGCCGCGGCGTAAGCTTAATGCCTTCCGGCGGCACCAGATCCAGGAACGGGTCGTGCTGCGGCGGCGCCGCGCGATGCACGGCATCGAGTACGCTTTCATATTGCTGCGGCCCGGTGATCGCGAACACGTTCGGATATTGTGCGGTGATATTCTCCGGTTCCGCGCCCATGCAGCCGGTAACGACGACCTTGCCGTTCTGCGACAGCGCGTTTCCGATCGCCTCCAGGGATTCCGCCTTGGCGGAATCGAGGAAGCCGCAAGTGTTGACGATGACGAGGTCGGCGCCCTTGTGCTCGCGCGACAACTCGTAGCCCTCGGCGCGCAGGCGCGTGATGATGCGCTCGCTGTCGACCAGCGCCTTCGGGCAGCCGAGCGAGACGAAGCTGATTTTCGGGGCCGCGCCCGTGCTGCCGGTCGGTTTTTCAGGGGTCATTGCGGCAGGAGCTATAGGCGATCCGGGGCCAGATCAAGGCTTTCCCGTTCGGTCTTGGACCCATGCACTCCCGTTCGTCCCCGCGAAAGCGGGTACTCAGGGCCGTGGAGACAAGGTGTCTGTGATTCTGGGTCCCCGCTTGCGCGGGGACGAACGGCGGTAGGGTGAGGCCTACCTGTTCCGGAACGCCTCGGCCTCGGCGTAGAACTTCTTCTCCCAAGCCTTCTGATTGTCCGCGCTTTCACGGATGAACGGCGTGAACACCGCGAGGCTTAGCAGCAGCCGGTTGATCAGGTTGGCCGGGAAGCGCAACGGCTTGAGGAAATCCACGAACAGCACCACCCGCGTCTGGTCGGTGCCGTTCCAGGCTTCGTGGTCATAGGCGTCGTCGAAGATCAGCGCCTTGTTCTCCGACCAGTGGCAGATTTCCGTGCCGACCCGGATTTTCACCGCCTCGCGCGGCTCCGGGATGATCAGCCCGACATGCAGGCGCAGCACGCCGTTGTAGGGGCCGCGGTGATGCGGGATGTGCTTGCCGGGCTCCAGGATCGAGAACATTGCCGTGATCAGGCCGGGCACCTTGTTGACGATGCGCCAAGTCTCCGGGCACTGCGCAATGTTGGCGTCGGCGCGGGCGCCGTAGCCGCAGAAGAAGAACGTCTTCCAGCCCATGTCCTGGGTGATGGTCGCGACGTCGGTGGAGATCTGGTGAAACCCGGGCAGTTCGGCTTGCCGCAGCAGGACTTTTTCCAATTCTTTCCGGATCGCCGGCGCTTCACGCTCGATCTCGGCGGCCCAGGGGAAGGTGGCGTTGTCATGGACCGCGGGATTGCCGACCTTGCTGCACGTCAGGTTGAGGTGCTCGGCGAAGGCCACGATGCGCATGAAGAAGCGCGTCACCAGGCTCGCGCGCTCCATCGGCTTGAGGCCTTCGGTGCCGAAGGTCTGCGCCAGGTCGATGCCGCTGTCGGCCGGATTGGTGGTGCTCACGGCAGACCCTCCTCATACCCAGATCGTCGGGGACATATTCCCATATTTGCCCGGTGCCGCAAAGGCGAGCGGACGCCAGCAAAGAGCCTTCGGTGGAAAAAGAAGCCGCAGCATCCGCCTACGCCGCGTGCGAAGGGACCGGATCGAGCGGTGCGGTCCAGGCGTCGTAGCCATAGACCCAGTCTGCATCGGTCGCATGCCGCATCCAGGTGTTCTGCTGCGAGGTGCCCTGGATCTGCGAGGTCCGCTCGCGGCGTATCCGCTCGTAGCGCCGGAATGCCGCGGGCATCTCGTCTCCGGTAGCCGCGATGCAGCGGCTGAGCAGCACGGCATCTTCCATTGCGGTGGCAGCGCCCTGCGCCATGTATTGCGTCATCGGGTGCGCGGCGTCGCCGAGCAGGACCATCCGGCCTTCGCCCCAACGCGGCAGCGGGTTGCGGTCGACGATCGCCCATTTGTGGACGCTCGGGCAGGCGTGGACGACGCGCTGCACCTGCTCATGGAAGCCCGTGAAGGCGCCCCGCAAAGTGTCGAGGTCGCCCGTTGCGGACCACGATTCCACGGTGAACTCCGGTTCGGGCAGGCTGGTGACGAAATAGACCTCGTCGCGACTGGCGGTGACGTAATAGATCACGATGTGGCGGTCCGGCCCCCACCACTTGCAGCATTCGTCGAGCGAAAATCCTTTCAGCAGCGCGGCGGGAAACGTGGTGCGGTAGGCGACCCGGCCGGTGTAGTTAGCGGTTTCCGCGCCAAGCCACTGCTCGCGGGTGCGGGAATGGATGCCGTCGGCCGCGATCACGGCGTCGGCACGGGCATTGGTGCCGTCGGCAAAGCTCAAGGTGACGCCGTCGCCGCGCCAGTCGAGGTCGACAAGCTTCTTGCCGAGCGCGATACGCTCGGCCGGAATGCGGGAAACCAGCGACGCGTGCAGGTCGCCGCGGTGCATGAGCAGATAGGGTGCGCCGTATTTCGCCTCGGCCTCCGCGCCGAGCGGCAGCTCATTGGTCAGTTCGCCGGTGTCCCATTCCCGATTGGTCCAGGAGCGTGGCTGGAACGCAGTCGCGCGGATGCGGGGCTCCAGCCCGATGCCGCGCAACACGCGCATCGCGTTGGGGCTCATCTGGATGCCGGCGCCGAGCCGCACGAAATGCGCCGCCTGCTCGTACACCCGGACGTCGAAGCCGTGCTGATGCAAGGCTGCGGCAAGCGTAAGCCCGCCCATGCCAGCGCCGATGATGGCGAGAGACGGGGTCATGCCCGAACCTCCATTGCGGCCTGCAAACAGTGCTGCGGCAACCGGCAGGTCAGGCGAGAGCCTTGGCTAGTTCGCCACCAGGTTCGATAGATAGGCATGCTCACGCACGCTGGCCTCGGCGGCCTTGATCTGATGTCCGGCCATGCAATGCGGACAATGAACCCAAAGCGTCAGGTTTGAGGTGCGCATCCGCAGCAGGGTGTCTTTTCCGGATTCGATGGACGTCGTGACTTCTTCCTGCGTACTCGGGCACCGATACGACACAACGCTCATTACTGTCCTCACACGAACTCAAAGTTCATAAAAAACGCGATTTCCGGGGCATTATTGAGCCGGCCGCAGCGAAATAACAAGCCTGACGGCCGCCCGGCCGGCGCTTCGCAACGGGATGTGGCGGAAATGTTAGCCCCGCTTCTTGTCTTTGGCTTCGACCTCGCGCTCGACCGACGCGCTCAGCCGCTGGAACACGCCGAGACCGACCACGATCAGGATCGCGGTCAGGAGCAGGGCGGTTGGGTAGAGCATCTGCTCGATGTCCTGCTTGCTGACGCGAAACACCGTGACCAGGCCTTCGATGAAAACCGCGATCGAAATCGTTGAGATGAATTTTGTAAGGCTCCGCCGGGCTTCGGATGGCAGCCGCAGCTCGCGGCCGCGGATGACCTCCTCCTCGATGAAGTATTTCGCGACGTCGAACACCGCCAGCGAGATGACCACATAGCCGATGGCGGCAAGCAATGCGTCGCTGGCCGCGCGCCATGACGATCCGGCCGCCACCGCGACCTCGATGATGCCGTAGACCACCAGGGTGAGCGACATGGCCATCAGTACCAGGCTCGCCGTGCCGAAGGCGATCCGGGATAGCAAATCCATGGTTTTGGTCATGTCGCGACCTCGCGTGCGGCAATGGGGACGAACCGAAGGAATAAATGCCGACGCCCCGGAAATGGGTCCGTCCCGGGCTAAATTTTTATCGGCGCTGGCAAAACGGGCCGTATTCGCGCTGTTTTTCGAGGACGAAGCCGCTGCGAGGCTGCCACGATATGCACATCGGGCGAGGGACCTGCCGTGGACAGGCGCAACCCGGTGGACCTATATCCCCGGGGCGTGCGGATGGGTGGCCGAGTGGTTTAAGGCACCGGTCTTGAAAACCGGCGAAGGCGCAAGTCTTCCGTGAGTTCGAATCTCACCCCATCCGCCAGTCAAGTTAAATATCGCTATATTTTGCGGAGTTTTTGAGGGTGGGGCAGGGTGCTACCCATCATCCTACCCATACCGGGCCGCAACCGCGTTGCCCCTCTGTCCCTGTGAACCAGCGCCACACGCGCAACACGGGTCTGACATTACGCGAGCCCTGAGTCCGCACTTCTGCCCCCGAAGTTGTGGCATGGACTTTGGAACAACTTAAACGATATGATGGCTGGTCGGAGGAAAAAAAATGAAACGGAAGAGCCACTTGCAAAATAGCCGCGGCGCGACGGATTTCTTCTTCTGATGTGGGATGAGGCGAGGCGTTCGCGTCCGATTCGGGCAAGGTGTTTCTGCGACGAAGCACCACACGAATCAGGGCGCGAACATGCCTCTGCGCGACTCGC
>CAMDFO010000074.1 GCA_945897515.1 Rhodoplanes serenus | reverse complement strand
GCTTTCAACTGCTAAGAAATTTCCCAACTGAAAGAGGCCGCCTCAATTGGCGGCCTCTTTCAGTTGCAGCATCTGCAAATTGAGCATCTTCACCAGACGAATATAGCGACTTCGCCCGCTGTTTCTGACTGACACCGACTGCAAACCCGGAAGCTTTTTCAACCGCCGTTAGCAAAAAAGCCCGGCCGCGAGGCCGGGCTTTCGATTTTGAGCGAGGGGATCGACGTTACTTGGCGACGCGCAGCTTGGCCAGATTGGTGCCGATGGCGTTGAACGCCGAGATCGTCTGGTTGGCCGACGTCACCTCGAAGTAGTACTCGGGCTTCGAGGCGCAATTCTTCATCACGGGGGACGTGCCCGACATCACCAGCACGGTGTAGATCGTGATGCCGGCGGCCTTGGCGTTGGTGCAGGCGATGGCCTGGCGGGCGTCGATCGGGGCCTGGTCGTCATCCCAGCGGTTCGCGGTGTTCAGGCCGTCCGACATCAGCACGATGATTTTCTGAGTGTCCGCGGATTTGACCGGCGCGTTCAGCGGCTGGCCGTTGGAGAGAGCCATCCAAGCCCAGGCCAGGCCGATGCCCTGGTTGGTGTAGCCGTCCGGCTGCAATTCATCGACCTTGTTCTTCAGCGCGATCCAGTCGTTGGTCAAACCCAGCATCGCGGCGGGACAATCGCTGGCCTGTTCCGCAGGGAACAGTGTGGCGTTGATGCTCGGGCTTGGCGACGTGTTCTTGACGTCGTAATCCTTGTCACGGTCGGTGACGCAGCCGTTCCAGGTGTTGTGGTTTGCCGGCACCCAGGTGGTCGAGGTCTCGCATTTATTTGTGGTCTTGCCGTTCTTGCCCTTCTTCTTGGTGCAAGTGGTCGTGCTCTGGTCAGTGCCGTTGTTGTCGTCCCAATCGTCCCAGTCGATCCAGTTCTGGTGGTAGTTGCTCTTGCCGACGTTGACGTATTTGGCGAATGGGATGATCGCAACCTGGACGTCGCCCGGCGTCGTGGCGCTGCTTTCCAAAGTGGTCAGCAAGCTCTTGGTCGCGGTCTTGAGCGCCGGCATCTTGCCGTCCCAGGCCATCGAACCGGTGACGTCGAGCGCGAGCGCGACCTGCATCTTGGAGGTGCCCCAGCGCGACTGGGCGCCGACCGAGACCTTGAGCGACGCGAAGCCCATGAGGCGCATGAATTCGGTTTTGACGTTGCTGGAAGCGCTGAGGTTGACCTGCGAGCCGCCGCTGGTGGTGTAGGTCGCGGCCACGGTCAGGCCGGTGGCTTCGGGGCGGTTGAACAGCGCCTGGAAATATTCGTTCGCCTTGGTGTTGATCTGGCCGGTCGTCATCGACGTAGCGTTCTTCGACAGCATCAGCACCGTCGAGTCGGCGGCGGCCTGCATCGCGGCGCGCACCGAATTGGCGTGGCTGTAATCGACCGCGGCGCCGACGAATCCGACCATCGGGATGGTGGCGAGCGCAAACGTCACGGTGACGTTGGCGCCGTTTGCTGCGCGCAGTTCGTGCAGGCGATCCTGCAAACGGCCGAGAAGCGATTTCACGTTGTTGCCCATGGCGAGTCTGCCCAAAATTTGAAAAGCTGCTGACGCTTTCGTGAGCCAAGTCGTAAACGACACGTGTGAAAACAGCGTAAAGTCGATCACAGAAACTATGAGGATGCCGAGCGATCCGGGCTTCCGCCGCAACCAAGTGCCGCCGTCGTAAACGCCGGTCAAAAAAGCATCGAAAATTCGCGAAGGTCGGTTAGCGCTTTGGCAACCATGCCGACAGCTCGGCCGGCGCCGCCGTGATGCGCTACTTGGTGATGCGCAGGTTGGCGAGGTTCTGAGCGATCGAACTGAATACGCTGTTGAGCTCGATGGCCTGGTCGACGTCGTAGTACATCGTCGGTTTGGTGGCGCAGTTCTTCAGCAGCGTGCCGTTGCCGTCGATCACTCGCACGGTATAGACCTTGATGGCGGTCGCCTTGAGATTGTCGCAGGCCTTTTGCGTGCGCGCATCGATCGAGGAGGAACTGCTCGACCAGCGGTTCTGGGTGTTTTCGCCGTCGGTCAGCAGGATGATGACCTTTTCGAGATCGGGCGCCTCCGGCTCGGCGTTGAACGGCGCCGCCGCGGTCAGCGTCTGCCATGCCATCTGCAGGCCGATCGTGACGTTGGTGTTGCCGGTCGGGGTCATGGCAGTGACCTTGTTGTGTAGCGCAGTCCAGTTCGACGACAGCGGCATCATCGACGCCGGACAGGCCGAATACTGCTCGGCGCGGTATTTGGTGGCGCTGCTCGAACTGGTGGCGGTGGCGGTCACGTCGTTGTTCTGGTCGCGATCCATCACGCAGCCGTTCCAGTTGCTGTGATTTTTTGGCGTCCAGGTCTTGTTCGCGTTCTGGCAACTGCTCTTGGTCGAATAGTTGTTGTTGCTGCAGGTGCCGTTTTCGTCGTCCCATTCGCTCCAGTGGATCCAGGACGAGTTGACGTTGCTGGTTCCGACGTTGACGCCGACCGCGAACGGAACGATCGACACCTTGATATCGCCGGGCTCCTTTTCCGCGTTCTTGAGCGTGTCGAGCAGGTTGTGAGCCGCCTCCTTGAGCGCCGTCATCTTGCCGCTGGACGACATCGAGCCGGTGTTGTCGAGCGCGAGCGCCAGGTTGAGCCGCTTGATGCCCCACACCACTTCGGCGCTGGCGGAGAAATCGATCTGCGAATGTCCGATCAGCGTGGCAAACACCGTCTTCACGCTCCCGCTGCCGGTGACTTTCAGTGAAAAATTGCCGTCTGACGGCGCGCTGAACACGTGCGTGATCGCGATGTTGAGCGCTTCCGGGCGGTTGAACAGGGTCTGGAAATAGGCGTTGGACTTGGTGGTCAGGTCGGCCGAGGACATGGTCTGCGCGTCCTTCGACAGCATCAGGGCGGTCGAATCGAGCGCCGCCAGCATCGCGGTGCGGGTCGAGGCGGCGCGGCTGAAATCGATGGCCGCGCCTACGAAGCCGAACAGCGGAAGAGCAGCCAGCGCCAGCATCGGGGCGACGCTGGCGTCACGGTTCCGCAAGAAGCGTGCGAGCAACATTGCAGTAACCCCTGAGCCTGTGGGAACCATGTCCGGTTCCGATCCATTTCTATTCGTGTTTTACGGATCATCGGCTTCAAGCCTTGAGATTGCGTGAGCGCGGCAGCCCGGATTTTCATCAAATTTGCCGCGAATTGCCCGCATTTGCGTAATGTTGATTTAACCCTATCTTCCTGTGACCCCGAGCCCAGGCTGTGAACGGGTCGTTACGGCGATCTTGGCACGACGCGGGCCGGGTCTTTATGATGGAGGCTTCCGTTCTCCTTGAGTCCGCAGATTCAGTCCTTTTGCCATGCGCCTGCCAATGACCCGTCCTGTCGATGAGGCCCGCCGGAGCGCCGCTCCGGGTGTTCGGGAGCGGCTGGCCGGGGACGACGATCGCAAGCGCGGCGGTGGCGGCGGCAGCGAACGGGGCCCCGGCACCAACGTCATCACCAAGACCAAGCCGCAGACCAAGCGGCCGAACTTCTATCGGGTGCTGATCCTCAACGACGACTACACGCCGATGGAATTCGTGGTCCACGTGCTGGAACGGTTCTTCAACAAGGACCGCGAGGCCGCGACCCGGATCATGATGCATGTGCACAATCATGGCATCGGGGAATGCGGGGTCTATACCTACGAGGTGGCGGAAACCAAGGTGACGCAGGTCATGGACTTTGCCCGCAAACACCAGCATCCTTTGCAATGCGTGATGGAAAAGAAGTGAGCCGATCCATAGATAACCAGACCAAGCCGCTAGAAAAGAAGGCCCGGGGGGGCGTCCGAACCAAATGATGAGAACCCGCTGATGCCCACGTTTTCCCGCAGCCTTGAACAGTCGCTTCATCGCGCGCTCGCGCTCGCCAACGAGCGCCATCACGAATACGCCACGCTTGAGCATTTGCTGCTTGCGCTGATCGACGACCAGGACTCCGCCGCCGTGATGCGGGCCTGCAACGTCGATCTCGACAAGCTCAAGCGCAGCCTCGGGGCCTATCTCGAATCCGAGCTGGAGAACCTGGTCACCGACGGCGGGGAGGATTCCAAGCCCACCGCCGGCTTCCAGCGCGTCATCCAGCGCGCCGTCATTCACGTTCAGTCCTCCGGCCGCGAGGAGGTCACCGGCGCCAACGTGCTGGTCGCGATCTTCGCCGAGCGCGAGAGCCATGCGGCCTATTTCCTGCAAGAGCAGGACATGACCCGCTACGATGCGGTCAATTACATCAGCCATGGCATCGCCAAACGCCCTGGCATGGCGGAGTCCCGACCGGTGCGCGGTGCAGATGAAGAAGGTGGCGATGCCAAGGGCGGCAACGGCGACGAGCCCAAGAAAAAGGGCGATGCGCTCGAGGCCTACTGCGTCAACCTCAACAAGAAGGCGCGCGACGGCAAGATCGATCCGCTGATCGGCCGCGATTCGGAGATCAGCCGCACCATCCAGGTGCTTTGCCGCCGGCAGAAGAACAATCCGCTGTTCGTGGGCGACGCCGGCGTCGGCAAGACCGCGATCGCCGAGGGACTGGCGCGCCGCATCGTGCATGGCGAAGTGCCGGACGTGCTCAAGAACGCCACCGTGTTCGCGCTCGACATGGGCACGCTGCTCGCCGGAACGCGTTATCGCGGCGACTTCGAGGAGCGGCTCAAGCAGGTGATCAAGGAGATCGAAGCCTACCCGGGCGCGATCATGTTCATCGACGAAATCCACACCGTGATCGGTGCGGGCGCCACATCGGGCGGCGCGATGGATGCGTCCAACCTGCTCAAGCCCGCGCTCGCCGCCGGCAATGTGCGCTGCATCGGCTCGACCACCTACAAGGAATACCGCCAGTATTTCGAGAAGGACCGCGCGCTGGTCCGGCGGTTCCAGAAGATCGACGTCAACGAGCCGTCGATCCCGGATGCGATCGAGATCATGAAGGGGCTCAAGCCGTACTTCGAGTCCTACCACAAGCTCAAATACACCAACGATGCCATCAAGGCGGCGGTCGAGCTTTCGGCGCGCTACATCCACGACCGCAAGCTGCCCGACAAGGCGATCGACGTGATCGACGAGTCCGGCGCGGCGCAGATGCTGCTGCCGGAAAGCCGGCGGAAGAAGACCATCGGCATCAAGGAGGTCGAGACCACCATCGCCACGATGGCGCGGATCCCGCCAAAGACGGTGTCCAAGGACGATGCCGAAGTGCTCCGGCATCTCGAGCACACGCTTAAGACCGTGGTGTACGGCCAGGATAACGCCATCAACGCGCTGTCGTCCTCGATCAAGCTGGCCCGCGCCGGCCTGCGCGAGCCGGAAAAGCCGATCGGCTGCTACCTGTTCTCAGGCCCGACCGGCGTCGGCAAGACCGAGGTCGCCAAGCAACTCGCCGTCAGCCTCGGCGTCGAGCTGATCCGCTTCGACATGTCGGAATACATGGAGCGCCACACCGTCTCGCGGCTGATCGGCGCGCCGCCCGGCTATGTCGGCTTCGATCAGGGCGGTCTGCTCACCGATGGCGTCGACCAGCATCCGCACTGCGTGCTGCTGCTCGACGAGATCGAGAAGGCGCATCCGGATCTGTTCAACGTGCTGCTGCAGATCATGGATCACGGCCGGCTCACCGACCACAACGGCAAGCAGGTCAGCTTCCGCAACGTCATCCTGATCATGACCACGAATGCCGGCGCGGCCGACATGGCCAAGGCTGCGTTCGGCTTCACGCGCAACAAGCGTGAGGGCGACGACACGGAGGCGATCAACCGGATGTTCGCGCCGGAGTTCCGCAACCGGCTCGACGCCACCATCACGTTCGCGCACCTGTCGCCGGAAATCATCGCCAAGGTGGTGGAAAAGTTCGTCCTCCAGCTCGAGGCGCAACTCGCCGACCGCAACGTCACCATCGAGCTGTCGGAGGAGGCCTCGCGCTGGCTGATCGCCAACGGCTACGACGAGCTGATGGGCGCCCGCCCGATGGCGCGGGTGATCCAGGAGCACATCAAGAAGGGCCTGGCCGACGAGGTCCTGTTCGGCAAGCTCAAGGGCGGCGGGCACGTCCGGGTCGTCGTGATCAAGGACGACAACGGCCGCGACAAGCTGGGCTTCGAGTATGTCGAGGGCCCCGTGACGCCCAAGCCGGAGAAGATCCCGGCGCCGCGTCCCGCCAGGGCCAAGCGCCGGTCGAGTCCGCGGCGCAAACCGCCCGGCAATGATGGCGGCGGAGGCGGCGAACCGCCGCCGCGCGGCGGTTCGGTGCCGAAGGTGACGCTGGTCAAGGTTTGATGCCCGTTGTGCGTCGGCGAGGCCGGGCTTCAAGCCCGGCCTTCGCATTTCGCACATGCCGCATGCAGGGCCGCAGCGACGTTAGCGGTTGCGCGCGGCGCGGTGCTATGTGACGAACGGCGGCCATGTCGCCGCCGACCGGAACATCAACCACCTCCGTCACCCAGGGTTTCCTGCTCGGCTGCCGCACCGCCGCCACGTCGGTGTTCGCCTTCGTCATCACCGTCACCTACATCGGCTTCGGCGCGCTGTGTCACGACTACGGGCTGTCGATCGGCTGGGCCATGCTGTCGACCGCCGTGCAGTGGGCCGGTCCCGCACAGGTGATCCTGGTGACCGGGTTGGGGTCGGGCATCGCGCTGATCGAAATTGCGGTGGCGGTCGGGCTGTCCAGCGTGCGGCTGCTGCCGATCGTGGTGGCGCTGCTGCCGCTGATCCGGGGCGAGCGGACCAAATCATGGCAGCTCATAGTCCCGGTGCATTTCATCGCGATCAGCGTGTGGGTCGAGACCATGCGGGTCGGACCGTCGCTGCCGCGCGAGCATCGCATCGCGTTCAGCAACGGCGTCGGCGTCACTCTGCTCACCATGGGCGTGGTGGCGACCGGCGTCGGCTATCACCTGCAGGCTGCGCTGCCGGTGCTATTCGGCGCAGCCGCGATGTTCATTACGCCGATCTCGTTCCTGGTGTCGGTCGCGCGCGGCGCGCGCCTGCTGATGGAGAAGGTCGCGCTGACGCTCGGTCTGGTGATCGGTCCGGCACTGGCGTTGAACAAGGTGGAATTCGACCTGCTGTGGACCGGCGTGATCGCCGGCACCTTGGGCTACGGCGTGCATCGCCTGCAGCGGATGCGGAGCGCGGCGTCATGAGCTTCGCGATGGAGCCCTATCTGGCGCTGCTGCTACTCGGCTTCCTGCCAAGCGAGATCTGGCGCTGGCTCGGCGTCATGGTCGGCCGGGGGCTCGACGAGGATTCCGAGATCATCCTGTGGGTGAGGGCGGTCGCGACCGCGCTGGTCGCGGCGGTGGTGGCGCGGATCGTGCTGATCCCGCCGGGCGCGCTCGCGACCGTGCCGCTGGAGGTGCGGCTTGCAGCGCTTGGCATCGGGTTCCTGGCGTTCCTGCTGGTGCGGCGCTCGGCCTTCGTCGGCGTGCTGGTCGGCGAGGCCGTGCTGGTCGGCGGCGTGCTGGCGTTCGGTGGTTGACCGCATGTCCGAGCAACCCTCTGCCAGTCCGCTACGTGCTTCGTCGTCGGCTTTCCTCGACGGTCTGCGGGCGGCACTCGGCTCGGTGTTCTTCTATGTGCTGCTTGGCAATTACGTCGGCATCGGCGCGCTGTCCTACGAGTTCGGCTTCGACCTCGGCTGGATGGTGCTGTCCACCCTGCTGATCTGGGCGGCGCCGGCACAGGTGATCCTGATCTCGACCTTAGGCACCGCGACCCTGATCGAGGTCGCAATCGCCGTGACGCTGTCCAGCGTGCGGTTCCTGCCGATGGTGGCGGCGCTCCTGCCGATGCTCAAGCACGAGCGGACGCGCCAGCGCGATCTGGTGCTGCCGATGCATTTCACAGCCATCAGCGTATGGGTGGAGGGGATGCGGCTGCTGCCGGCGGTGGCGACGGAGCGGCGCGCCGCATTCTACAACGGGCTCGGCGCCGGGCTGATATCGTCCGCCGTGATCGCGAGCGCGGTCGGTTATTACCTCGCCGCTAAGCTGCCGCCGCTCGCCGCGGCGACGCTGCTGTTTCTGACTCCGATGGCGCTGCTGATGTCGGTGTCGCGCAACAGCCGGACGCTGCTCGACGGTCTGGCGTTCGGACTCGGCCTGGTGGTCGGCCCGGTTGTCGCCGCGCAAAAAATAGGTCTCGACCTGATGTGGACCGGCCTGATCGCCGGCACCGCCGCCTATGTGGTCCACCGGCTGCGCGAGGCCATGCGATGAGCGCGACCATGGCGGAGATCGGGCCTTATCTGGCGCTCATCCTGGTGGGCTTCCTGCCGAACGAGGTCTGGCGGGTGCTCGGCCTGGTGCTGGTGCGCGGCCTCGACGAGGACTCGCAGGCGATCGTGTGGGTGCGGGCGGTCGCCACCGCGATGCTCGCCGGCGTGCTGGCTCAGCTCATCCTGGCGTCGTCGGGCGCGCTCGCTGCGATTCCGGTCGGCGTGCGGATCGGAGCGGCCTGCGCCGGTTTCGTGGCGTTCCTGATCGCGCGTCGCTCCGTGTTCACCGGTGTCGTGGTCGGCGAAGCGGCGTTCGTCGCAGGCGCGCTGGCGTTCGGGCCTTGAACTACGCCGCGGAACGAACGACTTCGACGCGTACGGCGAGGCCGGCACGCGTTGCCAGATTCATCAATGCATCCAAGCTGAACTTGCTGATACGGCCACGAACCAGATCATTCATCCTCGGCTGGGTAAGGCCAAGGCGTTTGGCCGCCACCGCCTGCGTCGTCCCCCAGGCTTCGACGGACTCGCGGATGGCAATCATCAACTGAGCGCGCGCCTTCATGCTGGCGGCTTCTGCCGGCGAGGTCTCGATGGCATCCCATACGTTATCGAAATGCTTTTTCCTCATCGCGTGCTCCGCCTTAAATCCAGGAACCTCGATTGCGCCATCGCCAGATCGCGGGAGGACGTTCGCTGCGTTTTCTTGCGAAACACGTGAAGCACGTAGACAGCGTCGGCAAGCGCGGCGACGTAGATCACGCGATAGGCTCCCGATACGTCGCGGACCCGGATTTCTCTCACGCCTTGTCCGATGGTCGTCATCGGTTTCCAGTCGTCCGGATCGAGGCCGCGTTGAATTCGGTCGAGCTGAAAACCGCAATCACGGCGCGGCCGTTCCGGAAATCCCCGCAATCGTTCGAGCGAGTCACCGAGAAATAAGACCGGCCGCATGTTTATATCAGTTTTGATATAGAATGTCTATCGTATGTTCCCGATGCTTCACGCCTTCAGCACCGCTGAGAGCCTGAGCGCCTGATCGGACAGGACCTCGGGCTTTTCCTTTTCGGTGGCGGGCGGCTTCATCGGCACGCCGGCCTTGCGCGGGATGACGTGGATGTGGAGGTGGAACACCACCTGGCCGCCGGCGCCCTCGTTGAACTGCTGCAACGTGACGCCTTCGGCGTTGAACACCGCCATGCTGGCCTTGGCGATCTTCTGCGCGGCCGTTGCGACTGCCGCCAAGTCGTCGGCCTCAACATCGAGCAGGTTGCGCGCCGCCGCCTTGGGCAGCACCAGCGTATGGCCGGGCGCGCGCGGCATGATGTCGAGGAAGGCCAGCACCTTGTCGTCCTCGTAGACCTTGTGACAGGGCAGCTCGCCGCGCAGGATTTTCGCGAAGATGTTGTTGGGATCGTAGCTCGGCATGGCGGTATCCCTCGGACGACTCGCAGGTCAGTCCTGTTCCACCAAATCTTTGCGGAATGGCCCGGCCGCCGCAAGCTCTTCTCCGGCGGCTTCGACATAGGCCCGCTCGCGCTGAAGGTAATCGGCGATCGCCCGGCGCAGGCCCGGATCGGCGATGTAGTGCGCCGAATGCGTGATAACCGGCAGGTAGCCGCGCGCCAGCTTGTGCTCGCCCTGGGCGCCAGCCTCGACCCGGGCCAGCTTGTGCTCGATCGCAAACTGAATGGCCTGGTAGTAGCAGATCTCAAAATGCAGGAACGGGTGGTGCTCGGTCGCGCCCCAGTGCCGGCCGTAAAGCACGTGCGAACCGATGAAATTGATTGCGCCGGCGATCCAGCGGCCGTTGCGCTTGGCCATGATCAGCACGATGCGGTCAGCCATGCGCGCGCCGACCAGCGAGTAGAACTCGCGGGTCAGATAGGGCCGGCCCCATTTGCGCGAACCGGTCTCCATGTAGAAATCGAAGAACGCATCCCAGGCCTCTTCGGTGAGGTCGGAACCGGTCAGCCAATGTACGGTGATGCCGTTCTCCAGCGCTTCGCGCCGCTCGCGCCGGATGGTCTTGCGCTTGCGGGCCGACAGCGCCTCGAGGAAGGCGTCGAACGAGGCATAGCCCGCGTTCTCCCAATGGAATTGCTGGTCGGTGCGGCGGAGAAAACCGCGTTCGCCCAGGAGGGCGCACTCGCTCTCCGGCATGAAGGTCACATGGACGCCGGAGGCCTCGTGGCGGCGGCACAGTTCGAGCAGACCGCCGGTCAGCACGCCCTGCACGGCCGCCGCATCGGGTCCGGGCCGCACCAGCAGGCGCCGGCCGGTGGCAGGCGTGAACGGCACCGAGACCTGGAGCTTGGGGTAGTAGTCGCCGCCGGCGCGCTCATAGGCTTCGGCCCAGCCTCGGTCGAACACGTACTCGCCGCGCGAATGCGATTTCAAATAGCAGGGAACGGCGCCCACGAGCGTGCCGGCGGCATCTTCCGCGAGCAGGTGCTGGGGCTGCCAGCCGGTCCGGGCCGTGGCCGACCCCGAGGCCTCGGCGCTGTCCAGAAAATCGTGAGATATGAAGGGATTGTAATCGGATACTTGAGAAACTGGATCGGCTTCCGGGCTGCCCGACCCTGCAGGGTTGGCACAGGCATCCCAGGCCGCGGCGCTGACCTCGCCGATGCTCGATACTATTCGCAGACGAAGCGGGAGATCGGTCATCAATCGACGCTGTTCGGCCGGCGGGCCCTGTTGTCCGCCGGCATTCTGGCCGACCGATGGTCCAGGGCAACTAATATCGCGGGCAGATCACCGCGTCCTGACCGGTCGGGGTGCCGCTCCAGGAGCGTTCCGGCACGATCTGGCAGCCGCGGGGAATGGGCCGGCAGCCGAACCGGTTGCAGGCGATCTGGTTGCCGCGGCCGTACGACGAGGTGCCGCGGGCGCGCTTGCGCTTGGCCGCGGAGAATTCGTCGGCATGGCTGGCTTGAACGACCGATGGATGGCTTATCGAGGCGCTGTCGGCGGAGGCCGCGAGCGGCGTCATGGCGATGCCGGTGGCAAACGCGATGGTGACGAGCAGAGTGCGCATGGATCGGTCTCCTGGCGTTCGGTGCTGCCCCGCGCAAGGCAACGCATCAGACGCCTCAGGGTTGCGTGAATGATCCTCCATGGTCTAGGGCCGAAACCCCTCGAAGATCATCTGGTCGGCATAGCGGGCGGCCCGCGCGCGGTCATCCGGCGTCCGCACCGTCCAGGTGAGCAGCGGCAGGCCCAGCACGTTGCGGGCGGTGAAGGGGATCGCCGACTGGAGGTCCTGCACGCGGTAGGCGAGGAAATTCAGCCGTGCCGCGAGCGCCTGCACCACGAAGCGTGCTGGCGACGGGCCATGGTCGCGATCGACCTTGGCGCTGCGCTGCTGGGCGACCAGCCCGCGGGGCAGGGCCGGCGCGAGATCGCGCAGCGCCGCGATCGGGCTTGGGTCGAAGGACATCAGCGCGACCGGCCCGGTATAGGCCGTCAGCACCTGGGCGACGCGCGTCGCAAGCCGGGCGTCGTCGTCGAAGCGGCTCTTGAGCTCGATCACCAGCGGCTGGCGGCCCGCCGCCAGGTCGCACAATTCGCCGAGCGTCAGCATGCGGTCGGCCGTAGCCTTGAACGGCACGCGTTTCAGGTCCGCCGCCGGCAT
This sequence comes from Rhodoplanes serenus, assembly GCA_945897515.1. Lineage (GTDB taxonomy): Bacteria > Pseudomonadota > Alphaproteobacteria > Rhizobiales > Xanthobacteraceae > Z2-YC6860. The sequence goes on along the minus strand of CAMDFO010000074.1, from coordinate 12,202 downwards.
GGCATCGAGCCGGCCCGCTGCGTCGGTCAGGCGGTCGAGCGTGGCGTCATGGAACACCATCGCCTCGCCGTCGGCGCTGATCTGGAGATCCGTTTCGATGGCGTAGTTGCCGGCGATGGCCGCCGAGAAGGCCGATGGCGTGTTCTCGATCACGCCGCTTGCCGCGTCGTGCAGCCCGCGGTGTGCGATCGGTCGCGCGGTCAGCCAGCCGGGCATCGCGCGTCAGGTGACTTCGAACATGCCCTCGACCTCGACCGCGGCGTCGGCAGGCAATGCCGCAACGCCGATCGTGGTGCGGGCATGACGGCCCTTGTCGCCGAACGCCGTGACCATCAAATCCGACGCGCCGTTCATGACCTTCGGCCCGTCGATGAAATCCGGCGCCGAGTTGATGAAGCCGCCGAGCCGCACCACGCGGGCGACCTTGTCGAGATCGCCGAGCGCCGCCTTGAGCTGCGCCAGCAGGTTGATCGCGCAGAACTGCGCCGCCTTCGCGCCGTCCTCGATCGAGACGCCGGCGCCGAGCTTGCCCTTGGTGGTGAGCTTGCCGTCGGCGTCGAAGCAAAGCTGGCCGGACACCACCAGCAGCTTGCCGGTGCGCACGAAAGGCACGTAGTTGGCGACCGGCGCGGCGGGGGTCGGCAGCACGATGCCGAGGTCCGCGAGCTTCTTCTCAATCGTGCCAGCCATCATCCGTCTCCTTGCACTGTGGGCATCAAAATGCCGTCTTTGTCTTCGCCGATCATAGCGCGACTGGCAAGGGAGTGCGTTGCGGTGGGTGCAGCGCGATCCTATGTTGCCGGGCGAAGGCGAGGACAGGAGATTCGGGAATGAAAATGGCCGCAAGTCCGATCTTTCCCGTATTGGCAGCCGCCGGCATGGCTGGCTTGCTGGCAATGCCAGCCGCTCCCGCCGGGGCGCAAGGCGCGGCTCCGAGCGTGGCCCAGGCGGCGGCGGTCTCTCTCGCCCCGCACCGGGCTGTCTACGATCTCAAGCTCGCCAACACCCGCGGCAAGCGTCCGATGCAGTCGGTGCGCGGGCGCATCCTCTACGATTTCTCCGGCAGCCCCTGCGAGGGTTACGCGCTGCAGTTCCGCCAGGTTTCGGAACTCGACACCGGCGAGGGCAAGGTGGCGGTGAGCGACCTGCGCGCCACGACCTGGGAGGAGGGCGGAGCGCAGCGGTTGCGCTTCAACTCGCAGAACTATCTCGACGAGCGGCTGCGCGAGACGGTCGACGGCCAGGCGGAACGTGCGAAGGCCGGCATCGCCGTGAAGCTGACCAAGCCAGATGACAAAACCTTCGATGTCGGCACCGACCTGGTGTTTCCGACCGAGCACGTGCGCCGCATCGTCACCGCGGCCCGCGAAGGCAAGACGCTGCTCGAAGTTTCGGTGTTCGACGGCTCGGAGACCGGCGAGAAGGTCTACGACACGCTGACCATCATCGGGCGGCAAATCCCGCCGGACGAAAGAAAGCCGACCGATGCCGCAGCCGGCCAGGCCGCGCTTGCACAACTCGCGCGCTGGCCGGTGACCATCAGCTATTTCGACAAGGGCAAGGCCGGCGGCGAACAGACGCCAGTCTACGCCATCACCTTCGAGCTTTACGAAAACGGCGTCTCGCGTGCGCTCACGCTCGACTACGGCGATTTCATCGTCAGCGGCGAGATGACGTCGATCGAGATCAAGGACGCCAAGCCCTGTCCGTGATTCAATCCTCGCCCTCGAATTCCAGGCCCTTCATCAGGGCCTCGTGACCGAACTTGCCGCGCACGCGGTCCATCGCGCGCTCAGCCGCTGCGTGCCGCGCGGCGTTGTGGTCGATCAGGTCGGGGGGATCGGCATCCTCCGCGTCGGTGAGGGCGCTGACGCCGACTCCCAGAAGGCGATAGCGGGTGCCATCGATCTCGCGCCCCAGCAGGTCGCGTGCGGCGGAGAAAATCCGTCCCGCAAGCTGGGTCGGGCTCTCCAGCGAGCGCGCCCGCGTCAGGATGCGGAATTCGGCGGTCTTGAGCTTGAGCGTGACGGTGGAGCCCGCGAGCTTTTTCTCCTTCAGCCGGTCGGATACCTCCTCGGCCAATGACCACAGCCGCTTTTCCAGCGGCCGGAACGAGGCGAGGTCGCGCTCGAACGTGGTCTCCGACGACACGCTCTTGCGTTCGCGCTCGGGGTTGACCTCGCGGTGGTCGATGCCGCGCGACAGCCGGTGCAGCCGCTGGCCTTCCGCGCCGTAGCGGCGGAACAGGTCGCGCTCGTCGGCCTTCTGCAAATCCGAGATCAGGCGAAATCCATCCTTCACAAGGCGTTTCTCGGCGACCTTGCCGACGCCGAAGATGAAGGTCACGGGCTTCGGCGCCAGGAACGCGGTGGCTTCGCTGCGGCCAAGCACGGCAAAACCGCGCGGCTTGTCGAGATCGGACGCGATCTTGGCCAGGAACTTGTTGGAGGCGAGGCCGATGGAAATGGAAATGCCGAGTGTGCGCTCGACGCGCGCGGCGAAGCGCGCCAGCACCTTGGCCGCGCTCATGCCATGCAGCCGCGCGGTGCCCGAAAGGTCCATGAAGGCCTCGTCGATCGAGATCGGCTCGACCTGCGGCGTCAGCTCCATCATCAGCGCCCGCACCTGACGGCTGACGCCGGCGTATTTCTCCATGTTCGGCTTGACGATGGTGGCGTGCGGGCACAGCCGCCGCGCCTCGAACATCGGCATGGCCGAGCGCACGCCGAAGGTGCGCGCGATATAGCAGGCGGTGGTGACGACGCCGCGCTTGCCGCCGCCGACGATCAGCGGCTTGTCGGCAAGACTCGGGTCGTCGCGCTTCTCGACGGTTGCGTAGAACGCGTCGCAATCGACATGGGCGTTGGTGAGCGTATCCAGTGCGGGATGGCGCAGCACGCGCGGCGAAAAGCAGGTCGGGCAACGCAGACTGTCGCCGGTGTCGGAGAGGCAGTCGCGGCAGAACGCGCCCATCAGGGCAGGTCCCGTTCCCAAATTCCTCCGAGCGAGGCGCGGGCCCGCTCGACCGCCGCTGGCTTGATCTCCGCGTGCGCCGCGAATTCCAGCAGCAGCCGCTCATCGCCGGATACATGATCGAGCACGCCGGCGAGGAAGTCGGGCTCGCCCGCGGCGCTGCGGATGGCGTCGGGACCTATTCCGGTCAGCGCCAGGAAGCGGCCGATGCGCTCGGGCTCGGCGGCGAGAAACGCCAGCGCTTCGACCGCGATCGCCTGCGCCGCCTCGCGCTGCGCATCGGCGCTCGTCTCACGTGTGCTGTCTCTTCGGTTCTTCATGGACGATTTTTCAGAGGGCGTTTCTTCAGACAGGAAGCCGATTCTGAGCGGTTGGAGTTTACCAAACCGAGCGGACGGTTGGGGACAATCCGGGGAAAACCGCCGTTCCGATTGGGGACACCCAGGGGAAAGGTTGGGGATAAGTCCGCGAATATCGCTGCGAATCAAGGCTTTGAACTTTATCGCGATACCTACCGAAAAAAATAAGGGGAACACCGGACATGCGCCGTCTCATTGCTTTGTTGTTGAGTGCGGGCGCGTTGGTGAGTTTTGCAACATCGGTTGATGCCGCGACGAAAAAGAAGCGGGTGTACAAGGCGCCGCCGATGGTGACGAAGGCGGTCGCTCCATCCAACTTCCCGAGCTTCTATGCGGGCGTTCACGGCGGTTACGGCTGGGGCCGTTTTTCCGCCGCCGACGATGCGCAGACGCTTTCGACCAGGGGCATGCTCGGCGGCGCGCAGATCGGTCTCAACTATCAGATCAACAAGTTCGTCGTTGGCGGCGAATCGGATTTCTCGCTGGCTTCCGTTCTGGGCCGGGTTCGCGATGATTTGGGCGGCGCACCGATCACCGGTGTAGCGCGGCACCTCTGGTTCGCCACGTTTGCCGCCCGCTTCGGCTACACCGAAAACCGAACGATGGCCTACCTCAAGGGCGGCGCTGCTCTGACCCGCTACAAATGGGCATTCGACTCTCTGGCTGGCGGCACCGCTTTCAGCGCGACCACGCGCCTCGGCTGGATGGTCGGCGCGGGCGTCGAGCACGCGATGACCGACGCGGTCTCGGCCAAGATCGAATACAACTACATGGACTTCGGCACCCTGACGGAGACCCTGACCACGACCGGCGGCCTGGTTGCGGTGCCCACCGCCATCCGGCTCGTCAATCATGTCGTGAAGCTGGGCGTAAACTACCGCTTCAGTCTCGCCAGCGTCCTCCCATAAACGCCCGGAAATGCAGTGAGCCCCGGCGAAAACGCCGGGGCTTTTTGCGTGGTGTTTCCGTTTCCGTAATATTTCCTCATTACCTTGTTAAACATTATGCCCGAACCGGGGTGATGCAGCGCCTGCGCGCGGCGCGGCAAGCCGTTGAGACGGCAGGGGAAGTCGGAGCGGGCAATGGCCAAAACGGTCCTGATCGTGGAGGACAACGAGCTTAACATGAAGCTCTTCCACGACCTGTTGGAGGCACATGGCTACCACACCGTCGGCACTCGCAATGGCATCGAGGCGCTGGATCTCGCCCGCAAGCATCGACCCGATCTGGTGCTGATGGATATCCAGCTCCCGGAAGTGTCCGGCCTCGAAGTGACCAAGTGGCTCAAGGACGATCCCACGCTGAAGATGATTCCGGTGGTTGCGGTTACCGCCTTTGCGATGAAAGGCGACGAGGAGCGTATCCGCGAGGGCGGCTGCGAGGCCTATCTGTCGAAGCCGATCTCGGTCGGCAAGTTCATCGAGACGATCCGTCATTTTCTCGGGAATGCGTAAGGAGCTGCGTCGATGACGGCTCGCGTCCTCGTGGTCGATGACGTGCTTGCCAACGTGAAGCTGTTGGAAGCGCGCCTCTCCGCCGAATATTTCGAGGTTGTGACCGCGATGAACGGCATCGAGGCCCTCGCCATCTGCGAGAAGGCCGAATGCGACATCGTGCTGCTCGACGTGATGATGCCCGACATGGACGGCTTCGAGGTTTGCCGGCGGCTCAAGGCCAATCCGGCCACCCATCATATTCCGGTGGTGATGGTGACGGCGCTCGACCACCCGTCCGACCGCGTGCGCGGCCTGGAAGCCGGCGCCGACGATTTCCTCACCAAACCGGTGTCCGACGTCGCGCTGATCGCCCGCGTTCGCTCGCTGGCGCGGCTGAAGATGATGACCGACGAGCTGCGCATGCGCGCCGTCACGTCAAAAGAGATCGGCATCCAGGAAATGGATGTGTTCGCCGATGGCGGGCGGGCAGGCCGCATCCTGATCGTCGACGACCGGCAGTCTTCGCACGAGCGCATCGCCGCGATGCTCGCCGACGAGCACGTCGTGGAGGTCGAGGCCAATTCCAGCGACGCGCTGTTTCACGCCGCGGAAGGCAACTACGACCTGGTGATCGTGTCGCTGGCGCTGGAGAAGTTCGACGCGCTCCGGCTGTGCAGCCAGATCCGTTCCCTGGAGCGCACCCGCAACGTGCCGGTGCTGGCGGTCTGCGAACCCGACGACAATGCGCGGATGGTTCGCGGCCTCGAGATCGGCGTGAACGACTACCTGATGCGGCCGATCGACCGCAACGAGTTGATGGCCCGCGCCCGTACCCAGATCCGCAAGAAGCGCTACACCGAGCGGCTGCGCGACAACGTCCAGCAGTCGATCGAGATGGCAATCACCGACGCGCTCACCGGCCTGTACAACCGCCGCTACATGGAAACCCACCTGTCGTCGCTGGTCGAGCAGGCGGCGTCGCGGGGCAAGCCGCTCACCGCGCTCGTTCTCGACATCGACTATTTCAAGTCGGTCAACGACACCCACGGTCACGACGCCGGCGACGACGTGCTGCGCGAGTTCGCAACCCGCATCAAGAAATCGATCCGCGGCATCGATCTCGCGTGCCGTTTCGGCGGCGAGGAATTCGTCATCATCATGCCGGAAACCGACATGGGCGTGGCCACCATCGTGGCCGAGCGTCTGCGCCGGCGTATCGCATCGGAACGCTTCCCGATCCAGCAGGGCACCAATTCGCTGGAGGTGACGATCTCGATCGGACTCGCCACTCTCGACGCGGCCGATGACAACGCCGGCAGCATCCTCAAGCGAGCCGATCAGGCGCTCTACCGCGCCAAGCGCGACGGCCGCAATCGCGTCGTCGCCGACGCCGCGTAGCTTTCTCGTCGCTCCGCAACGATTTCGGCAATTTCCGAAGCGGAATGCCGCGCGCTCGCCCGCGTCAACCATACCTTTTTAAGTTGACGCGCGAACAACAAGGTAAACGACTGATATCAAATTGCTTTCAGCATTTGATCGGATACGTTGCCCTCACGAAGGAGGCGGGGCGCAACGACTACTCCCAAAAAGGAACCGACGAGCCAGTCGGAGTCGCAGCGGTCCATCTCCCAGAATAACCCTACGAATGCTCAGGTCCGCCGCATCTCCTGGGTCCGTAGGGTTCGGCCGTGCCGGGAGTGGTGCGAGTGGCCTACTCATGACATCGCTCCCGGCCGGCCACCTCTTTTCAAAACCGAGATGAAAAGAGGTGGCGGCATGCCACGCAACGCAGCTTTCGAAACACAAAGGGCGCCCCGAGGGCGCCCTTGTTTCGTTTCCGGGTAGCTCCGGCGATTACTTGATCTTGGTCTCGCGGAACTCGACGTGTTTGCGCGCGATCGGATCGTATTTCTTCTTGGTGAGCTTCTCGGTCATCGTGCGCGAGTTCTTCTTGGTGACGTAATAGAACCCGGTATCGGCGCTCGAGATCAGCTTGATCTTGGTGGTGACGGCCTTGGCCATGGCGAACCTCAGGTTTTAACGATGTTGGCGGCAACCTACCGGCCAGCCCGCGAATGTCAAGAAAACCGCAAACGCCCAAAATCCTAGGCTTTCGAGCGCGCCCAGGCCTCCGGATTGACCATGTTGGTGGGCTTGCCGGCGAGCCAGGCAACGATCTGGTCGAAGGCATAGGTGAAATAGCTCTCCAGATTGCTCTGCGTGACATAGCCGACGTGCGGCGAGCACACGACGTTGTCCATCGTGACCAGTGGATCGGAAGCGCCGTAGACCGGCTCGTTGTCGAACACGTCCAGCGCAGCCATGCCCGGCCGCCCGTTGCGGAGCGCCGCGAGGAGGGCGCCAGGCTCCACCAGCGCGGCGCGGCTGGTGTTGACGAACAGCGAGGTCGGCTTCATGCGGGCAAGATCGGCGGCTTTCACGATGCCTGCGGATTCCGGATAAAGCCGGATGGTGACCGCGAGGATGTCGGATTGCTCGAACAGCGCCTCCCGGCTTTTTGCGAATTCGACTCCGTCGGCGTGGGCGCGGCCGATCGAGCCTTCGCGGCCGAAGGCAATCGGCTTCATCTCGAATGCCTTGGCGTACCGCGCCAGCAGCGCCCCGATGCGGCCGTAGCCGAAGATGCCGAGCGTGCTGCCCTGCATGTCGAGACCGGCGCTCGATTGCCAGCGTCCGGCCTTGAGCGCCGCGGCTTCCTGCGGAATCCGCCGCAACGAAGCGATGATGAGGCCCCAGGTCAGTTCCGCTGCCGCGTGGAACGCGGTCATCGGCGGGGTCGTCGAGCAGACCAGGATGTTGCGGCGCGTGCAGGCATCGATATCGATGTGCGGATAGACGTTGCGCTGGCTGATCAGCTTGAGTTTCGGCATGCGTTCGATCAGCGGGGCGCGGATGGCGGTGCGCTCGCGCAGTAGAACCAGGATCTCGGTGTCCTTGAGCCGCTCGGCCAGCACGTCGACATCCTGCGTCTGGTCGTTCCAGACTGTCACGTCATGGCCGTTGAGCTTGCTGAAGCAGGGAAGGTCCCGCACCACATTGGCATAGTCGTCGAGAATCGAGATTTTCATCGATGGCGCTTTCAGATCGGGATGTGATGGCTCGGCAGGCGGTCTATTCGACCTTGGCGCCGGAGGCCTGGACCGCCTTGCCCCACTTGGAGAGCTCGCCCTGGAAGAACGTCGCGAACTGTTCCGGCGTATCGGCGACGATGACCGCGCCTTCCGCCGTGAATCGCTTGGCGACATCGGGATCGCGGAGCGCGCGGGCGATGCCGTCATTGAGCTTCTGAACGATGTCCGTCGGCGTCCCGCTCGCCACCGAAACGCCGTACCAGGCGCCGGTCTCGAAGCCCTTGAGCCCTTGCTCGTCCATCGTGGCGATGTCGGGTGCGACCGACACGCGTTCCATGCTGGTGACGGCCAATGCGTGCAGCGACTTGCTGGTAACGTGCTGAAGCGTGGAGACCAGCGCGCCGAAGTAAAGTTCGACGTGGCCGGCGACGGTGTCCATCATCGCGGGCGCGGCGCCTTTGTAGGGGACATGGAGAATGTCGACTCCGGCGGTGGTCTTGAAGACCTCGGCGACCAGATGGTGGGTGCTGCCGAAACCCGGTGAGGAATATCGCAGCTTGCCGGGATTGGCCTTTGCGTAGGCGATCAAAGCCGGGATGGTTTTGATCGGCAGCGCGTTGTTGGCGACGACGATTCCCGGCACCTTCATCAGGTTGGTGACCAGCGTGAAATCCTTGACCGCGTCGTAGCGCAGCCTCGGGTAGAGCGTGGGGTTGATGGCGTTGGCGGTGGTCATCAAAAGCAGCGTGTAGCCGTCCTTCGGCGAGCGTGCCACGGCTTCGGTTGCGGTGTTGGTGCCGGCGCCGGGCCGGTGCTCCAGGATCACAGGCTGACCCCAGTATTCGGTCAATTTCTCGCCGATGCTGCGAGCGATCATGTCGGTTGCGCCGCCGGGCGCGTAACCGACGACGAAGCGGATCGGCTTGTTGGGAAAACTCGCCGCGGTCTGCGCGGCGGCCGGCAGGCACGTCGAAAGCAGCGCCGCGGCGGCAACCGCGAGTTGTCGATAGATAGTCTGCTGCAGCATTCGAATGTCCCCTGAAGCCAGCGCGGCTTTGCCGCGGACCTTGCAGCAGCGGTCCTCAACAGTCCAGCCGAAGCGACCGTGCGCTACAGCATGTCGCGCATGCGCCGGCCGTGCAGCAGCCGATAGAACGGCACCGGAAGATCGTGGCTGAAGCCGGCATCGATCTGGGTCTGCAGGTCTTCCAGCACGATTTCGGTAATCGCAAGCAGGTTGAGATTCTTGGCCTCCGTCAGCGGCATCCAGATCAGTTCGACAAGCTCGGCTTCCGGTCCGACTGCGCCCTCGACCTTGCCGGCGATTGCGCTCACGTCGGCGGTGAAGAACCGCGTGTCGTAGCGCCGCGAGCGCCGCGGCGGCGTGATCGCGCGGGCGATGAAATGAATGCTGGAGAGGTCGGGATGAACCTTGGCCTCGGCGAATGCGGCCCACGGGCCGGTGGGCGCCTTGGGCGCGTCCGCGCGCTTGGTGCCAAGCAGCAGTCCGGTTTCCTCAAAAGTCTCGCGGATCGCGGCGAGCGCCAGCGTCTGCGCGCGCGCCGCGGTCGGGCGCTTGACCTGACGCATCAGCTTCGCGACCGCGCGCGGATCGAGCGGAGCCGCCACCGTCATCCGCCGGTCGAGTGGATCGACGCGCCCGCCGGGAAATACGAACTTGCCGGGCAGGAACACATGGCCGTGGTGGCGCTTGCCCAGCAGCACCTTCGGGATCGGACCGCTGCGGTCGAGCAGGATCAGGGTCGCGGCGTCCCGCGGCGTGACGTTCGGATGACCCGCGGGCGCTTCCGTGACAAAGCGGTCGGTGACGTCGCTCATCGGCGGCGCTTTCCGGAGCGCTGCTGCGGCCGGCCGCGCTCGGGACGGGCCGCCCGTTGCGAACGGTCGGGCCGGGGCGGCCGGCGCTGCGCCGAGATTTTTCCCTCCGACAGCAGATCGAACCGCAGCGCGCCCGCGACCGGCGCGGCTTCGGCGAGCCGCACCGTCACCTTGTCGCCGAGCCGATGGGTTTCGCCGGTGCGGTTGCCGATCATGGCGTGCTGGGCTTCCTCGTAGCGGTAGAAATCGTCGCCGATCATGCGCGCCGGAACGAAGCCGTCGGCGCCGGTGTCGTCGAGCTTGATGAACAACCCGGCGCGCGTCACGCCTGAAATGCGGCCCTCGAACGTGGCGCCGATCTTGTCGGCCAGGAAATGCGCGATCAGCCGGTCGTTGGTCTCGCGCTCGGCCTTCATGGCGCGGCGCTCGGCCGCCGAAATCTGCGCGCCGATCTCGTTGAGCGCGGCAACGTCCTGGCTCTCCGGCAGGCCGTCGTCGCCGAATTTCTGCGCGCGGATGATGCCGCGATGCACGATCAGATCGGCATAGCGCCGGATCGGCGAGGTGAAATGCGCGTAGCGGCGCAGGTTGAGGCCGAAGTGTCCGTAGTTCTCGGCGGAATATTCGGCCTGCGCCTGCGAGCGCAGCACCACCTCGTTGACCAGCTTCTCCACGTCCTGGCCTTTCACTTTCGCCAGGATGCGGTTGAACTGCTCGGCCCGCATCGCACCGCCTTTCGGCATCGAGATGTGCAGGGTCTCCAGGAACTGCCGCAGCGCCTCGACCTTCTCCAGCGACGGCTCGTCGTGCACGCGATAGATCAGCGGCACTCGCGCTTTCTCCAGCGTCTCGGCGGCCGCGACGTTGGCGAGGATCATGTACTCCTCGATCAGTTTGTGAGCATCGAGCCGCTCTGGCGTGACCACCCGATCGACCGTGCCGTCGGGCTTAAGCAGGATTTTCCGCTCCGGCAGGTCGAGGTCGAGCGGCCCGCGCTCCTCACGCGCGCGCTTGAGCGCCTCATAGGCGGCGTACAGCGGCTTGAGCACCGGATCGAGCAACGGCCCGGTTGTGTCGTCGGTGCGGCCGTCGATCGCCGCTTGCGCTTGGGCGTAGTACAGCTTGGCGGCCGATTTCATCAGTACGCGATGGAAAGTGTGCGAGCGCTTCTTGCCGTCGGCGCCGATCACCATGCGCACGGCCAGCGCCGCGCGATTCTCGCCGGGGCGGAGCGAACACAGGTCGTTGGAGATCCGCTCGGGCAGCATCGGCACCACGCGGTCGGGGAAATACACCGAGTTGCCGCGAGAGAGCGCCTCCTTGTCGAGAGCCGAGCCCGGCCGGACGTAATGCGAAACGTTGGCGATGGCGACGACGATGACATGGCCGCCGGGGTTGCTCTTGTCGGTATCGCGCTCGGCGTGGACCGCGTCGTCGTGGTCCTTGGCGTCGGCCGGGTCGATGGTGACGAGCGGCAGCCTGCGCCAGTCCTCGCGGCCGGAGACTTCGGCAGGTTTTGCGGCTTCGGCCTCGGCCAGCACGGCGTTCGGGAAGACATGGGGGATTTGGTGCGCGTGGATGGCGATGATGCTGACGGCGCGCTCGGACTTGAGCGAGCCGAGCTTCTCCTCGACGCGGGCGATCGGCAGGCCGAACCGCCCGCTTTGAGCGACGCTGACCGCGATCAGGTCGCCGTCCTTGGCATCCTTGGTCGCGCCCGGCGCAATCGTGAGCTCCTTGCCGCGCTGCTTCTTGTCGACCGCGATCAGCCGGCCGCCGCCGCCCGGCAGCTCGCGGAATATCCCGAGCACGCGTGTCTTGGCTTTGTCGATGACCTTGATGACGCGCCCGCTGTAGCGGGCTTCGTCGTCTTCGGTCTCCTCCACGCGCAGCAGCGCGCGGTCGCCGACGCCTGCGGTTTCGCCCGGCTGAAGCCTGCGCGACGAGGCGATGCGGATTTTCGGCGGTGCGCCGTGGGCGTCCTCGTCCCATTCGGTCGGGGTTGCGATCAGCTCTCCGTCGCTGTCGCGCCCCGTGATGTCGGCGAGCGTAACCTGGGGCAGGGCGCCGGCGTGATGCAGCTTCTTGCGGCGGGACTCGACTTTGCCCTCGTCCGCCAGTTCGCGCAGCATGCGCTTGAGGGCGATGCGGTTCTGGTTCTTCAGCCCGAAAGCGCGCGCGATCTCGCGTGTGCCGACCTTGCCGGGCTGGCTTGCTATGAACGCCAGCAGTTCATCCTTGGTGGGAAGCTGCGGCTGTTTTTTTGCTTGTTTGGCCAATGCAATATCCGGGCGAGCCAATCGCCCGCTACGCCCGTCAATTTAGGCATCCGCTGGCGCTATTGCCAGCGTGCCTATTCGGCGGCCTGCGGCGGCTTCGACTTGCGCGTGATTTTTGCCGAGCCGCTGGCGGCGGCGCGTTTCTTCGGCTTGGCCGCGGACTTTGCAGCCGGAGGCTTCTTCGCCGCGGGCTCCTTGCGCGCCGGACGCTTGCGCCGTGCCGG
>CAMDFO010000073.1 GCA_945897515.1 Rhodoplanes serenus | reverse complement strand
AAGAGTTCAAGCCGCTGCGGCTGATGAACGGCGTCTATCTCCAGCTTCATGCCTACATGCTGCGCGTTGCCATTCCGTACGGGACACTGTCGGCAGACCAACTGCGCACGCTCGCGCACGTCGCGCGGCGCTATGACCGGAACTACGGCCACTTCACCACACGGCAGAACCTGCAGTTCAACTGGATCAAGTTATCCGACCTGCCTGACGTGATGGCGGACCTCGCGCGCACCGGGCTGCACGGCATGCAGACCAGCGGCAATTGCGTGCGCAACATCACGACCGATCAATGGGCCGGCGTTGCACCCGACGAGATCGAGGACCCGCGCATCTGGGCGGAAATCCTCCGGCAGCATTCGACGATGCACCCGGAATTCACCTATCTGCCACGCAAATTCAAGATCGCGATCACCGCGTCGCCGCACGACCGTGCCGCGGTTCGCGTGCATGATATCGGGCTGCGCCTGCACAAGAACGGCGCCAGTGAGACCGGCTTCGAGGTGATTGTCGGCGGCGGGCTCGGCCGAACGCCGTTCGTCGGAAAGACCATCAAGCCGTTCTTGCACAAGCGGGACCTGTTGACCTACGTCGAGGCGATCCTGCGGGTGTACAATCAGTGCGGCCGCCGCGACAATATCTACAAGGCACGCATCAAGATACTCGTGCACGACATGGGCGCCGAGAAGTTTGCCGCCGAAGTCGACGCCGAATGGCAGACCATCAAGGACGGCGCGCTCGCGATCGACCCGGCCTTCATCGCCGATATCACGGCACGCTTCCGCTATCCCGAATACGAAAGGCTTTCGGACGATCCGGTTGAATTAAAGCGCGCCCGTGCCATCGATCGGCGCTTCGACACCTGGTTCAAGAATTCCGTTTCGCCGCACAAGGTGCCGGGCTATTCGATCGTCACACTGTCGCTCAAGCCCGAAGGCGGGCCGCCTGGCGATGCCACTTCCGAACAAATGGACCGGATCGCCGATCTCGCGGATCGCCATAGCTTCGGCGAAATCCGGGTCGGCCACGAGCAGAACTTGGTGCTGCCTCATGTGCCGCAGAAAGAACTACCGGCACTTTGGACGGAGCTTGAACGGATCGGCGTCGCGACGCCGAACGTCGGGCTGGTCTCCGACATCATCGCCTGTCCGGGCCTCGACTATTGCAGCCTCGCCAACACCCGTTCAATTCCTGTGGCGCAGGAGCTGACGCGCCGCTTCAAAAGCCTCGACGCGCAGCGTGAGATCGGCCGGCTGCACATCAATATTTCCGGCTGCATCAATGCCTGCGGGCACCACCATGTCGGCCACATCGGCGTCCTCGGTGTCGAGAAGAACGGTCAGGAGTTCTTTCAGATCACGCTGGGTGGCCGTGCCGATGAAAAGGCGGAGCTGGGACACCTGCTCGGCCCCGCGGTGCCCTACGCCGAGGTCGCCGATGTGATCGAGGATGTGGTCGCGGCCTATGTCGAGTTGCGCGAACGGCCGAACGAATTGTTCGTCGAGACCGTGAAACGCATCGGGGTCGAGCCGTTCAAGGAGCGGGTCTATGCCACTCGTTAAGAACGGCAAGGTCGTCGACGATCATTTCGTTCGCATTCTGGACGACGCGGCGGTGCCGGACGACGTTCCCGCGATCGTGCCGGCGCCGCGCCTGCTGGCCGATGCCGGCGAGTTCGTCCAGCGCAGCGGCGCCACAGGTGTGCTCTGGCCAAACGACCGCAACATATCGGAGCTTGTGCCTCATCTCGACCGTCTGGCCCTGGTGGCTCTGGTGTTTCCGAACTTCCGCGATGGCCGTGCCTACTCGCAAGCCCGCATCCTGCGTGAGCGTCATCATTTTCGCGGCGAACTGCGCGCGACCGGACAGGTGCTGCGCGACCAGTTCCTGCTGCTCCATCGCGCGGGCTTCGATGCCTATGAAGTGACGAAACCGGAAGACGCCCCGGCATTCATCAAGGCCATTGAGCGCTACAGCGTTTTCTATCAGCCAGCCGGCGATGGCCGCCTCCCCGCATTTCGCAAACGACGAGCCTCTGGCGTCGCGGAAGCATCACTGATGGATACCTGATCGTCGCATCGCCTCATGCGCCAGCACTGGCGTAAACGCCCGAAAGCACGCCGCCAAGGGAGAACTCCAGCGTGCCCTCAGCATGCTGGATCGAAGTCTGTCGACTTGGTATAAAACTTCGCCGACAGAGCGAAGGGCTATTGCCATGCACGAAGCCATCAACCACGCCAAGCTGGCGATGCTGTTTCGCAAGGAATACCAGCTTTGCAAAGTGCAGAAGGGTGAGACCATCGTCCTGCTGAGCGATCTCAGCGCAAGGCGAGACTACGTGTCGGCCGCGTTCGCAGCCGCCGAGGACCTCGGCGCCGACGCCTACGAAATGTGCGTCAACGCCATGCCGTCGTGGACCAAGGTGGGCGTCGAGACCGTCGGCCGCTGCAAGGGAACGCTCGACGCCATCAAGGCGGCCGACATGCTGATCTGCCTTCACATCCCGCTGTTCACGCGCTGGCTGAAGGAAGCGCGCGAAGCCGGCACGCGCGTGCTCATGGTGATCGACGGCCCGGACGAACTGGACGAACTGTTGTCGCCACCCGGACTCAAGGAAGCGGTGCTGCATGCGGGTGAGCGCTTGAAGCAGGCCAAGTCCATGCGCATCACGCGGCCAGGCGGCACCGATTTGTCGGTGAAGATCGGCGAATACCCGACCATGAGCCAGTACGGCTATGCCGAGTCTCCCGGCCGCTTCGACCACTGGGGCGCGGGCCACGTCCACACCTTTCCGAATGAAGGCTCGGCCAACGGCACGGTCGTGCTCCAGCCGGGCGACATCGTTGTCCTGCCCTATTGCCGTTACGTGCAGGACGACGTGCGGCTCGATATCCGCGACGGCTTCATCCGCAAGATTGAGGGCGGGCTCGACGCCAAGCTGATGAGCGACTGGCTCGACGGCAACAAGGCCCATGCCGACGACCTGGACGGCCACGCCATCTCGCATCTTGGCTGGGGGCTCAACCCGCAGGGCCGCTGGGATTCCATCGCGCTCAACGGCTCCGACCCCAAGCGTCATCACGCCGGTGCCCGCTGCTTTGCCGGCAACTTCCTGTTCTCGACCGGACCGAACTCGCAAGGCGGCGGCAAGCGCTCAACCAAGGGCCATTACGACGTGCCGATGCGCGACTGTACCGTGACCTTGGACAACGACGTGGTGGTCGATCGCGGCCAGCTCGCCGACGAGAAGATGCGCGTGATGCGCGTGGCGCGCTGACGTTGTCGCCCGGCGGCGGCCTGACATGACCACTCCGGCAGCGAGCGCGCGCGGAATCTTCAAGCACTTCGGCGCCACGCAGGCGCTCGATAACGTCGATTTCGAGATGTCGCATGGCGAGATCCATGCGCTGGTCGGCGAGAACGGCGCGGGCAAGTCCACCCTGGTGCGCATCCTCGGCGGCGTGCACCGTCCGGATCAGGGCGAGATCGCGATCGAAGGCCGAACTTGCCACTTTGGCAGTCCGCATGATGCTATTGCCGCCGGCGTCGCGACGATCCCGCAGGAGCTGCGGCTGATCCCTGCCTTCTCGGTTGCGGAAAATCTCACGCTGAGCGAGCCGCCGGTGCGGCGCGTGGCCGGCGTTCCGCTGGTGGACCGCGCACGAATGCGGCAGCAGGCGCTCGCACAACTGGCAGAGCTCGATTTCACGCCCGATCCCGATCAGCGCGTCGACCGGCTGAGCTTCGCCGAGCGCCAGCTCGTCGCCATCGCCAAGGCGCTGCGGCAACGCTGCCGGTTGCTCATCCTCGACGAGCCCACCGCCGCGCTCGAAACCCGCGAGATCGAACGCCTGTTTGCTGTGCTCGCGCGCATGAAGAACCAGGGCACAGCGATCGTCTACGTATCGCATCGACTGGACGAGGTGGTCGCGCTCGCCGACCGCTGCACCGTGCTGCGCGACGGCCGGGTCGCGGCCATGAGACGGCGCGGCGAATTCCGCGT
Source organism: Rhodoplanes serenus (assembly GCA_945897515.1). Lineage (GTDB taxonomy): Bacteria > Pseudomonadota > Alphaproteobacteria > Rhizobiales > Xanthobacteraceae > Z2-YC6860. The sequence goes on along the minus strand of CAMDFO010000073.1, from coordinate 20,242 downwards.
GTCCGATCTGGTGCAGGCCATGACCGGACGCGCAGAAACCGATGTCGTGACTGACGCGCTGTCACCGGGGGCCGTTCTGCTGGAGGACGCCGTCGATCGCGCCGACGCAGTGCGTGTGCGCTCCCGGGAGGTCGTCGGGCTCGCCGGGCTTCTGGGCAGCGGCACCGACCGCGTGCTGCGGCGGCTGTTCGGCGTCTCCCATCAGCACCGCCCGGTCAGCGTCAATGGCAAGCCGCAGCGGCTTTCCCATCCTACCGCCGCGATCCGCGCCGGCATCGGTATGGTGCCGGGCGAGCGCAGGCTCGGTCTCGTGATGAGTCTTCCGGTGCGCGACAACATCCTGCTACCGAGCCTGGATCGCCTCACGCGCGGCGGCATGATCGACCGCGCAGCCGGGGACCGCCTGGTGGCGGAGCTGATGGAGCTGCTCGACATCCGGCCGCGTAACCCGTCGCTGCGGGCCTCCGCGTTGTCCGGCGGAAACCAGCAGAAGGTCATTCTCGCCAAGTGGCTGGCGCGCAAAGTGGGAGTGCTGCTGCTTGACGAGCCGACCCAAGGCGTGGACGTCGCGGCGAAGGCTCAGATTCACACGCTGATCCGCAAGTTCGCCGCCGACGGCGGCGGCGTGCTGGTCAGCTCCAGCGATCTCGCCGAACTGACACGCATCTGCGACAGCATCTGGACCTTGCACCAGGGTACGATCACCGCGCGGATCTCGCGCGTCGAAGGTTTCGACGAGAAGCGGCTGCACGCCGCGATCGGCGGTTGACCGTGACGCATTGGGCCAGACGTTTCGACATCGCCGGCCAAGCCCCGTTGATCACGTTGATGGCGCTCTGCGTCGTCACCACCCTGCTGACCGACCGCTTCCTGTCGCCGCTCAACCTCACCAATATCCTGGTTCAGTCCTCGATCATGGCGGTGATCGCGCTCGGAATGACCTTTGTCATCATCGGCGGTGGCTTTGATCTCTCGGTCGGCTCGACCGTCGCCCTGGCGGGCTGCATCGCCGCCATGGTCATGGTGAAGTTCGGCATCGCAGCGGGTGTGCTGGCCGGCGTCGCGACCGGCGCGGCGGTCGGCCTCGTCAACGGGCTGATCATCGCCAAGCTCGGGGTCAATCCGTTCATCACGACGCTCGGCACCATGGTGCTGGTGCGCGGCCTGGTGTTCCTGGTCACCGGCGGCGCCCCGGTCGGCGATGACGGCCTGCCCGCCGCGTTCATCGCCTTCGGTTCAGAGCGCTTCCTCGGCATCCACTACCTGGTCTGGGTGCCGGCGATCCTGCTGGTCGCGCTGTCTTTCGTGATGCACATGACGCCGTACGGCCGGCGCATCTACGCCACCGGCGGCAACCGCGAGGCGGCCTATCTCTCCGGCGTGCCGGTCGACCGTATCGTCGCCTCGACCTACGTGTGGTGCGGTGCGCTCGCCGGGGTTGCCGGCGTCATGCTGGCCGCCCGCCTGCAATCCGGCCAGCCGACCGCGGGCGAATTCTATGAGCTGACCGCCATCGCCGCAGTGGTGCTGGGCGGCGCGGCGCTGCACGGCGGGGAAGGCACGCTCTACAAGACCGTGATCGGCGTGTTCATCATGATCGTGCTGGGCAATAGCCTCAACCTGCTCAACGTCGATTCCTACTGGCAGCGGGTCGCTGTCGGCGCCGTCATCATTGCCGCCGCGGCGGCAGATCGGCTACGCTCCCGGTAACGAACACGGGGAGGCTTTCCATGCTGAAACTTCGCCATGCGGCGCTCGCAGCGGTGCTGCTGCTGCCGTCCATGCTGATGCCCGCCCCTGCGGCGGCCCAGCAAAAAATCACCATCGGCGTATCGCTCGCCCAGGACGACAACCCGTTCTACATCGCCATGCTGCGCGGCATCCGCGCGCGGGCGCAGGAATTGGGCTGGGAGGTCGCGACCGTCTCGGCCAACGAGGACAAGGTCAAGCAGATCAACGGCGTGCAGGACCTGGTGGCGCGCGGGGTGAAGGGCATCCTAATCTCCCCGATCGACGCGGTCGGCGTCAACGCCGCCTACGACGCGGCCAAGGCCGGCAACGTGCCGATCGTGTCGGTGGCGCGCGGCTCGACCTCGCCGAACCAGACGCTGCATGTCGCGATGGACGAAAAGCAGATCGGCCGTGACATCGCCGAGTGGACCGCCAAGCAGATCGGCGGCGAAGGCAAGGTGGCGTTGCTGCTCGGCCCGAGCGGCGCGCCGACCTTCCGCAATCTCGGCGACGGCTACGCCGAGGTGATGGCGAAGCATCCGAAAATCCAGATCGTGACCAAACACGACGGACCGCTGACCCGCGAGCGCGGCGTCAAGCAGACCGAGGACGCGCTGGTCGCCCACCCGGACCTCAAGGCGATCTACACCGCCAATGACGACGTCGCACTCGGATCGATGCAGGCGGTGCTCGCCGCCAACCGCAAAACACTGGTCACCGGGATGAACGGGGTGCCGCCGGCGCTTCGCGCGGTGAAGGCCGGCACGCTCGCGATGACCATCGAACTCAACCCGGTGCAGTGGGGCCGGCTCGGGGTCGACGTGCTGGCGCAGTATCTCAAGGGCGACAAGGTCGAGCCGCGTGTGTTCATCAAGCACGTCATCATCGACAAGACCAACATCGACGAGAAGCTGCCAAAGACCTGATGGGCGGTCGCCTCTTCTATGCGCGGCGGCCGTCGGTCCCACCGCTGTCATCGTCCGCGAAAGCGGACGATCCAATGGAGGCGGCGGTGTATATCGAATGACTGGATGCCCCGCCTTCGCGGGGCATGACCCCGGAGAAGGTGGCGAGACGAAATAGCCGATGGCAACCCCCGCGACCGCCGCCAAGGATTCAGACTTCGTCGCGCAGCTCGAAGCGGCGAACCTGCATCCGCTGTGGGACCGCTTCCGCAAGCTGACGCCGGTCAAACCTCAGGCCAAGGACCCGCCGTTCCTTTGGCGCTGGAAGGACATCGAACGGTTCACCGGGCGCGCGGTGTCCGAAGTGCCGATCGACGACGTCGAGCGCCGCGCTCTGATCCTGGTCAATCCGGCGTTCGGGGGCGAAACCGTCACCACCAACAATCTGATCGCCGCCTTCACCGTCCTCGACCCGGGCGACCGGGCGCGGCCGCATCGGCATACGTTTGCGGCGATACGATTTGCAACGAAGGCCGACGGCGCGGCCACGATCGTAAACGGCCGACGCTGCGAGATGAAGTCCGGCGACCTGATCCTGACACCGCCGATGTGCTGGCATGGCCACATCAACGAAAGCGACCATCGCATCATCTGGTTCGACGCAGCCAACATCCCCCTGCTTCGCACGCTCGACGCCAACTTCTTTGAGCCGGGCGATGCCAAGGCCAACGATTTCTGGCAGGTGGACGACGGCGACGAAAAGCTGTGGGGCGAAGCCGGTCTGGTCGGCGCCGACATCGATCACGCTCGAGCGCATTCGCCAAAGTACCGCTATTCCGGCGAGGCGACACGGCGGCTGCTCTCGTCCCTCCCCGCCGGACCCGACGGCGCGCGCACCGTGCGCTATACCAATCCGGCGACCGGCGGCGCCGTGATGCCGGCGCTCGACTGCTACGCCGCCCGGCTGCCCGACGGCCAGACGACACGGCCGAAGCGCACCACCTGCAACATGATCTGCCTGGTGGTTTCGGGCCAAGGCCGCTCGACCGTCGGCGAACATAGCTTCGACTGGTCGCAGAACGACGTGTTCTCGATCCCACATTGGAATTTCGCCAGCCACCAGGCCAAGGGCGGCGACGCCGATCTGTTCATCGTCTCCGACCGCTCGGCGTTCGAGCGCCTCGATCTCCTGCGCGAGGAACTGCAATAAGCGCGCCCGCAGAAATGTATGAAGGCATCGGCGCGTCGGTCCGCCGCGTCGAGGACCCGCGATTGCTGCGCGGCAGCGGCTGCTACGTCTCCGACATCACCCTCCCCGGCGAACTGCACTGCGTGCTGGTGCGTTCGCCGCACGCCCACGCCCGAATCTGCGGCATCGACACGGCACAGGCGGCCCGTATGCCAGGTGTCGTCGCGGTGCTTACCGGCGCTGACATGGCGGCCGACAAGGTCGGCCCGATGATGCCGTTGTGGGCGATCAAATGCGCCGACGGCAAGCCGATGGCCGAGCCGCCTCGCTGGGCGCTGGCGCGCGGCATGGTGCGGCACGGCGGCGAAGCGGTCGCCGCGGTCGTGGCCGAAACCCGCGCGCAGGCCGCCGATGCCGCCGAAGCCGTCCAGGTGGATTACGAAACGCTTCCCGTTGTGATCGACGGCCGCACCGCCTTGGCCGAGGGCGCGCCGCAGCTTCACGACACGGCGCCCGGCAACACCTGCTACCATTTCATCCGCGGCGACGAGGCGGCTGTCCGCAAGGCTTTCGACAGCGCGGCCCACGTCGTGCGCGTTGAACTCGTCAACAACCGGCTGATCGGCGCCGCGCTCGAACCGCGCGCGGTGCTCGCCGACGGCAGCGCGCCGAGCGGCAAGCTCACGCTCTATGCCTCGACGCAGGTGCCACATCATATTCGCCGCGTTGTCACCGAGCAGCTCGGCCTGTCGCAGAACGATATGCGGCTGGTCGCGCCCGACGTCGGCGGCGGCTTCGGCTACAAGGGCAAGCATTATCCGGAAGAGACGATCGTTGCCTGGGCGGCGCGGCGTCTGCGGCGTCCGGTGAAATGGATAGGCAGCCGCAGCGAATGCTTTGTCTCCGACTATCAGGGCCGCGACCACCTCACCACCGCGGAGCTCGCACTCGACGCGGAGGGGCATTTCATTGGGCTTCGGGTCGACACCATCGCCAACCTTGGCGCCTACCCGTCGACCTTCGGGGCCGCAATCCCGAGCGCGATCTACACCGCGCTGCTCGCCGGCGTCTATCGCACACCCGCGATCTTCGTGCAGTCGACCGGCGTATTCACAAACACGATCCCGACGGACGCTTATCGGGGGGCCGGCCGCCCGGAGGCCTGTTATGTGCTGGAGCGCCTGGCGGACGAGGCCGCGCTCAAGCTCGGAATCGACCGCGCGGAAATCCGCCGGCGCAATCTCGTGCCGGTGGAGGCCATGCCTTACAAGACGCCGATCGGACCGGTTTACGATTGCGGCAACTTTCCCAAGGTGTTCGCCCGCGTGCTGGAGATCGCCGACTATGCTGGCTTCGCCAAGCGCCGTGCCGCGACCCAGCGCACCGGAAAACATCGCGGCTTCGGCATGGCTCTCTACGTGGAATCTTCGGGCGTCGCGCCGTCGCGGTTCGCGACCAGCTTGGGCGCCCGCACCGGCTTTTTCGAATCTGCCTCGATCCGCATGCTACCCGACGGCGGCGTGCAGGCCATGCTCGGCACCCACAACCACGGCCAGGGCCACGCCACCACGTTCGGGCAGATCATTTCGTCGCGGCTTGGCGTGCCGCTTGCCAAGATCGAAATTCTGGAAGGCGATACCGATCAAGTGCCGTTCGGCACGGGCACGTTCGGCTCGCGCTCGATTGCGGTGGGAGGCTCGGCGCTCGATCGTACCGCGATGAAGATCGTGGCCAAAGGCAAATTGATCGCAGCGCACTTGCTGGAGGCATCCGCCGCCGACATCAGCTTTGCCAACGGCGTGTTCGCGGTGACCGGCACCGACCGCCGCGTCTCGCTCCGCGAGGTGTCGCGCGCCGCTTATGTGCCCGGCGACTATCCAGCCAATCTTGAGCCCGGATTGCAGGATACCTCGGTGTACGATCCGCCGAGCTTCGCCTGGAGCAACGGCGCGCACGCCTGCGAGGTCGAGGTCGATCCGGAGACCGGCGCGATCCGCATCGTCGGCTATTGGGGCGTCGATGACGTCGGTACCGTGATCAATCCGATGATCGTCGAGGGCCAGATCCATGGAGGCATCGCGCAGGGCCTAGGACAGGCGATGCACGAGCACTGCGTCTACGACCCGGCAAGCGGACAACTGCTCGCGGGATCGTTCATGGATTATTCGATCCCGCGCGCCGAGGACATGCCGGGCATGGTGTCCGAGCTCGACGAGAGCCAGCCCTGCACGCACAACCCGCTGGGCGCCAAGGGCTGCGGCGAGGCTGGCTCGATCGGCGCGCCAATGGTTATCGTCGGCGCCGTGCTCGATGCGCTTCGTCCGCTCGGGGTGACGGATATCGAAATGCCACTCACGCCGTCGCGGGTGTGGACTGCGATCAACTCAGCTCGCGCCTAAAGCCCCCCCGGCTGCGACAATGACCCCGGCAAGCACGCTGGCGCCACGGCACCCTCTCAACTAACCTTTTACCCGGCCGTGCGATGGGGCCGATCAAAGTGGGAAGCCGTTGTGTTCCGCAGCGTAGACTGTCTTCTCCGTCCCAAGGTCATAGCCATTGTCGGGGCTTCGGATTCCAGCCGTGGCGGCTGGGCCCAAGAGATTTACCAGAACCTGGAATACTGCGGCTTTCCGACAAAGCTCTATCTGGTCAATCCAAAACGCAGCGAGCTATGGGGCCGGCCCGTCTACGCCAACTTTGCTGCGATCCCGGAGCCGGTCGATCTTGCGCTGACGATTGTCCCCTCGCCTTCCATTCCTGACACGCTGGCCGAGGCTGCGGCGCACGGCTTGAAATGCGCCCTGATCTACGCGGCACAATTCGGCGAAGGCGGCGACCCCGAAGGCATGGCCCGCGCGCGCGCGCTGAGAGCCCTCTGCGACAACTATGGTATGCGCATTTCCGGTCCCAATTGCATGGGAGCGGTGGCGCTTCGCGAGAAGCTGCTGCTCTATCCGGCCAAGCGCGTCCGCGCATTGCGTCCGGGTTCGGTCGGCGTGGTGTTTCAATCCGGCGGCACATTCCAGTTCTGGCTGCAGCAAGCCTCGATCCGCGGCCTCGATTTTTCCTATGCGATATCGAGCGGCAACGAGCTCGACCTCGATCTCGCCGACTACATCAACTTTCTGGTCGAGGACGAAAGCACCAAGATCATTGCGTGCATGGTCGAAGGCATTCGCCGCCCGCAGGCGTTCATGGCCGCCGCCGAGAAGGCTCTAGCCGCCGGCAAGCCCATCCTCCTGGTCAAGCTCGGCCGCAGCGAACGCGGCAAGGCTGCCGCGAGCAGCCACACCGGAGCGATAGCCGGTGACGATCAGGTGTTCGAAGCCGTGTGCCGCAAATACGGAGTCGTGCGTTGTCCCTCGCTCGACGACCTGATCGAGACCAGTCTGGCGTTCATGCCCGGCCGCCTGCCCAAGGGACCGCGCATCGCGATGGCCTGCTATTCGGGCGGCGCCAAGGGGCTCATCCTCGACTACGCCAGCGACGAAGGCGCCGAGATGGCGCCCCTGACGCCGGATACTCGGAAGACGCTCCTCGGCATGATCGATCCGGGCTTGGCATCCGAAAATCCCCTCGACGTCGGCCCCACTGTCGGCGTGCAAGCCGCCAAGTTTTCCGAAATCTGCAAGGTGATGTGCGCCGACCCGACCGTGGACCTGATGACCGTGCAGGGCTTGCTGCCGACCAACCCCGAAGATCCGTTCAATCCTGCTCCCCTCAACGGATTGTTTGCATCCACCGACAAGCCGATCCTGGCCTTCGGCCGCATCGCGCAGAACGTTTCCGAGATCAGCCGCAAATTCCAAGGCGAAACCGGAGTGCCCTTCGTCCAGGGCTTGCCTCAAACGGTGCGCGCGCTGCAGGCATTGGTCCGCTACGCATCGGCGCTTCGACGCGGTGTTGCTCCTCTCGATGCCCCGCGAAGCTCCGGCGAAGCTCTCGACCCGCAAGCCTTCGACACTTTGCTCACGGCCCAAGGATTGACACCCCCGCGCAATGCGTTAGCAGCGAGCCCGGAACAGGCAGCCACAAAGGCCGCGGAGATCGGCTTTCCGGTCGCGGTCAAGATTGTCTCTCCCGATGCCAGCCACAAGACCGAGGTTGGAGGCGTTTCGCTACATCTCGCGGACGCGCCGGCGGTGCAAGCTGCGGCCCGAGCCATGGCGTCGCGGCTCGGCGCGCATAATTCCAGTGCAGTCGTCGAAGGTTTTCTCGTGCAGGAAATGGTCGAAGGCCTGGAGATGATCGTCGGGGTGCGCGAGGACCCGATGTTCGGACCGTTCATGGTGGTCGGTCTTGGCGGCGTGCTGGTCGAGGTGCTGTGCGACATCGCTATTCGCCTCCTGCCCATCGACGAGAACAGTGCGCGCGACATGCTTCGATCGCTCCGGAGCGCACCGCTGCTGGATCGGTTCCGGGGCCGGGCGCCGCGCGATACCGAGAGTGTGGTGCGCGCCATGGTCGGGCTTTCCCGCCTTTTCATCGACCACCGTGGCTGGCTTTCGGATATCGAGATCAATCCGATGATCGTGCTGGCGGACGGCGAAGGTGTCCGCGCGGTGGATGTCCGTATCGTGAAAAGATCGGCCGGCGAAGCCGCTGCCGCAGAGCATTGAAGGAGCGATGGAATGGACGACGTCCCGGGCGGACTTTCCAGCGGCGACTTGAATTTCGATCTCCCCGAGGAGATCCGGATGCTCAAGGAAACCGTGCGCCGGTTTGTCGACAAGGAGATGATCCCCATCGAGCGGAAGACCCTTAACGGTCACAAGCTCAAGCCTGAAATCCGCGCCCATTTCAGGAAAAAAGCCGAGGAACTGGGACTGGCCGGATACGACGTTCCCCAGGAATACGGCGGGCTGGGACTCGGCCTGATCGCTAAGGTGACGGTCTGGGCCGAACTCTCCCGGAGCATCGCGTTGCCGTCGCGAGGCGTGGACATCTTCGGTCCCAACGTCAGCCCGATCCTCTATCACCTCAATGACGAGCAGAAGAAAAAGTACCTGCTGCCGACGATCGCCGGCGAACTTAACTGGTGCCTCGCACAGACCGAGCCGGACGCCGGCGGCGACCCGGGAGGCATGCGCACGACCGCCGTCCGCCAGGGCGATCACTATGTCATCAACGGCGTCAAGCGATTCATCACCGGCGCCGACGATGCTCACTACACTCAACTGATCGCGGCCACCGACCGATCGAAGGGATCGCACGGCGGGATTTCCGCCTTCGTCGTCGATATGAAAGCGAAAGGCGTGAAGCTCATCCGCGCGCAGGAACTGGTGGTCGACGATCGCCCGTGGGAAATCGCCTTCGACGACGTCAGGGTTCCGGTCGAGGATCGGATTGGCGAGGAAGGCGACGGCTTCAAGCACGCCCAGCACTGGCTCAATGTGGGGCGCGTGCGTCATGGCGCTCGCGGCATCGGCGTCATCGAACGATGTTTGGAATTGGGCGCCGCTTACGCAAAGCAGCGTGTCACATTCGGAAAGCCGCTCGCCGAACGCCAGGCCGTCCAGTGGATGCTGACCGACAGCTTCATGGAATTGCATCAGCTTCGGCTGATGGTCTACGACGCCGCATGGAAGTACGATCAGGGACGAGATATCCGCACGGAAGCCTATATGGCCAAAATCTTCGGCGATACCCAATCGTTCCTCGCTGCCGATCGGTGCATGGAAATCCACGGCGGCATGGGCCTTGCCACCGATCTGCCCATCGAGAAATTCTGGAGAGACCAGCGCAGCATGATGATCACCGAGGGCCCGATCGAAATTCTCAAGATGACGCTCGCCCGGCATGTTCTGCGAACATACGGGTGACGGCACGAAACCGACGCGCGCAGCGACATTCTTCTTATTCATGAAATAAACATCGGAGGACGAACCCAATGGCTGAATACAAATACGCACACGTGAACGTCAAAATCCGCGACGGCATCGCATGGACCGCGCTCAATCGTCCGGATAAGCGCAATGCCATGAGCCCGCAGCTTCATTACGACATGGACGACGCGCTGGCGCGGCTTGAGGTGGACGACGACGTCAAGGTCGTGGTGGTCACCGGCGAAGGCGGCAACTTCAGCGCCGGCCAGGATTTGCAGAAATTCTTCCGCGAGCTGGAAAAGAACCCCGGTGAAAAGAAGAAGGCGGCGGCCGCCGCCAACCGTTGGCGGTGGGAGCGGCTTTACGGCTACGACAAGCCGACCATCGCGATGGTGCACGGCTTCTGCGTCGGCGGCGCCTTCATGCAGCTCCTGGCATGCGATTTCGCAATCGCCGCAGAGAACGCGACGTTCTCACTCTCCGAGGTGAACTGGGGCATTCTGCCCGGCGCGCTCGTCTCGAAGGCAGTCATCGACACAGTGCTGCCGCGTCACGCACTCTACTATGCCTGTCTCGGCGACCCGTTTGACGGCAAGGAAGCGGCTCGCATCGGCATGATCAATTTTGCCGTGCCGCTCAACAAGCTGGAGGACTCGGTCACCGATCTCGCCGAGAGGCTTATGAAGAAGAGCCCGGCTGTCCTGCGCGCGACCAAGCAGGCGATCCGCCACGTCAGGACGATGGACGTTCCTCAAGCCTATGAGTATCTCGCCGCCAAGGGACAGGCGATCAAGGTCGCCGACAAGGAGGATTCCTACAACACCGGCTTGCGGCAGTTCCTCGATGAAAAGGGCTACAAGCCGACGTTCGAGCCGTTCAAACTCGGCACCATGCTGACGGATCAGCGGCCGGGTTCGGGGAAAAAGTAGCGGCCCACCCGATGCGCGCTTCGGTCGCAGAGCGACCGCGTCCTGCGTCGGCCACACCGCCGGAAAACGACCGTCCACCGCGATCGCAGACGTTCGCGGTGGTGACTGCAGAGCCGATCTCGCCTTGAATAAATGGGCCGCGACCCGGATACTGTAGCTATAGGCACGACAATCATGGCGCCGCAAAGAGCGTCGATCTCAGGGAGGGATCGTTCATGCTTCGCAAGATGCTGATTGCAGCAGGCTTGGTTGCGCTTGTCGCCGCCATGCCTGGACCGGCCTTGTCCCAATTCTACAAAGGCAAGACGGTTACGATGATCATCAATTATCCGGCGGGCGGTCCGACCGACATCGAAGGCCGGATCATCGCTCATCACTTGGCGGCCCACATTCCCGGCAAACCGACCGTCATCGTCAAGAACATGGGTGGCGCCGGCGGAATGATCGGCAGCAACTTCCTCGGCGAGATCGCCAAGCCTGACGGCGAGACATTTGGCTTCTTTACCTGGAATCCGGTTGCCGAGCTTCTCGGCGACCCGGGGATGCGCGTTCGGTTCTCCGATTTCGCCCTGCTCGCGGGTGTCGAGAATCCGGTGGTCGTCTATATGCGCAAGGACACGGCACCCGGCATCCACATCGCGACCGACATCATGAAGACCAAGGAGATCAAGGCGCTTTCGCTCGATTCCCACAACACCAATACGATTCATCAGGCGCTTTCACTCGACACGCTAGGACTGAAGTTCAGGGCGATCACTGGCTACCGCGGCCTCAAGGAGGTCGAAACTGCGATCCTCCAGAACGAAGGCCAGTTGGCCAATTCGTCTCTGCCTGGCTGGCGCGCTTCGATCGAGCCGACCATGGCCAAGCAGGGAATCGTGATCCCGCTGTGGCAGGTTGCTCCGCCCGGCAAGAGCGGCAACTACCCACGCAGCGCCGTGGTGCCGGAGTTGCCAACCTTCGAGGAGTTCTATGGCTCCGTGAACGGCGGCAAAAAGCCCACCGGCGTTGCCTATGAGGCCATGCGCTCGGCGATCGACGCGCAGACGGCAATGTTCCGGACCTTCTTCATGCCTCCGAAGGCGAACAAGGAAGCGATATCCACGATGCGCGCAGCCATCGTCGCCTTGTGGAAAGACAAGGCGTTTATCGCCGACTACTCGAAAGCGGTTAAATCCGACCCAGTCCTAGTCTCCGGCGAAGATGGCGAGGTCATCATGTCCGGGTTGGCCAAGGTGAAGCCCGAGATCAAGACATTCCTCCGCGACTACGGGACTCGTCTCGTCAAACGATAATCATGCCGTAGGACGATATCCCGCCGTCTTTCGATCGGTGCATTTCGAATAGGTGCGCATCCGCGCCGGCAACGGATTACGGTTGATGCTTGAAAGCGCCGTCGCCGGATTGATCGCCGCGGTTCAATGGCCCGCTGTCGGCTACCTGTTCCTCGGCATCGCTCTCGGCATTTATTTCGGCGCCGTACCAGGCCTTTCCGGGCTGACAGGCATGGCGATCCTGTTGCCCTTCACCTTCGGGATGGATCCGGTCTCGGCGTTCTCGTTTCTGCTCGGCATGTATGCCGTCACCACGACGAGCGACAGCATCACTGCGATCCTGATCGGCGTGCCGGCGGGGGCAGCGGCCCAGGCGACCGTGCTAGACGGCTATCCGATGGCAAAACGCGGTGAAGCGGCGCGCGCGTTCGGCGCTGCATTCACCTGTTCGGCGATCGGCGGCGTTCTCGGCGGGCTGTTCATGGGCCTGTCGATTCCCATCGTTCAGCCGTTGGTGCTGTCCTTCGCCAAGCCGGAATTTTTCATGCTGGGCCTCCTGGGCCTCACCATGGTGGGCTCCCTCAGCGGGCGCTCGGTACTCAAGGGCTTGACCGTTGCCGGGCTGGGCTTGCTCCTGTCGCAAATCGGCTATGCCGAGCAGATCGCAATTCCCCGCTACTGGATGAATTCCATCTATCTGCTCGACGGATTGCCGCTGGTGCCGGTGGTGCTCGGGTTGTTTTCGTTGCCCGAGCTGGTTGCGCTCGCGGTATCCAACCGTTCGATCTCCGACGTGCCGCGCGAGAAGATCTCCGGCGGCAGCGGAATTTGGCTCGGCGTGAAGGACTGCTTCATCCATTGGTGGCTGCTGCTGCGCAGCGCCGTGATCGGCATGTATATCGGAATCCTGCCGGCGCTGGGTCCGACCATCGCCGATTGGGTCGCCTACGGCCATGCGGTGCAGAGCGCCAAGGACAAGTCGCAGTTCGGCAAAGGCGACGTGCGCGGCGTCATCGCACCGGAAACGGCGAACAATTCGGTAAAGGGTGGCGATCTCGTCCCGACGGTCGCGTTCGGCATTCCAGGCAGCGCAGGGATGGCGATCCTGCTCGGCGCGTTCCTGATCCAGGGCCTCACCCCGGGACCGGAAATGCTGACCACCAAGCTGCATATCACCTTCAGCATGATGTGGACGCTCATCTTCGCAAATATCATCGGCGCCGTTCTGCTGATGGCTTGGACCAATCAATTGCAGAAGATCATCTTCGTTCCGGCAAATTTGATCCTGCCGGGAATCACGTTCTTTGTGCTGATTGGCGCCTGGACGGCCGGAAACAATATCGGCGACTGGATCACGCTTCTGGTGTTCGGCGTCATCGGCCTTGTCATGAAGAAAGCCGGCTGGCCTCGAGCCCCGCTGATCCTCGGATTCATTCTGGGCCGTATCATGGAGAATTCGCTCCATATCAGCATGGCGGCCTACGGAATGAGTTGGATATTCCGGCCGATCTGCATCGGTATCGCGATCGCAATCGTGGTCACGCTGGCTTATGCCATTCGCTCTCACATGCGCATGAAAGCGGACAAGACCACGGTGGACGTTACGGATGCGGACGCCGGCAACGACAGGCTGTCGCTCGGCTTCGCAGTAGCCGTTTGCCTGGTGCTCGCCTACGCGATTGTCGCATCCTTCGCTTGGCCGCCGACCGTGCGGCTATTTCCGCTGGCGTTCAGCATACCCGCCATCATCCTCGCGGCATTTGCGGTGTTCGTCGACTGGCGCTCGATCCGGCTTGTGGGCGCCGGCGCCGTGGCAGGTGTGGCGGGCACACCCACCACCTTCGGATTGGGCGGCCTGTCGCAGGAATGGCGGCGAACCTTCTACTTCTTCGGCTGGCTGCTCGGCGTCATTGCCGTGACCGTCCTGCTCGGCCAGCATGTGGCGCTGCCGCTTTTCATCGCGCTCTATCTGATGGTCTGGGGGAAATACCGGTGGCCGCTCGCGCTGGGCTATGCGGCCGCCGGGCTTGTGCTGCTCGTCGTGCTGTTCGACTACATGTCGCCGACCACTTGGTATCCAGCAATCCTATTGCCATAGCAGGAAACTATTGCGTAAGAGCGGCACCCGCTGTGGATGCCGAAAACCGGATTCTCAATTGGTGGCGCGGTCGAGAACCGATCAATGCGCCATGAGGACAGGCAGCGACGCGTTGGCCAGGATGTGACGGGTGGCTCCGCCAAAGATCATCTGTTTCAACCTGCTCTGGGTGTAGGCGCCCTTGACCAATAGATCGCAACCCAGCGACGCCGCATGCGCCAAGATCGCCTCGCCCGTGCTGCGGCCCTCGGGGGCAACGGTGATGGGCTCACAGTCCACACCGTTGCGGCGAAGATAGCGAGCGAGCTGTTCGCCTGTCGGCCCAGGCACCGTTCCACCCTCCACGGTCAGCACCGTGACACGACTCGCCTTTTGAAGAAGCGGCATCGCCGTTCCCGTCACGCGTGCCTGTTCGGTGCTGCAATTCCAGGCAATCAAGATGTTATCGCCCAGCCGCTGCGGCGGCACCGGCGGTGCAATCAAGACCGGCCGGCCGGTCTCGAACAAACCGGCTTCAACCGCGGTTGTGCTGGTCCTTCCCCTGGTGCCGGGACGGCCCAGCACGATGACGTCAAATACCCGGCCGTAACTACCGACAAATCCATCTCCATCCGGGGCCGTATCCAGCCATCCAAACGACAGAGCGGAGCCATCATCCTTGGTCGAGCGCGCCACGCCGTTGCCATTCATGAACCCCTCGAACAGCATGCGGGCCTTGTTCGCCATCTCGACGTCATTCTCTCTGACCTCGACCGGCAGCGGGCCTCCGTGATCCAGCGCAAAAAGCTCGACCACGGCAGGGGACAAGGCGAAGCCTTCGACATAACTGTTGAACCTCTGGGCAAGCAGCAACGCCGTTTGCAGCGTCGAGACCATGAGGTCGTGCTGCTCGGTCGGAACGAGAATGGTCTTCATGCTCGCGGCCTCCAACGTCCCTTGCCCTGCGCCGACATTCCCAATGATACCCAATACTTCGCGACAGAGTAGTCATATGAGGCCACCGCGGCAATCTGGAACACGGTCCGGGATTCGAGCGCGCCGTTACCCCCATCGCGCGGGGAGACGAAAGCGAGAAAACGGGCTACATGTTGCAGATGCCGGAACCGGAAAAGCCCGACCCGCCGTCGTCCGGCCCGCAGCCCGGGCGATGGGTGCTCAGCCATAGCGACATCCGCACCATCGTGCTCGGCCTGCTGCTGGCGATGTTTCTCGCCGCACTCAACCAGACCATCGTTGCCACCGCGCTGCCAACCATCGGCCGCGACTTTCACGATTTTGAAATGCTGCCTTGGGTGGTCACGGCGTTTCTGCTGACCTCCACCGTGGTCTCGCCGCTCTACGGCAAGCTCAGCGACGTCTATGGGCGGCGCGCCATGATGCTCGCGAGCATCGGGATTTTCATTGCAGGCTCCGTCGCCTGCGCCGTCGCGCCCGACATGATCACGCTCATTCTGGGCCGCGGCCTGCAAGGCATCGGCGGCGGTGGCATTCTCCCGCTGGCACAAAGCATTCTCGCCGACGCGGTCGCGCCGCGCGAGCGCGGCCGCTACCAGGCATACATGGGGAGCGTCTGGATTACCGCGGGCCTCGGCGGTCCGGTGCTCGGCGGCGTGCTGGCGGAGCATTTCCACTGGTCGGTCATCTTCTGGGTCAATGTTCCAGTGGGGCTGGTGGCGGCCTACATGGCGCACACCACCCTCAAGCGCCTGCCGCGCCACGACCGCAAGCACAAGCTCGACCTGCTCGGTGCCGGCCTGATGACGGCCTCGGCGATTCCACTCTTGCTGGCGCTCACCTGGGGCGGGACGCGTTACCCTTGGCTTTCGCCGATGATTGTCGCGCTGGTCGTGGCTTCAGGCGTGCTGTCGATGCTGTTCGCTTGGCGATTGACGCAGGCGTCCGAGCCGTTCCTGCCGCTCCCGGTGCTCGCCAATCCAGTGATGCGCATGGGCACCGTCTGCACCTCGTTCTCGCAAGGCGTGGTGATCGGACTCACCATTGTCCTGCCGCTGTATTTCGAGGTCGTCCACAAGTTCTCGGCAAGCGATGCGGGCCTTGCGCTCATCCCCATCATTGTGATGTCAACGCCCGGATCGATCGTCTCCGGTCGCGCGATGATGAATCTCGATCATTACAAACGCGTCCCGCTCGTTGGCCTTACGTGTGCCATTGCGGCGCTGTCGGTGCTGGTGTGGGACCCGGCGATATCGCCGATCGCGGTCGCCGCCGTGCTCAGCGTGGTCGCGTTTGGAATCGGCTCGACCTATCCGGTAGGCACCGTCTCCATCCAGAATGCGGTATCGCGCTATCAGGTCGGCGCCGCCATGGGCGCGATGAACTTCTTCCGCGGGCTGACGGCGGTGTTCATCGTCGCGGCCATGGGCGCGATCATGCTTGCCGGACTTGGCGTTCCGCTCGAACGGGGCGGCAACATCGTGACCGCGGCCGCCACGGGAGCCGATGCTGCGCGCGTTTTCCGGGGGGTTTTTGCGCTCGGAGTGCTGTGTCTGGTCGTAAGCCTGATCGCCTTGATCGGCATGGAAGAACGTCCCCTGCGCGGGCGCAGCGAGGACGTTCCGCCGGCGGCGTAGCCATACGAAACGTCCCCTGGCGGCACCGGTGTTCAATTGAGCTTGATGTTGAGCTCCTTCACGAGCTTCTCGAACTTTACGAAATCCTCATCCACCAGCTTGCCAAAGGCAGCGGCCGTGCCGCCGATCGGCTCCTGCGCGGAATCCTCCAGGTTCTTCTTGATCGCCGGCTCGGCCAGAGCCTTGCCGACCTCGGCGTTGAGCCGCGCCACGATTGCAGGCGGCGTTCCCGCCGGCACGAAAACGCCAAGCCACTGATCCGACGCCAAACCAACGCCTGCCTCCTGGAAGGTCGGCACATTCGGCAGGGCAGGCGAGCGCGCGGCAGTGCTCTGCGCTAACAGCAAGAGCTTGCCGGCCTTGTAGTGCGGGATCAGCGGCGTGGAGCCGAGCGTACCGAGCTTCACATGACCGGCGATCAGGTCGTTGATCGCTTGGCCGCCGCCCCGGTACGACACCTGCTCGAGCTCGATACCGGCAAGCTTGGCGAACCATGCCGTCACCATGTGCTGCTGGGAGCCGGCGCCGCTACCGGTAGCAAAGCGCATGCCGGGTTGCTTCTTCGCGAGCGCAATGAGTTCGGGGATTGTCTTGGCGCCGAGTTCCGGATGCGCCGCGAGGACGATCGGCTGGCGCGAAATCTGGATCACCGGCGTAAAGTCCTTCCGCGCGTCGTAGCTGACCTTATAAACGTGCGCGTTGCTCACGATCGATTCCGGAACGATCAGGATCGTATGTCCGTCGGGCGCGGCCTTGGCCGCCAGCTCGGTGCCAAGATTTCCGTTGGCGCCTGTCTTGTTCTCGACCACGACCTGCTGGCCGAGCACGCGCGACAGGTGCTGGCCGACGAGACGGGCCGCAACGTCGGTCGATCCGCCTGCCGCGAACGGCACAATCACTTGGATCGGGCGGCTTGGCCATTGCTGCGCATCGGCGGCGGACGATGCGATCGCGGCAAACGCCGCTAGCATCGCGAACAAACGGACGATCGTCATCATGTTTGTCTCCCCTCGTATCGAAAACCAAGCTCAGGCCCGCTCCCCGACGTTGCGGATATCGAACAGGCCTTCCATCGAATCTGCATTCTGCGTCGAGCAGACGAACTGGTAGCTGTCCGAACAGAACCACACGCGCCCGACCTCCTTGGTCGCACCGTCGGCGCCAAGCGCCTTGCGGCGCAGCCCGAGCACCGGGGCGCGCGCCGAAATCCTCAGGAGCCGGCCGACCCTTGCGCCGGCAGCCTCGGCGCGGATCGCCACCTGCGTCGATGCAATGTAGATGCCGACGGCGCGCATCATGTCTTCGGTCGAGATCAGTTCGGCCTTCACGCGCGACAGCTCGGCCACGGCCGGAACGAGCCAGGCCTCCGTCAGTGCAACCGGCTTGTTGTCGATCAGATAGAGCCGCTCCAGCGACAGCGCCTTTGCACGCGATTTCAGCGCAAGCGCCTCCGCGACGTCCACCGGCGGAACGCGAAGCTCATAGTGCAGCAGGCGGGCGCTCGCGCCTTCGGCCTGCGAGAACAGGGAGCCCAGGAGGCCGTGCAAGCGTCTGAGATCGTGCCGCACCGCGGGTGTGGTGACGAACGTCCCCTTCCCCTGCTTGCGCACCAGGATCTGCTTGCGGACCAGCGCCTCGACCGCCTGCCGCAGCGTGATCCGGCTTACGCCATAGCGCCCGGCCAGCACGCCTTCGGAATCCAATCGGTCTCCGGGCTTCAGCGCGCCGCCACGGATTGCGCGCTCCAACAGGTTCGCGAGCTGGCGATAGAGCGGCTCCGGGCTGGAGCGGCTCAAAGCGGCCGATGGCTGATCTGCTCTGGCGCCCACGGCGTACCACTTGGCGAAAGGTCGACCGAGAGTCATAGTAGGTCGTCCTATAACGTCTTAACAAGCGCGAAAATCCAGCCGCCATGCCGTTTTCCACTTACCTGCCCGAACACATGGGCACGATCCGGCTCAGCCCCGCCGGACCATTCGTCGCCGGCTCGTTCGCCGAACTGACGCTCGTCTATACCGCCGGCACGTTCGGCATCGACGACACAGGCATGTTGAAGGTGTCGTGGCGCACCACCTCCGACATGGCCAAGCCGCAGTTCGACAAGCCGCAGGCCGCGAATTTCACCACGGTTGAAGCGAGCAACGGCGCCAAGCTCGAAGTCTGGTACGACCGGCTCAACATCCGCCCCTATGTGAACACGCTGTTGATCCGCGTCGGCCGTGGCTATCTGCGACAGGGCGACACGCTCATCATCCGCTTCGGCGACAACCGACAAGGCTCACCGGGCTGGCGCCTGCAGACCAACGTCGAGAAGCACGTCGAGTTGAAAACCTCGGTCGACGCCTTCGCCACCTATGAGTTCTGCGAATTGCCGAAGCAGCCGGCGTTCGATCTGGTGCCGGGCCCGGCGGCGACGTGGAAAGCGATCCTGCCGTCGCTCGCTGTGGTCGGCGAACCGTTCCGGCTGGCGATCGTTGCCGAGGATATGTGGGGCAATCCGACCGACAAGGCCGATCAGACGCTCACGCTCCAAGCCTCGCTGCCAGTGCGCGGCTTGCCCGCCAACGTCACGATCAAGCCCGGCGACGGTCCACGCGTGATCGAGAATCTCGCTGTCGATGCACCGGGCGACGTCGAGCTTCGCGTGTTCGCAGGCGACAAGGAGGTGGCTCGGGCCAACCCGTTGCGTGTGGTGAAGCAGACCCCGCTCAACCGGTACTGGGGGGACCTGCACGGCCAGAGCGGCGAGACGGTCGGCATGGGTTCGGCGGAAGACTATTTCCGCTATGCGCGCGACCTGGCGTTCGTCGACATGGTCGGCCACCAGGGCAACGACTTCCAAATCACCGATGCGTTCTGGGAGAAACTCAACGGACTGACCGCCGCGTTCGACAAGCCCGGACAATTCGTGTGCCTGCCCGGCTACGAATGGTCCGGCAACACCGGCATGGGCGGCGACCGCAACATCTTTTATCGTCGCGAAGGCCGTCCGATCCGACGCTCGTCGCACATCCTGGTCGAGGGCCAGACCTCGACTGATGCGATCTATACGGCGGACAAGCTGTTCGACGCGCTGAACGGCGAGGACGCGATCGTAATCGCCCATGTCGGTGGCCGCTACGCCGATGTGAAATACGCTCACGACGGCAAGCTCGAAACCACGGTCGAGGTGCACTCGTCCTGGGGCACCTTCGAATGGATATTGCACGACGCCTTCGAGAAGGGCTTTCGCGTTGGCGTGGTGTGTCACAGCGACGACCACAAGGGCCGGCCCGGCGCGACCAGACCCGGCGCCTCGACCTTCGGAGCGGTTGGCGGACTCACCTGCTATTTCATGCCGGAGCTGACGCGCGATGCCCTGTTCGCGGCGCTGCGCTCGCGACACCACTACGGCACCACCGGCAATCGGCTGTTCCTTGATCTGCGCGGCAGCTTCGCCTCAGACGCCGTTCGTTTTTCCGACGATCCGCTGCTTGGCCCCGCGACCGAACACAAGACCCGCGAGGCGCGGATGGGCGACATCATCCGTCCCGGTTCCGCGCCGATGCAGCTTCACGCGGAGGTCATCGGCACCGCGCCGGTCGAGCGCCTCGATGTGCTGCACGGAACGAAGGTGGTCCAATCCGTAAGGCCCTATTCCGCCACGGACCTGGGCCGCCGCGTCCGCGTGCTGTGGGAGGGCGCCGAGTATCGCGGCCGC
>CAMDFO010000072.1 GCA_945897515.1 Rhodoplanes serenus | reverse complement strand
CAGCGAGCGCTCGCTGGTGATCCTGGACGAGATCGGCCGCGGCACCGCGACCTTCGACGGCCTCTCGATTGCCTGGGCGGCGATCGAGCATCTGCACGAGACCAACCGCTGCCGCGCGCTGTTCGCCACGCACTTTCACGAGTTGACCGCACTCTCGGCCAAGCTCCCTCGCCTGCAGAACGCAACCGTTCGCGTCAAGGAGTGGCAGGGCGAGGTGGTATTCCTGCATGAGGTCGGGCCGGGCGCCGCCGACCGGTCCTACGGCATCCAGGTGGCCAAGCTCGCGGGCCTCCCGGCAAGCGTGATCGAGCGCGCCAAGATCGTGCTCGCGGCGCTCGAAGCCGAAGACCGCGCCACGCCGCGCGGCTTCGACGATCTGCCGCTGTTTGCCGTGGCGCCACGGCCCGCGGCGGGCGATCCGCGGACGAACGCGCTCGACGCGGTGGTGAGCGCGCTTTCGGCGATCAATCCGGACGAGCTGTCGCCGCGCGAGGCGCTGGAGGCACTCTACGCGCTCAAGCAAAAGGCTGCGGCGAAGCAGCCGTAGCGAACCGGCGCAGGGGGGTGTTAGTCTCGCCCTGCACTTTCAAGCGCATTCGCCAACCATGCCGCGCGGGCAAGACGCGGCAGGCCAGGGAGAGAACCATGTCGAGGTGGCTTTTCGCGTTGGCTTTGGCCGCCGGCCTGCTGCCGATTTCTCATGCGGATGCGCAGCCCTTTCCCAACAAAACCATCACCATCACCGTGACGTCGGCCGCCGGCGGGCTCACCGACGTGCTGACGCGCGCCGTCGCGCAGCGGCTTTCGCAGATGTGGAACCAGACCGTCGTCATCGAGAACCGGGGCGGCGCCGGCCACACCCTCGCGGCGGCCGCGATAGCCAAGAGCCCGGCCGACGGATACGCGCTGCTCGCCACCGAGACCGGCATGTTCACGATGCAGCCGCATCTCTACGCCAAGGGCAAGCTGCCATTTGCGACGGAGGATTTCGTTCCGATCGCGGGCTTTGCCAGCATCCCGATGGCGTTGCTGGTGCATCCTTCGGTTCCGGCCAACTCCGTGAAGGAGCTGATCGCGCTCGCGAAGGAAAAGCCCGGCATCATGAGCTACGGCACCGCGGGTCTTGGCACCTCGCCGCATATGGGTGCGGCGCTGCTGGAGAGTCTGGCGGGCATCAAGCTCACGGCGATTCACTATCGCGGCGCCAATCCGGCGCTCAACGATGTGATCGCGGGGCACATCAACATGATCACGATGGGCCCGTCGATCGCGCTACCGACGGTCCGCGCCGGCAAGATCAAGATGCTGGGGTTCGGCAGCCTCACCCGCGTGCCGCAGTTCGCCGAGGTTCCGACGATCGCCGAAACCATTCCGGGCTATCAGGCCGGCGTGTCGTTCGGCTTGTTCGCGCCAGCCGCCGTGCCGCGCGAGATCGTGCTGAAGGTCAATGCCGACGTCCAGAAGGTCCTGGCCGACCCGGCGTTCCGCGAGAAGATCCTCGATCCGCAGGTGGTCGAGCCGGTGCCGAACTCGCCGGAAGCTTATGCTGGCTACATCCAGTCGGAATCGGACAAATGGAGCAAGGTGATCCGCGGCGCCAACCTGCGGATCGAATAGAGACCAGGAATGTTGAAGATTCTTTCGTCATTCCGGGGCGCGCCAGCGAACCCGGAATCTAGAAGCATCGGAAGTCCTTGCGTTTCTGGATTCCGGGCCCGCCGCTTTGCGGCGTCCCGGAATGACGCGCGGAGAACAGCAGGCCTTCACTGGGAGAGTTGCATGTCGAAATGGCTTTTCGCACTGGCGCTGGTCGGCTGTCTGTGGCCCCGTGAGGCCGATGCACAGGCCTACCCAACGCGGCCGATCACCGTCGTCGTGACCGCAGCGGCGGGCGGCGTCAGCGACATCGTGGCGCGTGCGATCGGCCAGCGGCTCGGCGACGCCTGGGGCCAGCAGGTCATCATCGAGAACAAAGGCGGCGGCGCCCACATCATCGGCGAAGGCGCCGTCGCGGCTGCCAGGCCAGACGGCCACACGCTGCTGGTGGCCGAACGCTCGACCTTCGTGATCAATCCCCACCTCTATTCGAAGGGCAAGCTGCCCTACGATCCGGACACCGCGTTCATTCCGATCACCGCGCTGGTCGGCATCCATCACGCGTTCATTACCTCCCCATCGTTGGCCGCGAACAGCGTTGCCGACGTGATTGCGATGGCGAAGGCAAAGCCGGGCCAGGTCACCTACGGCACCGCGGGCGTCGCCTCCGGTCCGCATGTGAACATGGTGAGGCTTGAGAACGTCACGAGCACGGCGTTCGTTCCGGTTCACTATCGCGGCGCCACGCCATCGCTGAACGACGTGGTGGGGAGCCATACCAATATGATGCTGATCAGCGTCAGCTCGGCGCTGCCGTCGTTCCGGTCCGGCCAGGTGAAGATGCTCGGCATCGGCAGCAGTCAGCGCCTGCCGGAAGTATCCGACGTTCCGACCATCGCCGAAGGCGGCAAGCTTCCCGGCTTCACCGCCGGAACATGGTTCGGTCTGGCCGTGACCGCCGGCACGCCGCCCGCCGTCGTGAAAAAGATCAGCGACGAAGTGCTGAAGATCCTGAACGAGCCGCAGTTCCGCGAACGGTTTCTGGCCAAGCAGCTCTACGAGTCGCTGGCCAGCTCGCCGGAGGCGTTCGCCGCCGCCATCAAGGAAGAGAAAGCGACCTGGGCCAAGGTGATCCGCGAGCAGAATATGGCGCTTGCGAAGTAACGCCGGCGCAGCGCGGGCTGTCAGGGTTTGGGAACGGCGGCCAGCGCGGTCCGCCGCCTGATCCACCAGAACACCAGATTGCATCCGATCGACACCGCGAGCGCGATCGTGAGGCCCGCGGCGGTGCCGACCCGTTCAACGATCAGATGCGCGGTCAGACAGGTGGCCGAGAATCCAGCCATGCCGAGCAGGCTGTTGGACAGCACCGCCGCCGCTGCCGGTCCGCCGATGCGGCGATGCAGGATCAGCATCAGGCTGAGCAGCACAATCGGAAACACCGCAAGAATGCCGGTGACTTTCGGACCGACCGTGGTGCTCAGGCTGACGACCGTCGCGACCAGGACCGCCACCATGCCGGCGCGCAGCAGCAGGTCGGCCCAGTGCTGCCGCGTCGGCGGCATCCGCACATGCCGGAAGCGATTGCCCAGCACGATGCATGCGGCGATGCCCACGACGTTGAACGCAACCGCGGTCCATAGCGTCCAGGGAATCGCGCGGATCACAAAGGCGAGCGCGATCCACACCGCCATGGCGGGAAGCACGCTCGCGGCCAGGCTCCGGCGCTGCGCCAGCGCGGCGTAGGTCAGCGCGAAAATCGAGGTGTCGACGTTGACCACCAGGCTCGCCAGCGCGCTCTGGGCGATGAAGCTCGCGTCATGGTCCAGCGCCACGAAGAAATAGGCCGGCCCCGCTGCAATCGGCAGCGTCGCGATCATCGCGCCGACCACCGGTCCGGCGCGCTCCGCCGCATAGGTCGCGCCAACAACGAAGCCGGCGGTGACCGCCATCTTCAGCGCAAGCGAGAGCCAGAACAGGAGGTCGGGGGACATCAAGAAACCTCGTCATGCCCGGCCTTGTGCCGGGCATCCACGCCTTGCTGCCTTTATCAAAGACGTGGATGGCCGGGACAAGCCCGGCCATGACGTGGAGGGTATGCGTTTCCGATCACACCCGCTGCAGCTTTACATCCACCGCCGGCCCCTTGGCGATGGTCTGGTATACCACGCAATAGCGTTCGGTGAGCTTCAGGAGCTGGTCGAGCTTGTCCTGCGGCGCGTCGGTATCGACGTCGAACCGCAGCCGGATCTCGCGGAAACCGACCGGCGCATCCTTGGCGACGCCCAGCGTGCCGCGGAAATCCAGGTCGCCCTCGGCCGACACGGTGCCGGATTTCAGCGGGATCGCCAGCGCGGTCGAGACCGCTTTCAAGGTCACGCCGGCGCACGCCACCAGCGCCTCCAGCAGCATGTCGCCGGAGCACAGTTCCATGCCGGAACCGCCGGTCGCCGGATGCAGGCCCGCCACCGCGAGCGCGCGGCCGGTCTCGACCTTGCAGGCGATGCTCTGGTCGTCGAGCGTGCCCTTGGCCTTCAGCGTGATCAGCGCGGCATCCGGCTCGTTCTTGTAGCGGTCCTTGATCGGGGCCTGCATCGCCCGCAGTTCGTTGGCGTCCATTGTCGTGTTCTCCTTGTTCTTAGGCCGGCGTCAGGACCACGCGGCCGATGATCTTGCCAGCGCGCAGATCGCTGAGCGCCGCGTTGACCTCTTCGAGCCGCCGCGTGGCGACCGGCACCGGCGGCAAGCCGGTGCGCTTCACCAGTTCGATCAGTTCCGCGGTATCGGTCAGGCTCCCGGTATAGGAACCCTGCACCGTGATGGCGCGCATCGGGAACGGTGGCAGCGACACCGTGATGTCGCCGCCGTAGAGCCCGACGATGATGAGCTTGCCGCCCTTGCTCAGACTATCGATGCCGAGCCGCGCCGTGGCCGACGAGCCGACCAGGTCGATGGTCGCCCACGAGCCGCCGCCGTTGGTCGCCGCAACGATCTGCGCCACCGCGTCGGGGGCCGTACCGTCGATCACCGCAACCGCGCCGGCTTTTTTCGCCGCCTCGCGCTTGGCCGGATCGATGTCGACCACCACGGCGCTGTGGCCGCCCATGGCCTGGTGGATCGCAAGGCCCATCAACCCGAGCCCGCCGGCGCCGATGAACACCACCGGATCGGTGGTCAGCGTCGGGCCGACTTTTTTCAGCGCGCTGTAGGTCGTGACCCCCGAGCACGCCAGTGGTGCGACCCGCTCCGGCGCAAGATCGCCGATGTCAAACAG
The DNA here is from genome assembly GCA_945897515.1 of Rhodoplanes serenus. Lineage (GTDB taxonomy): Bacteria > Pseudomonadota > Alphaproteobacteria > Rhizobiales > Xanthobacteraceae > Z2-YC6860. Next base: position 19,649 of record CAMDFO010000072.1, on the reverse strand, counting down.
GTAGCGCGGGTGCGGCACCATCAGGAAATCGCTGTAGCCGCCGTGGCGGAACACGCCGATGCTGCTTGGCTTGGTGCAAAGCTGCTCGTCGCCGCGCTTGCAGACGCGGCATTCGCCGCAGCCCATCCAGGGATCCACCAGCACCTTGGCGCCGAGCTTGACGCCTTTGGCCTGCGGGCCGAGAGCCGCCACTTCGCCGACGTTCTCGTGGCCGAGCGTCAGCGGCAGTTTCATGCCGCGATCCTGGAGGCTGAGCCGCTTGCCGCCGCCGAGATCGAAGTATCCGTCCGACAGGTGCAGGTCGCTGTGGCAGACGCCGGCGGCGAGAATCTTCAGCAGCACCTCGGCGCCGGTGGGCTGCGGGGTGGATTGCTCGTTGAGCTGCAAAGGCTGGCCGCAAACACAGACTTGAAACATACGCATGAAACGTCTCGCCGCTCCCACTGCTGTCATCGTCCGCGAAGGCGAACGATCCAGACTTCTACTGCGGTTTATAGCAGGTCTGGCAAAGCCTGGTCCCCGCCTTCGCGGGGGATGACAACCTGAATGTGGGATGACGGGCGGGAGCGTGGGATACGGACAATACGGACGCGCTCGCGCCTACCACCACATTTGCGCGCCGTGGGCGGTCTGGGTCTCGCGGTCGTCCACGCTGGCGGCGCGGCCGAGCGAGCGGTCGAGCGCCGCGAGCACGCGCCGCTTGGCGAAATCGAACGCCGCCGACTGGCGGTCGCGCGGCCGCGGCAGGTCGATGACGATCTCGTCCTCCAGGCGCCCGGGGTGGGGACGCATCACCACCACGCGGTCGGCGAGCACGATCGCCTCGTCGACGTCGTGCGTCACCACGACCAGCGTCGGCTTGGTGTCGTTCCACAAATCGAGCAGATGATCCTGCAGGTCGACGCGGGTAAACGCATCGAGCGCGGAGAACGGCTCGTCCAGCAGCAGCACCTCCGGCCGGGTTACCAGCGCGCGCGCCAGCGCCACACGCTGCGCCTGGCCGCCGGACAGTTCGCGCGGCCAGACCTTGGCCTTGTCGGTCAGCCCGACGCGTTCGAGCTGCGCCGCGACGCGCCGCTCGCGTTCTTCCTTAGGCCGGTGATCGAGACCGAAGCCCACATTGTCGGCAACCGTGAGCCATGGCAGCAACCGCGGCTCCTGGAACACAATGCCGATCTGCTCGTGCGGGGCGTTGATCGGTATGCCGTCGAGCAGCACCTGGCCATGCGTCGGCTGATCGAGCCCGGAGACGGCGCGCAGCAGCGTGGACTTGCCGCAGCCGGAGCCGCCGACGATCGCGACGATCTCGCCCAGCTCGACCTCGATCGACACGCCGTCCACGGCGCGGACGCCATTGGGATAAGTCTTACCGACGCGGTTGAGCACCAGCATCTCAGGTCCTCGCAAATCGATCTTCCCAGCGCAGGAACGGCGCCGTGGCCACAGCCAGGAGGGTGTCGGTGGCCTTGCCCAGGATGGCAAAGGCAACGATCGCAGCGACGATGGTTGCCGGCTTGCCGAGCTGCTGTCCGTCGATCAGCAGAAAGCCGAGGCCCTGCGACGCGCCGAGGAATTCGGCCGCAACCACGAACATCCAGCCAAGGCCCAATCCGGCGCGCAACGACAGCACGTAGGCCGGCAGCACCGCCGGCAACAGAATCCGCCGCACCATTTCGAATCCGGACAGGCGGAACACCCGGCCGACCTCGACGATCTTTCGGTCGACCGACATCACCGCGCCCATCACGCCGAGATAGACCGGAAAGAACACCCCGACCGCGATCAGGATGATCTTCGACGCTTCGAAAATACCGAACCACAGGATGAACAGCGGCACCCATGCGATCGAAGGAATCGAGCGCAGCGCCTGCAACGTCGGATCGACCAGGCGGTGGCTCAATCCGGAATAGCCGGTGATCGCGCCCAACACCGTGCCGGCCACGACACCGGACACGAAACCGAGCGCGACGCGGGCGAGCGTGGCGAGTGAATGGCTTTGCAGTTCCCCGGTGCCCCAGAGCTCTGCGAACGTGTTGAAGATGATCGACGGCGGCGGGATCAGCCGCCCGTTGGACCATCCCACGTACACCGCGATTTCCCAGAATATGGCCAGCGCAACCGGCAGCAGCAGGCCCAGTCCTGGCCGGACGAACCGCGCGAGACTCTTTCTTGCCGCATCGCCCTGGGCGGTGTCGGGGGCCGCACTCGAACTCATGAGGACAAGAGACATAACCGCGCCTTCAAATGCAATATCGCGCTACACCGCCTTGGAGCGAGACCCAGGACCCCGGTTGCTTTTCGGGCGTAAGCAGCAACCGGGGTCCCGGATCGAGCGGCGCGGCGCTTACGCGCCGCACCTTGTCCGGGACAGGAAACGCGTCAGTTGGTCACCGCCACGTGACGGCTGTCGATCAGATCGTCGACCGCCTTTTTCACATCGACATCGGCCTTGATGACACCGCCCTTTTGCAAGGCGAGGCCGGCCTCGAGGATCGATTCCCGCTGCTCGGGACCGACGCGGTTGAAGGTAAGACCGGTCCGCTCCTTGAGCTGCTTGTCGACCACCGGACCCTCAAGGCCGGTCACGGCGATGAATATCTTCTTCAGCTCGTCATAGTTGGCGAGCGAGTACTTGCGCGCATCCTCGTAGACCGCGAGCACGCGCCGCGTGACGTCCGGATATTTCTGCAGGAATTCCTCGCGCGAGTTGAGGATGCCCCAGGTGTTGGCCTCGGGCTTGCGGAAGAACAGCTTGGCGCCGTCCTTCACTTCGTGCTGCGCCATCATCGGATCGAGACCGGCCCAGGCGTCGACATCGCCGCGAATCAGCGCGGTGCCGCCGTCGGCGTGCTGCTGCACCAGCACCGGCGTGATGTCCTTGTCGGTGAGCCCTGCCTCAAGGAGAGCCCGGACCAGGAAGATGTGCGGATCGGTGCCGCGCACCATCGCGACCTTCTTGCCCTTCAGGTCGGCCACCTTGGTGATCTTGGAATCCTTGGTCGCCACCAGCGCGGTCCACTCCGGACGCGAGTAGGTGTAGATCGACTTGATCGGGTTGCCGTTGATCTTGGCAACCAGCGCAGCCGAGCCGGCGGTCGAGCCGAAGTCGATCGAGCCGGCGTTGAGGAATTGCAGCGCGTTGCTCGACGACACGGTCTTCACCCAGCGGACGGCGATGCCGTCCTTGGCGAATTCCTTTTCGAGCAGGCCCTTGTCCTTCAGCAGCAGCGAGACCGGGTTGTAGGTCGCCCAGTCGATGCGGATTTCTCGGGGCTTGTCCTGCGCGAACGCGGTCGCGGTCGGCAACAGTCCTGCCAGCAGCACCGAGGCAAGTAGAGAACGCCTGGAGAAGATCGTCATTGGTACCTCCACGTCATGCGGCTCAACGTCCGAAGACGTTGGCCGTTCGGTTGATGGAGGCGGGCAAACATTTACCCGCCCGTCAGCTTGTTGCGACGGGGCGGGCCCCGACCGCTTTAGCTGCATTTGTTAAGCGCCCGCAAGCTGTTCGCTTCAAATCGGCGCTGACCCTCTCAAAATACGTCCCAAGCCATTGATTGTCAAAGAGAATATACTTATCGACGCCATGGCGTCCGGTGGAATGCTGTTCCCCGTTTGCGGTCCACGTTGGTGCACTTGTTTTGCGGTCGGGCGGTGACATGATCCACGCCGTCCGCTATCCGGATGGCCGCATGCTCGACATTGAAAAGCCGCGCCCGCCATCCGTCGATCTGCTCGACGAGGACATGCTCGTCGCCGACCTGGAGACGCTCGCCAGCCGCCGTTCCGGGAACGATCGGGAGCTGCGCAGCGCAATTTCGCAACGGCTGAAGGCTGCGCTTGCGGACGCGCATGCCAAGGCCGAGCAACTGCTGCTGAAGGATCGCCAGGGCCGGCGCTGCGCGGAGCGGATCTGCTTCATGCAGGATGCGATCATCCGCATTGCCTACGAGTTTTCCGCCAAGCATCTTTATCCGTCGCAGAACCCATCCGAAGCCGAGCACATGGCGGTGATCGCCACCGGCGGCTACGGCCGCGGCCTGATGGCGCCGGGCTCCGACATCGATCTGTTGTTCCTGCTGCCGTACAAGCAGACCGCCTGGGGCGAGTCGGTCGCCGAAGCGATCCTGTATTGCCTCTGGGACATGGGCCTCAAGGTCGGCCACGCCACGCGTTCGGTCGACGAATGCATCCGGCAGGCCAAGGCGGACATGACCATCCGGACCGCCATGCTCGAGGCGCGCTTCCTGTTTGGCGACCGCAAGCTGTTCGACGAATTGATCACGCGTTTCGACAAATCGGTCGTTCAGGGCTCCGGCCCCGAGTTCGTCACCGCCAAGCTCGCCGAGCGCGAGGAGCGTCACCGCCGCGCCGGGCAGTCGCGCTATCTGGTCGAGCCCAACGTCAAGGACGGCAAGGGTGGATTGCGCGATCTGCACACGCTGTTCTGGATTGCGAAGTACGTCTACCGCGTGCAGGACGTCGAGGACCTGGTGGAGCGCGGTGTGTTCGACCGCGACGAGTTGAAGCTGTTCCGCCGCTGCGAGGACTTCCTCTGGTCGGTCCGCTGCAACATGCACTTCCTGATGGGTCGCCCGGAGGAGCGGCTGTCGTTCGACATCCAGCGCGAGATGGCGATCCGGCTCGGCTACACCGAACGTCCCGGCCTGAAGGAAGTCGAACGCTTCATGAAGCACTACTTCCTGGTCGCCAAGGACGTCGGCGATCTCACCGCCATCCTCTGCTCGGCGCTGGAGGATCAGCAGGCCAAGCCTGCGCCGGTGCTGAGCCGCATGATGGCGAAGTTCCGGCCGCGGCCGGGACGGCGGCCGCTCGCCGAGAGCGAGGACTTTTTCGAAGACAACAACCGCCTGACAGTGGCGGATTCCGAGGTGTTCGCCCGCGATCCGGTCAATCTGATCCGGATGTTCCGGCTGGCGCAGAAGCACAGCCTGGTGCTGCATCCGGATGCGATGCGGACCGCGACCAAGTCGCTCAAACTGGCCGACGCCAAGCTGCGGGAAGACCCCGAGGCCAACCGGCTGTTCCTCGAAATTCTCACCTCGCAGGACGCCGAGATCATCCTGCGGCGGATGAACGAGACCGGCGTTCTCGGCCGCTTCGTGCGGGCGTTCGGCAAGATCGTCGCGATGATGCAATTCAACATGTACCACCACTACACGGTGGACGAGCATCTCCTGCGCTGCATCGGAATTCTTGCCGACATCGAGCGCGGCGGCAACGAAGAGTTCGCGCTGGCCAACGACCTGATGGGCAAGATCCAGCCGCAACATCGGACCCTGCTCTATGTCGCGATGTTCCTGCACGACATCGCCAAAGGGCGGATCGAGGATCATTCGATCGCCGGAGCGCGCGTGGCGCGGCGGTTCTGCCCGCGGTTGGGGATGTCCGCGGCCGAGACCGAGACCGTGGCGTGGCTGGTCGAGCAGCATCTCGTCATGTCCACGGTGGCGCAGGCGCGCGACCTGTCGGATCGCAAGACCATCGAGAACTTCGCCGCGGTGGTGCAGTCGCTGGAGCGGATGAAGTTGCTCACCATCCTCACCACCGCCGACATCCGCGCCGTCGGTCCGGGCGTCTGGAACGGCTGGAAGGCGCAGCTTCTGCGCACGCTGTACTACGAGACCGAGCCGGTGCTGACCGGCGGCTTCTCCGAGGTCAACCGCGCGCAACGCGTGGCGATGGCGCAGCACGAGCTTCGCGCCGAACTCAAGGACTGGCCGGCCGAGCGGATCGACGCCTATTTCGCGCGCCACTATCCGGCCTATTGGCTCAAGGTCGACCTGCCGCACCGGGTCGAGCACGCGCACTTCCTGCGCGCCACCGAGGATGCCGGCAAGGACCTCGCGACCACATTCGCCTTCGATGCATCGCGCGGCGTCACCGAGATCACCGTGGCTGTCGCCGATCACCCGTGGCTGCTGTCGATCATCGCCGGCGCCTGCGCGGCGGCGGGGGCCAACATCGTCGACGCGCAGATCTTCACCACGACCGACGGCCGCGCGCTCGACACCATCTCGGTTTCGCGCGAGTTCGAGCACGACGCCGACGAGGCGCGGCGCGCATCCCGCATCGCCGAAACCGTCGAGAAGGCGCTGCGGGGGACGCTCAAGCTGCCCGAGGTGGTGGCGCGGCGCACCGCTCCGAAGGGCCGGCTGAAAGCCTTTGCGGTCGAGCCCGAGGTGACCATCAACAACCAATGGTCCAACCGCTACACCGTGATCGAGGTGACCGGCCTGGACCGGCCGGGCCTGCTCTATGAGCTCACCGCGACGCTGTCGAAGCTCAATCTCAACATCGCGTCGGCGCACGTCGCGACCTTCGGCGAGCGCGCGGTCGACGTGTTCTATGTCACCGATCTGCTTGGCGCGAAGCTGGCGTCGCCGACGCGCGAGGTCACGATCAAGCGCGCGCTGCTGCAGTTGTTCGCGCCGGCGGGCGACATGGCTGCGGCAAAGCCGGGCGCGGCGGCAAACTGATCGCGGATAAAGGTACGGCGCCCGGGCATGACCCGGACGCCGCAGTGGAATTCATTCAGTTGCAGCGAGAAGCGCCGGTTCAGGTCTTCTTCTTTTTCGCGCCCCGCTTGGCCTTCGCAGGCGCAGCGGCAACTCTCGGCTGGGTCAGCGACTTGCCCGGCACGAGAATCTGGCTGAACGCGTCGCCGACGAACTTCATGCCGCTCGCATTCGGGTTGGTCGCAGCCGCGGCCGGCTTGGCAGCCGGCGCCTTCTTCTTTTTGGCGGCGTCGGCCGTGCTGGTGAAGCAAGCGGCCAGTAGAACTGCAAGGAGAAGTGTGCCCTTCCGCATCGTAAAATCCTCAGGCTGGTGCCACCGGAAATCCCGGTATGGCGAGGATGATGCACAAAAGCCAATGCATGAAAATGCGGCACCGATGCAGGGCATCGGCGCCGCTTTGTTCAGGTCCAGTTCAGGCCGACGCGCTACGAGCTGCAGCACGGCCGGGTGGAGACCCGGCTTAAGACTTCTTCTTGGAACGCTTGGCCGGCTTCACCTTGGCCGGCGCAGCCCACGTGGTCGTCCACGGCGTCAGCGAGTCGCGGATGAACATGTTGCTGCGATCCTGCTCCGACATCTTGGGAGCTGACGCCGCCTTCTTCTTGGCGGCGTCCGCGGTCGTGGTGAACGCGGCCGTGATCAGAACTGCGAGTAAAAGTGTGCCCTTGCGCATTTGAGAGTTGTCCCCAGACATTGCCACCGGAATCCCCGGTATGGCCTATATTGGCACAAATTGTCGCAGGCTGAAAAGATGCTGCGGCGTAACCGCACAGTCTGCAAAACCAAGCAAATACAGTCCTTCGGTGGCTTAACGCCGCCTTAAATGGCGGGCCGTAGCGTGGTCGGGTGCCGGGTCCGCGTGGATAGACCGGGGCTGATTCGCGGGATTGGACATGGGGGAACGGCGAAAGGACAGCGCGCGCCGCGAGCCCATGTTCGACGCGCCCGAACCGCGACCCGACCCGGTGGGCACCGACGACGGCGAAAGTACCCGGCGACCGCGGGCACGCCGGCGCAAGGGCGGCGGCCGCAAAGCCAGCCGTCTCGGCCGCATCGCCTACTGGGGCGCCGTGCTCAGCCTCTGGGCGGTGATCGCCGCCATCGGCGCCACCATCTGGGTCGGCGTCCACCTGCCCCCAATCCAGTCGCTGGAAATCCCCAAGCGCCCGCCGGCGATCCAGATCGTCGATCTGCACGGCCGTCCGCTGGCCACGCGGGGCGATCTGTATGGCTCCCTGGTCTCGCTCAAGACCATGCCGCGCTACGTCCCGCAGGCCTTCATCGCGATCGAGGACCGGCGATTCTATTCGCACTACGGCATCGATCCGGTCGGCGTCGCGCGCGCCCTGGTCGCCAACGTGCTGCGCCGCGGCGTGGCGCAGGGCGGATCGACCATCACCCAGCAGCTCGCCAAGAACCTGTTCCTCACGCAGGAGCGCACGCTCGCGCGCAAGGTGCAGGAAGTCGTGCTCGCCGTCTGGCTGGAACGAAAATTCAGCAAGACCGAGATCATCGAGCTGTATCTCAACCGGGTCTATTTCGGCGCCGGCGCCTACGGCATCGAGGCCGCGGCGCAGCGCTATTTCAACAAGCCGGCAACCAAGCTGAGCGTCGCGGAAGCCGCCGTGCTCGCCGGCATCGTGCGTTCGCCCTCGCGCCTGGCGCCGAGCCGCAATCCCAATGGCGCCGAACGGCGCGCCCAGACCGTGCTCGCCGCCATGGCCGACATGAAGTTCGTCACCGACGACATGGCCAAGGGAGCGCTGATGCAGCCGGCGCAGGCCGTGAAGAGCGCCGGTGCGAATTCGGTCAACTACGTCGCCGACTGGATCATGGACGTGCTCAACGATCTGGTCGGCCGCGTCGAGGACGACATCGTGGTCGAGACCTCGATTGATCCCTTGTTGCAGGCAAGCGCCGAGAAATCGCTGGTCGATGAGTTGAACAAGAATGGCGACAAGGCCGGCGTCGGCCAGGGCGCGATCGTCGCGATGTCGCCGGATGGCGCGGTGCGCGCGCTGGTTGGCGGCAGGAACTACGCCGAGAGCCAGTTCAATCGCGCTGTCGCGGCCAGGCGCCAGCCGGGCTCGGCGTTCAAGCCGTTCGTCTATCTCACCGCGATCGAACGCGGCCTGTCGCCCGACACGGTGCGCGAGGACAAGGCGATCAACGTCAAGGGCTGGAAGCCGGAGAACTACAGCCGCGAATATTTCGGGCCGGTGACGCTCAAGCAGGCGCTGGCCTATTCGCTCAATACCGTCTCGGTGCGGCTCACGCTTGAGTTCGGAGCACCCGCCGTGGTCCGCACCGCGCACCGGCTCGGCATCGCATCGAAGCTCGAACCCAACGCGTCGCTCGCGCTCGGCACGTCGGAAGTCTCCGTGATCGAGATGGTCGGCGCCTTCGCACCATTCGCCAACGGCGGGTATGCCGTCGCGCCGCACGTGGTCGAGCGCGTGCGCACGGCCGACGGCAAGATGCTCTATCAGCGCGAGACGCAAAGCCTCGGCCGCATTGTCGAGCCGCGTTACGTCGCGATGATGAATTCCATGCTGCACGAAACGCTGGTGACCGGCACCGCCCGCAAGGCCGAGCTGGCCGGCTGGAATGCCGCCGGCAAAACCGGAACGTCGCAGGATTTCCGCGACGCCTGGTTCGTCGGCTACACCTCGCATCTCGTCACCGGCGTGTGGCTCGGCAACGACGACAGTTCGCCAACCAAGAAGACCACCGGCGGCGGCATGCCGGTGGAAATCTGGACCAAATTCATGCGGCCCGCGCATCACGGCGTGGCGATCGCCGGCCTGCCGGGATTGTCGGGATCTCCGATGGCCGGGCTTCTGCCCTCCTGGGACAACGCGCGATCGCCGCCGCGTCCGGAAGCGCCGGTGCAACCGGCCTCGGCGTCGAACGGACTCGACACTTGGTTCATCGACCGGCTGTTCGGCCGGCGCTAACGATGTAGCGCAGCCGCCCTCACGGTCCGGGTGAGCGCCCAGATTGTCAACGCCAGCATCCCGGCGGCCGCCACCGCGAGCGCGAGCGGCCACGCTGTCGTGCCCAGCACGTGACCGAGCATCGCACCCACCGCAGCGGCGGACGTCTGCCCGATGAAGCCCACCAGCGATGACGCCGCACCCGCCCGGTTCGGGAACGGCATCAACGCGCCGGCTTGCGCCTGCGGCAGCACCAAACCCATGCCGATAAAATAGATCGCCATTGACAGCACCAGCACATGGGCGACCGTCCACCCCAGCGCCAGCGCAGCCACCATGACGAGCCCGCCGGCCGCCATCGCGACACAGCCGCTCCCCATCGTGCGGTTGACGCCCCAGCGCACTACGACGCGCCCCGCGATGATGGTCCCCAGCATGTAACCGGCCGAGCCGATGGTGAACGCGACGCCGAACGCCAACGCCGACAGGCCGTAGAGTTCCTGAAGCACGAACGCCGCGGTCGATATCCAGGCGAACAGGCCGCCGAGACAACAGGCGACAATCGCCAGATGCGCGATGAAGCTCGGTTCGCCGAGGAATGTCCGGTAGCTGCGCAGGATAGACATGAGCGAGACCCGCTCGGGCGCTCGCTGGCGCACGGTCTCCGGCAGAAGCAACCAGACCACGCACGCCGCGATCAAACCGCACGCGAGCAGCACGATGAAGTTCGAGCGCCAGCCAAACGCCGTCTGCAGCACGCCTCCGATCACTGGCGCCATCAACGGAGCCACGGACATGATGGTCGCCATCCGCGAGATTTCGCGGGCGAGGTGTGGCCCCTCGTAAAGATCGCGGGCGACGGCGCGCGGCAGCACGATGGCGCCCGAAGCGCCCGCCGCCTGAAGCACCCGCCCGGCGAGCAGAATTTCAATCGATGGCGCCAAAGCACAAGCAATGCTGCCGAGCAGGTACAACATCAACGCGCCCAGCATGACCGGCCGGCGGCCATGCCGGTCGGAGAGCGGTCCGTAGATCACTTGGCCGCAGGCGAAACCCACGAGATAGAACGAGATGGTGAGTTGCACCTGCGCGGGCGTGGCCTCGAGCACGCGCCCGATCTCCGGGAACGACGCCAGATACATGTCCACCGACAGCGGCCCGAGTCCGGTCAGGAGCGCGAGCAGCGCGGTCAGCGCAAAGGTGTGGGGGCGAAGCATGAGCGGCATCAATCTATAGCGCCCTTGCTATCACGGAGCAGCTTTCTTCCCATCCAACTCCCGCATGGCTGCGATGAGGTTCCCTGTCCGTCGGCCATCCGAGCGCCCCTGCCGTCCGTACCATTTCGTTAACCATACGTTGGCTATGCAGGAACTCGATATCGAGATTGATTCGAGGAAAAGCATGCGCTCGCTGGCGGCGGCTGGATTCGTCGGACTGGCTCTTGGAGCAGCAATCCCTTCCGATCTCGCGGCAGCGGATTTCAAGCCGCGTTATCGCCCGGCAACCGCGCGCGTTGCATCGGTGCACATGCATGTTGAGTGCCGGACGGGCTGGTGGGCGGTGCGCGCCCCCCGGGACGCCGCGCCCGGGGTGGCCTACGTCCCACGTTGGCGAACCCGCTGCGGATAGCACGGCCCGGCGCTGGACCGTTCAGCCGGTGACACCCATCCCGGGATCGGCGCCACCACCCGACAAGCCATAGCGATGCAGGTCGGTGCCGTGCACGTCGAGCCAGGCCTTGGCGCGCGCTGCGTCGGGACAAAGACCGTGCACCAGACGCCAGAACCGCGGCGAGTGGTTCATCTCCACCAGATGCGCCACCTCGTGGACCGCGAGATAATCCAGCACGAATGGCGGCGCCAGGATTAACCGCCAGGAATACGACAGCACACCGGTCGATGAGCACGACCCCCAGCGGCTCGACTGGTCCCGCACCGTAACGCGCTTGATCGCAACGCCAAGCTGTTGCGCGGCGCGCTGGCTTGCCGCTTCGAGATCGCGCAGCGCCTCGCGCCGCAGGAAGTCGCTCACGCGGCGATTGACGTGCGGTGCTTTTCCGGCGACGCAGAGGAATTGTGCGCCATCCGGTTCGGCCTCGTGCCACACTGTCCCGCGCGAGCCGGGGCGATGCACGATGCGATGGTCCGCGCCGCGCAACGGCACCATTGTTCCATCTACGAACGGCGTGGCGGCGGGAAGCCGATTCAGCCGCGCCGCGATCCAGCCGCCATGCTTCTGGGCAAAGGCCTTGGCCTCCTTCACGCTGCCGCGCGGCGGCATGGTGAGCACGACCTCGCGGGTGGCGGCGTGGATGCGCAGCGTATAGCGCCGGGCCTGACGATGACGACGGACCCGAACCAGGTAGATCGATTGGTCGAACACGACCTGAATCGTCTGCGGTTCGCTCGGTCGGCGATAGAGCAAGGCGCGTAGCGGCTTGGCCGACAGATCAACCGCAGCCTGACCGAGATGGTTCAAGAGTCGCCGCACGGCCGAATCCCCGAGTCGCAATCATAGACCGCTTCGGTGGAAGGTCCAGCAGGAGTCTCCCGGGCATTCCGGGGCGCGCCCATAAGCGCGTTCACGCGCGTCTTCGACGCGACACTCACGCCCTGCGTCTGCAACCCTTGCGGGGGGGAATCCGCGTGGCAGGGAGCGGCATGGGGTCAGCGTCTGGCGGCTGCCTTAGCCCGGCAGTGTCAGCAATGCGAGCAAGGGGGCTTAGGAACGCCTCATGATAGCTACTCCGAAGCGAAAGTCGCCCGAGTGCCATTGCTCGTATCTCTGTCCTCCCGGCAACATAAAAAAATTCTCAACCGCGCGGACTCTTAGACGTTGTGGCCACTGCCGCACAATGGGTGGCATCGTTCTCGATGATTGATTGTCTGACGCCTGACGCAAGATCGTGGAAGCTCTCGACCTGCAGCCCCGCGATATCGCCAAAATGTCGAAAATAATGCGGAATCTGGTCTGGTGGGCTCAGCATTCCTTGGCCGAACATCACCCGCCCCCCAGGTTTTGTCACCCGGTGAAGTTCTCTAAAAAACGCCTCTTGCGGAAAATAACTCAGTGCGTCGATGCACAGCACGCAATCGAAGTGACAATCATGGAAAGGCAGTTTGCTTGCATCACCTTGCCGAATATCCAACCCCCGCCGCCTGCCTCGCCAAGCGGCGAAGATTGACAATTCGATGCCGATAGCTTCGCGAGGTTGGTAACGCTTCCGCAGATACCGCAAGCCGCCGCCGCCAGCCGCCGCGACTTCCAGGACCGAGGCTTTTTGCCATTGCTCATCGTCGACCGGAAGAAGCGCGAGCAATTCGGCGTACAACTGAATCTGTCGCTGCTCTTTGGCAAAATCCGGGTCATTGCTGATGGCAGGCTGCACCGGAGAAAATCCGGGGTTCAAAGCAGTGCGGTTGGCACGCACCAAGTGGATCAACTCATAGACCAGACGGCGACCAAGAGGGTGGCGGGGAATGAGAGAGACCATAGCCAAGCATACGGCTTATGGGGGTGGTGGGACTAGTTCCGGTTCGCCAGCCGCATCGCTTCCGCGCCTTTGCTACCTGATGCCGTTTCGACGCGCTATAGGCGCGAGCCGGAATGACCGCGGATGGATCAGCCCACGACCTTTTTCAGCACAGGACGGACCGCCTGCGGCCGGTTGTTGTGAGTCAGCATGAAATCCGCGATGCGTGGCGCGATCTCGGCGCGGAAGCGCGAGCCGTTGAACACGCCGTAATGGCCAACGGCAGGCTGCAGATAGTGTGCCTTGCGGTCTGACGGGATGTTCACGCACAGCCGATGCGCGGCCTCGGTCTGGCCGACGCCCGAGATGTCGTCGTTCTCGCCTTCGATGGTGAGCAGCGCGGTGTTGCGGATCGCGGCCGGATCGATCGGGTTGCCGCGATGAGTCATCTCGCCCTTCGGCAGCGCATGGCGCACGAACACCGTGTCGACGGTCTGCAGATAGTATTCCGCCGGCAGGTCCATCACGGCGAGATACTCGTCGTAGAATTCCTTGTGCTTGGTCGCGGAGTCGCCGTCGGCCTTCACCAGATTGAAGAACAGCTCCTTGTGCGCGTCGATGTGCCGGTCGAGGTTCATGCTGACAAAGCCGTTGAGCTGCAGGAACCCAGGATAGACATCGCGCATGACGCCGGGATGCGGGAACGGCACCTTGGTGATGACGTTGCGGCGGAACCAGTCGACGCCGCGCTCCTCCGCCAGGATGTTGACTGCGGTGGGATTGCTGCGGGTATCGATCGGACCGCCCATCAGCGTGATCGAACGCGGCGCGTAAGGGTCCTTGGCCGCCTCCATCAGCGCAGTCGCCGCCAGCACCGGCACTGCCGGCTGGCACACCGCGATCACGTGGGTGTCGCCGCCTAGGTAATGCAGGATGCTCACGACGTAATCGATGTAGTCGTCGAGATCGAAACGGCCTGCCGCCAGCGGCACCATCCGGGCGTCAACCCAGTCGGTGATGTAGACGTCGTGATTGGGCAGGAAGGCTTCGACCGTGCCGCGCAGCAGCGTGGCGTAGTGTCCCGACATCGGCGCAACGATCAGGACCTTTGGCTGCGGCCGCCGTGGCATGTGGCAGAACATGCGCTGGAAGTGCAGCAGATTGCAGAACGGCCGCTGCCAGGCGATTTCGATATGGACCGGGGCGCGCTCGCCGCCGACCAAGGTGGAATCGAGGCCCCACTCCGGCTTGCCGTAGCGCCGCGTCGAGCGCTCGAACATCTCCATCGCGGCGGCCACGGTCTTGCCGTAGGTGGTGTGCGCCAGCGGATTGAGCGGGTTCTTGAAATAGAGCTTGGTCACGTCGGCGAACGCGCGCGCCGGATTGAGCGACGCGTGGCCCATCTCGTAGAGCCAGTAAAGGCCGCTGGAGAGAACCGGGCCGCCGCCTATCGGAGGCGCCCCGCCGAATTCGCCGATTGCCATGCTTGGGCCCCCGCCCTCTTGTTGCAATGCAGCATAGTGACGAATCGATGACATGGTCAACTATATAGGAATGGCGTTCCGGGTCCGTTACCCCACTGAGAAGCCTGATTTTCCTGGGTTTCCGCCGTGCGGGGTTAGACTTTAGTCGCCGCCCTGCAACAGGGTGCCTTCGCGACGTGCACTCTTGAGCAGCACCAGGAAGCCCACCACGCTGGCGCCGAGCAGCACGACGTTCAGTGCGAATGCCTGCGCCATCAGGTCGGCACGGAACACATGGTCGATCAGGATCGCCCTCATGCCCTCGAACACGTAGGTCGGCGGCAGCATCCAGGCAAAGAACTGCAGCCAGGAGGGCAACACCGCCACCGGGTAATAGACGCACGTGAGCGGCAGCAGCAGGAACATGATGCCCCACGCCAGCGATTCGGCGCCCAGGCCGTTGCGCAGCAGCAGACCGGCGACCAGGATCGCGACCGCCCAGCTCGTCAGGAACAGATTGGCGAAGAATGCGACCAGCGCGAAGCCCAGGCCCCACAGATTGAACCCGAAGAACGCGATCGCAAGCAGCGATACCGGCACCATGCCGATCGCCAGGCGGATGACGCTCATTGCCATCAGTGCCATCACGAATTCGATCGGACGCAACGGGCTCATCATGAGATTGCCCATGTTCCGGGAATACATTTCCTCGAGGAACGAGATCGAAAATCCAAGCTGTCCGCGAAACAGGATATCCCACAGCATCACGGCGCCGATGAAAGCGCCGGCGGCTTGTGCGAAAAAGCCCGAGTGCTGCGAAATGTAGACCTGGAGAAATCCCCACATCAGCATCTGCACCGCAGGCCAATACATCAGATCGAAAATGCGCGGCCAAGACGCCTTCAGCAGATACCAGTGGCGCAGCACCATCGCGAAAATGCGTCGCGGCGAAAATGCGATATAGGCGGGCGATTGCGTGGTCATTGCGCCGCCTCCCTGGCTTCGCCGGTGCCACGCGCGATATCGAGGAAGACCTCTTCGAGATTGCTCCGGCCGTAGCGGTTGATCAGGTTCGCCGGCGTATCGTCGTCCTCAATCCGGCCGGCCTTGAGCATGATGACACGGTCGCACAAGCGCTCGACCTCGGCCATGTTGTGCGAGGCCAGCAGCACGGTGGCGTCACGCTCAACACGGTAGCGTTCCAGCCGCCCGCGCACCCAATCGGCGGTGTCGGGATCGAGCGAGGCCGTCGGCTCGTCGAGCAGCAAAACCTCCGGATCGTTGATCAGCGACTTCGCGAGCGCCACGCGTGTCTTCTGGCCGGACGAAAGCTTGCCGGTTTGCCGGTCGAGGAATTCGGACAGATCCAACTCCTCGGCCATCCGCTGGATGCGGCCGCGAAGGTCCGCGACGCCGTACAGCATGCCGAACACCGTCAGGTTCTGGCGCACGCTGAGCCGCATCGGCATGTTCACGTAGGGGCTTTCGAAGTTCATGCGGTGCAGCACCAGGTGGCGCTGCCGTGGCATGTTCGCGCCCAGGACCGTGACGCTGCCGGAGGTCGGTTCCACCAGCCCCATGATCGTGGAGATCGTGGTGGTTTTACCGGCCCCGTTGCCGCCAAGGAGCGCGGTGCAGGAGCCCGGGGCGAGCGCAAATGAAATGCCGTTCACGGCGGCAACCGCCTTGTAGGCCTTGAACAGGCGGTCGACGGCCACGGCGGGTTCGGTGGGAGACATGGGATTGAAAGGCATAGGATTGGAAGGCTTGGGAAATGAGGGCACGGTCCCGCAGATGTGACGCGGCGGCCGCGCCGGCGCAAGGGCTCGGCGTTGCCGCCTGAGACAAATGGCGATTTTGTGAAGGGCGGCCAAGCCGCTAGACTGGATCATGCTCGACAGCGCACTCGACCAGCTCCATCTGCCGCAGCGCCGCAACGTGCGCCTCGATACGCTGGTTCGGCTGCGCTGGCTTGCGGTGATCGGCCAGACCACGGCCGTGCTGGTGGTCTACTACGGCCTCGATTTCGATCTGCCGATCTGGGCCTGCCTCGCGGTGATCGCGCTGTCGGCCTGGCTCAACGTGGCGCTGCGCGTCCGTTTCAGCCTGACCCAGCGCCTTGAGCCCGAACGCGCAGCCTGGCTGCTCGCCTTCGACATCGCCGAGCTGGCGGTGCTGCTGTTCCTCACCGGCGGCCTGCAGAATCCGTTCGCGTTCCTGTTCCTTGCGCCGGTGCTGCTGTCGGCCACCGCGCTGCCGCCGCGGCTGACGCTGATGCTCGGCGGATTTGCCGTGCTGTGCGCCACCATCCTGGTGTTCGTGCACTATCCGCTGCCGTGGGACCGCGAGGACCCGCTGGAGCTGCCGTGGATCTTTCTGCTCGGCGTGTGGCTCTCGATCCTGCTCGCGATCGGCTTCATCGGCGTCTACGCGTGGCAGTTGACGGAAGAAGGCCGCCAGCTCGCCGAGGCGCTCGCCGCCACGGAGCTGGTGCTTGCGCGCGAGCAGCATCTGTCCCAGCTCGACGGCTTGGCGGCGGCCGCCGCGCACGAGCTCGGCACGCCGCTCGCCACCATCACCGTGGTTGCAACCGAACTCGCCCGCGCCATCGCACCGGATTCGCCCCACGCCGACGACGTGCGTCTGCTGCGCGAACAGGCGCAGCGCTGCCGGACCATTCTGGCAAAGCTGACCGAACTCCCGAGCAGCGAACCGTTCGATCACATTCCGCTGTCCGCCATGATCGAGGAGGTGGTCGCGCCGCATCGCAACTTCGGCGTCGCGATCGACGTTGCGATGCCGCAGCAGCCGGAACCGGCGCCGGTCGGATCGCGCAATCCGGCGATCCTCTATGGGCTCGGGAACCTGCTGGAGAACGCCGTCGATTTCGCCAACGAACGGGTCGAGGTCACGGCCGATTGGACCGGCGAGGACATCGCGGTCACCATCAGCGACGACGGACCGGGCTTCGCTCCGGAGATCATGGACCGGATCGGCGAGCCTTATGTGCGCTCCAGCAAGCGGCGACGAATGAACGCAGGGGGCGAGACAACCGGCCTTGGATTGGGCTTTTTCATCGCTAAAACGCTGCTGGAACGCTCGGGCGCGACGCTCGACTTCGAAAATCGCGCTTTTCCCGACCGCGGCGCGGTGGTCAAAATCCGATGGGAACGCGACGAGTTCGAGCGGCCGCTTGGATTCGCCGCATCTTGAGCCTAGAGCTTGGATTAAAGGCCACGCCGGAGGGTTAGTATGATGATAGTCGCAATGATGGATGCCGCCGCACCCGTAGCCATTCCGACCGAAAGAACGTTGCTGATCGTGGAGGACGACAAGTCCTTCCTGCAGCGGCTGGCCCGCGCCATGGAAAGCCGGGGCTTCGAGGTCACAATCGCCGAGTCGGTCGCCGACGGCCTGTTGCAGGTCGAGCGGGTCGCACCGGCATTCGCCGTGGTCGACATGCGTCTCAGCGACGGCAACGGTCTCGACGTGATCTCGGCGCTGAAGCAGCGCCGGCCGGAAGCGCGCGCCATCATCCTCACCGGCTACGGCAACATCGCGACCGCGGTCAACGCCGTGAAGATCGGCGCCGTGGACTATCTCGCCAAGCCCGCCGACGCCGACGACGTGGTCGCCGCACTGCTCGCGCTCGAAGGCCGCAAGGCCGAGCCGCCGGAGCATCCGATGTCGGCGGACCGCGTGCGCTGGGAACACATCCAGCGCATCTACGAGCTTTGCGGCCGCAACGTCTCGGAGACCGCGCGGCGCCTCAACATGCACCGCCGCACGCTGCAACGGATTTTGGCCAAGCGCGCGCCGCGGTAGCGGTTCGCGCCACGTAAAGACTTCGCGCGCCGCGGTAGCGGTTCGCGCTCACTGAGACGCTGTGCGCCACGGTATTCGTTCGCGCCAAAAAAAATCGGCTGCTTCCAGGGGAGGACGTTCTCGATGTGGCAACGTTGGTTGTGCGCAGGCGCTGTGCTGCTTGCGAGCGCAGGTCCGGTGCTCGCGCAAGCCTGGCCCACAAAATCCGTTCGGATCATCGTGCCGGTGACCGCCGGCAGCGCCGTCGACATCGCGGCGCGCACCGTCGCCGAGCAGCTTTCGGCGCAGCTCGGCCAGACCTTCGTGGTGGAAAACCGCACCGGCGCGGGCGGCACCACAGGCATGGGCTACGTTGCGAAGTCGGTCGAGCCCGATGGCTACACCATCCTGGTGCATTCTGCGGCCTACGTGATCCAGCCCTCGACCTTTCCCAATCTTGGTTTCGATGCAGGGCGCGACTTCGCCGGTGTGACGCCGCTCATCAGCGTGCCGCTGGTGCTGATCGTTTCGCCGGACAAATACAAAACGCTGCGCGATCTCGTGACGGCGGCCAAGGCGAAGCCCAACGCAGTCAACTACGCCACCGTCGGCTACGGCGCGGCGGCGCATCTGACCGCGGAACGGCTGCGGCTTGCCGCCGGTTTCGAAGCCCAGCAGATTCCATTTCGCGGCGCGCCCGAGGCCGTCACCGAAGTGCTCGCCGGCCGAGTCGACTTCTTCTTCTCGCCGACGCTCGCCGCGGTGCCGCTGGTCCGGAGCGGCAAGATCGCCGCGCTCGCAACGTCGAGCTCGAAGCGCGCGACGTCACTGCCCGAAGTGCCGACGACGATCGAGGCCGGCTATCCGAACTCCGACTACAATTTCTGGGTCGGCATGTTCGTGCCGGTGAAGACGCCGCGCGCCGTCGTGGAGAAAATCTACGAGGAGACCAGGAAGGCGATGGGGCTCAAAAGCGTGCAGGACAAGCTTGCAGCGCTCGGCAGCGAGCCGATGTCGATGACGCCTTCGGAATGGGACAAATTCCTGCAATCCGAAATCGCGATGAACGCCGAACTGGTAAAGGCCGCCGGGATCAAGCCGAACCCGTAGCTGGGCTTCACGCATTTCCGATTCAGTTGTCAGACAGCCGGCGAAGCCAACGCTCCGCCGCCCCTGTTGTTTGATTTCAGGCCCCGGGGGGGGCGGCCTGCATCCCTGTTTCCTTTTCCCCTCGCATGAGGGAATGGAGCGCCGGGAGGCGCCAGGGGTTTGACGAGACCCCATAGGCGGACGCTTGCCCCAGCGGGGGCCCGCCTGGCCGACCATTGGCGGTCAGCCGCGCATCCACAGCAGTATCCCCCGTCACCAGGGGACTTACCGTTATCGGGATGCGCGCAGCCAATGACGTAGGCCGCTGCGCCTCCCGGCGCTCCA
>CAMDFO010000071.1 GCA_945897515.1 Rhodoplanes serenus | reverse complement strand
AAGAAGCTTGGCCCGGAGCTGAAAAATGCCGCGGTGGAGCGCCGAGAGGCGAGCGGCCTACGTCACTGGCCGCAACACGCCTCGCAAGCGTGTGCCGGGCCGCGTCATGGTCCGGCTGGGGCGAAAGCCCACTGCGCCTTTCGGCGCTCGACCCCCTCACGTTTTGAGGGAACGGAAATGAAGGCGCACCCCGCGCCTTTCAAACAACAGGGGCGGCGGAGCGTTGGCTTAAGCCGGTTGTTTGATAACTGAAGAGGAAACGATATGGCCGGGCCTCCGGTCACGCCCAGATTGCCATCCGCAATCCAAACGCGTCGCGCGGCGGCGGATCGGGAAACGGCTGAGCGATGCCGGCATGAATCCGGCGCGCGATCGCCACGCAGGCCAGCGCGTCGAGCAGATCGTCCGGGCCGGCGCCCTTCGGCGGCTTGGCGTTTACGAACGCGGCCGGAATGCCGGCCGCAATCAGCAGTCCGCGGCGCAGCGCCAGACCCGGCTCGTAAGCGCGCCCCTTGATCTTTTTCGGCTCCCCCAGGGAGCGTCCGCCGTTGAGCCGCCAGAACGCCACCTCGGGATGCACCTCGAACACGCGCGCCGCAGCGGCGGCATCGGCCCGCAGGCATTCGTCCACCTCGCGGATTTTCGGCGCGATGTTGAACAGTTGCTTTGAAACCTTGCGCGGCGGATCGGAGGTCTGCTCCGCGAGCCGGCAGGCTTCGCGGTATTCGCTCGCCTGGATCGCGGCCCGCGACGGCACCGAGAACACCGACGATTGCCGGCTGCCGAGCAGCGGCCGCACGGCATTCTCGGCCGCACGGCCGCCTATGCCGGTCCGTTCCGGCAAGCCGATCGGCATGTCGACCGCGACGATGGCCGGACGTTCCGGCGCAGCCAGCACCTCGGCGAAGCGCGGCAGGATCCGGATGCTCATCGTGTCGCCGCTTGGCTGCGCAAAGGCGGCCAGCCATCCGCCGGTGCAGCCATCGACGCCGGCAAGCCATGGATCGTGTTGATCGCTGCGCATGGCCGCACGCTGGCATGGAAATAGTTGCGCCAACCAGACGAAAAGCAACGGCAGCCGCCGCTATGGCGAGTTTGCGTTCGCACCGGGCGCGAACAAATGTAAATTGCAAAATTTTATGAAATCGCCTTAAAATTGTTTTCCGCCGGAGCCAAAGCGGGGCCCGGCCGCAAGGGGGGGCGCGCAATGCTTAGCAATCGGTTGTTCAATCGGAAGTTCGACGCTCGTCCAGACCGGATCGATTTTCGCGATCTGCTTTATCGGCCGCGTCTTGTTGGCCTGCCGGACCAGTATCCGTCGCCCAAGCATATTCAAACGTATTTTTCGACCTATCGCCGCGCCGGCATGGTGCTCAATCAAGGTCAAGAGGGCTCGTGCACCGGCTTCGGCCTCGCCGCCGTCATCAACTATTTGCGGTGGGAGCGCGCGCTCAATGAACCTGGCGCACGCAATAAATCGTCGGACCGGATCAGCGCGCGCATGCTGTTCCAGAACGCGCGACTCTACGACGAATGGAAAGGCGACGACTACGACTGGTCAAGTTGCCGCGGCGGGATGAAGGGCTTCCATAAGCACGGCGTATGCACCGAGGCGTTCTGGCCCAATTTTGCGGCGGATGGAAAGTCGCCGGGCGTTGCGCGCAGCGGTTGGGATGAGGACGCGCCGTTGACTCCGCTCGGCGCTTATTTCCGAGTCGACAACCGCTCGCTCGTCGACATGCAGTCGGCAATTTTTGAAACCCACGCGATCTATGTCTCGTCCGATGTGCATGACGGCTGGGATCGCGTTCCGGACAAGGCGAAGAGCCTCGACGCGGCCGTCATTGGGCCGCAGCGAAAGCCAGAACTCGGCGGTCATGCCTTTGCGATCGTCGGCTACAACAGCGACGGTTTCATCATGCAGAATTCTTGGGGCCCCGACTGGGGCTATCAGGGCTTCGCCCTGCTACCTTACGAAGAGTGGACCAAGTACGGCTACGACGCCTGGGCATTGTCGCTGGGCGCACCAATGCGGGTGACGATCGCGAGCGGAAAGCGAAAGGCCGCGCAGAAGAAATTCCGGAGTCCGCAGGCGCTCACCGAGATATCGCTTGACGAGCGGCTGCGCGTGCGCGGTCCGCTGCTCGCGAGTGCGGCCAAAGACCTCAGCTCGGTGAAGCCTTGGGTCGATGGCGAGGAATCAAGCCGGCTGATCGTCGTCGGCCACGGGGGGCGCGCCGAACGCGAGCTGGTTGCCGCTCAAAACGGCGATGCTGCGGTTCGCATTGTTGTCGAAGACGGCATCCGCGACGCGGTCGCCAATGGCTTCTCCAAGGTGGCGTTCTACGCCCACGGCGGGCTCAATGACCGCGCCTCCGGCGTCAAGCGCGCGCAGATTCTCGGCCCCTGGTTCGAGGCAAATGGCATCTACCCGATCTTCGTGATCTGGCAGTCCGGCTTTTTTGAATCGGCAGGCGACATCCTCAAGATCGCCATGGACAAGCTAGGCGTCGCGCCGCAGCGCGTGGAGGGCTGGTTTCTCGACAGGCTCAAGGAGGCGAAGGACCGCGGGTTCGAGGTTTTCGCCCGCGATCTCGGCGTGAAGGCGATCTGGGAGAACATGAAGACACGGGCCGAGGGCGCGAGCGCCACCGGAGGCGGCCTTACCGTTGCGGCAAGGAGCTTGAAGGATGTGTTCGCGTCCCTGGGCAACGAGAAGCCCGAAATCCACCTTCTGGGGCACTCCGCCGGCGCCATTATGCACGGCCATTTCTTGGCCGCGCTGGAAGCCCAGCAGTTGGCAGCGAACAGCATCCATCTGTGGGCGCCAGCCTGCACGGTGGACTTCGCCACCAGGACGTATGGGAGGGCATTCAGCAAGAGCGTAGCCAACCCCAAAGCCACCTACGTCCAGGTGCTGACCGACGAGAACGAGCTGGCCGATGCCTGCATCCCCGTTCTTTATTCCAAATCGCTGCTCTATCTGGTCTCGCGCGCGCTCGAAGTCGAATACAAGACGCCGCTCCTTGGGATGCAAAAAGCCTGGACCAAGCTGGCCAAGGCCGACACCACGTTCAAGGAGGGCTACAAGACCTCGCTCGATGCCTGGGCGCTGGCCGGCAAGCACGTCGTGCTCGATCCCCCGGTCAAAGTGAACGAGGTTCCGACCCGCCAGGAAAAGAACGACAAAGACACGATCGCAGCGGACCACGGTTCGTTCGACAACAACATCGAGGTCGTCAACCTGGCCCTCTCCCGTATCCTCGGGAAGCAGCCGAAGGTGCCGGTGACCGATCTGCGAGGCTTTTGACGCGGCGCATCGGCATTGCGAATATGCGGTCTCGTCAGGAGAATGCCGCATGATCGTCCGTCCGCGCCGCAGCGTGCTCTACATGCCGGGTTCGAACGCCCGCGCCATCGACAAGGCGCGGACCCTGCCGGTGGACGGCGTGATCCTCGACCTGGAGGACGCGGTCGCGCCCGACGCCAAGGAGCAGGCGCGGGCGCAGGTGGCCGACGCCGTGAAGGCCGGCGGCTTCGGTTCGCGCGAGGTGTTCATCCGCATCAACGGTCTCGACACCCAATGGTCGGCCGAGGATCTGCGCGCGGCCGCCGCGGCGGGGCCCGACGCCATCCTGGTGCCGAAGGTATCCTCGACCGAGCAGCTCGAAATGATCGGGCAGCGTCTGCTCGACATGAAGGCCGATCTCAAGACCCGGGTCTGGGCGATGATCGAAACCCCGGCCGCGATCTTCAACATCATGGCGCTGGCCGCGGAGGCGCGCGATTCCGAAACCCGGCTCGCGGGTTTCGTCATGGGCACCAACGATCTTGCCAAGGAGACGCGGGCGCGCCAGGTCGCCGGCCGGGCCCCGATGCTGGGCTGGCTTTCGACCTGCGTGCTGGCCGCGCGCGCGCATGGCATCGATATCTTGGACGGCGTCTATAACGATCTCAGCAATGCGGATGGCTTCCGCGGCGAATGCGAGCAGGCGCGCGATTTCGGATTCGATGGCAAGACGCTGATCCACCCAAACCAGATCGCGCCGTGCAACGCGGCGTTCTCGCCGACGCCCGACGATGTCGCCCAGGCCAAGCGAACGATCGCGGCGTTCGATCTTCCGGAGAACAAAGACAAGGGCGTGGTGCAGATCGACGGCCGCATGGTCGAACGCATGCACGCCGAGATGGCGCGCCGCACGGTGGCGATCGCGGAAGCGATCGAGGCGCGGCCTTGACGGCTTACCTATTCCGGCAGCGTGTAGACGAACACCGCGCGCCGCCCCATTCCGCCATGCAGGCAGATGAAGCGCGTGCTGCGCGAGATGTTGGCCGCCTCGTAGGTCGCCCGGCCGTGATACACCGTCGAGACGAACTGGCTGCCGACCCGGTCGGCGTATTTCTCGACGTCGACGGCGGAGCGGTCGATGACGAAACGCCGGAACGCCGGGTTGTGGCGCAGGAACTGGATCGCCCCGGTGCGCTCGCAATCGCGGATGCCGTCAAACCGTGACTTGAAACGCCGCGCCTCGGCCGGAGCGGCCAGCGCGAGCAGCAGCGCCCCTGCCAGCAACGCTCGGGGGCCGGCTGCCTTCATGCCCAGGGCCGCGCCGCCTTGGCCTTGTCCTCGAAGCTCTCGATCTTTTCTTTCTTGAGGTGGGTCAGGCCGATGTCGTCGAGGCCGTTCAGCATGCAATGCTTGCGGTGCGGATCGATCTCGAACTTCACCACGCCGCCGTCGGGCCCGCGAATTTCCTGCTTCTCCAAGTCGATCGAGAGCGTGGCGTTGGCGCCGCGATCGGCGTCGTCGAACAGCTTGTCGAGGTCTTCCTTGCTCACCTTGATCGGCAGCACGCCGTTCTTGAAGCAGTTGTTATAGAAGATGTCGCCGAACTGCGTGGAGATCACGCAGCGGATGCCGTAGTCCATCAGCGCCCAGGGCGCGTGCTCGCGCGACGAGCCGCAGCCGAAATTATTGTCGGCCACGATGATCTTGGCGTTCTTGTAGGCCGGCTTGTTGAGCACGAAATCCGGGTTGTCGCTGCCGTCGTCCTTGTAGCGCAGCTCGGAGAACAGGCCCTTGGCCAGCCCGGTGCGCTTGAGCGTCTTGAGGTACTGCTTGGGGATGATCATGTCGGTGTCGACATTGACGATCTTCAGCGGCGCCGCCACGCCTTCCAGCTTGGTGAATTTTTCCATGTCCAGTTCTCCTGAACCTTAGGTAGTCGGCAGGCCCGGCTTGGGTCAAGAGCTTGCTGCGACCGCGCCCGGGTCAGGCCGTGGCGCCGCCCTACGATTGCTTCTCCACCTCGCGCGCTCCGGACAGATCGTTGATCCAGCCTTGCTTGGAGCGGCACCAGAACTGCACCTTCGGCACGAACTGGTCGCGCTGGCGGATCGTGCCGGCGCGGATCATGTAGACCTTTGGCCCGTCGTCCGGCGAAGCCGAGAAGATCGGCGAGCCGCAACGCGGGCAGAACGCCTGCTGGCGCTTGTTGCCGCTCTCGCCGGTCTTCACGTAGATCGTCGGCTCGCCCGACATCCGAAACGTGTCGCTCGAAACCGGAAGCACGGTGCGGAACGCCGAGCCCGAGAGCTTCTGGCAATCGGTGCAATGGCAGATCGCCGCCGTTGCCGGATCGGCTTCGCCCTCGTAGGCGATGAAGCCGCAATGGCAGCCGCCGTCGATTTTCATGTCGCCCCTCCTGCGAACTCAACCCTGCTTTTCGTTCCTCGGAATCAGCGGCATCCCGGTCACCCAGGGCTGGGCCGATCGGAACCAGTTCTGCTTTTTCGGCACGAATTCCCTGCGCTGCTTCAGCACGCCGATGCGAACCATGTACGATGCCTTGGGGCCGTCGCCGGGCGTGGTCGAATAGATCGGCGTGCCGCACTTCGGGCAGAACGTCTGCGCGCGCGCGTTGCCGCTTTCCGCCGTGGTCTTGATGTAGATCGTGGGCTCGCCGGTCAGCAGCTTGAACTTGTCGCCCGCGATCGGGACGTTGGTCCGGAACGCGGAGCCCGTGCTGGTCTGGCAGTCGGTGCAATGGCAGATGCCGGCCTTGTCCGGATCGGCGTCGCCCTCGAAGGTGATGAAGCCGCAGTGGCACGCGCCGTCGACTCTCATGATCCCGTTCTCCGTTTGCCGGCCTATCCGGCGGCTGCCTCAATGCGTCCATAGGGCGACCGCTCAGTCGGCCGCCCGCTCTATTTCGTCGATGTCGTCGTCCGAGAGACCGAAGTGGTGGCCGATCTCGTGCACCAGGACATGCGTGATGATATGCCCGAGAGTCTCGTCGTGCTCGGCCCAGTACAGCAGGATCGGCACCCGATAGAGCCAGACCATGTTGGGCATCTGCTGCGGCGAGCTGTCCGATTGGAACGGCAGGCCGACGCCCTGGAACAGGCCCATCAGGTCCAGCTCGCTCTGGATGCCCATGGAATCGAGCACCTCGGTGGTCGCGTAGTCCTCGACGTGGACCACCACGCCCTCGCACTTCGCCCGGAAGCGCGATGGCAGGCGCCGGTACGCCTCGGTGGCGATCACCTCGAACTCCAGCAGCGACGGCGCCTTGAGCGGCCGCCAGCCGAGCGGATCGGCAAGCGCGCTGTCGTCGGCCGGCAACGTGATGCGGGGCGTGGTCGTCATGACGGCAGCATAGGCGGTCGCTTTGCCGCGATCCATCCGCCGGGTTGACGCCGCGGCGGCGATGGGGGAGCGTACCGCCATGCAACGGATCGTCATGCTTCTGTCGGCGGCCGCGTTCGGCGTGCTGTTCGCTGCCGCGCCGGGCACCGCCGCGCCCGTGCCGCAGGACGGCGTTGCCGCGACCGACGTGTCGGCGCAGAGCAAACCGAAGCGGGTGCGGCCGCAGATCAGGGTCACGCCGCGCTACCGGGGCCGCAACTATCACACCACCTATCCGCTGCCTTATCGCAGCGAGTATCCCGGCCCCGGCGCGGTGCGCGAATGCCGGGCGCGGCTGGTCCAGGAGTTCCGCCCCAGCGGCACCGTGATCGTCCCGCGCATGAACTGCTGGTGGGTCCGAGGCTGAACGGCCGTTCACGGAAATGGTCCGTATAGGCCTGTTATAGCGGGCCTTTTTTCATTTTTGACAACCGACCGCCGAAACCCACGGTCGCCTCAGGCGTTGAGTCTTCAGGGAGCGACTCGGAGGTTCGTGTGATGTCAAAGCTTCTCGCAAGTGTTGCAGCAATCGGCGCCCTGGGTCTGGTGGCGCTGACGGCTCCGGCGGGCGCCAGCGAGCGCCGCGCCGACGGTATCCAGAATGGAAATGCCCAGATCGAGCAGATGGAGTTCAGCGATCAGCGGCGGCGTTACCGGGGTCGCTATTACTCCGGCCGGCGCTACTACGGTCCGCGATACTACGGCGGCTACTACGCTCCGTATTACGCCTATGCCCCGCGGCCGTACTATCGTCCGTACTACCGGCCCGCGCCGTTCGGCCCGTTCTTCTGGTAAGACGCGCGTACAAAAACGAAAAAGGCCCGCCGCGAGGCGGGCCTTTTTGTCGTTCAGGAAAAGTGGATCACCGCCACTCGCGCACGTCGACGAAATGTCCGGCGATCGCCGCCGCCGCCGCCATCGCCGGCGACACCAGATGGGTGCGTCCGCGATAGCCCTGGCGGCCTTCGAAGTTGCGGTTCGAGGTCGAGGCGCAGCGCTCGCCCGGCAGGAGCTTATCCGGGTTCATCGCGAGGCACATCGAGCAGCCGGGCTCGCGCCAGTCGAAGCCGGCCGCGACGAAGATTTTGTCGAGACCCTCGGCTTCGGCCTGCTGCTTCACCAGCCCTGAGCCGGGCACGATCATCGCATAGACGCTGCTGCTGACCGTTTTGCCTTCGGCGATGCGCGCCACTTCGCGCAAGTCTTCGATGCGCGAGTTGGTGCAGGAGCCGATGAACACGCGATTGATCGCGATGTCGGTCATCTTCTCTCCGCCCTTGAGACCCATGTAGTCGAGCGAGCGCTCGGCGGCGCGGCGCTTGTTCTCGTCGGCGATCTCGGACGGGATCGGCACGCGGCCGGTGATCGAGCTGACCTGCTCCGGGCTCGTTCCCCAGGTCAGGATCGGCGGCAGCTTGGCGGCGTCGAGCCTGATCTCGCGATCGAAATGCGCGCCGTCGTCGGTCGGCAGCGTCTCCCAGTAGCGGCGCGCGTCGTCCCACAGCTTGCCCTTCGGCGCCTTGGGCCGGTCCTTGACGTAGGCATAAGCTTTTTCGTCCGGTGCGATGAAGCCGGCCTTGGCGCCGGCCTCGACCGACATGTTGCAGACCGTCATGCGGCCTTCCATCGACAGCGCGCGGATCGCCTCGCCGGCATATTCTAGCGCGTAGCCGGTGCCGCCGGCGGTGCCGATCTCGCCGATGATCGCGAGGATGATATCCTTGGCGGTGACGTTCGGCGGCAGGACGCCGTCGACGATCGCGCGCATGTTCTTCGATTTGGATTGCACCAGCGTCTGGGTCGCCAGCACGTGCTCGACCTCGGAGGTGCCGATGCCGTAGGCCAGCGCGCCGAACGCGCCGTGCGTCGCGGTGTGGCTGTCGCCGCAGACCAGCGTCGTGCCGGGCAGCGTGAAGCCCTGCTCCGGGCCGATGACGTGGCAGATGCCCTGGCGGATGTCGAACTCGTCGAGATACTCGAGCCCGAACAGCTTGGCGTTCTCGGCCAGATAGGCGATCTGCGCCGCGCTCTCGGGATCGGGATTGGGCAAGGTGCGGTCGGAGGTCGGCACGTTGTGATCGACCACCACCAGCGTCTTTTCCGGGGCGTGGACCTTGCGGCCGGCCACGCGCAGCCCTTCGAACGCCTGCGGGCTCGTCACCTCATGGACGATGTGCCGGTCGATGTAGAGCAGGCAGGTGCCGTCCGGCTGCTCGTCGATCAGGTGGTCGTTCCAGATCTTGTCGTAAAACGTCCGCGGCTTTGCCATTTCGAATGCCCGTACCTGCTCAATGTTTGGAATGGTTTTAGATGGTCCTGCAAGATCGGGAAAGTAGCCCCGTTGGCGCATCGCCCTGCATGGCACGCATGTTCGGGGGCCGCGCAAAGAAAAAGGCCGGACAAGCCGGCCTTCTTGCAGCGATTGAACACGAGGCGGGAGCTTACTCGGCTTTTCCGGCCTTCGAGGCATCGCCGCCGCCGTGGCCGGTGCCTTCCGCGATGCGGGCCGACTTGCCGCGCAGTCCGCGCAGATAATACAGCTTGGCGCGCCGCACCTTGCCGCGTCGCACCAGTTTGATCGAGTCGACCATCGGGGCATACAGCGGGAACACGCGCTCGACGCCTTCGCCGTAGGAAATCTTGCGGACCGTGAAGCTCTCGTTCATGCCGTGGCCGGAGCGGCCGATGCAGACGCCCTCGTAGGCCTGGATGCGGGTGCGCTCGCCCTCGACCACCTTGACGTTGACGATCACGGTATCGCCCGGCTCGAAATCGGGGATTTCCTTGCCCGCGGCGAGCTTCTCGAGCTGCTCTTTTTCGAGCGTCTGGATCAGGTTCATGGCGAAATTCTCCGTCGGCAGCGCGCTGGTCGGGGCCGCGCGAAATGTCAGTTATTTCCGGGTTCGGGGCAGCTTCTACTGCAATTGTTCGGCCTTGTCACCCCGTCAGGATTTAGGGGCCTTCGGGCGGTTCCGGTAGGCCGCCCAGAGATCGGGCCGGCGCTCCCGCGTGAGTTTTTCGGCCTGCTCCCGCCGCCAGGCAGCGACCTTGGCGTGGTCGCCGCCGGTCAGCACCTCGGGGATGGATTGGCCCTCGAACACCGCCGGCCGGGTGTATTGTGGGTATTCCAGCAGGCCGCCCGCGAAGCTCTCCTCCGCGCCCGAGGCTTCCTTGCCCATGACGCCGGGCAGCAGCCGCACGCAGGCGTCGATCAGGGCGAGCGCCGCGATCTCCCCACCTGAGAGCACATAGTCGCCGACCGAAACCTCCTCCAGGCCGCGGGCGGCGATGACGCGTTCGTCGATGCCCTCGAAGCGTCCGCAGATCACCACCGCGCCTTCGCCTTTCGCCAGCGCCTGGACGCGGGCCTGCGTGAGCGGGGCGCCGCGCGGACTCATCAGCAGGCGGGGGCGGCTGTCGGCCGCCGTCGCGTCGATGGCGCGAGCCAGCACGTCGGCCTTCATCACCATGCCGGGGCCGCCGCCGGCCGTCGTGTCGTCCACGGTGCGGTGCCGGTCGGCGGCATGCGCCCGGATGTCGACGGGATCGAGCGACCACAGGCCTGCGGCGAGCGCCTTGCCGGCGAGGCTCAATCCGAGCGGCCCCGGAAACATTTCGGGAAAGATGGTGAGGACGGAGGCGCGCCACATGGCGGTCACTCGCTCGTCGTGAGCACGATCACCACCATTCGCCGCGCCTTGATGTCGATGGTTGGCACAGCGGCATCGGTGAATGGCACCAGCATTGGTTCGCCGCCGCCCGCCGGAAGGATCTCGACCAGATCGCCGGCGCCGAAATTATGGATCGCGGTCACCGCGCCGAGCGCCGCGCCGTCCTGCGTCACCGCTTCGAGCCCGATCAGGTCGGCGTGATAGAAGGTCTCGTCGTCCTCGACCGGCGGCAGCCGGTCGCGCGTCACGTAGAGCTTGATATTGGTCAGCCGCTCGGCCGCGTTGCGATCGCCGACGCCCTTAACCCGCGCGACAAAGTGGTCCTTTGCCGGCCGCAGCGCTTCGATCTCGAAGCGCCGCGCGCCGTCCTCGCTCTCCAGCGGCCCATAGGACATGAATGCCTTCGGGTCCTGGGTGAACGATCGCAGCCGCACCTCGCCGCGAATGCCGTGCGCGGCGCCGATCTGGGCAACGCAGATGCGGTCGGTCGCCACGTCCTACACGCGTCAGGCCTTGGCGGCCGCTGCGGCTTCCCGGGCCTTGGTGTCAGCCTTGGTCTTTGCTTCGGCCTTGGCAGCGTCCGCGACCTTCGCCTTCTCTTCGCGGGCGGCCTTGCGCTCCTTGCGCGGGATCGCCCGCTCAGGATTGTTGCGCTTCTCGCGCTTGGCGACGCCGGCGGCGTCGAGGAAACGCATTACGCGGTCCGACGGCTGCGCGCCCTTGGCGATCCAGGCTTTCACCTTGTCGAGGTCGAGCTTGAGGCGGTCTTCCTTTTCCTTCGGCAGCAGCGGATTGAAATGACCGAGCCGCTCGATGAAGCGGCCGTCGCGCGGAGCGCGCGAGTCTGCCGCGACGACGTGATAGAACGGGCGCTTCTTGGTGCCGGCGCGAGCCAGGCGAATAACGACGGGCATTGAGGTTCCTTTCAGTTTTTGATCGTGTTGAGGCGCTATTTCTTCTTTCCGAATCCCTGAAATCCCGGCGGCATCCCGCCGAGACCCGGCAGCTTGTTTCCGAGCCCCGGAAGGCCGGGGAATTTCGGCGGCAGGCCGGGCATCGCAGGCGGCGCGCCGCCCGCGCCCGGTATTCCGCCGGGCATATTCTGCGCGAGCTTCGCCATGTCTTCGGGCGACGGCGTGCCGCCGCCGAAGCCCATCATCTGCGCAATGCCGGCCATCGGGCCGCGCTGCTTGCCGCTGCCCATCATCTTCATCATGTCGGCCATGCCGCGGTGCATCTTGAGGAGCTTGTTGACCTCCTCGACCTTGCTGCCGGCGCCGGCGGCGATGCGCTTCTTGCGGCTGGCCTTGAGAATGTCGGGATGCTTGCGCTCGCCCGGCGTCATCGAGTCGATGATCGCCATCTGACGCTTGAGCATGCTGTCGTCGAGATTGCGCTCGGCCATCTGATTTTTGATTTTTGCGACGCCGGGCAGCATGCCCATCAGCCCGCTCATGCCGCCCATCTGCTGCATCTGCGTGAGCTGCTCGCGCATGTCGGTGAGATCGAACGCGCCTTTGCGCATCCGCTCGGCGGTGCGCATCATCTTTTCGCGGTCGATGTTGGCGGCCGCCTTCTCGACCAGCGAGATGATGTCGCCCATGCCGAGGATGCGGTCGGCGATGCGCGCCGGGTGGAAATCCTCCAGCGCGTCCATCCGCTCGCCGGTGCCGATCAGCTTGATCGGCTTGCCAGTGACGGAGCGCATCGACAACGCAGCGCCGCCGCGGCCGTCGCCGTCCACGCGGGTCAGCACGATGCCGGTGAGGCCGACGCGCTCGTCGAACGAACGCGCCAAATTAACCGCGTCCTGGCCCGTCAGGCTGTCGGCGACCAGCAGGACTTCGTGCGGATTGGCAGCGCGCTTGACCTCCGCCGCTTCTTTCATCATCGCCTCGTCGAGCGTGATGCGGCCCGCGGTGTCGAGCAGCACCACGTCGTAGCCGCCGAGCCGGCCGGCCTGGATCGCGCGGCCCGCGATCTGCACCGGAGTCTGGCCCTCGACGATCGGCAAGGTCTCGACGTTGACCTGCTTGCCGAGGATGGCGAGTTGCTCCATCGCCGCCGGGCGGCGGGTGTCGAGCGACGCCATCAGGACTTTTTTGTTGTCGCGCTCGGTGAGCCGCTTGGCGACCTTGGCCGTGGTGGTGGTTTTGCCGGAGCCCTGCAGCCCGACCATCATGATCGCGACCGGCGCAGGCGCGTTCAGGTCGATCGGCTGCGCATCGGAACCGAGCGTCGCGATCAGCTCGTCGTGCACGATCTTGACGACCATCTGGCCGGGCGTGACCGACTTGATGACATCGACGCCGACCGCGCGCTTCTTGACCTGCTCGCCGAACGCGCGCGCCACATCGAGCGCCACGTCGGCCTCCAGCAGCGCGCGGCGGACCTCACGCAGCGCCGCGTCGACATCGGCCTCCGACAGCGCGCCGCGCCGCGTCAGGCGATCGAGGATGCCGCCGAGTTTTTCCGACAGGCTGTCGAACAAGTCTCAAGTCCTCCAAAAGCCGCCCGCGCGGACAGCCGTTGCAAACACCATTTGCGCCCGAGGGCGCATCGCGCTGTCGAGCGGTTGCCTCCGGCCTCTAGGACCGGTCGGCGGATCAGAATCCGTCTGATCTCGTTGAACGGGATTTACTTGGGGCAGGGGGGCGGTGGAGTCAAGGAATCCGGGCGTTTGCCGTATCGGATTGCAAATCTGGCCCAAATAAGTCAAATTGACCGGTCAAATTGACCGGTCAAAAATTATGAAGCAAATTCAAGCCTCTGAGGCCAAAGCCAAGCTTTCTGAGTTGCTCGATGATGTCGAGCGCGGCGAAACCGTCGTCATCACCCGCCACGGCAAACCGATTGCGAAGCTGGTGCCGGACGAAGACGCGCGAAAAGAGCGCATCAAACGGGCCATTGAAGGCATCCTGGAGCTTCGTAAGCGGACCAAGCCAGTCTCGCTGGAAGAGATTATCGCCTGGAAGAATGAGGGACGCCGATAGCTATGCCGCTGGTTCTCGATGCATCGGTGGTGATCAATTGGCATTTCCCGGATGAGCGCAACGCGCAATCTGCTTTGATTCTGAAAAAACTTCGATCCGACGAGGGCGTTGTTCCAAGTCAATGGTGGTTTGAAATCCGAAACGTACTGTTGTTGGGCGAACGCCGTGGCCGGACTTCAATGGAAGACACCGCGAAGTTTTTGAATTTCCTCCACGAGCTTCCAATCTCGGTCGCGCTGCTTCCCGACGAAGTTGCGGTTCTAGAGCTGGCGCGCCGCCATGAACTGACATTCTACGATGCTGCCTACCTCGAACTGGCGCAACGCGAGAACTATACGCTCGCCACCTTCGATCACGACCTCATCGCAGCCGCCAAAGCCGAAGGCGTTACGCTCGCGTGAAACCCTCCCGCCGCCGTCTGTTCGCCGGAACCACCGCCGTGCTCGGAGCGGCGGGCGGCCTCGCCATCTGGCAGAGCGGTAAGGCTCGCTATTACAACGGCCCGGTGTCCGATCATTTCGACGGCACGCGCTTTTTCGACCAGCACGGCTCGTATCCGAAATCGTTCGCCGATCTCCTGCGCTGGTGGTCGTCGCGCTCGCTCAGCGGGTGGCCGAAGCGGCTGGACATCCAGGCCGATCGCCCGCCGCCGCGCGTGAGCGGGACAAACCTGCGCGTATCGTTCGTGGGCCACGCCACGCTGCTGATCCAGGCGGACGGGCTCAACATCCTCACCGATCCGGTGTGGTCGAACCGCGTGTCGCCGTTCAGCTTCGCCGGCCCCAAGCGCGTGCACGAGCCCGGCATCGCCTTCGATGCGCTGCCGCCGATCGATGCGGTGCTGGTATCGCACAATCACTGGGAT
Source organism: Rhodoplanes serenus (assembly GCA_945897515.1). Classification (GTDB taxonomy): domain Bacteria; phylum Pseudomonadota; class Alphaproteobacteria; order Rhizobiales; family Xanthobacteraceae; genus Z2-YC6860. Next base: position 10,418 of record CAMDFO010000071.1, on the reverse strand, counting down.
CATCTCGACTGCCTGACCCTGTCGCGGCTGGCGGCGGTGCACCGTCCGCGCGTGATTGCGCCGCTTGGCAACGATACCGTCATGCATGCGCACGACCCGGCGATCCGTTGCGAAACCTTCGATTGGGGCGCGCGTATCGAGCTCGCGCCCGGTGTTGCGGTCACGCTTGCGCCGATGCGGCATTGGTCGGCACGCGGCCTGACCGATCGAAACAAGGCGCTGTGGGCGGCGTTCGTGATCGAGACGCCGGCCGGCCGCATCTATCATGTCGGCGATTCCGGCTATGGCGACGGCAATCATTTCCGCACCGCGCGCGAACTTTATGGCCCGTTCCGCCTGGCCGTGCTGCCGATCGGAGCCTACGAGCCGCGCTGGTTCATGCGTGACATGCACATGAACCCGGAAGAGGCCGTGCAGGCGCTGGCGGATTGCGGCGCGGAAGTCGGGCTGGCGCACCACTTTGGCACGTTCCAGCTCACCGACGAGGCATTCGATGCGCCGAAGCTTGGCTTGGCGGCGGCGCGCGACAACGCCGGAATCGCGGCTACGCGCTTTCGCACGCTTGCGCCCGGCGAAGCGTGGGAGTTCTGACTACCGTGGCAGATCGAAGCCGACGCTGACCGACACCCGCAGTGTCCGCTCGCCGGCGGCAATCGGGGTTTCAACCGCGGCCGCGCTACGCGCCATCATCATCGGCGGATTATGCATGTTGGCGGATTGCTCGATGATGCTGAACGGCTGGCCGAGCGCGACACCCGCCGCCTTGGCATAAAGCTCCGCCTTGCGGCGCGCGTCGGCAATGGCCTGGGTGCGTGCCTCGTCGAGATGCTTCGACGGATCGGATACGATGAACTCGACGCCGCTCAAGGTGTTCGCGCCGGCGGCCGTCAGCTTGTCGATGACTTCGCCGACCCGGTCGAGCTGGCGCAGCTTGAGCATCAGCGAATTGACCGCCTGGAAACCGCTGATGCGGTTTCGCCCGGGTTGGCCGCCCTGCTCGTAGAGTGGCTGGATCGCATAGCGCGAGGTTTGGACATCCCGCTCCGCGATCCCGAGCGACTTTACCGCCGCCATCACGGCAGCCATGGCGCGGCTGTTGGCGTCGGCAGCGTCGCGCGCGGTCTTGGCGTCGGTGGTGACGCCAACCCGAAGCTGCGCGAGATCCGGCTCAACCGAAACCGTGCCCTCGCCGGACACCCTGATTTGCGGCCGCTGCGTCACATCCTGCGCGCCAGCGGGCGCGGCGAGTGACAAAAGGACGGCGATTGCGAGAATGGCGTACATGTAAATTCCTCCGTGAGTGCAATGGCTCATGGAGTGAAGGCGGTCTCTCTGTCGAAAATGCGACGGGATGACGCCGTCAAGATGTCGTCACTTCACCGGCACATAGACCGTGATGACCAGCTTGTCCTCGCCGGTGGTCACGGGATCGGTCTCGTATTCCTCGACGAACAGATCCTGGGCCTCGAGCCGCTTCTCATCCAGGAAGTTGGTGATCGCTTCGTAGGTGCTGTCCATCGAATCGTAGGAGCCACGATGGAGGAACTTGTAGGCCCTGCCGCCGGGCGATTGGCCGACCTCCATGTCGCCGGTCGGCGCGTCCTTGGGCGCTTCGGCGATGGGCACCGCGGCCTGGAACTGGAAGCCGGTGTCGTCCGCCGAGGTGTAGATCGTCATCGACGGTCCGGCGCGCTTGATGCCTTGCTTGTCGAGGAAGGCGTAAAGCGACTTGAAGGCGTCGACCAGAGTCTCGAATGCGGTGTCCCAGTTCCCGCTGCCCTTGAGCAGGATGATGGTCTTCGGCGCGAGCGTTAGCTCTTCGCCGAACGGTTCGCCGGTCTGGCCCGGTCGTGCCATTGCGGGCGGGGGAGGGGGCGGCGGTGCGGCTTGTGGCGCCCCCGGCGCAGGGCCAAGCGTCTGCGCCGCGGCCAGCGGCAGAACGCAGAATATCAATCCGGCCGTGAGCGCCAATACCCACAAAGGGCGCGTCATTTCGTGGTCTCCGTAAGCGATGCGTCGGGCGCGGATCGGCAAGAATCGAATCTAGCACCTCCTCTTATACCGGCGGGGCATGAAATTGGTGCGTCGCGGTCATCCACGGGCTGGCCCCTGGCTAATGCCCGCCTTTTGCCCATATAAACCGGGCCAGATCAGGTCCTCGAAATTTCAGACATGAGCGGGCTCGCCAATCGCGCCTTTGTGAAGATGAACGGTCTTGGCAACGAGATCGTGGTGGTGGACATGCGCCGCCAGCCGATCCCGATCAGCGCGGCGGAAGCCCGCGCGGTCGCGCAGCCTCGGGGCGCGCCCTACGACCAGTTGATGGCGCTTTATCCGCCGCGGCTGCAGGGCACCGATTCGCTGGTGCGCATCTACAACAGCGACGGCTCGGAGGCGGGCGCCTGCGGCAACGGCATGCGCTGCATCGCCTCGCTCATCACCGGGGAAACCGGCAAGGACACGCTGTCGTTCGAGGTGCAGGGCCGCATCGTGAACACCTGGAAGAATCCAGACGGGCAGTTCACCGTCGACATGGGCGTGCCCCGGTTTGCCTGGAACGAGATTCCGCTGGCGGAGGAATTCCGCGACACCCGCGCGATCGAGTTGCAGATCGGGCCGATCGACAAGCCGATCCTGCATTCGCCGTCCGTTGTAAACATGGGCAATCCGCACGCGATCTTCTGGGTCGACGATGTGAGCGCCTATGATCTCGCCAGGTTCGGGCCGATGCTGGAGCATCATCCGATCTTTCCCGAGCGCGCCAACATCACGCTCTGCACGGTGAAGTCGCGCGAGCACATCGCGATCCGCACCTGGGAGCGCGGCGCGGGGCTCACCAAGGCGTGCGGCTCGGCGGCGTGCGCGGCCGCGGTCGCCGCGGCGCGGCTCAAGCGCACCGGGCGCAAGGTCAAGGTCACGCTGCCCGGCGGCGATCTCATGATCGAATGGCGCGAGCGCGACGATCACGTGCTGATGACCGGGCCGGCGCAGCACGAGTTCGACGGCACCTTCGATCCGGCACTGTTTTCGGCTGCGTCATGAGCGTCGAGGTCGTCACCTTCGGCTGCCGGCTCAACGCCGTCGAATCCGAGGTGATCCGCCGCGAGGCTGGCGCGACCGGACTTGCCGGCACGGTCGTGCTCAACACCTGCGCCGTAACGGCCGAGGCCGTGAGCCAGGCGCGGCAGACCGTTCGGAAGATCCGTCGCGAGCAGCCGAACGCGCGCATCGTCGTCACCGGTTGCGCTGCGCAGACCGATCCGAACATCTTCGCCGCCATGCCCGAGGTCGACCGCGTGCTCGGCAACGAGGAAAAGCTCAGCGCCGCAATCTGGGCCGGCCTCGATGATGCCGCCAAGGTCGCCGTCGGCGACATCATGGCGGTAAAGCATGCCGCCGCGCATCGGCTCGACGGATTTCGCGGCCACGCCCGCGCTTTCGTGCAGGTGCAGAACGGCTGCGACCACCGCTGCACGTTCTGCATCATCCCGTTTGGCCGCGGCAATTCGCGGTCGGTCCCGGTCTCGGAGGTCGTTGCCGAAGTGCGGCGATCGGTCGAGCACGGCCATCGCGAGGTGGTGCTGACCGGCGTGGATATCACCAGCTACCGGCCGGGCCTCGGATTGCTGGTGAAAGAAATCCTGAAGTCGGTGCCCGACCTCGATCGGCTGCGGCTGTCGTCGATCGATTCGGTGGAGGCCGACGCCGATCTGCTGGACGCTCTGGCGAACGAAGCGCGGCTGATGCCGCACCTGCACCTGTCGCTACAGGCCGGCGACGACCTCATCCTGAAAAGAATGAAACGGCGGCACCTGCGCGCCGACGCCATCGCGTTCTGCGATCAGGTGCGGCGGTTGCGTCCTGGCGTGGTGTTCGGCGGCGACATCATCGCGGGCTTCCCGACCGAGACCGATGGCATGTTCGCGCGCTCGCTCGATCTGGTGGACGAATGCGGGCTCACGCACCTGCATGTGTTCCCGTTCTCGGCGCGTCCCGGCACCCCGGCCGCCCGTATGCCGCAGGTGCGCGGCGACGTCGTGAAGGATCGCGCGCGCCGGTTGCGGGCGAAGGGCGAGGATGCGCTGCTGTGCTATCTTGAAGGCGAGATCGGCGCACGCCGCCGCGTGCTGACCGAGCGTGGCGGCATCGGCCGGACCGAGCAGTTCACGCCGGTGCGGCTCAACGCTCCTGTGGAGCCTGGGGTGTTCCTGGATATTTCCGTCGCCGGCCATGACGGTCGGCAACTGCTGGCGGCCTGATCGTCAGTTCGTCACCAGGCCGATGTCCTTGGCGGTCTTCGCCCACTTGTCAATTTCCTGGCGCACGGTCGCGGCGAGCTCGTCCGGCGTGCTGGCCCCTAGTTCGGCGCCGAGCTTGCTGTAGAACGCCTTGGTCTCGGGCATTGCGATGAGCTTGCGCACCGCGGCGTTGACCTTGTCGACGATCGGCTTCGGCGTACCGGCGGGTGCGAACAGGCCCTGCCAGAACGTCGATTCCGCCGGAACGCCGGACTCGATCAGCGTCGGCACGTCCGGGTAGGCCGTCGAGCGCTTGGTGCTGGCGACCGCGAGCGCCCGTGCCCGGCCCGACTGCACGTGCGTGAGCGTGCTCGGCATCGACGCGATCCAGAACTGCACTCGGTTTTCCAGCAGGTCGGTGTAGGCCTGGGTGGTCTGCTTGTAAGGCACCTGCTGGGCCTTGATCCCGGCCGCCGACGTGAACAGCTCAGCCGACAGATGCGGCGTCGAGCCCGGCCCGAGTGAGACATAGTTCAGTTGGCCCGGCTTCGCCTTGGCGTCGGCGATCAGGTCCTTGACGGTCTTCCAGGGCGACGACGCCGGAACCACCATGACGTTCTGGATTTCGACGAAGTTGGTGATCGGCAGGAAGTCCCGGATCGGATCGTAGCCAAGCTGCGGCTTGAGCACGGCGTTGATGGCAAGCGATGACGTGGCATAGCCGAGCGTGTAGCCGTCGGGCGCAGCCTTCGCGATCGCGATGTAGGCGGCGGTCCCCGCCGCTCCCGGCATGTTCTCGACCACGACCGGCTGTCCCAGCGTTTCGGAAAGCTTCTGGCCGAGATAGCGCGCCATCACGTCAGACGCGCCGCCAGCGCCATAAGGCACGATCAGGCGGATCGAACGGCTGGGATAGTCCTGCGCCGCGGCGGCGCCTGCGAAGGCGATCGATGCGACGGCGGCGAAAGCCCAGCGTTTCCAGAGCAGATCGAACATGGCATTTCTCCCGGCTGCGGCGATTATCGGCTGTCCTGCCACTTTATCCAGACCCATCTTTGCCGCGGCGGGGCTATGCGCGCCGCGCATCCGGTGGTGTGCTAGAAGCGCGCGAAGCAGGGGAGAGAAGCATGGCGGTCAATGGCTCCAATCACGTCATTTCCACGATGGCCCAGCTTGAGGCGCTGTTCGAAGAGCCGCCGTATCCGCCGGCGCTGGCCAAGGAGGTCGAGCGCATCACCCCGGCCTATCGCACGCTGATCGAGGCATCGCCGTTCTGCGCGCTGGCGACCAACGGCCCCGAAGGACTCGATTGCTCGCCGCGCGGCGATCCGGCAGGTTTCGTGCGCGTGCTCGACGAGCACACCGTCGTCGTTCCCGATCGCCGCGGCAACAACCGCATCGACAGCATGCGCAACCTGATCCACGACCCGCGCGTCGCGCTGTTGTTTCTCATTCCCGGCGTCAGCGAGACCATCCGGATCATGGGCCGCGTCACGATCTCGACCGACCCTGAGCTGTGCGCGAGCTTCGCGATCCAGGGCAAGGCGCCGCGCTGCGTGCTGGTTGTGGCAGTGGAGAAAGTGTTCTTCCAGTGCGCCAAGGCAATCGTGCGTTCGAAGCTGTGGGACCCGGCCACCAAGGTCGAGCGTTCGACGCTGCCGACGCCCGGCAAGATTCTCGCCGAGATCACCGGCGGCAAGCTCGGCGGTCCAGAGCACGACCGCATCGCGCCGGAGCGGATGAAGGCGACGATTTATTGAGTCTCGCCACGCGTGTCCCGGGCGCAGCGCAGCACGAAGTGGTGCGCTGCAGAACCGGGACCCAGCTTTCTGTCTCTGAGTTTACGAAACCGGGGTCCCGGGTCTCGCTTCACTCGCCCGGGACACGAGACTTTCTTCCCCTTTCCATCCGCACGCTGTCAGCCGCTCGCGCATATGCGGCGGCACCGGCGCGGTGACCTTGATCGGCGGCTTGTTCTTGTAGAGCGGCACCACGATCTCGCGCGCGTGCAGATGCAGTCCCGGTCCGCCTCTGCGCGGGGCCTTGCCGTAGATGTCGTCGCCCAGGATCGGAAAGCCGGTCTCGGCGCAGTGCACGCGCAATTGATGGGTCCGGCCGGTGATCGGCTCCAGCGCGAGCCAGGTCAGACCCTCCGTTCGCCCCATCACCTTCCATATCGTCGATGACGGCAGCCCGTTCGGATCATGTTTCATCCACCAGCCGCGGTTGTCGTCGCGTTTGCCGAGCGGCAGGTCGATGCGGCCCTCGTCGGCGGCGGGACCGCCCTCCACCACGGCCCAATAGGTCTTGCCGACCTTGTTGTAGCGGAACAGGTCGCCCAGGTTGGCCAGCGCCTTGCGATGGCGGCCGAGCACCAGGCAACCGGAGGTTTCCTTGTCGAGCCGGTGCGCGAGCGAAGGCATGCGCGGCAGGCCGAAGCGCAGCACGTCGAAATGATCCTCCAGGCTTGGTCCGCCGCCCCGTCCCGGCGGTCCCTTGTGCACGGACAGGCCCGCGGGCTTGTCGATGATCAACATCAGCCCATCGCGGTAGAGCAGGCGGCTCACCATCTCTTCCGGTGTCATGACGGAACGGGTATCACGGCAGCGGACATGAGTGACAGCACCGAAAAACGCGGCTGGTGGGGCCGGCTCACCGGCGGGCTCAAGCGCACGTCGTCGGCGCTCGGGACCGCGCTCACTGACCTGGTGAGCAAGCGCAAGCTCGACGCCGCCATGGTCGAGGAGATCGAGGAGGCGCTGATCCGCGCCGATCTCGGTGTTGCGGTGGCGGGCCAGGTCGCGGAGGCGCTGGGTCAGGGCCGCTACGACAAGGCGATCTCGGCCGACGAGGTGAAGGCCGTGCTCGCCGCCGAGGTCGAGAAAATCCTCGCACCCGTCGCGAAGCCGCTGACCATTGGCGGAGCGAAGCCGTTTGTCCTGCTGGTGATCGGCGTCAACGGCTCGGGCAAGACCACCACAATCGGCAAGCTCGCGTCGAAATTCTTGGCCGAGGGCCGCAAGGTCATGCTCGCGGCCGGCGACACGTTCCGCGCCGCCGCCATCGAGCAGCTCAAGATCTGGGGCACCCGCACCGGCGCCAAGGTGATCGCGGGCGAGCAGGGCGCCGATCCAGCCGGCCTGGTGTTCGACGCGGTCACCGCCGCTAAGGCCGAAGCCGCCGACGTGCTGATCGTCGACACCGCGGGCCGGCTGCAGAACCGCGCCGAACTGATGGACGAACTGCAAAAGGTCGTCCGCGTCATCAAGAAGGTCGACGCCGGCGCGCCGCATGCGGTGCTGCTGGTGCTCGACGCCACCGTCGGCCAGAACGCGCTCTCGCAGGTCGAGGTGTTCGGCAAGATCGCCGGCGTGACAGGGCTCGCGATGACCAAGCTCGACGGCACCGCGCGCGGCGGCATCCTGGTCGCCATCGCGCAGAAGTTCGCACTGCCGATCCATTTCATCGGCGTCGGTGAGGGCGTGGACGATCTCCAGCCGTTCGAGGCAAAGGAGTTTGCCAAGGCGATTGCGGGGATCGAGACATAGCTCCGTTCTCTCCACGTCATGCCCGGGCTTGTCCCGGGCATCCACGTTTTCCTTGTGTCCAAGACGTGGATGGCCGGGACAAGCCCGGCCATGACGCCGCTAGAATGTAACGACAGGAATCGAGCAACACTTGGACCCCCGCACCCGCACGCTGCTTGAAGCGCCGATCCTTCCGACCTTGCTGCGGATGGCGATCCCGAACGTCGTCACGACGACGATCCAGGGTTCGATCGGCCTGATCGATATCTACTTCATGGCCAAGCTCGGCACCGATGCCATCGCCGGGGTGTCGCTGGTGTTTCCCGGCCTCATGCTGATGCAGATGATGTCTGGCGGCGCGATGGGCGGTGGCATTTCTTCGGCGGTGGCGCGCGCGCTCGGCGCCGGCCGGCGCGACGACGCCAACGCCATCGTGCTGCACGCGCTGGTCATCGGCGCGATCTTTGCGGCCTTCTTCATGATCGCGGTCCTGGCGGGCGGGCCGTGGCTCTACGCCGCGCTCGGCGGCAGCGGCGCGGCGCTGGAGATAGCGCTCACCTATTCCAACATCCTGTTCGGCGGCGTGATCCTGATTTGGATGTTCAATGTGCTGCTGAACGTGATCCGCGGCACCGGTAACACGCACGTCCCCGCAGCGGTGACGATCATCGGCGCGGCGCTTTTGATTCCGCTGTCGCCGTGCCTGATCTTCGGCGTCGGGCCGTTTCCTGAGTTGGGCGTCGCGGGCGGTGCGATTGCGCTCTTGATCTATTACGGCGTCGGCACTGCGATCTACGCGGCATACTTGTGGTCGGGGCGCAGCGTCGTGCGGCCGCGATTGCTTCACACCAAGCTGCGCTGGCCGCTGTTCTTCGACATTTTCCGGGTCGGCGCCGTCGCCTCGGTGATCGCGCTGATGACCAACGTCACCATCGCGCTGACCACCGGTCTGGCCGCGGCATTCGGCACCGCCGCCGTCGCCGGCTACGGCATCGGCACGCGCCTGGAATACATGCTGATCCCGCTGTCGTTCGGTTTCGGCGGCGCGCTGGTCGCGCTGGTCGGCACCAACATCGGTGCCGGCAACCGCGAACGCGCGCTGCGCGCCGCATGGATCGGCGGCTGGGTGTCGTTCGCGCTGACCGAGGCCGTCGGACTGTCGGCGGCGCTATGGCCTGCGGCGTGGCTATCGCTGTTCGCCAGCGATCCGGCAGTGATCGAGGCGGGCACCGCCTATCTGCGCGTGGTCGGGCCGTTCTACGGCTTCTTCGGGCTCGGCATGGCGCTGTATTTCGCCTCGCAGGGCGCCGGCGCGTTGAAATGGCCGCTGCTGGCGGGCGTTCTGCGCATGGTCATCGCCGTCGGCGGCGGCTGGCTGATCCTGCGCTGGACCGGCAACCTAACGTTGGTGTTCCTGGTGCTCGGCTTGGCGCTCCTGGCTTTCGGAACGACGATCGCCCTGGCGATCAAGGGCGGCGCTTGGTTTGGAAAGCGGCAATGACATCGCGGCAGGATCGAGCTAGAGACAGCGCATGACCGAAACCGCCAAACCGCAACTCAATCCGCTGCTCAAGTTCACGCTCGAACTGGGCCCTCTGCTGCTGTTCTTCCTGGCCAACTCGCGGCCGGCGATCTTCGAGCCGATGCTGCGGCCGTTCATGCCGGCGGCGATTGCGAGCGGCGAGCGCGCCGGCATCTTCGTCGCCACTGCGGTGTTCATGGCGGCGATCGTGGTTGCGCTCGCGATCTCCTATGCGCTGACCCGCCGGGTGCCGGTGATGGCGGTGGTGTCGGCCTTCGTCGTGGTGGTGTTCGGCGGCCTGACGCTGTTCCTGCAGGACGAGCTTTTCATCAAGCTCAAGCCGACCATCATCTATGTGCTGTTCGCCGCGGTGCTGTTCGTCGGCCTGATCTTCAACAAGCCGTTCCTGGCGATCGTGTTCGATCAGATGTTCCATCTGACGGACGAAGGCTGGCGCAAGCTGACGGTGCGCTGGGCCACGTTCTTTCTGGTGCTGGCTGTGCTCAACGAGATCGTCTGGCGCACGCAATCGACCGACACCTGGGTCGCGTTCAAGGTGTTCGGCGTGCTGCCGCTGACGTTTGTTTTCGCGGCCCTGCAATATCCGGTGCTGGTGAAGTACGACGCCACGCCGAAGAAAACTGGCGGCGAATAGCGCTAATCCGGGTTGAGCTCGGCCAGGTTCCGCAGGCGGCGGCCGTCGGAGTATTGCGCGTAACCCCGGCTCGATATTTTCCGTCTGGCGGCCTCGAAATTCATCAGGCCGAAGACCGCAGCGTGCATCGAGTTCTGCAGCTCGGTCTGGAATTCCCATTCCGCGTGGTGGCGCAACGACGGCAGCTTGCTGCCGGACTTGGTGTCCGTCACGCAATAGTCGATTCCGGTGTCGTTGTTGCGAAACAGGAAGATCGGCATGGATCGTCCCCGGCGAATCCCACTGGCTACGATTTCGAAAGCCTAGGCGATTCGCCTGCCGGGGGACGGCCGGGCTAGGGGGTTGTCACCATCATTCACCGGTTGTTCAGCGCCTTCTCGATCGCCGGCTTGAGCGCGGATTCGAGGTTTTCCGGTGTGATCGGGCCCACCAGCTTGTAGGCGATGCGGCCGTCGCGGCCGACGACGAAGGTCTCC